>NZ_LFML01000053.1:0-110877 GCF_001044425.1 Streptomyces roseus
CAAGCCCGGCACCAGCCACGAACAGGCCACCGGCAGCGCCGGCGCCCTGCTCGACGCCCAGGACCCGACGGGCCACCGGCTCCGCGAGATCCCGGCCGAGGGCGCGCCGGAGGTACGGCTTGCCGCCCGTTCCGACTCCGAGGACGGCTGGAACGTCCAACTGACGGTGGAGAACTTCCGCTTCACCCCCGACAGCACCGGCGGAGCCGCCCTCCCGGGCGCCGGCCACGCGCACCTGGAGCTCGACGGCCGCACACTGGCCCGGCTGTACGGCCCCTGGTTCCACCTCCCGGCGGCCCAGGTACCCGAGGGCGCGCACACCTTGACCGTTCGCCTCTACGCCGACGACCACACGGCCTGGGCCGTCGCCGGCAAACCGATCGAGAGCGCGCTCCCGCTCACCGCCTCCGCCGCCACCTCCGGCCAAGCAGGGCACGGCCACACCCCGCAGTCGGCGCCCGCGTCACCGCCGCAGTCGACGCCGCAGGTCCCCGCCGACCGCACGGTCACCCTCACCGTCCGGGACGGCAAGGTCACCCCCGCCCCGGGCCGCACCGAGCTGCGGCGCGGGGAGCGCGTGGCCCTGCGCGTCACGAGCGACCGCGCCGACACCCTGCACGTCCACGGCTACGACCGGGAACTCGCCCTGCCGGCGGGCCAGGAGGCCACCCTGGTCCTGACGGCCGACCGTACGGGCCTCTTCGAGGTCGAGACCCACGGGTCCCACCTCGTCCTGATCCAGCTCCTCGTCCGATGACCCCGCCCGGACCAGGACGCGCCCCCGCGGCGGGCAGGCCGTCGTGACCCCGGACGCACTCGGGCTCGGGCCCGTCGCGGGCGGTGGTGGCGGGGGCCGGGGCGTGGTCCCTGGTCCGGCCGGTCCGCTCACCACGCTCGCGCACGGGATCGGCTCCCAGCACGATCTGCCGATCTCTCCCTTCTACGCCTTCGCCGGTGCCTTCGCCGCACTGTTCCTCTCCTTCCTCGCGCTCGGCCTCCTCTGGTCCTCCTCCCGCTTCCGCGGCGAGCGGTCAGGCCTCGCCCTGCCCGCCCGGCTGGAGCGGGTGGCCGACGCGCCGGCCACCCGTACCGCCCTGCGCGGACTCGGCCTCGCCGCCGCCCTCGCCGTCCTGCTCCACCTCCTCCTCGGTCCCGACGACCCCGCGCGCAACCCCGCCCCCGGCGCCGTCTACGTCCTCCTCTGGGTCGGACTCGTCCCCGCCTCCCTCCTCCTCGGCCCCGTCTGGCGCCTGCTCAACCCGCTCCGCACCCTCCACCGCCTCTGCCGCCGGCTGCCCCGCGCCCGCCTGCGGCACCACGCACCCGCCCCCCTTCCCGCCCGGCTCGGGCAATGGCCCGCCGCCGCCGGACTGTTCGGCTTCACCTGGCTCGAACTCGCCGCTCCGGACCCCGCATCCACCACCACCCTCCTGTCGGCCCTCGTCCTCTACGCCGCGGTCCACCTCGCGTTCGCCGCCCACTACGGCGAGCGCTGGTTCGCCGACGCCGACGCCTTCGAGGCGTACTCCTGCCTCCTGGCCCGGCTCTCCCCCCTCGGCCGCCGCAGCGACGGCCGCCTGGTCCTGCGCAACCCCTTCCACGGACTCGACGCGACGCCCGAGCGGCCCGGACTCGTCGCCACCGTCTGCGTCCTGCTCGGATCCACCGCCTACGACGGCTACTGCGACACCCCTTCGTGGATCAACACCCTCCAGACCTCCCCCCTCGGCCGCACCCCCACGGCCACGCTCGGACTGCTCACCGCCATCGCCCTCATCGCCACCCTGTACTGCCTCTGCGCGGCGGCCACCCGCCTCGTCTGCGGCCCGCACCCCGGCCCGCTGACCGCCTTCGCGCACTCACTCGTGCCGATCGCGCTCGGCTATCTCGTCGCCCATTACTTCTCCCTCCTCGTCGCCGAAGGACCACGCACGGTAACCATCGCACTCGGCACTGACAATGCCCCGGAACCCTTGCCGCCACTGGGCCCCGGCGGCCTCGCCGCCCTCCAGGTCATCGCCGTCGTCACCGGGCACGTACTCGGTGTGATCGCCGCCCACGACCGCTCCGTACGCCTGTTCCCACCCGCCAGGGCCGTCACCGGCCAGCTGCCGCTGCTCGCGCTCATGATCACTTACACGGTCGGGGGCATCGGCCTCCTGCTGAAATGAGACCGCTGCCGATCCGAGGAGCCAGGAGCGGCATGATGGACCCCGTGCCCCCCGCCCACCCCCTGCGCCGGACGCCGATCCAGCAGCGCAGTGCCGACCGGCTCGCCCGGATCCTCGACGCCTGCGCCGAACTCCTGGACGAGACCGGGTACGAGAACCTCAGCACCCGGGCCGTCGCCCTGCGCGCCGGCGTGCCCATCGGCTCGGTCTACCGCTTCTTCGGCAACAAACGGGCCATGTCCATCGCCCTCGCCCACCGCAACCTGGACCGGTACTCCGACGCCATCGCGGAGCGGCTCGACGCGCTCCCGGCCGGCGACTGGAGGTCGGTCGTGGACGCCGTGCTCGACGAGTACCTCGTCATGAAGCGGACCGTCCCCGGCTTCGCGTTCGTCGACTTCGGGGTGCCCGCGCCGCCGGCCGAGGGCCCGGCCGCCGACCCCAACGGGCTGGTAGCCGTACGCCTCACCGAACTGCTCGCCGCCCACCTCGGACTGACCCCGGACCCCGCCCTGGAACGGGCGGTCCTGGTCGCGGTGGAGGCCACCGACGCGCTGACGAAGCTGGCCTTCCGCGCCGATCCGGAGGGCGACCCCGCCATCGTGGCCGAGATCCGGGCCATGATGCACGCGTACCTGGCCCGCGTACTGGACTGACTGCGTCCGCCGGGCGGCGAGCGGTGACGGCTGCCCCGACGCGTTCCGCAGCGCCCGCGGGCCGAGCGGCCCGTCCTCGGGCAGCAGACCCCTCCCGCGCGTGCCAACCGGTCGGTATGCTCGGCTCGCCGCCGTGTTCGTGTCGCGTCTGCCGCCCCTGGAGGGCCCATGCCCCGCACCGCCCTGCGCATCTGCCCCCTCTGCGAAGCCACCTGCGGCCTCACCCTCACCATCGAGGGCACCACCGTCACCGGCGCCCGCGGGGACCGCGAAGACGTCTTCAGCCGCGGGTTCATCTGCCCCAAGGGCGCGGCCTTCGGCGGGCTCGACGCCGACCCCGACCGCCTGCGCACCCCCCTCGTCCGCCGCGACGGCCGACTCCGGGAGGCCACGTGGGACGAGGCGTACGAGGCCGTCGCCGCCGCGATCCCGGCCCTCGTGCGGGAGTGCGGGCCCCAGTCGGTCGGCGTCGTCCTCGGCAACCCCAACGTGCACACGATGGCCGGCAACCTGTACCCGCCGCTCCTGCTCAAAGCACTCGGCACCCGCAACTTCTTCACCGCCAGCACCCTCGACCAGATGCCCAAGCACGTCTCCAGCGGGCTCCTCTTCGGCGACCCGTTCGCCATCGCGGTCCCCGACCTCGACCGGACCGACTTCCTCCTGCTCCTCGGCGCCAACCCGGTCGAGTCCAACGGATCCCTGTGCACCGCCCCCGACTTCCCGGGCCGGCTCAAGGCGCTGCGCGCCCGCGGGGGCACCCTGGTCGTCGTCGACCCGCGCCGCACCCGCACCGCGAAACTGGCCGATCTCCACCTCGCGCCCCGCCCCGGCAGCGACGCCCTGCTGCTGGCCGCCCTCGCGCACACCCTCCTCGCGGAGCGGCTCGCCGCCCCCGGCGCCCTGGCGGAACGCACCGAGGGGCTCGGGGAACTCGCCGAAGCCCTCGCGCGTTTCACTCCCGAGGCCGTCGCCCCCGCCTGCGACCTCACGGCCGCCGAGATCCGCGATCTGGCCCGTGCCCTCGCGGCGGCGCCCACCGCCGCCGTCTACGGGCGGATCGGCAGCTGCACCGTCGAGTACGGCACGCTGGCCAGCTGGCTGATCGACGTGCTGAACATCCTCACCGGCAACCTCGACCGGCCCGGGGGAGCCCTCTTCCCGCTCCCGGCCGCCGGTCCCCGGCCGCGCCCCGCCGGGCCGGGCAAGGGCTTCGCCCTGGGCCGCTGGCTCAGCCGGGTCAGCGGCCACCCGGAGGCCAAGAGCGAACTGCCCATCGCAGCCCTGGCCGAGGAGATCGAGACGCCGGGGGAGGGGCGGATCCGGGCCCTGGTCGCCATCGCCGCCAACCCGGTGCTGTCCGCCCCCGACGGCCGGCGCCTCGACGCGGCCCTGGCCGGGCTCGACTTCATGGTCAGCATCGACCCCTACCTCAACGAGACCTCCCGCCACGCGCACGTCGTACTGCCCCCGCCACCGCCCTCGCAGAGCGCGCACCACGACTTCGCCTTCAACGGCTTCGCCATCCGCAACCAGGTCCGCTACAGCCGGCCGGCCGTCCCGCTCGAAGCGGACCGGCTCGACGAGTGCGAGATCCACGCCCGTCTGGTCCTGGCCGTTTCCGGCCGGTACGGCTCCGCGGCCCCGTCCGCGGTCGACGAGATGGTCATCCACGGCGTCCTCGCCAAGGAGACCGCCGACCCGCGCTCCCCGCTGCACGGGCAGGACCCCCAGCGCCTGGCCGGCCTGCTCACCGGGGACGACGGCCCCGAGCGCCGGCTCGACCTGATGCTCCGACTCGGCCCGTACGGAGACCGGTTCGGCCTCGGCGGCGCTCCCGGCGCGGGGCCGGGCGCGGCCGAGGACGCGCCCGCGAGCGGCGCCGCCGCCGAAGGGCTCAGCCTGGATCGGCTGCTCGCGCACCCGCACGGCATCGACCTGGGCCCGCTGCGGCCCAGGCTCCCCGAGGTGCTGAGGACGCGCAGCGGCAGGATCGAGCTGCTCCCGGACCCGATCACGGCCGAGCTCCCCAGGCTGCGCGCGGCGCTCGCCGACCGCCCCGCCACCCTGGTGCTCGTGGGCCGCCGCCACCTGCGGTCCAACAACAGCTGGTTGCACAACGTCCCGGCCCTCACCGGAGGTTCCAACCGCTGCACCCTCCAGGTGCATCCCGAGGACGCAGGCCGGCTCGGCCTCACCGAGGGCGGCATGGCCAGGATCACCGCCGACGGCGGCAGCCTGGAGGTCCCCGTCGAGGTCACCGACACCGTCCGCACCGGGGTCGTCAGCCTCCCGCACGGCTGGGGCCACGACCGCGACGGGGCCCGGCTCTCCGTCGCCTCCGCGGCGCCCGGAGTCAACGTCAACCAGCTTCTCGACGGCTCCCTGCTGGACCCGCTGTCCGGCACCGCGGTGCTCAACGGCTTCCCCGTCGAACTGACACCCCTGCCCTGAGCTGGGGTTTTGCTCGTATTGCTCACGCCCTGACGTCTTGTTGACGTGCCGGGGAGGCACCTACGTTCCCTGCATGCTGACCTTCCTCGGCTTCGCCATGATCGCCACCTTCCTGGTGCTGATCATGATGAAGAAAATGTCGCCCATCGCGGCGCTCGTCCTCATCCCCGCGCTGTTCTGCGTGTTCGCAGGAAAGAGCGCCCATCTCGGCGACTACGTCATCGACGGGGTCGGCAAACTCGCGCCGACCGCCGCCATGCTGATGTTCGCCATCGTCTACTTCGGCGTGATGATCGACGTCGGCCTGTTCGACCCGATCGTGCGCGGCATCCTGCGCTTCTGCAAGGCGGACCCGGTGCGGGTCGTGGTCGGCACCGCGGTCCTGGCCGCGATCGTGTCGCTCGACGGCGACGGCTCGACCACCTTCATGATCACCGTCTCGGCCATGTACCCGCTGTACAAGCGGCTCGGCCTCAGCCTGGTGGTCATGACGGGCGTCGCCGCGACCGCCAACGGCGTGATGAACACCCTGCCCTGGGGCGGCCCCACGGCCCGCGCCGCGACCGCCCTCAAGGTCGACGCCTCCGACATCTTCGTCCCGATGATCCCCGCCCTCGCGGTCGGACTGCTGTTCGTGTTCGGCCTCGCGTACGTCCTCGGCCTCAAGGAGCGCCGCCGGATCGGGACGCTGGCCATGCCGGGCGACGAAGCGGAGCGGCCGGCCGGGGAGCCCGCGGAGCCCGCCGAGGAGCGTCTGCTGGTCGCCACCGCCACGGGGGCCGCCGCCGGGACGGCGACCGGGGCTGGGGCGGGGTCCGGGTCCGGCGGATCCGGCGTCCCCGCGGCGGCTCCGACCCCGCCGCGGACTGCGCTGCCGACCCGGCTCCCGGTGCCGCCTCCGGCGCCGCCCCGTACGAGGAAGGCTTCCAGGGCCTCGACCCCCGCCGCGCGACGCTGCGCCCGCGCCTCTACTGGTTCAACGCCAGCCTCACCGTCGCCCTCCTCGCCGCGATGATCATGGAACTGCTGCCCATCCCGGTGCTCTTCCTCCTCGGTGCCGCCCTCGCCCTCACCGTCAACTTCCCCCACATGCCCGACCAGAAGGCCCGGATCGCCGCCCACGCCGACAACGTCCTGAACGTCGCCGGCATGGTCTTCGCCGCGGCCGTGTTCACCGGCGTCCTCAGCGGCACCGGCATGGTCAAGCACATGGCCGACTGGCTCGTCGGCGTCGTCCCGGAGGGCATGGGCCCGCACATGGCCCTGGTCACCGGCTTGCTCAGCCTGCCGCTCACCTACTTCATGTCCAACGACGGCTTCTACTTCGGCGTCCTGCCGGTCCTCGCCGAGGCCGGTGCCGCGCACGGGGTCTCCCCGCTCGAAATCGCCCGCGCCGCGCTGGTCGGACAGGCCCTGCACATGTCCAGTCCGCTGGTTCCCGCCGTCTACGTCCTCGTCGGCATGGCCAAGGTCGAGTTCGGCGACCACACCCGCTTCACCGTGAAATGGGCGGCCCTCACCTCCCTCGTCGTCCTCGGGGCAGGGATGCTTTTCGGCATCATCTGAGCCCGGGACCCCTGGCGGGCCGAAAACTACCGGCGGTAGTTTGTAGGGTGGTCGAACGAGTCAGGTCTACGCGTCCACGCGTTCGTGCACGCTCGGGAGGAAAGCCATGAAGGCCCACGACGGGATGTACATCGACGGCGCATGGCGGCCCGCCGCCGGACGCGAGCGGATCGAGGTGGTCAACCCGGCCGACGAGCAGGTCATCGGCGGGGTCCCGGCCGGAAACGCCGACGACGTGGACGCGGCCGTCCGCGCGGCTCGCGCGGCCTTCCCCGGCTGGGCCGCCACGCCCCCGGCCGAGCGGGCCGCCCTGATCGGGGCGCTGCGCGACGTGCTGGTCGCCCGCAAGGGCGAGTTCGCCGAGCTCATCACCGCCGAGCTCGGCTCCCCGCGGGGCTTCTCGGAGATGGTCCACGTGGGTGCGCCGATCGCGGTGTCCTCCTCCTTCGCGGAGCTGGGCGCCTCCTACGCCTTCGAGGAGAAGATCGGCAACTCCACCGTGCTGATGGAGCCGGTGGGCGTGGTCGGGGCCATCACCCCCTGGAACTACCCGCTGCACCAGATCGTTGCCAAGGTGGCACCCGCTCTCGCCGCCGGCTGCACCCTCGTCCTCAAGCCGGCCGAGGACACCCCGCTGACCGCACAGCTCTTCGCCGAAGCCGTGCACGAGGCGGGCATCCCGGCCGGCGTGTTCAACCTGGTGACCGGGACCGGCCCGGTCGCCGGCCAGGCCCTGGCCGCGCACGAGGGAGTGGACCTCGTCTCCTTCACCGGCTCGACCGCGGTCGGCAGGCAGATCGGCGCCACGGCCGGCGCCGCCGTCAAGCGCGTCGCCCTCGAACTCGGCGGCAAATCGGCCAACGTCATCCTGCCCGGGGCCGACCTGGCCAAGGCCGTCGCGGCGGGCGTGGGCCACGTCATGAACAACTCCGGCCAGAGCTGCAACGCGCTCACGCGGATGCTCGTCCATCGCGACCAGTACGAGGAGGCCGTCTCGCTCGCGGCCGCCGCCGTCGCCAAGTACCCCTCCGGCGATCCCCTCGACCCCGGCACCCGCCTCGGCCCGGTCGTCAACGCCAAGCAGCGCGACCGGGTGCGCGGGTACATCACCAAGGGCGTCGAGGAGGGTGCCCGACTCGTCGCCGGCGGCCCCGAGGCGCCGCACGAGCACGGGTACTTCATCGCCCCGACCGTGTTCGCCGACGTCACCCCCGACATGACCATCGCGCAGGAGGAGATCTTCGGCCCGGTGCTGTCGATCCTCCCGTACGAGGACCAGGACGAGGCCCTGCGCATCGCGAACGGCACCGTCTACGGGCTGGGCGGCGCGGTGTGGGCGGCGGACGAGGAGACCGCGGTCGCCTTCGCGCGCCGCATGGACACCGGCCAGGTCGACATCAACGGCGGCCGCTTCAACCCGCTCGCGCCCTTCGGCGGCTACAAGCAGTCGGGCGTCGGCCGCGAGCTCGGCCCGCACGGTCTGGCCGAGTACCTCCAGACCAAGTCCCTGCAGTTCTGAGCGACAGCGCAGAACCACACCGCACCGCACCGCACCGCACCGCATCAACCGCACCAAGCCACCGCCCCGCACTCCCGAGCCCGAGAGACGGAAAACGACCATGGTCCGCGCCGCCATCCTGCCCGCCGTCGGAGCACCGCTGGAGATTAGGGAGATCGTCCTGCCCGATCCCGGCCCCGGCCAGGTACGGGTGCGGCTCGCCGCGGCCGGTGTCTGCCACTCCGACCTCTCGCTCACCGACGGCACCATGACGGTCCCCGTCCCCGCCGTCCTCGGCCACGAGGGTGCGGGGACGGTCCTGGCCGTCGGCGAGGGCGTCACCCACGTCGCGCCCGGCGACGGCGTGGTGCTCAACTGGTCCCCGTCCTGCGGGGAGTGCCACCACTGCTCGATCGGCGAGGTCTGGCTCTGCGCCAAGGCGCTCAGCGGGGTCGGGGCGGTCTACGCCCATGACGCCGAGGGCACGGCGCTGCACCCGGGGCTGAACGTGGCCGCGTTCGCCGAGGAGACGGTCGTCGCCGCCCACTGCGTGCTGCCCGCGCCCGCCGGGATCCCGCTCGTCGAGGCGGCCCTGCTCGGCTGCGCGGTCCTGACCGGCTACGGCGCGGTGCGCAACAGCGCCCGGGTGCGCCCGGGCGAGTCCGTCGCCGTCTTCGGCGTCGGCGGAGTCGGCCTGGCCGCGCTCCAGGCCGCGCGCATCGCCGAAGCGGGCCCGATCGTGGCCGTCGACGTCTCCCCGGCCAAGGAGGAGCTGGCCCGGGCGGCCGGAGCCACCGCGTTCGTGCTCGCCTCCGACACCACCGCCAAGCAGATCCGCGCCCTCACCGGCGGACAGGGCGCCGACGTCGCCGTCGAGTGCGCGGGCCGGGCGGCGTCCATCCGCGCGGCCTGGGACTCCACGCGCCGCGGAGGCCGCACCACGGTCGTCGGCATCGGCGGAAAGGACCAGAAGGTGGGCTTCCACGCCCTGGAGATCTTCCACTTCGCCCGCACCCTCACCGGCTGCGTGTACGGCAACAGCGACCCGGCGCGCGATCTGCCGCTGATCGCCGAACACGTCCGCGCCGGCCGCCTCGACCTCGGCTCCCTGGTCACCGACCGCATCACCCTGGACGGCATCCCCGCCGCCTTCGAGGCGATGCTGGCCGGCAAGGGCGGCCGCTCGCTCGTCGTGTTCTGACCGCCCGCCGCATACCGCCGCCCGCCCCCCCCGCCGACGCCGCCCGCCGCTTACTGGCCGCCGCCCGTCGGCGCCGGTCGGCCTCCCACGCCTAGCGGCCCGTCGTCCGACCCGTCAACGCCTCGTGCTGGAGGGCCAGTCCGTCCAGCAGGGCGGCCAGACCCGTCTCGAACGCGCCTTCGTCCACCTCGCGCCGGCGCTCGGCCAGCAGGTGGGCCTGACCGAGGTGGGGGTAGTCCGACGGGTCGTACGCGGCTTCGTCGTCCACGAAACCTCCGGCGAACGAGGCCACCGCCGAGCCCAGGATGAAGTACCGCATCAGCGCGCCGATCCGGGTCGCCTGGGCCGGCGGCCACCCGGCCGCCGTCATCGCGCCGAACACCGCGTCCGCCACCCGCAGCCCCGCCGGCCGCCGGCCCGGGCCGCGCGCCAGCACCGGCACGATGTTCGGGTGGTCGGACAGCGCGTCCCGGTACGAGTGGGCCCAGTCGTGCAGGGCGCCCCGCCAGTCACGCCCCGCCCCCGGCTCGAACATCGACAAGTCGACACGGGCGCTCACCGCGTCCGCGACCGCCTCCAGGATCTCGTCCTTCGTGCGGAAGTGGTTGTACAGCGACGGCCCGCTGACCCCCAGCGCGGCGGCCAGCCGCCGCGTCGAGACCGCCTCCAGTCCCTCCGCGTCCACCAGCGCGCCCGCCGCCCCGACGATGAGGTCCCGGCTGAGGAGGGGCTTGCGCGGTCTGGCCATGCGCCACATAGTAGGGCCTGCCCGCCATAAACTACCGGTGCTAGTTAACCCTTCCGGGTCGACCGCGCCGGACCGCCCGGAGGTGCCCGGTGAATCTGGAGCTGAGCGAGGAACAGGAAGCCGTGCGCCGGCTCGCCCGCGAGTTCACCGACCGCGAGATCGCCCCGTACGCCGCCGGATGGGACCGCGCCGAGAGCGTGGACCGGGCCATCGTCAAGAAGCTCGGCGACCTCGGCTTCCTCGGCCTGACCGTCCCCGAGGAGTACGGCGGCTCCGGTGGCGACCACCTCGCCTACGTCCTCGTCACCGAGGAACTCGGCCGCGGTGACTCCGCCGTGCGCGGCATCGTCTCCGTCTCCCTCGGCCTGGTCGCCAAGACCATCGCCGCCTGGGGGACCGAGGAGCAGAAGCGCGCCTGGCTGCCCCGCCTCTGCTCCGGCCGGGCGCTCGGCTGTTTCGGCCTGACCGAGCCCGGCACCGGCTCCGACGCGGGCAGCCTCACCACCCGCGCCGTGCGCGAGGGGGACGCGTACGTCGTCAGCGGCAACAAGATGTTCATCACCAACGGCACCTGGGCCGACGTGGTCCTGCTCTTCGCCCGCACCAACGACGAGCCCGGCCACCGCGGGGTCTCCGCCTTCCTCGTCCCCGCCGACTCCCCGGGACTGACCCGCCGCGAGATCCACGGCAAGCTGGGCCTGCGCGGCCAGGCCACCGCCGAACTCGTCCTCGACGGCGTCCGCGTCCCCGCCTCCGCGATGCTCGGCCCCGAGGGCAAGGGCTTCTCCGTGGCCATGTCGGCCCTGGCCAAGGGGCGGATGTCGGTCGCCGCCGGCTGCGTCGGCATCGCGCAGGCGGCGCTGGACGCGGCCGTCTCGTACGCCGCCCAGCGCGAGCAGTTCGGCAAGCCCATCGCCCACCACCAGCTCGTCCAGGAGCTGATCGCCGACATCTCGGTCGACGTGGACGCCGCCCGGCTGCTCACCTGGCGGGTCGCCGACCTCGTCGACCGCGGGCAGCCCTTCGCCACCGAGTCCTCCACCGCGAAGCTCTTCGCTTCCGAGGCCGCCGTGCGCGCCGCGAGCAATGCCCTCCAGGTGCACGGCGGTTACGGCTACGTCGACGAGTACCCGGCGGGCAAACTGCTGCGCGACGCCCGCGTGATGACCTTGTACGAGGGCACCAGCCAGATCCAGAAGCTGCTGATCGGCCGCGCCCGCACCGGGGTTTCCGCCTTCTGAGCCCGGGCCCGTACCGAGTACGGGCCCGTCCGCCCGAGGGCCCGGCCTGAGTACGCACTTGAGTACGTGCGCGCAGGCGCGCGCGGCCGCGCCGCCCGATGCTGGGCCCATGAACGAGACACCGGTCAAGCAGCGCAACTCGACGGCGTACTACGGTCAGGCCCTCGCCTCCTTCGCCGTCGCCCTCTGTGCCGTCGCCCTGGGGATCTACCACCTCCAGGTGGACGGCTGGGTCCGCGCCTTCCTCGGCATCGCGGTCCTCTACCTCACGACCTCGGCCTTCACCCTCGCCAAGGTGATCCGGGACCGCCAGGAGCTCACCCAGATCGTCACCCGGGTCGACCAGGCCCGGATGGAGAAGATCATGGCCGACTACGACCCCTTCCAGCCGAAGGTCTGAGCGGCGGCCACGTGTCCCGAAGGTCGCTAAGCGCTTGCTCACCCTCCGGTAAGGTGTTCCTTCCACAGGACGAAGAGGGTGAGCGAGCGATGGACAGCGCGGAGGAGACGACCGGCGGCTACCGGCCGTGGTCGGAGGTCACCCCCGACGCCGCACGGCGGCTGCTCGTCGCCGCCGTCGAAGCGTTCGCGGAGCGCGGGTACCACGCCACCACCACGCGGGACATCGCCGGGCGGGCCGGGATGAGCCCGGCCGCGCTCTACATCCACTACAAGACCAAGGAAGAGCTCCTCCACCGGATCAGCCGGATCGGCCACGACAAGGCCCTGGAGATCCTGGAGACCGCCGCGGGCGGACCGGGCTCGGCCGCCGAACGCCTCGACGCCGCCGTACGGTCCTTCGTGCTGTGGCACGCCGCGCACCACACCACCGCCCGCGTGGTCCAGTACGAGCTCGACGCCCTCGCCCCCGAGCACCGCGGCGAGATCGTGGAACTGCGGCAGCGGAGCGACGCCGCCGTCCGCCGCATCCTCGCCGAAGGAGTCGCGGCGGGGGAGTTCCACGTTCCGGACGTCCCCGGCACCACCCTCGCCGTCCTGTCCCTGTGCATCGACGTGGCCCGCTGGTTCAACGCGGCCGGCCGCCGGACGCCCGACGAGGTCGGCGCGCTCTACGCCGACCTCGTCCTGCGCATGGTCGGAGCCGCCCCGGACGGCTCCGGTACGCCCCGGAAGTAGTGCGCGGGCCGGTCAGAAGTAGTAGCGGGACACCGACTCCGCGACGCACACCGGCTTGTCGCCGCCCTCGCGCTCGACGGTGACCGCCGCCGTGACCTGGACGCCGCCGCCCGCCTCGGTGACCTCGGTGATCACGGCGGTGGCGCGCAGTCGCGAGCCGACCGGCACGGGCGCCGGGAAGCGCACCTTGTTCGTGCCGTAGTTGATGCCCATCTTCATGCCCTCGACCCGCATGATCTGGGGGACCAGGCTCGGCAGCAGCGACAGCGTCAGATAGCCGTGGGCGATGGTGGAGCCGAAGGGCCCGTCCGCGGCACGCTCGGGGTCCACGTGGATCCACTGGTGGTCACCGGTGGCGTCGGCGAACAGGTCGATCCGCTTCTGGTCCACCTCCAGCCACCCGCTCGGACCGAGCGGCTCCCCGACCCCTGCGCGCAGCTCCTCGGCGGACGTGAAGATCCTCGGCTCGGCCATGCGTCTCCCTCTCCCTGGCGTTCTCGGGCGAATAAGCGCTTGCTCAGCGCGCTGCTCAGCATGCTGGGGCCGCATGTATCTGTCAACGACTCGTCTGTCAACGAATGTCGGACCGGCCGACTACCCTCGGCCTCGTGCCGCAGATTCCCGAGAAAGTCCACGAGCTCACCGTCGGCCAGTTGTCCGCCCGCAGCGGCGCGGCCGTCTCCGCGCTGCACTTCTACGAGACCAAGGGCCTCATCAGCAGCCGCCGCACCACCGGCAACCAGCGCCGCTACAGCCGCGACGCACTGCGCAGGGTGGCCTTCGTGCGCGCCGCCCAGCGCGTCGGCATCCCGCTCGCCGCCATCCGCGAGGCACTCGCCCAGCTCCCCGAGGAGCGCACCCCCAACCGCGAGGACTGGGCCCGGCTTTCGGAGACCTGGCGCACCGAGCTCGACCGCCGCATCACCCAGCTGGCACGGCTGCGCGACCATCTGACCGACTGCATCGGCTGCGGCTGCCTCTCGCTGAAGAACTGCGCCCTGTCCAACCCGGACGACGTCTTCGGCGAACAGCTCACCGGCTCCCGGCTGTAGCCGCCCCCGCGGCGGCGGAGATCTCCCGGGCCGCCGCCACCAGCTGGGCGTTCGAGCGCGCCGGACGGCCGTCCGGCAGGTGCAGTACGTCGCCCACGCCGGTCCGCACGGCCGCACCGCACCGCGCGGCCAGCCGCAGCACCGGCCAGGCGGCGGCTCCCCGCCCGAACAGCAGCAGCGGCACCGGCGGCAGCCACCGCAGCCCCGCCACCAGCGCCGGATCGGCGGCGGCGAGCTCCACCGCGAGCCGGATCCGCCCGGGGTCCCGTACGGGCCAGGCCAGGAACCGCTCCAGCGCGTCCGGCCCCGGCTCCGCGCCGGGCCCGGCTCCGCCCTCCGAGCCCAGCGGAACCACCGCGTCCACCGCCACGCCCCGCGCCAGCAGGGCCTGAGCCAGCTCCTCGGCCCCCGGCTCCGCGAAATGCACCACCGCCCGGTCCGGCAGCACCGTCCACGACCGGACCCGCTCCAGCCGCCCCGCCGGATCCGGCTCGGCCCCGATTCCCGCGGACACCGAAAGCGGTACGAAGACCCCCGCGCCCCGCATCGCCTCCAGCAGCGGCCCGACCACCCGGGGCGACAGGCTCTCCCGGCCGCACGGGGTCCGCGGGTGGACCAGCACCTCCCCGGCCCCTGCGGCCACCGCCGCCAGAGCCGACTCCACCAGGTCCGGCGGGGACAGGGGCACGGCCACGCCGTCGGCGCCGCCGCGCCCACCGTTCAGCGACACCAGCACCGGAGCCGGCACGGAACCCGTCGCCGAATCCCGCGCCGGATCCGATCCCGCCGTCCCCCGTCCCCGCCCGCTCACGCCGCCCCCGCCGAAGCGGGGTCCGCCACCGAGACCGCGTCCAGCAGCGCCGGCCTCGGCACGACGATCCCGCAGCCCGCGCACACCGGGCCGTCCCAGGCCCAGGCACCCTCCCAGGCGCGATGCCCCGCACGGGGCCCCCGTCTGTGCCCCGGCCCGTGCGCGGGCCAGAGCAGCTCCTGCTCCCCGCAGACCGGGCACCCCGTCCCCGGCTCCGACTCCAGCGCCGCCACCAGCCGACGCAGCACCTCGCCGAGCGTCCCGTCCGGCCGCACCCCCGGATCGGCGCACCGCACCACCGCGTCCCCACTGCCGCCCCACGCCCACTCGGGCCGGCGCAGCCCGTGGTACTTCTCCCTGCGGCGCCGCTCCGCGAACTGCCGCTCGTACTCCAGCCAGACCGCCCGGGCCTCCTCCAGCTCCTCCAGCGCGGCCACCAGCCGCTGCGGATCGGCCGCCCGGTCCTCGGGGGCGATCCCGTGCCGGTCGCACAGATGCCACCACGTCGCCCGGTGCCCGTACGGAGCGAACCGCTCCAGGCAGCGGCGCAGCGAATGGCGCCGCAGGGCACGATCGTTGCGCGCGTCCCGCACCTGGTACGCCAGACTTCGGAATCCCGCCATCACACCTTCACCTCCGTCGCGCCCACGCCCGCACCGGGGGGCGTCGTCGTACCACGTCGAACGACGACGCACCGTGAGATGTGCCCAACATGCCCGGCCAGGTGCGGGCGCATGCGGGGGCGGTCGAGGCGTGCGGGTGGCACATGGCCGGAAGTCAGCGCCCCATGCGCCCCGCGGCAACCACGAGCCGGGCCAGCTCCTCGTGGCAGATGTCACTGTGCGCCCCCGAGGGCGGGCCCCCGCGGCGCACCACGGACCCGGTGTCCACACTGACGCAACCGGCCTGCGGCACCCCCGAGCGCAGGGCCGCGTCGAGGGTGAGCCGCGGTGCGCCCGTCACCGCCTGCACCCCGTCGTGCCCGATCGCGCCCCACCGCTCGTCCAGGCCGAGGAGACCGGCCGAATCCCCTGCCATCCGGGAGGCCAGCGGATAGAAGACCTTGAGGGCGGAGTCGTACGGGGAGTGGCAGGCGACCACCGGGCCGTCGACCTTGCGCTGCATGCCGCGCAGGGTGCCGCCGCTGCTCTTGTCGTGGGGGAGCCGGTCGGCGAAGGAGTAGTGGGAGAAGGCGCCTTGGAGCAGGGTCGCGGACTTCACGTAGCGGGCGCCGTCCGGCACGGCGCGCAGCGAGTAGGAGACCACCCGGGCCCCGAAACTGTGGCCTATGAGGTGGATGCGCAGGGCGGGGCGGCGGCCCGCCAGTTCGGCCAGGACCGGGCCGAGGCCGCGCTCGCCGACGACGCCGGCCCGCTTCTTCATCTGGTAGTACGTGGCCTGCCGCAGCAGCTCCTTGGCGCCGCTCCACAGCGCGCGCAGGCCGCCGCCGAGGCCGAGACCGGGCCCGGCGGCACCCCCCGGCGGCCCGCCCGCCTCGGCGAGCCCCTCCGTGAGGGTCCGGCACACCTCCAGCACGTCCTCGGTGAAGATGGCGGGCACCGCGGGCGCGGCCGGAGGAACGGCGGCGGTGCCCCTCGCACCTCCCGCGCCCGCCGCACCGGCGACGACGACCGCGTCCACCGCGTCCACGGCGTCCACCGTGTCCAGGCCCGCCAGCTCCCGGACCAGCGCCCCGAATTCGGTGAACGCCGCGGGGGACTCCGGCCGCTCCTCCAGCAGTTCGGCGACCCGGTCCAGCTCCGCCACCCGCCCCGGCCAGAACTCCCCGAGGGCCCGCAGCGTGGCGGGGTCCAGGGCCGTGCCGTGGCCGGGCACGGCGAGCGCGCCGTGCGGGTCGAAGTCCGGTATCGGCTCGTCCGAGAACCGGATCGAGGGCCAGACGACACCCACGTATCCCAGCCGCACCCCCGGCGCCACCAGCCCCGGGAACGGCGCGTAGAACCGGTCGAAGAGCCGCGTCGAGGTCGCCCGGTCGCTGTTCCAGCCGTGGGCGAAGACCAGCAGGTCGGTCGCCTCCAGCGCGCTCACCGCGTCCTGGCTGCCCGGGTCCACGTCCCCGTCGGCATCGAAGGTCAGCTCCGCGTACGGACCGACCCCGATCCCGCCGCCCACCGCCGTCGCATCCGACATGAGGCCCCCTCCGCGCCGTCTCTCCGGTGCCGTCCGGCACCCTGCCGGTGCTCTTACCCGGTCTCACCCCCGGTGCCCACGCATTCCCGGGAACTCGCGCGGATTCCCGGGAGTTCACGGATACAGCAGGTACCGCCCCCGCACCGCCGCGAACCGTTCCAGCCCGGCCTCCCAGTCGCCCGCGATCTCCTCCACCCCGGCCCCCGCGTCGATCATCTTCCGGACCCGGTCCGTTCCGGTCAGCCGGTCGATCCAGTGGTCCGTGCGCCACGCGAAGCCGCTCCACGTCCGCTTCGCGGTCACCAGCAGCCCGATGCCCGCCCGCACCGGATCGAAGGCCGCCCGGTCGTGCACGATCAGCCGGACCCCGCCGCACACCTTTCCGGTGAACTTGGAGAAGGCCGGGGTGAAGTAGGCCTCCCGGAACCACACCCCGGGCAGGCCGAGCTCCTGGGCCGCCTCCGCCCAGCGCCGGTCCACGCCCTCCGCGCCGACCACCTCGAAGGGCGTGGTCGTCCCGCGCCCCTCGGACAGGTTGGTGCCCTCGAACAGGCAGGTGCCGGCGTACGCGAGCGCCGTGTCCGGCGTCGGCACGTTCGGACTCGGCGGCACCCAGGGCAGCCCGGTCGCCGCGAAGAAGGACTCCCGCCGCCACCCGCTCATCCGTACGGTGCTCAGCCTGACCGGTTTCGCGGCCAGGAACTCCGCGTTGAACAGCAGGGCCAACTCGGCCACCGTCATCCCGTGCGCGAGCGCGATGGCCTCCCGCCCCACGCCACTCGCGTACGCCGGCTCCAGTACGGGCCCGGCGGCGCGGCGGCCGCCCACCGGGTTCGGCCGGTCCAGCACGACGACGGCCTTGTCCGCCAGCGCGGCCGCGCGCATGCAGTCGTACAGGGTCCAGATGTAGGTGTAGAACCGGGCCCCGACGTCCTGGATGTCGAAGACGACCGTGTCGATCCCGGCCGCGGTGAACACGTCAGCGAGCTTCTGCCCGCTCTTGCCGTACGTGTCGTACACCGGCAGGCCCGTCGCCGGATCGCGCCCGGCCGCCTCGGAGTCGCCCGCCTGCGCCGTCCCGCGGAACCCGTGCTCCGGCCCGAACACCGCGACCAGCTTCACCCGGGGGTCCTCGTGCAGTACGTCGACCAGGTGGCGGGCGTCGGCGGTGATCCCCGTGGGGTTGGTGACGAGGCCGACCCGCCGGCCGGTGAGCAGCGCGTAGCCGTCGGCGGCGAGCTGTTCGAAGCCGGTGCGCACCCGGTCGGCGGCCTCGCCGGCCCGGTCCGGAGCCGGGCCCGGCGCCGCGCCCACCGCCCCCAGGGCCCCTGTCGTTCCCGCCAGTCCCAGCAGCCCCCGTCGCGACAGCGTCATCCCGTCACGCTAGGGGCCGCCCCTCTTCCACCCCGACATACCGACCGGTTAGTCTGCCGGGCATCCGGCCGTGAGCCCCCTGAAAGGTGATCCCGTGAGCGCGTACCAGGACCAGCGAGTCGTCGTCACCGGCGCGGGCGGCGGCATCGGCGCCGCCCTCGCCCGCCGCTTCGCCGCGGAGGGGGCCACGGTCGTGGTCAACGACCTCGACGCGGCCAGGGCCGCCGCCGTGGCGGGGGAGATCGGCGCCCGGGCGATCGCGGTCCCGGGCGACGCCTCTTCCGTCGTGGCCGAGGCCCGCGAGGCACTCGGCGGCCGGGTGGACGTCTACTGCGCGAACGCCGGCCTCGGCTCCGGCGGCGACGCGTTCGCCGACGAGGCCGTCTGGGAGGCGGCCTGGGACACCAACGTCATGGCGCACGTGCGCGCGGCACGGCTGCTGCTGCCCGACTGGCTGGAGCGCGGGAGCGGGCGCTTCGTGTCCACCGTCTCGGCGGCGGGACTGCTGACCATGATCGGGGCGGCGCCGTACAGTGTCACCAAGCACGGTGCGCTCGCCTTCGCGGAGTGGCTCTCGCTGACCTACCGCCACCGCGGCCTCCAGGTCCACGCCATCTGCCCGCAAGGGGTCCGCACCGACATGCTGACGGCGGCGGGCTCGGCGGGCGAACTCGTCCTCGCGCCGACCGCGATCGAGCCGGAAGCGGTCGCGGACGCACTGTTCGACGGCATGGAGAAGGGCCGGTTCCTGATCCTGCCGCACCCCGAGGTCGCGGACTACTACGCCGCCCGCGCCACCGAACCGGACCGCTGGATCTCGGGCATGAACCACATCCAGCAGAAGTGGGAGACCAGGTGACACAGCCGACCCGGCCCTCCGGCTACGCGTCCAAACCGTGGCTGGGACTGCTCAGTGCGGCCCAGCGCGCCCCCGTCTCCCCGCCGCCGAGCCTGCTGCACGCCTTCCGCGAGGCCGTCGCCAGGGCCCCCGGGCGCACCGCGCTGGCCTACTTCGACGGCCGCATCGGCTACGCCGAGACCGACGCGCTCTCCGACTCCGTCGCCGGCCACCTCGCCGCCCACGGCATCGGGCGCGGGGACCGGGTCGCCGTCATGCTCCAGAACACCCCGCACTTCGTGCTGGCCGTCCTGGCCGCCTGGAAGGCCGGGGCCGTGGTCGTACCCCTCAACCCCATGTACAAAGCGGGCGAGATCGGGCACATCCTCCGGGACTCCGGGGCCGCCGCGCTGGTCTGCGAGGAGCGCGCGTGGACGGCGTACGCGGCCGGAGCCGCCCGCGGCACCGCCGTACGGGTCGCCCTGACCGCCTCGGACCGGGACTTCCAGAGCCGGAACGACCCGCGCGTCTTCGCCCCGGCAGAACCGGATGCCGCGCCGAGTGCCGCTCCAGGCGCCGTTCCGGAGCCCGCCACGGCCGAGCCCGCCGACGCGCCCGCTCCCGCCGACCTCACCGCCGTGGCCCGGCGCGGCCACCCCGCCCCGCCGGACCCCGGTCTCACCGCCGCCGACACCGCGCTCATCAGCTACACCTCCGGCACCAGCGGCACCCCCAAGGGCGCCATGAACCCGCACGGCGCGCTCACCCACAACGCCGTCCGGCAGGTCACCGGACACCCCCTCCCCGAGGGCGCCACCTACTTCGCCCTCGCGCCCCTCTTCCACATCACCGGCATGGTCTGCGAGCTCGGCGCCTGCCTCGCCAACGCCGGCACCCTCGTCCTCGCCCACCGGTTCGACGCCGGCGTCGTCCTCGACGCCTTCCTCGCCCACCGCCCCGCCTACACCGTCGGCCCGGCCACCGCCTTCATGGCCCTCGCCGCCCACCCCGAGGCCACCGCCGACCACTTCGCCTCGTTCCAGGTGCTCTCCAGCGGCGGCGCCCCGCTCCCGCCCGCCCTCGTCGAGCGCCTGCGCGCCGCGTACGGCTTCTACCTGCGCAACGGCTACGGCCTCACCGAGTGCACCGCCCCCTGCGCCTCGGTGCCCGTGCACCTCGAAGCCCCCGTGGACCCCGCCTCCGGCACCCTCTCCGTGGGCCTGCCCGGCGCCGACACCCTCGTACGGATCCTCGACGAGCACGGCGCCGAGGTGCCCTTCGGCGAGACCGGCGAGATCGCCGTCCGCGGACCCCAGGTGGCCCCCGGCTACTGGGGATTGCCCGCGGACACCGCCAAGGCCTTCCCGGACGGCGAACTGCGCACCGGCGACGTCGGCTTCATGGACGCGGACGGCTGGCTCTACGTCGTCGACCGCAAGAAGGACATGATCAACGCCTCCGGGTTCAAGGTCTGGCCGCGCGAGGTCGAGGACGTGCTCTACACCCACCCCGCCGTGCGCGAGGCGGCCGTGGTCGGCGTCCCGGACCCGTACCGCGGCGAGAGCGTGAAGGCGTACGTGAGCCTGCGCCCCGGCGCCTCGGCCGAGCCGCACGAGCTGTCGCGGTACTGCGCCGCCCGCATCGCCGCGTACAAATACCCGCGCGAAGTGGAGATCCTGCCTGTCCTGCCGAAGACCACGAGTGGCAAGATCCTGCGACGGGAGCTGCGCGACCGCGGCTGAAAACAGCCGTACGGTCGTCCAGCCGCTCGCACAGCTGGTCGTACGGACCAGGGAACAGGGAAGGGAAGGTCAGCGCCATGGCTGCCAGGACCACGGAGCCCGAAGGCACGCACGAGACCCCGGTGCCGCAGCGGCTGCTGGCCGTCGCCACCCGGCTCTTCGCCGAGCGCGGCTACGACCGCACCTCCGTCCAGGAGATCGTCGAGGCGGCCGGGGTCACCAAGGGCGCGCTCTACCACTACTTCGGGTCCAAGGACGACCTGCTGCACGAGGTGTACGCACGGATGCTGCGCCTCCAGCAGCAGCGCCTCGACGCGGTGGCCGATTCCGGTGCCCCGGTCGAGGAGCGGCTGCGCGCCGCGGCCGCCGACGTGGTGGTCACCACCATCGAGAACCTCGACGACGCGGCGATCTTCTTCCGGTCGATGCACCAGCTCAGCCCGGAGAAGTTCAAGCAGGTGCGGGCCGAGCGCCGGCGCTACCACGAGCGGTTCCGGGCGCTGGTCGAGGAAGGCCAGCGCACCGGGGTGTTCTCCACCGCGACCCCCGCGGACCTGGTGGTGGACTACCACTTCGGGTCGGTCCACCACCTGTCCACCTGGTACCGGGTGGACGGTCCGCTCACGCCGCAGCAGGTCGCCGATCACCTCGCCGACCTGCTGCTGCGCGCCCTGCGTCCGTAACGGCGCCCGTCACCGGACCCGTCGCCGGACCCGTCGCCGGACCCGTCGCCGGGCCCCTCGCGGGAGCCGCGGCGGGACCCCTGGCGGGGCGCCTCGCGGGATCCGTTACGGGGCCACCTTCAGCAGCTTGTTCGCCCTGCCCGCCGAAGGGTTGGTCACCGCGCCGCTGGTGGCGGCGGCCGTCAGCGCCGCGGCCGTCTGCGCCGGGGTCGCGGACGGGTGCCCGGCCAGGTAGACCGCCGCGGCGCCCACCACGTGCGGGGTGGCCATGGAGGTGCCCGAGATGGTCTTCGTGCCGGTGTCGCTGTCGTTCCAGTCGGACGTGATGTCCGAACCCGGCGCGTACAGGTCCACCACCGAGCCGAAGTTGGAGAACGAGGACTGCTGGTCGTCGATGGTGCTCGACGCCACCGTGATCGCCTCCGGGACCCGGGAGGGCGAGCCCTGGCCGGCGTCCGCGGACTCGTTGCCCGCCGCCACCGCGAAGGTCACGCCCGAGGCGATGGCCCGGCGCACCGCCTCGTCGAGCGCCTCGTCCGCGCCGCCGCCCAGGCTCATGTTGGCGACCGAGGGACCCGAGTGGTGCTGGGTGACCCAGTCGATCCCGGCGACCACCTGCTCGGTGGTGCCGGAGCCGTTGTCGTCCAGCACCCGCACCGCGACCAGCTTCGCCTTCTTGGCGACGCCGTGCGCGGTCCCCCCGATGGTGCCCGCGACGTGCGTGCCGTGGCCGTTGCCGTCGTCGGCCTTGTCGTCGTTGTCCACCGCGTCGAACCCGGACGTCGCGCGGCCGCCGAAGTCCTTGTGGGTCGTCCGTATGCCGGTGTCGATGACGTACGCCGTCACGCCCTCGCCGGCGCTGTCGGGGTAGTTGTACTTCTTGTCGCCCGCCTTGGCGCTCTGGTCGATCCGGTCCAGACCCCAGGAGGGAGGGTTGTCCTGCGTGGCCTTGATGGTGAACTTCTTGTTCTGCACGACCTTGCCGACGGCCGGGTCCGCGGCGAGCCGCTTGGCCTCGGTCTCGCTCAGCCCCGCGGCCGAGAAGCCGTTGACCCCGGAGCTGTAGGTGCGCTTCAGCTCGCCGCCGTACTTCTTGGCCAGCTGCTCCTTGTTCGCGGATGCGTCGAGGATGACGACGTAGCTACCGCTGATCGCACCGGGTGCGCCCAGTCCGTACACCGTGCCCTCGGCCGGGGTCGCGGCCCCGGCCAAGGGGCTGGCGATCAGGGTCACTGCGGCCGTGGCGGCCACTGCCGTGCCGATCGCCGCGTACCGAAATGTGCGCGAGCGCTTGTGAGTTGCCATATGGAGAGTTCTCCTCTTGCTGACGTGTGGGGCGTCAAACTTCTGAAGAACCCTGTTCCGATTGACAGGCGCAAATCAAGAACGTACCGGCGGTTCGAGGTTGTTCAACAAGGTTTCTTAAAGGGCCCCCCGCATCGCCTTCACTTCGCACATGGGTTCGTGAGAACTTCCGCACGATTCCCTCACGTTCAGGCGCGGGACGCGTACTTCTTCAGCTCGCGGTGGGCCAGCGAGCGCTGGTGCACCTCGTCCGGGCCGTCCGCGAGGCGCAAAGTCCGCGCCGCCGCCCACAGTTCGGCCAGCGGGAAGTCCTGACTCACCCCGCCCGCGCCGTGCAGCTGCACGGCGTCGTCCAGGATCCGCACCACCGCCCGCGGGGTCGCGATCTTGATGGCCTGGATCTCGGTGTGCGCGCCCCGGTTGCCGACCGTGTCCATCAGCCAGGCCGTCTTCAGCACCAGCAGGCGCAGCTGCTCCACCGTGACCCGGGCGTCCGCGATCCAGTTCTGTACGACCCCCTGCGCGGCCAGCTCCTTGCCGAAGGCCGTACGGCCCACCGCGCGCCGGCACATCAGCTCGATGGCCCGCTCCGCCATGCCGATCAGCCGCATGCAGTGGTGGATGCGGCCCGGGCCGAGCCGGGCCTGGGCGATGGCGAACCCGGAGCCCTCCTCGCCGATCAGGTGGGCGGCCGGCACCCGGGCCCCGTCGAAGACCACCTCGGCGTGGCCGCCGTGGTCGTGGTCCTCGTACCCGTACACCGTCATCGCCCGGCGCACCTCGACGCCCGGGGTGTCGCGGGGGACCAGGATCATCGACTGCTGGCGGCGCGGATCGGCTCCCTCGGGGTCGGTCTTGCCCATGACGATGAAGATCTTGCAGTCCGGATTCATGGCCCCGGAGATGAACCACTTGCGTCCGGTGAGCACGTACTCGTCACCGCTGGCCGAACGCTCGATGCGGGTCTCGATGTTCGTCGCGTCCGAGGAGGCGACCTCCGGCTCGGTCATCGCGAACGCGGAGCGGATCTCCCCGGCCAGCAGCGGCTCCAGCCACTGCTTCTGCTGCTCCTCGCTGCCGAACTGCGCGAGCACCTCCATGTTCCCGGTGTCCGGGGCCGCGCAGTTGGTCGCCATCGGCGCCAGGTGCGGGCTGCGGCCGGTGATCTCGGCGAGCGGGGCGTACTGGAGGTTGGTCAGCCCGGCGCCGTGCGCTGCATCCGGCAGGAAGAGGTTCCACAGGCCTTGGCGGCGCGCCTCGGCCTTCAGTTCACCGAAGACGGCCGGGGTGTCCCAGGGCGAGGCCAGCCGCGCGCGCTGCTCGGCGGCGACGGGTTCCGCCGGGTACACGTACTCGTCCATGAACGTGAGGAGCCGCTCGCGGAGTTCCTCGGTCCGGGCGTCGAATGCGAAGTCCATGGGTGTGCCTCAGCCTTCCTGGCGGTTTGCGGATGTGTGGCGGCCCCCGAGGGTGGCCAGGCCGTGCTCGATGAACACCGGGACCAGGTCGCCGATCCGGTCGAAGCCCGCGCCCACCGTCTGTCCCAGCGTGTAGCGGTAGTGGATGCCTTCGAGGATCACCGCGAGCTTGAACCAGGCGAAGGCGGTGTACCAGGCGATCGCCCCGGTGTCCCGGCCGGAACGGGCGGCGTACCGCTCGATCAGCTCGGCCGGCGCCGGGTGGCCGGGCGCGCCGCTCGTGGTGCTGACCGGCGAGTCCGTCAGCCCCAGGTCCGAGCTGTACATCACCAGCAGGCCGAGGTCGGTGAGCGGATCCCCGAGCGTGGACATCTCCCAGTCCAGCACCGCCCGGATCGTGTCGTCCGGACCGCCGATCAGCACGTTGTCCAGCCGGAAGTCCCCGTGCACGACGGCGGGGGCGGGGGAGCGGGGCAGGGAGCGGCCGAGTGCGGCGTGCAGCTCGTCGATGCCCGCGAGTTCGCGGCCCCGCGAGGAGTCCAGCTGCTTGCCCCAGCGGCGCAGCTGCCGGTCGAGGAAGCCCTCGGGCCGGCCGAAGTCGCCCAGGCCCACCGCCGCCGGATCCACCGCGTGCAGGTCGACCAGGGTGTCCACCAGGCCCAGCACGGCCCGCCGGGTGCGCTCGGGGCCGAGCTCGGCGAGCTGGTCGGCGCTGCGGTACGGGACCCCGTCCACGTACTCCATCACGTAGAACGGCGCGCCGAGGACCGAGTCGTCCTCGCACAGCAGCACCGGCTCGGGCACCGGCACGGCCGTGCCGTGCAGCGCCCGGATCACCCGGTGCTCGCGCTTCATGTCGTGTGCCGTGGCCAGCACATGGCCGAGCGGCGGGCGGCGCACCACCCAGCGGCCGGTCCCGTCGGTGATCTCGTACGTGAGGTTGGAGCGGCCCCCCTCGATCAGCCGGCCGCGCAGCGCCCCGGCCACGAGCCCGGGCCGCACCCGGTCGAGATGACCGCGCAGCCCTTCCAGGTCGAGGCCCCGGGGGCCGGCCGAAGCGGGCTCTGACGCTGGCGCTGAGGTCATGGTGCGCACCTCCGTACGGAGTGGACGGGACGGGACGAACGAGTGACATCATGCCGACCAGTCGGTATGTCGTCCAGTGCGCCGGGCGTACGCGTGCGGGCCGGAGGGGGATCCTCCGGCCCGCACGCGACTCAGAACGCCCGCTGCGGGCGCGTACCGCGAGGCCCGCGCACCACGCGCTGCCCGTGCCTCACGCGTTGCCCGCGCCTCAGGCGTGGCACAGGATGGGCGTCCCGCCGTTCATCACGGTCATGTCCTGGAGCACCGCCAGGATGTTCAGCGGCGCCCCCTCCGGCTCCCCGGCGAGCTCCGCGTACGCCCGGTGCAGGTTCGCCACGAGCCGCTCGCTCTCCCGCCAGGCCGCGAACTCCCCGAGATCCGCCTGCCGCGCAGCCTCCAGCGGGCTCAGCCCCTTCGCCCGGCCCTCGCGGGCCAGTTCGGCCACGTACCGCAGATAGCGTTCGGTGGCCTCGTACGCGGACGGGTCCGTCAGCGGCCCGTGGCCCGGTACGACGGTCTCCGCGTCCAGCGAGCGCAGCAGCTCGAGCGCCCGCAGCGAACCGGCGAGCGAGCCCATCGCCAGGAAGGGCGTGCCCTCGGCGAAGACCAGGTCGCCGGTGAAGACGATGCCCTGCCGCGGAAGGAACACGATCGAGTCCCCGGTGGTGTGCGCGACGCCCGGGTGGATGACCCGGACCTCCGTCCCGCCGAGGTGGAGCGTCATCCGGTCGCTGTACGTGAGGTCGGGCGCGGTGATCTCGACCGAGCCGAAGTCGGTGGCGGGCCAGATCAGCTCCAGCTGGTGGCCGGCCGCGATCTGCTCGGTACGCGCGTTGTCGTGCGCGAGGATCAGCGCCTCGGGGGCGAAGACGGCGTTGCCGTACGTGTGATCGCCGTGGTGGTGGGTGTTGACCACCGTGCGCGGCAGCGGCACACCGGCGCCCACGACCGCCTCGCGCAGGGCCAGGGCGCGCCGCTGGGTGGCCGCGGTGTCGATGAGCAGGGTCCGGCCGCCGTCGGTGACGAAGCCGGCGTTGTTCAGGCACCAGCCGCCGTCCGGCTGGACGTAGGCGTACACCCCGGTCGCGGGCTGGACGAGGTACGGCTCTTCGGCGGTCATGTGGGCTCTCCCCGGGTCGCTCTGACAAGCGGTCAGCATCCTGCCAGCCCCGGCGGCGCCGGGGGAGGGCGGGGGTCTGCCGCGCCGGGGCGGCCGACCCTGTCTGCGGCCGTCTGCGGCCGTCTGCGGCCGTCGGCGGGTGGCCCGCGGCGGCCCTGCCGCAGCCCTCGGAGGCCGCGAGCGCCGTCAGTGGTCAGTGGTTCAGTGCTCAGTGCTCAGTGCTCCGTGGTCAGTGGTCGTCGTAGTGTCCGTCGTGCTCGGCGTGCCGGTGCCCGTCGTGCACGTAGTCCACGTGGTCACCGTGCCGCACGGCCTCGTGCCCGCAGGCCGGTCCGTGGGCGTGGTCGTGGTTCTCGTGGGCCGCGTGCCCGGCGGGCTCGCACTCGTCCCAGTGCCCGGCGTGCTCGCGGTGCAGATGGCCGTCGTGCGCGTAGTCGAGGTGGTCGCCGTGGGACACCTGCGCGTGGCCGCAGTCGGGGCCGTGGGCGTGGGCGTGGGTGGGGTGTTCCTGGTGGAGGCTCGTCATGGCGCAGAGGCTAGTGCGGAACATCCCGTATCGCCTGTTATGCGCCGACCGGCGCGGAGAAGCCGGATCATCCGATCACCGGCTCAGATGATGACCGCCACCGCGAACACCGACAGGGCCACCGCGCACGCCACCGCCGCCAGCGCCGACCTCGCCGGGAGCCCCGGCGGCCGGGCCGCCGCCAGCTGCCGTACCCGCCGGTGCGCGACCCCCAGGAACGCCAGCCAGATCAGCACGATCACCGCCGCCCCGAGGACCTCCACCGGCGAGCCCGACCCGCGCAGCGCCGTCCGCAGGGCCAGCACCGCCGTCACCGAGCACGCCAGTGTCGTACGCCGCCACGCGAGCCGGGTCCGCTCGGGTTGCAGCCCCGCGTCGCGGGCCGCCGGACCGGGGGTCGTCACGGCCGGCTCGTCCAGCCCATCAACACCACCAGGACCATCGCCACCGCGACCAGCCCCACCCCCAGGCTCAGCACCACGGGGAACCGGGACAGCGGCAGGTCCTCGCCCCGCCGCATCGCCCGCTCGCACTTCACCCAGTGGTTCACCGCCCGCAGCGCGCAGGCGGCGCCCACCGCGAGCAGCGCGAGCGACATCCCGACCCGCACCCCCCAGCGCAGGTCCGGCAGGAACTGGTCCACCGCGAACCCGCCGCCCACCAGGGCGAGGGCCGTCCTGATCCAGGCCAGGAAGGTCCGCTCGTTGGCCAGCGAGAACCGGTAGTCGGGGGTCTCGCCCTCGTCCCTCACCCGCTGCGGCGCGAACCACAGGCGCACGTCCTTGACGAAGTCGATCACCTGATCAATCTACTGGCGGGACTCCCGGTGCGCGCGCAGTCGCCGGTACGCCTCCAGCCCGTCCGGCACCCACTCCCACTCCCCGTCCGCGACCCGCCCCGCGAGCTCCTCCTCGGAGAGCCACGTGTGCCAGGCCACCTCCGACTCCTGCGGCCGCACCGGCAGCTCGCAGCGCACCTCGTGCACGTAGGACCACCAGGCCCCGCCCGGGCCCTCGTACAGGAACTTGAACAGCGGCACCGGCTGCGCCAGCCCCGCCACTCCCAGCTCCTCCTCTGCCTCCCGCAGCGCGGCCTCGGCATAGCTCTCGCCGGCGCCCACCACCCCGCCGACGAACATGTCGTAGGCGGAGGGGAAGACCAGCTTCGAGGCCGTCCGCCGGTGCACGAAGACCCTTCCCCGCGCGTCCCTGGCCTGGACGAACACGCACCGGTGGAGCAGCCCGCCCGCGTACACCTCGCCCCGCGGCGCCCGTCCCGTCACCCGGTCGTCCCGGTCCACCACGTCCAGCACTTCGTCAGCAGCACTCACACGGCCCATCCAACCACCGCTGTTGACTGGTTACCGCTGCGTAGCCAAGGATCTGCCCCACCACCGACCGGAGGACGGGTTCGCACACATGACGTACGACGCAGACGTGATCGTGATCGGGGCGGGTCTCGCGGGTCTCGTGGCCACCGCCGAGCTCGTCGACGCGGGCCGCAAGGTCATCCTGCTCGACCAGGAGCCGGAGCAGTCGATCGGCGGCCAGGCGCACTGGTCCTTCGGCGGGCTCTTCTTCGTCGACTCACCCGAACAGCGGCGGATGCGGATCAGGGACAGCCGTGAGCTCGCCCTCCAGGACTGGAGCGGCACCGCCGGCTTCGACCGCGAGGAGGACGCCTGGCCGCGCCGCTGGGCCGAGGCGTACGTGGACTTCGCGGCGGGCGAGAAGCGCCCCTGGCTGCACGCCCGGGGCGTCCGCTTCTTCCCGGTGGTCGGCTGGGCCGAACGCGGCGGGTACGACGCGAACGGCCACGGCAACTCCGTCCCCCGCTTCCACATCACCTGGGGCACCGGTCCGGGCCTCGTCGCCCCCTTCGAGCGGCGGGTCCGCGCAGGGGTGGCCCGCGGGCTGGTCCGGCTCCGCTTCCGCCACCGGGTCACCGGGCTCGCCCGCACGGCCGGCGCCCTGGACACCGTGACCGGCGAGGTCCTGGAGCCCTCGGACGCCGTACGGGGCACCGCGAGCGGCCGCGAGAGCACCGGCACCTTCTCCCTCCGGGCCCAGGCCGTGATCGTCACCAGCGGCGGGATCGGCGGCAACCACGACCTCGTCCGCGCGCAGTGGCCCGACCGGCTCGGCACCCCGCCGCGGCGGATGCTCTCCGGGGTCCCGGCGCACGTGGACGGCCTGATGCTCGGCATCGCGGAGCGGGCCGGGGCCAGCCACATCAACAAGGACCGCATGTGGCACTACACCGAGGGCATCGAGAACTGGAACCCGATCTGGTCCAGGCACGGCATCCGCATCCTGCCCGGCCCGTCCTCGCTCTGGCTGGACGCCACCGGCAGGCGGCTGCCCGTACCGCTCTTCCCCGGGTTCGACACCCTCGGCACCCTCGACCACATCATGAAGACCGGGCACGACCACACCTGGTTCGTGCTCAACCAGCGCATCATCGGCAAGGAGTTCGGCCTCTCCGGCTCCGAGCAGAACCCGGACCTGACCGGCAAATCGGTCCGCGACGTCATCGACCGGGCGCGCCAGGCCGTACCGGGGCCGGTGAAGGCCTTCATGGACCGCGGCGCCGACTTCGTCGTCGAACGCGACCTCGGCGCGCTGGTGCGCGGGATGAACGCCGTCACCAAGGAGGACCTCCTCGACGAGGAGACCGTCCGCCGCGAGATCGTCGCCCGGGACCGGGAGATCGCCAACCCCTTCACCAAGGACCTCCAGGTGACGGCCATCCACGGCGCCCGCAAGTACCTCGGCGACAAGCTGATCCGCACCGCCGCCCCGCACCGCATCCTCGACCCGAAGGCGGGCCCGCTGATCGCCGTACGGCTCTCCATCCTGACCCGCAAGTCCCTGGGCGGCCTGGAGACCGACCTGTCCTCCCGGGTCCTGACCGGATCCGGCGAGCCGCTGCCCGGCCTGTACGCGGCGGGCGAGGCGGCCGGTTTCGGCGGGGGAGGGGTCCACGGCTACCGCGCCCTGGAGGGCACCTTCCTCGGCGGCTGCATCTTCTCGGGGCGCGCGGCGGGCCGCGCCGCGGCCCAGGCGGTGGGCTGATTAGGAGGCGGGTGACGAGGTGCGCCAGGCGGCGGGCGAGGTGGTGCGCCAGGGCGGTCCGGGCGGTCCGCTCGTGTGCAGTGCGCCATTCGGCCACAGTCGGATAGCCCCTGCCCTCGTCCGGGGCGTGCTTCGGGGCCCGCCTCCGTACGCGGCGGCACCCGTTCCTCCGTCCCCTGCGCCACGGCCACCGGACGCTGCGCGCAGTCCCTGACCGCCATCGGAGCGCCCGTCACCGGCGGGGGGTCGCCCGTCACCTCGTACGCGGCCGGCGACCCGGTCGCCGAGGCCTCCGCCCCGCCGAGCCCCGCACGGCACCGCCGTCCGCGACCGTCGCGCCGTCCACGGCGGTCGCGAACGCGGTAATGCGCACCAACTGTCCCCTTGTTCCTACCAGTTGAAACACGCCACGCAGTGGACTGGACCTTGACGCGGAGCTGTGCCTACCGCTTTGCTGTGCGTGATCATCCAGCCAAACCGTCCGCCCGCGCCCGTGTTGGAGGGAATCCCGCGGATGTCCCCGCCTCCGCCGCCCCTCGGCCGCGCCCGCAAGCGGGACGCCCAGCTCTTCGATCCGGCCTTGTGCGACACGGAACTGGTCGACGTACGAGCACAGTTCACCCAGGGCCGGTGGACCCGGGCCCGTTCCCTCCTCGTCTCCACCGGCGACGACTGGGACCGCCGCGGCCACCGCCTCGTCGTGCTCGCCGAGACCCCGGCCGCCACCGCCTGGGCCCGCGAATGGCTGCTCGCCGAACCCGACAGCCCCGACGCCGCCACCCTCCTCGCCTGCGCCGCCGTCTTCACCGCCCTGCGCCGCAAGGGCACGCCCGAAGCCGCCGAGGAGGCCTGCCGCCGGGCCGCCGCGCTGCTCCCCGCCGACCCCACCCCCTGGCTGGGGCTGCTCATGCTCAGCCGGGCCTTCGGCACCGGGGAGGAGTTCAGCCGCCACTTCGACCAGGTCCGGGCCCGCCACCGCGAGCACCACCACGCCCACCACCTGATGGTCGCCAGGCTGGCCGAACACACCCCCTCATCCGGCCACGACCCGCTCCACGAGGTCTACGACTTCGCCGCCTGGGCCGCCGAGGAGTCCCCGGCCGACTCCCCGCTCGCCGTCCTGCCGGTCATCGCCCACGCCGAGCGGTACCGGGTGCTCGCCGCCACCCCGGGCCGCGCCCCCGGCGGGCCCGCCGCCCACTGGTCGGGCCGGCGCGCCCGCCAGGTGCTGCGCTCCGCCTTCGACTGGTGGCTGGAGTGGGAGCGCGAGGACCACCCCCGCAACCGGGTCGACCTCAACTTCCTGGCCCACGCCAAGCTCTGCGAGGGCCGGCCGGCCGAGGCCGCCGCCCTCTTCCACCGCATCGGAAGCCACGCCACGCCCGCCCCCTGGTCCTATCCGGACCTCGACCCCCACAAGGCCTTCCTCGCCGCTCGCAGCGCCGCGCTCGGCACGGACTGACGCGGCGGGCCCGCACCGCGCACCCCCGCACCGCGCACCCCCGCCCCCCCGACCTTCCCCCGAAAGGACACCCCGCCATGGCGACGGGCAGATCCACCACGCTCAGCACCGCGCCCGAGATCCGCACCTACAAGGGCCAGGACCGCGCCCTGCGCGCCGACCGCCTCGGCACCGCCGGGCTGCTGCTCTCCGTACTCGCCGCCAGCGCGCCCCTGATGGTGGTCGCCGGCGTGATGCCCACCACCTTCGGCGTCATGGGCATCGTCGGCCAGCCCCTGCTCTTCGTGATCCTCGGCGTCGTGCTCGCGCTCTTCGGCATCGGCTACGCCGAGATGAGCCGGCACGTCCACAACGCCGGCGCCTTCTACGCGTACATCGCGCGCGGCCTCGGCCCCACCGCCGGCGCCGGTGCCTCGCTCGTCGCCCTCGTGGCCTACAGCGCCATGCAGGTCGGCGTCTACGGCATCCTCGGCTTCGAGATCTCCGGCCTCTTCGCCACGTACCTCCACACCGACCTCGCCTGGTGGATACCGGCCCTGGCGGCCGTCGCCCTCACCGGCGCGCTCGGCTGGCTCAAGATCGATCTCAACGCCAAGGTCCTCGGCGTCCTCCTGCTCATCGAGGTCGTCCTCGTCGTCATCTTCGACATCGCCGCGATCGGCAAGCCCGGAGCCGAAGGCATCTCGCTGCACGCCTTCAACCCCGGCACCCTGAGCGGCCCCGGCCTCGGCACCGCCCTGTGCTTCTGCATCGCCGCCTTCGTCGGCTTCGAGCAGTCGCCGGTCTACGCCGAGGAGACCAGCAAGCCCCACATCGTCGTCTCGCGCGTGATGTTCCTCGCCGTCGGCTTCGTCGCCCTCTTCTTCGCCTTCAGCGCCTGGGCCCTCACCGTCGCCACCGGCCCCTCCGAGGTCGTCAAGAACTCCGCCGAAGCCGGCCCCGGCCTGCTCTTCCAGCTCACCGAGGCCCGCCTCGGCACGACCTTCACCGACGTGCTGCACGTCCTCTTCGTGACGGGCATGTTCGCCGCCATGCTCAGCTTCCACAACGTGGTGGCCCGCTACGCCTTCGCCATGGGCCGCGAGGGCCTGCTCCCGGCCGCCTTCGGCCGGACCAACGCGGGCACCGGCGCCCCCGCCACCGGCTCGCTCCTGCAGACCGTCGTCTCCGTCCTCGTCGTCCTGGCCTTCGCCGTCACCGACGACCAGCCGACCGGGGACCCCACCACGCCCGTGCTGCACCTCTTCACCTGGATGGGCAACGTCGGCGCCCTCGGAGTGACCCTCCTCATGGCCGCCGCCTCCTTCGCCGTCATCGCCTTCTTCGTCCGCCGCGGCACCGCCGCCGCCCAGGTCTGGCGGCTCGTGGCGGCCGGCGCCGCCGGGATCGCGCTGCTCGCCATCGCCGTCTACACGGTGAAGGACTTCGACGTCCTGGTCGGCGCCGAGAAGGGTTCCGCGCTCAGCTGGGTCCTGCCCGGCGTCATCGCCGCCGCCGCCCTCGCCGGGCTCCTGTACGGGGCCCTCCTGCGCAGCCGCCGCCCCGAGGTGCACGCCCGCATCGGCCTCGGGAACGAGGCCTTCCGCCTCGACCAGGCCGCGGAGGCCGGCCCCCGGCAGTAAGAGGGCCCGGCCGCGGCGGCCGGTCCCCGTGCAACCCCGTACCGCCTCGCTTTCAAGCCCATGCGAAGCCCCCGACGCCCGTTTCCATGGTCGCCGGGGGTTTCCGCGTAGGGAGGCCGGGTTTTGGCCCTGGCCGGGGCTCATGGTCTCCTGGGGCGACAAAAACATTCGGACCCCCGCACAGGTGACACCACCCAGCTCCCCTGCGCGGCGTCCGGGCCTGCCTGTCCCACGCACGAAGGCGAAGCGCTACATGAGTGACAGCACCTTGACCGAGGCCACCGCCCCGGCGTCGTCCCGCCACGTCGACGCGGGTGACGAGGGCTACAGCAAGGACCTCAAGTCCCGCCACATCAACATGATCGCCATCGGCGGGGCGATAGGCACCGGCCTGTTCCTCGGCGCCGGCGGCCGGCTCGCCAACGCGGGGCCCTCCCTCGCGATCGCCTACGCGGTGTGCGGCCTCTTCGCCTTCTTCGTCGTCCGGGCCCTCGGCGAGCTCGTGCTCTACCGTCCCTCCTCCGGCGCGTTCGTCTCCTACGCGCGTGAGTTCATGGGGGAGAAGGGCGCCTACACGGCCGGCTGGCTGTACTTCCTGAACTGGTCCACGACCACCGTGGCCGACATCACCGCCGCCGCCACCTACGCGCACTTCTGGTCGATGTTCACCAGCGTCCCGCAGTGGGTCCTCGCCCTGATCGCCCTCGCCGTGGTCCTCACCGCGAACCTGATCTCGGTGAAGTACTTCGGCGAGATGGAGTTCTGGTTCTCCCTGGTCAAGGTCGCGGCCCTCGGCATCTTCCTGCTCGTCGGCATCTACCTGGTCGCCACCAGCCACCCGATCGACGGCCACACCCCGGGCCTGTCCTCGATCACCGACAACGGCGGCATCTTCCCCTCCGGCATGCTCCCGATGCTCCTGCTGCTCCAGGGCGTGGTCTTCGCGTACGCCTCCGTCGAGCTGTGCGGAGTCGCCGCCGGCGAGACCGAGAACCCCGAGAAGATCATGCCGAAGGCGATCAACTCGATCATGTGGCGCGTCGGCCTGTTCTACGTCGGCTCGGTGGTCCTGCTCGCTCTGCTGCTCCCGTACACCTCGTACTCCTCGGACCAGAGCCCCTTCGTCACCGTCTTCGACAAGCTGGGCGTCCCCGGCGCCGCCGGCGTCATGAACCTGGTCGTCCTGACCGCCGCGCTCTCCAGCCTGAACTCCGGGCTCTACTCCACCGGCCGCATCCTGCGCTCGATGGCCATGTCCGGCTCGGCGCCGAAGTTCACCGCCCGCATGAACAAGGGCAAGGTCCCCTACGGCGGAGTGCTCTTCACCGCCGCCTTCGGCCTCGCCGGCGTCGGCCTGAACTACCTGATGCCCAAGGACGCCTTCGAGCTGGTCCTGAACTTCGCCTCGCTGGGCATCCTCGGCACCTGGGCGATGGTCATGGTCTGCTCGCTCTTCTTCTGGCGCCGCGCGCAGCAGGGCGGCGTGCAGCGCCCCGCCTACCGCCTCCCCTGGGCCCCGTACACGCAGATCGTCACGCTGGTGTTCCTGGTCACCGTGCTGGTCCTGATGTGGTGCGACGGCGGCGTCGGCCGCACCACGGTCATGTGCGTCCCCGTCATCGGCGCCGCGCTCGTCGGCGGCTGGTTCCTGGTGCGCCGCCGCGTGGCCGAGATCGCCGCGAACCGCTGACGCCCCCTCCGCGAACGAGAAGGACCCCGCCCTCGGGCGGGGTCCTTCTCGTTCACCCGGCTCCGGCCGATGCCGTGGCCGCCGGGGCAGCCGCAGCGGAAACAGGCCGTACAACGCGAAAAACCCCACCGAAATGGGGTTCTCGCTCTGTGTCCGAGGGGGGACTTGAACCCCCACGCCCGATAAAGGGCACTAGCACCTCAAGCTAGCGCGTCTGCCATTCCGCCACCCGGACAAGGTGTCTGTCTCGCGTCCCTCGCGGGCCGTTCCGACGTGGAAAACATTACCAAACATTCCGGGGCCCTCGATCACACCCCCCTGCGGCCGGGGATCGCCCTTGGGCGGAGGCGGGTGAAGCGGGAGGATGGGGAGGCAGTCGGTACCGATCAGTGGGAGGAAGCAGCGTGAGCGAGTCGAGCGCGGGCAGGACCGTCTCCGGCGAGGACGAGGTCGTCGACCTCTGCCGGGACCTCATCCGGATCGACACCAGCAACTACGGGGACCACTCCGGTCCCGGGGAGCGCAAGGCGGCCGAGTGGGTCGCGGAGAAGCTCGCCGAGGTCGGGCTGGAGCCGCAGATCTTCGAGTCCCACAAGGGGCGCGCCTCGACCGTCGCGCGCATCGAGGGGGAGGACCCGTCGCGGCCGGCGCTGCTGATCCACGGCCACACGGACGTGGTCCCGGCGAATGCCGCCGACTGGACCTACGACCCCTTCTCGGGCGAGATCGCCGACGGCTGCCTGTGGGGCCGCGGCGCCGTCGACATGAAGGACATGGACGCGATGACGCTGGCCGTCGTACGCGACCGGCTGCGCAGCGGCCGCAAGCCCCCGCGGGACATCGTGCTGGCCTTCCTCGCCGACGAGGAGGCGGGCGGCGTGTACGGCGCCCGGCACCTCGTGGACAAGCACCCCGGCCTGTTCGACGGGGTCACCGAGGCGATCGGCGAGGTCGGCGGCTTCTCGTTCACCGTCAACGAGAACCTGCGGCTGTACCTGGTGGAGACCGCCCAGAAGGGCATGCACTGGATGCGGCTCACGGTGGAGGGCACCGCGGGCCACGGGTCGATGACGAACAACGACAACGCCATCACCGAGCTGTGCGAGGCCGTGGGGCGCCTGGGCCGCCACCAGTGGCCGGTGAGGGTCACCAAGACCGTACGGAGCTTCCTGGACGAGCTCTCGGACGCGCTCGGCACCCCGCTCGACCCCGACGACATGGACGCGACCCTGGCCAAGCTGGGCGGCATCGCCAAGATGGTCGGCGCGACGCTGCGCAACTCGGCCGCCCCGACCATGCTCGGCGCCGGCTACAAGGTCAACGTCATCCCCGGCCAGGCCACCGCGCACGTGGACGGCCGCTTCCTGCCCGGCTACGAGGACGAGTTCTTCGCCGACCTCGACCGGATCCTCGGGCCGCGCGTGAAGTACGAGGACGTGCACGGGGACAAGGCCCTGGAGACGGACTTCGACGGGCGGCTCGTGGACGCCATGCAGGGCGCCCTGAAGGCCGAGGACCCGATCGCGCGGGCGGTCCCGTACATGCTCTCCGGCGGTACGGACGCGAAGTCCTTCGACGACCTCGGCATCCGCTGCTTCGGCTTCGCCCCGCTCCAGCTCCCGCCGGAGCTCGACTTCGCCGGGATGTTCCACGGGGTGGACGAGCGGGTGCCGGTCGACGGGCTCAAGTTCGGCGTGCGCGTTCTCGACCGATTCATCGACAACTGCTGAGAATCGGGAAGGTGTGCGTTTCTCACTGGGAAGAGTGAATGCACTCATACGCTCGTAGCCCCGGTGATGCCTCCTCGTTACAGGTGGTGCGGTCCGCGGCTGGGACCGCATTGCCAACTAGGAGGAACTCATGCTTAAGAAGGTTGTCGCCGCTGCGGCTGCCACCGGTGGTCTCGTTCTCGCGGGTGCGGGCATCGCCGCCGCCGACGCGGGTGCGCAGGGTGCGGCCATCGGCTCCCCCGGTGTCCTGTCCGGCAACGTCGTCCAGGTTCCGGTTCACATCCCCGTGAACGTCTGCGGTAACACGGTCAACGTGATCGGCCTGCTGAACCCCGCTTTCGGCAACACCTGCGTCAACGCCTGACGCTTCTGAAGTCTTGGGCCCCGGAGCGCATTCCAGCGCTCCGGGGCCGCCGGGCTTTCAGGGCCCGGCTGTTCTTACACCGCAGGGGGACAACACACATGCGACGACAGGCAGCGGCAGCGGTCACCAGGAAGACGCTGATCACGATGGCGGCGGCGGGGGGTGTGCTCGCGCTGGGCGGGGGTTACGCACACGCGGACTCCGGCACGTCCGGCCATGCCGTGAACTCTCCGGGCGTGGCGTCCGGGAACTCCGACCACGTGCCCGTGGACGCGCCGGTGAACATCTGCGGCAACACCATCTCGGTGGTGGGGCTGCTCAACCCGGCCTTCGGGAACCGGTGTTCCAACGACTCGGCCACGCCCAACCACCCGGGTCACCCCGGCAACCCCGGCCACCCGGGCAACCCCGGTCACCCGGCCGAGCCCGAGGAGCCGGACGAGCCGTGCGACGAGGACGAACCGGCCCACCCGGGAAACCCCGGCACGCCCGGCCACCCGGGCACTCCGGGCCACCCGGGCACTCCGGGCCACCCGGGAACCCCCGGTCACCCGGGCCACCCCGGCACCCCGGGTAACCCCGGCACTCCCGGTAACCCCGGCACCCCGGGCATGCCCGGCCACCCGGGCCAGCCCGGCCACCCGGGCCAGCCGGGTACCCCCGGGCTTCCCGGCGGGCCCACCGGGCCCGGCACGGGCGGTGTCACTCCTGTGACCCACCCCGGCCAGGGCATCGCCCCGGCCCAGCAGGCGGGACTCGCCGCCACCGGCGCCGGAGACGTCCTCGGCGTGGGCCTTCCGCTCGCCGCGGGCACGCTGCTGGCCGGCGCCGTGCTCTACCGGCGCGCCCGCAGCGCGACCTGAGGCGCGGCAGCCCTACGACGCGGGTCCCGGTCCGGGGCCCGCGTCATCTGGCCCGCGTCACCAGGTGGCGCGGACCTGACGGATGATCCTCCGGCGCAGCCGCACCCGGCGACTGCCGTCCCGGTAGAGGGCCAGCCGGTCGATCTCCCAGTTCCCGTACTCGGCATGATCGGTGAGCAGGCGGGTCGCCTCCTTGCGGGGCACACCGCGGGGCACGTACACGTCGACAAATTCGTATTCCGGCATCGCATCTATTGTGCGGGCAGAGCCCTGCTACGGATAGCGTCTGCACTATGTCTGATGCCGCTCTGCCCAGTGTTGCCGAGGTACGCGCCGCCGCCGAGGCGGTCAAAGCCGCTCTCGACCGTCACCTCGCCGCGGTCGAGAGCAGGATCGGGGACGAGGACCCGGCCGTCTACGCCGCCTTCAACGAACTCGCCGCGGCCGCCGAGGAGTACGACGAGCTCCTCTACGACCGGTACGACGAGGTCACCCCGTTCGAGATCCCCACGCCCGAGGACGGTGTCCCGTACACCGGGCCCGCCGAACCCGCCGCTTTCAGCGTGCTCATCCGCCGCGACTACGCGGTCGTCGAACCGCCGAGGCTGATCGCCCAGGCCGAGCGGGTCGCCGCCCACGACCGGGACGCCGAGCTCGCCCTCGACGGCGGTACGGCCGGTGCCCTGGGCGTGCTCTTCGGGGAGTACGAGCCCGACGAGATCGCCTCCCGCTACAAGGAGTTCGGCCTGGAGGAGGGGGACTCCACCCTCTGGATCGCGGCCTCGGAGGAGGTCGCGGAACCGGGGGAGTGGCTGGGTTCGCCCTTCGGGCACACCGATCCGCAGGACGTGCTGCACCGGTTCGACGTGAGCTCCGTCTTCGACGAGGAGACGGACGATTTCGACGAGGACGAGGAAGAAGAGGCGGGTGGCCGGGCGGCGCGGCCCGGGCTGACCCCCGCCTGACCGCCTCCCGCGCACAGGACACCGCGGCCCCCGTCCCGCAGGCGGATTCCAGGGGTCGTTGCAACACATTGATCAACTGGCTGTTGCCAGGAGCTTAGCGAGGCGCTCGGCTGGGGTTTCCCAGCCGAGTGTTTTGCGTGGGCGACTGTTGAGTTCTGTCGCGACGGCCGCCAGGTCGTCGGGGGTGTGGGCTGCCAGGTCGGTGCCCTTGGGGAAGTACTGCCGCAGCAGGCCGTTGGTGTTCTCGTTCGATCCGCGCTGCCAGGGGCTGGCTGGATCGCAGAAGAAGACGGGTATGTCTGTGGCGACGGTGAACGAGCGGTGGGCGGACATCTCCGAGCCCTGGTCCCAGGTCAGAGACCGCCAGAGGTGGCGCGGGAGGGACTGAACGGTCGTGGCGAGCGCGTCGCGGGTGGCCATGGCGGTGTGACCGGCGGGCAGGTGGACGAGCATCAGGTAGCGGGTGGCGCGTTCGACCAGCGTGCCGATGGCGGACTTGCCGTTCTTGCCGATGATCAAGTCGCCCTCCCAGTGGCCCGGAACGGCCCTGTCGGCAGCCTCGGCGGGCCGCTCTCTGATCATGACCATGTTCTTGATCGGACCGGGGAGACGCTTGTAGGCGTGGCGGTGCGGGCGTCGCGCAGCCCGGCCGGTCCGCAGCGAGCGGGTCAGTTCCCGGCGGAGTTCTCCACGGCCCTGGACATAGAGAGCCCGGTAGATCGTCTCGTGGACCACGTGCATCTCCGTGCGGTCGGGAAAGGCGGCCCGCAGAGCCTGGCAGATCTGCTCCGGGCTCCACCTCCTTGTGAGGCGATCCTGGATGAAGTCCCGCAGCTCGGAACACTGGCCGATCTTCCCGGCCTTCGGGCGAGCGCGTCTGTTCCGAGCCCGGACGTCGGCCTGGAAGGGCTGATAGAAGAAACCACCCCTGGGCATCGGTCGGCGGTTGCGGCGTATCTCGCGGCTGACGGTCGAAGGGCTGCGGCCCAATTCGGCCGCGATCTGCCGGACGGACGCCTTCTCACGCAGCCGGTCAGCGATGTGTATGCGTTCGTCCTCGCGCAGGTACCGCGACGTCGGGAGAGCCGGCTCCCCCTGATCAACCGCCCCTCCAGGGAGCGGGTAAATCGGGGGGACCGGCTTTCGTCCCCGGTCCGGCGAGTGATGCCCATTGCGCCATCTCTTGCCGGTCCGCAGGTCGATACCGACGATGCGGGCCGCCTCCCGGGTGCTGTAGCCCTGCTCCATGAGCTGGAAGTATGCGGCCCGCTCGGCGACCAACCTGCGGGGCCCCCGCTGTGTCCGATCCTGACGAATCACGAAGTCCATCGCACCCCTTGAGCTGGGGTGTTGCAAGGACCACTAGAACCGAAGGCAAGGGCGGGGGCCGCGGCGCGTACGCCTTACGCGCGGCTCACTCCGGCTGGTCCCGCGCCGCCGCCACGAGGGCCCGCAGGAGGCCGGTCAGCCGGGTCGTACGCGGCTTCGGCAGCACCTCGGCGACCGCGCGCGGCAGCGCCTGGTCCACGCCGTGCACCACGGACAGGTGCCGCTCGGCCCGCCCGAACGCCGTGTACACCCAGTCCCGGGAGAGGGCCTGCGCCGCGTCACCGGGCAGCACGACGACCACGGCGGGCCAGCGCGCGCCCACCGCCTGGTGCGCCGTCACCGCCCAGCCGTGCCGCACCTGCGTCTCCACCCGCTCCTTCGGTACGACGATCCGCGCGCCGGAGGCGTCCAGGTGCAGCCCTTGCGCGTCGGCCGACACCACCGTGGCCGGGACGGCCCGGCCGGGCGAGGGCACGTGCACGACGCGGTCGCCGGGGTCGAAACCGCCGAACCGGCCGGGGCCCGGGTTCAGCCGCTCCTTGAGGGCCGTGTTCAGGGCGCGGGTGCCCGCCGAGCCCCCGTGGCCCGGGGTGATGACCTGGACGGCGTCCGCGGCGATCCCGAAGGCGCGCGGTACGGACTCGGCCACCAGCTGCACGGTGCGGTGGACGGCCTCCCCGGCATCGCGCACCGGGACGATGACGACCTCCTTGCCGGGGGCCTCGACCTGGTTCAGCTCGCCGACGCCGATCCCGGAGACGAGCTCGCCGACCGGCCCGGGGTCGGGCGTGCGGGAGACCACCTGCGGGCAGGCGCGGGCCGCCAGTACATCGCCGAACACCCGGCCGGGCCCGGCGGACCCGAGCACCCCGGGGTCCCCGGAGAGCACCAGGCGGGCCCCGTCGGGGACGGACTCGACGAGCGCGGCGGCGCTCTCCACGTCCAGCTGGGGGGCGTCGAGGACCACGAGCAGGTCCACCGCGAACTGCCCGTCCGCGTCCCGGCCGGGGCCGGCCGCGCCGGAGAGCAGGTCCGCGACGGCGACGGCGCCGTGCAGGGGCGTGTGCGCGGCCAGGCAGACGCGCAGGCCGAGATCGCGGGCGGCCGCGAGCAGGGCCAGCGGTTCGGCGCGGGCGGCCTCGCCGCCGGTGTGGGTCACCAGGCCGTGGCCGGAGACGGCGCGGATCAGCTCGGCGCCGGGGCCGGTGGCGGCCTTCTCCCAGTCCGCCGGAGCGTCGAAGGCGTTGGCGAGCCGGGCCAGGCCGTCGGCCAGGCTCTCCTCGGCCAGTGCGTGGCCCTCCAGGCCGACGAGCACGCGGACGGGCTGCTCCTCGCCCTCGGCGACGGGCGGGCCGAGCGGCTCCTGGAACACGAGGACGGCGCCCTCGCCGATGGACCGCTCCAGGGCTCCGGCGGGGTCCGGGACGCCGTACTGGGCCAGGGCGGCTTCGAGAGCGGGGGCCTCCAGGGCGGTGTGCCCCTTGAGCGCCGCCTGCCCCAGCAGCCAGCCCACCAGGGCGGCGGCGCGCCGCTCGTCGCCGGGGCCGGCCTCCGGGCCGAGCAGGGCCCGGGCGAAGCCGTCGGCCTGCGCGGGGCGGACGGCGGCGACGGCGAGGAGTTGCCAGGGGTCCTCGGCGAGCCGCTCGGCGGCGGCCTCGCCGAGGGCGGTGGCGGCCGGGACGGCCAGCGCCTCGGGGGCGCCGCCGCGGGCGAGCACGGCGCGCACGCCGTCGACGCCGGCGGCGGTCGGGGCGGGGACGGCGGGCCGGGCGGGGCGGGGGGCCGCGGGAGCCTCCGCCGCCCGCCGCGGAGCGACGGGCGCCTCGTCGAAGTACACGGGGGAGGGCTTCTCCCCGCTCTCCACCGCCCGTACGGCGGCCAGCAGATCGGCGGCCTTCCCGCTGAGCTTGGCTCCTGCCTCCACGGGGGCCTGACGCTCGGCCTTGCGGCGGGCGATGCGCTCCCGCTCCACCTTCTGCGCGGCCAGCTCGGCGGCGGCCTCGCTCACCACGGGCTGCGCCACCTCCCCGGCGGCGGCCCCGGCCTCGGACTCGGCCCCGGCCCCGGCCCCGGGCTCGGCCCCGGCCTCGGCCTCGGCCTCGGCTTCGGTCTCCGGCGCGTCGGAATCGACATCGGAAGCCGCTGCGACCGCGGCCTCCGGCGCGTCGGAGCCGCCGTCAGGGGCCGGCCCCGCCCCCGACCCGGACTCCGGCACCGCCGCGCCCTCCTCGCCCTGCGCCGCGTCCCCTTCCGGCACCGGGGGCTGCGCCTGCGGCCCCGCGCTGCCCGCTCCGGCGCCGGCGGCCTGCGGCTCCGCCGCCTCCGCCCCGGAGGGGGCCGCCTCGGGGGTGGCCGGGTCCTTCGGGGAAACGGCTTGGCGGTCCGTGCTCACAGCGTGCTCCAGTCGTGGTCGGGGTAGCGGTGCACGGGCGCGGACACATCGTCCAGCGCCCGGCAGATCTCCTCGGGAAGGGTAAGCGGCTCCACCGACAACGCCTCGCTGAGCTGCGCGGACGTCCGCGCGCCCACGATCGGCGCGACCACGCCCGGCCGGTCCCGGATCCATGCCAGTGCCACCTGGAGCGGGGTCACCGCGAGCCCCTGGGCCGCCGTCGCGACCGCGTCCACGATGCCGCTCGCCGTCTCCTCCAGATACGGTTCCACGAAGCCGCCCATCGTCGGCGAGGCCCCCCGGGAGCCGGCCGGGGCCGCGCCGTCCCGGTACTTGCCCGTCAGGACCCCCCGCCCCAGCGGGGAGGACGGGAGCAGCCCGACCCCCAGGTCCAGCGCCGCCGGGAGCACCTCGCGCTCCACGCCCCGCTGGAGCAGCGAGTACTCCATCTGCGCCGACGCCAGCCGCGTCCGCACCCCCGGTGCGGCCAGCTGCCACGTCGCCGACTTCGCCAGCTGCCAGCCGGAGAAGCCCGCCACCCCCGCGTACCGGGCCCTGCCGCTGCTCACCGCCAGGTCCAGGGCCTGGAGGGTCTCCTCCAGCGGGGTCGCCGGGTCGAAGGCGTGGACCTGCCACAGGTCCACGTGGTCGGTGCCGAGCCGGGCCAGCGAATCGTCGAGCGCGGCGAGCAGGTGCCCGCGCGAGCCGTCGACCCGGCGGTCGGCGGCCCGCACCGAGCCCGACTTCGTCGCGATCACCAGGTCCCGGCGCGGGACCAGCCCGCCGATCAACTGCCCCAGCAGGTACTCCGCCTCACCGCCCCCGTACACGTCGGCGGTGTCCACGAGCGTCCCGCCCGCCTCCCAGAACGTCTTCAACTGCTCGGCAGCGCCCGACTCGTCCGGGCCCTCCGCGCAACGGCCCCAGGTCAGGGTGCCGAGGCCGATCCGGGAGACGCGCAGTCCGGTGCGGCCGAGATGCCTGTGCTCCATGACCGCTGAGACTACTGGGGCACTGACGCGGGACGCCCTGGCGCGCTACAGTCCCCCGCAGACCCACGTTACTGATCGGTAAACCGGCATCACCGTAAGGGGACGACACATGCGGCTCGGCATCAATCTCGGCTACTGGGGCGCTGGCATGGACGCCGACAACCTGGCCGTGGCCCAGGAGGCGGACCGCCTGGGCTACGACGTCTGCTGGGCGGCCGAGGCCTACGGCTCCGACGCCCCGACGGTGCTCGCCTGGGTCGCCGCCCAGACCGAGCGCATCGACGTAGGCTCCGCGATCCTGCAGATCCCGGCCCGCCAGCCCGCGATGACCGCGATGACGGCCGCCACCCTCGACTCCCTCACCAAGGGCCGCTTCCGCCTCGGCCTCGGCGTCTCCGGCCCCCAGGTCTCCGAGGGCTGGTACGGCGTCAAGTTCGACAAGCCGCTCGCCCGCACCCGCGAGTACGTGGAGATCGTCCGCAAGGCCATGTCCCGCGAGCGCCTCAGCTACGACGGCGAGCACTGGACCCTGCCGCTGCCCGGCGGCCCCGGCAAGCCGATCAAGCTGACCGTGCACCCCGAGCGCGAGCACATCCCGCTCTACATCGCCGCCATCGGGCCCAAGAACCTGGAGCAGACCGGCGAGATCGCCGACGGCGCCCTGCTCATCTTCCCGGCCGCCGAACACCTGGAGGCCACCGCGCTCACCCACATCCGGGCGGGTCGCGAGAGGGCCGGACTGACCATGGAGGGCTTCGACGTCTGCCCGACGGTCCCGCTGGCCGTCGGCGAGGACGTGACCGGCCTCGCCGACATGTTCCGCCCGTACACGGCCCTGTACGTCGGCGGCATGGGCAGCCGGAAGCAGAACTTCTACAACCAGCTCGCCCAGCGCATGGGCTACGAGAAGGAAGCCGCCGAGATCCAGGACAAGTACCTGGCGGGCGACAAGGCGGGCGCGGCCGCGGCCGTCCCGCACTCGCTGATCGACTCGACCACCCTGCTCGGCTCCGTCGAGCGGATCGCCGACGGGATGCGGGCCTACGCCGAGGCCGGGGTCACCACCCTCACGCTCGCCCCGGCCGGTTTCACCCTGGACGAGCGGATCACCGCACTGCGCGCCGGCACGGAGGCCATGGAACGCGCCGGCCTGGCGTAACCGCTCCCCGCATGCTCTGCGGCCGTGGGGGGGGCTCGGGGGTCTCCCCCGCCACGGCCGACACAGGCACAACGCGTGCGACGCCCCGCGGGTTACGCCCGTACCCCCGCCCGTCGCCGTCGTTCATTCGGCCGAGCCGTCCACCCCTTCGGTTGCCGGGCCCCCGGATCGGCCGTTGACTCGATGCATGCTCTCTGCCCGCAGCCTGTTCCAGGAGATCGTCGACCACGACGACTCGTTCCAGCTGTTCTGCTCCATCGCGGCCAGCGGCGAGTCCCAGGGCGGCTGGGAGAACGCCCGGATCGCGGCCCTGGTGCCCGACGGCATGCGCGAGCTCGCACCCAAGATCACCCGGCACGGCGCCGACGAGGACAAGCACGGCCGGATCTTCCACGCCCTGCTGCGCAAGCGCGGGCTGCCTCCTGTCCCCGTGCCCCCCGAGACCGACTACACGATGCTGCTGGAGCGGCGCGGCATCGGCCTCGCGCACGAGAAGCTCCGCCGCGACGAGCCGCTGACCGAGCAGGACATCGTCGTCTACCTCGCCCACAGCCGCGTCACCGAGCAGCGCGCCGCCGACCAGATGGTCATGCTGGTGCGGCAGTTCGGGGACCACCCCGAGGTCGGCAAGGCCGTCCGCATGATCAGCCACGACGAGGACAACCACCTCGCCTACTGCCAGGAGGAGCTGCTCCGCCTGGTCCGCGAAGGGCACGGCCGGACCATCCAGCGGGTGCTGCGCGAGAGCGCCCTCGCCGAGATCTCCATCTACCGGGACGTGAGCCTCGCCGTCATGGGCCACATGGGCCGGCTGCTGCGCTGGCCCGCGCCCAAGGCGGCCGCGCTGGCCGCCGGGATCCGCGGGGCGTACGCGTACGAGCGGTTCGCCGGCTGGCACCGGATGATCAGCCTGCGCATGCCGGAGCGGCGCGACGCGCTGGGCGGCGCGGCGCTGACCACGCCCGAGTACGCGTGAGCGGCCCGGCAGCCCCTACAGCCAGCCGCGGCTCTTGAACAGGCGGTGCAGGCCCAGACAGGTGCCGATCATCACCACAACCACGGCCGGATAGCCCCAGACCTGCCGGAGCTCCGGCATGTGGTCGAAGTTCATCCCGTAGATGCCCGCCACCATCGTCGGCACGGCCGCCATCGCCGCCCAGGCCGAGATCTTGCGCATGTCGTCGTTCTGCCGGACGCCCATCTGCGCCAGGTGCGCGGACAGCGCGTCCGACAGCAGCCGGTCCAGGCCCTCGATGTACTCGCTCGCCTTGGTCAGGTGGTCGGCGACGTCACGGAAGAACGGCTGCGCGTGCTCGTGCACGAAGGGCACGTCTCCGAAGGCCAGCCGGTCCATCGGCTGGAGCAGCGGGTTCGTGGCACGGCGGAACTCCAGCACCTGCCGCTTGAAGGCGTAGATCCGGGCGGCGGTGTTCTTGTCCGTCGCCTGCGGTGCGAAGACGTCGGCCTCCACCTCCTCCAGATCGACCTGGAGTTCGGCGGCGACCTCGATGTAGTGGTCGACCACGGCGTCGGACACCGCGTACAGCACCGCCGTCGGCCCGTGCCGAAGGACCTCCGGATCGTGTTCCAGCCGGTGGCGCACCGCGCTCAGCGGGGCCCCCTCGCCGTGCCGGACCGTGACCACGAAGGAGTCGCCGATGAAGAGCATCAGCTCGCCGGTGGTGACGGTGTCGCTGTCGTCGTCGTACATGACCGGCTTGAGGACGACGAACAGCGAGTCGTCGTACACCTCCAGCTTGGGGCGCTGGTGCGCGGTCAGCGCGTCCTCCACGGCCAGCTTGTGCAGCCGGAACTCCCTGCTGACGTGCTCGAACTCCTCCTCCGTCGGCTCGTGCATGCCGACCCAGAGGAAGGCGTCACCACTGGCCCGTGCCTCGTCGAGGGCGTCCGAGAGGTCGTCGGGCGCGGCGGAGCGGCGTCCGTCGCGGTACATGGCGCAGTCGACTATCACGGACGGCATTCTCCCCCGGCCTCCCCCGGTCCGCACGCAAGCGCCACCGCTTACGCTTGCGTCATGGCCACGCTGATCCTCGTACGACACGGACGGTCCACCGCCAACACCGCCGGGCTGCTCGCCGGATGGACGCCGGGAGTCGCCCTCGACGAGCGCGGCGCCGAGCAGGCGGCGGCGCTGCCCGGGCGGCTCGCCGCGGTACCGCTGGCCGCCGCCGTCAGCAGCCCCCTCCAGCGCTGCCGGGAGACCCTCGCCCCGCTGCTCGCCGCGCGCCCCGAGCTGGAGCTGCACACCGACGACCGGATCGGCGAATGCCACTACGGTGACTGGTCGAACCGCAAACTCTCCGAGCTCTCCGACGAACCCCTGATGAAGATCGTCCAGCAGCACCCCTCGGCCGCCGCCTTCCCCGGCGGCGAGTCGATGCGCGCCATGCAGGCGCGCGCCGTGGACGCCGTACGGGAGTGGAACGCGCGCATCGAGGAGGAGCACGGGAGCGACGCCGTCTTCCTGATGTGCTCGCACGGGGACATCATCAAGTCCCTTGTGGCGGACGCCCTCGGCATGCACCTGGACCTCTTCCAGCGCATCCACGTCGACCCCTGCTCGGTCACCGCCGTCCGCTACACGCCGACGCGCCCCTTCCTGCTCCGGCTCGGCGACACGGGGGACTTCGGTTCGCTCGCCCCGCGCCCGGCCCCCGCCCCGGACGCCGGCACCGCCGACTTCGAGAGCGCGACGGAGGACGGAGGCAACGGCGTCGTCGGAGGCGGCGCGGGCGCGGCCTGATCGAAGCGCGCAGTAGGGTGGACGGGCCGAAACAACCCGCCACCGAGACTTGGAGACTGGACGTGCCCCGTCAGGTGTTCCTCTACGACCCGCCGGACCGCTTCGTGGCGGGCACGGTCGGCCTGCCGGGACGCCGTACGTTCTTCCTGCAGGCCTCGTCCGGCCCCCGCGTCACCAGCGTCTCCCTGGAGAAGACCCAGGTCGCGGCGTTGGCCGAGCGGATGGACGAGCTGCTGGACGAGGTCGTGCGGCGCACCGGGGGCAACGCCCCGGTCCCGGCCATGGCTCCCGCCGAGGCCGCCGACACCGCGCCGCTGGACGTCCCGGTCGACGAGGAGTTCCGCGTCGGCACCATGGCCCTGGCCTGGGACGGCGAGGAACAGCGGATGATCGTCGAGGCGCAGGCGCTCGTGGAACTCGACGCCGACTCGGAGGAGGACCTCGCCGAGGCGGAGGAGCGGCTGCTCCAGGACGAGGAGAACGGCCCGCCGATGCTCCGGGTCCGCCTCACCGGCGCCCAGGCCCGGGCGTTCGCCAAGCGGGCCCTGGACGTGGTCAACGCGGGCCGGCCGCCGTGCCCGCTGTGCAGTCTCCCGCTCGATCCCGAGGGGCACGTCTGCCCGCGCCAGAACGGCTACCGGCGCCAGGCGTGAGCGTCACGGGGGAACTTGAGGAGCTGCTCGCGCGGGGCGAGCTCACCGTCGTCGGCAGGATCCGCGAGGCGTCCAACGCCGTGTTGCTGTGCACGGTGGCGTACGGGGACCTGAGCGCCGACTGCGTGTACAAGCCGGTCAAGGGGGAGCGCCCGCTGTGGGACTTCCCCGACGGGAACCTGGCCCAGCGCGAGGTCGCCGCCTACCTGGTCTCCGAGGCCACGGGATGGGGCCTGGTGCCGCCGACCGTGCTGCGCGACGGGCCCTACGGGGAGGGCATGGTCCAGCTGTGGATCGGGTCCGGGGACGACCGGGACGCCGAGGATGACGCAGACGCCGAGGACGCCGGAGACACCGAGACGGGAGACGGGTCCGACGGCGAGGGGCCCGGAGAGCCCTCCGGCCTGCTGGCCCTCGTCGAGGGCGAGGAGGCGGGGGAGGGCTGGAAGCCGGTCGCCCTCGCCGACGTCGGGGAGGGCCGCACCGCGCTGCTCGTCCACGCCGACGACCCCCGGCTGCGCCGGCTCGCCGTCCTCGACGCCGTGATCAACAACGGCGACCGCAAGGGCGGCCACCTGCTGCCCGCGCCCGACGGGCGGCTCTACGGCATCGACCACGGGGTGACCTTCCACCGCGAGGACAAGCTGCGCACTCTGCTCTGGGGCTGGGCCGGCGAACCGCTGACCGACGAGGCACGCGAGGTGCTCACCGCCCTCGCGGCCGGCCTGGCCGACGGGGAGCCGCTGGCCACCCGGCTGGCCGAACTGATCACCGCGGTCGAGCTGGCCGCCGTACGGGCCCGGGTGGCCGATCTGCTGCGCACCGGGGTGCACCCGCGGCCGTCCGGGCAGTGGCCGGCCATCCCCTGGCCGCCGGTCTGAACAGGCCTGGCCGGGCGCAGCCCGGCCAGGCACACAACGAGCCGGACCGCAAGAGCGCCGATCAGGCCAACAGTGCAGGTCCGGTTCGTTTTCGGAACACGCGTCCGGTTAGGCTCGACCCATGCATGCCTGGCCCGCTTCCGAGGTCCCCGCCCTTCCTGGCAAGGGCCGCGACCTCAAGATCCACGACACCGCGACCCAGGGGACGATCACCCTCGCCCCCGGTCCCGTCGCCCGTATCTACGTCTGCGGCATCACCCCGTACGACGCGACCCACATCGGTCACGCGGCGACCTACAACGCGTTCGACCTCGTACAGCGCGTGTGGCTCGACACCAAGCGGCAGGTCCACTACGTCCAGAACGTGACGGACGTCGACGATCCGCTCCTGGAGCGGGCGCTGCGCGACGGCCAGGACTGGACCGAGCTCGCCGAGCGCGAGACCGCCCTCTTCCGCGAGGACATGACCGCCCTGCGGATGCTGCCCCCGCAGCACTACATCGGCGCCGTCGAGGCCATACCGGGCATCGTGCCGCTCGTGGAGCGGCTGCGCGACGCCGGCGCCGCGTACGAGCTGGAGGGCGACATCTACTTCTCGGTGGAGTCCGACGCCCACTTCGGCAGCGTCTCCCACCTCGACGCCGAGGCGATGCGGCTGCTGTCCGCGGAGCGCGGCGGCGACCCGGAGCGCCCGGGCAAGAAGAACCCGCTGGACCCGATGCTGTGGATGGCGGCCCGACCGGGCGAGCCGAGCTGGGACGGCGGCTCGCTGGGCCGCGGCCGGCCCGGCTGGCACATCGAGTGCGTCGCCATCGCCCTGGACCACCTCGGCATGGGCTTCGACATCCAGGGCGGCGGCTCCGACCTGGTCTTCCCCCACCACGAGATGGGCGCCTCGCACGCGCAGGCGCTGACCGGCGAGTTCCCGATGGCCAAGGCGTACGTGCACGCGGGCATGGTCGCGCTGCACGGCGAGAAGATGTCGAAGTCGAAGGGCAACCTGGTCTTCGTCTCCGCGCTGCGCCGCGCCGGGGTGGACCCGGCGGCGATCCGCCTCGCGCTGCTCTCGCACCACTACCGGGCCGACTGGGAGTGGACGGACGAGGTCCTGGAACAGGCGGTGGCCCGCCTGGAGCGCTGGCGCGCGGCCGTCTCCCGCCCCGACGGCCTGCCGGCCGACGCCCTCGTGGAAGAGGTCCGCGAGGCCCTGGCGAACGACCTGGACGCCCCTGCCGCGCTCGCGGCCGTGGACCGCTGGGTGGAGGCCCAGAACGCCTCCGACGGGGACGACGAGTCCGCGCCCGGCCTGGTCTCGCGCACGGTCGACGCCCTCCTGGGCGTGGCCCTGTAAGGCGCCTCCCGGGCGTGGCCCCGCAAGGCGCCGCGGCCGAAACCGCCGATGCCCCCCGACCGTCCGGGTCGGGGGGCATCGGCGGTTTCGGCTAGGCTGTGTGCCTAGGCCTGCGGGGTGTCGTCCTCGCCCGGCTCGGCGTCGGGCCCCGGCTCGGGGTCCGGCTTGCGCTTCGGCGGGCGGGTCAGGCCGCTGGAGGTGTCCCGCAGGTACGAACCGTCGCCCGGCTCGGCCGAGGGGGCCGCCGGGTCGCGGCGGCGCAGGTACCGCTCGAACTCCCGGGCGATGGCGTCGCCCGAGGCCTCCGGCAGGTCGGCCGTGTCCCGCGCCTCCTCCAGCGTCTGGACGTACTCCGCCACCTCGCTGTCCTCCGCGGCCAGTTGGTCCACGCCGAGCTGCCACGCCCGCGCGTCCTCCGGGAGTTCACCCAGGGGGATCCGGATGTCGATCAGATCCTCCAGCCGGTTCAGCAGGGCCAGCGTCGCCTTCGGGTTCGGCGGCTGGGAGACGTAGTGCGGCACCGCCGCCCACAGGGACACCGCCGGCACGCCCGCGTGCGTACAGGCCTCCTGCAGGATGCCCACGATCCCCGTGGGCCCCTCGTACTTGGTCTCCTCCAGATCCATCGTCCGTGCCAGGTCCGCGTCCGAGGTGACCCCGCTGACCGGCACCGGCCGGGTGTGCGGGGTGTCCCCGAGCAGGGCGCCCAGGATCACGACCATCTCCACGCCCAACTCGTGCGCGAAGCCCAGGATCTCGTTGCAGAACGACCGCCACCGCATGGACGGTTCGATGCCCCGCACGAGTACGAGGTCGCGCGGTTTCGTACCGCCGATCCGCACCACCGACAGCCTCGTCGTCGGCCACGTGATCTTCCGTACCCCGTTGTCCAGCCACACCGTCGGCCGGTTGACCTGGAAGTCGTAGTAGTCCTCGGCGTCCAGCGCAGCGAAGACCTCGCCCTTCCACTCCCGGTCCAGGTGCGCGACCGCACCGGAGGCCGCGTCACCCGCGTCGTTCCAGCCCTCGAACGCGGCCACCATGACCGGGTCGATCAGCTCGGGCACGCCCTCAAGCTCGATCACCCAGGTCTCCTTCCGAAGTTCCCTTGTGTACGTGGCTCAGCCTATGCCTTGGAGGGACACCGGCCACAGCCCACGAACGGAGGGGCGGTTCCCCTCGGAACCGCCCCTCTTCCCCACCTGCGTACGAGCTATGCCTTGCGGCCCAGCATCTCCTGGACCCGCGCGCGCACGGAGTCGTCGTCCAGGCCGCGGACCGTCACCGTGGTACGGCGGCGCAGCACGTCGTCGACCGTCTCGGCCCACTCGTTGTCACGGGCGTAGGCGACCTGCGCCCAGATCTCCGGGCCGTCCGGGTGGATCCGCTCGGCGAGCGCCGGGTCCTCGTTCGCCAGGCGCGCGATGTCGAAGGCCAGCGAGCCGTAGTGGGAGGCCAGGTGGCGGGCGGTGAGCGGGTCCATCCGCGTGCCGGGCTCGTGGTCCACCAGCAGGCGGTGCGCGACGGCGTTCGGGTTGGCGACACCGGGCAGCGGCACCCGGCGCACGAGCGACTTCACCGGCTCCATGTCGTCGGTGAGCGGGCTGCCGGGCAGCTTGGCCAGCTTGTCCATGACCACGCGGCCGATGTGCCGGTACGTCGTCCACTTGCCGCCGGCCACCGACAGCATGCCGCCGGCGCCCTCGGAGACGACGGTCTCGCGCTTGGCCTTCTCGACGCCGCCGGGGCCGCCGGGCAGCACCCGCAGGCCGGCGAAGGCGTACGTCATCAGCGAGCGGTCCAGGTCGGCGTCCTTCACCGAGAAGGCCGCCTCGTCGAGGATCTGCTGGATGTCGGCCTCGGTGGCGCGCACGTCCGCCGGGTCGCCCTCGTACACCTCGTCGGTGGTGCCGAGCAGCAGCTGGTCCTCCCACGGGAGGGCGAAGGTGATGCGGTACTTGTCGATCGGGGTGGCCATGGCGGCCTTCCACGGCGACTTGCGCTTCATGACGATGTGCGCGCCCTTGGAGAGGCGGATCGACGGCATCGAGTGCTTGTCTTCCATGCGCCGCAGGTGGTCCACCCACGGGCCGGTGGCGTTGAGCACGACGCGCGCGTCGACGCCGAACTCGGTGCCGTCGAGGCGGTCCTTGAGCTCGGCGCCGCTGACCCGGCCGCGCGTCATGCGCAGGCCGGTGACCTCGGCGTGGTTGAGGACGACGGCGCCCGACTCGACAGCTGCGCGGACCGTCATGACGGCGACGCGGGAGTCGTTCATCTGGTGGTCGTAGTAGACCGCGACGGCCTTGAGGTTGTCCGTCTTCAGACCCGGGTTGTCGGCGGCGGCACGGGCGGGGGATATGACCTTGCCCATGCCGTCGCCGAAGGCCGAGAGGGCGGAGTAGGCGAAGACGCCCGCGCCCAGCTTGGCCGCACCGACCGGTCCGCCCTTGTAGACCGGCAGGTAGAAGGTGAGCGGGTTGACCAGGTGCGGGGCCACGTCCTTGGCCAGCACCCGGCGCTCGTGGTGGTTCTCGGCGACCAGCTTGACCGCGCCGGTCTGCAGGTAGCGCAGACCGCCGTGGACGAGCTTGGAGGAGGCGGAGGAGGTGGCGCCGGCGAAGTCGCCGGCGTCCACCATGGCCACCCGCAGACCCGACTGCGCGGCGTGCCAGGCCACCGAGGTGCCCAGGATTCCACCGCCGATGACCAGCAGGTCGTACGTGGCCTTCGCCAGCTGCTCACGGGTCTCGGCGCGGCTCGCGTTCGAGCCGGCGGTCGGGTGCGTACCCAGGGCGGGGACGCTCTGCAGGGTGCTCATATCTCTTAGCTCCTCGTCGATTGACTCAGCTGGTGCGTCAGCTGGCGTCTTCGTCGTCGATCCAGCCCATGGACCGCTCGACGGCCTTGAGCCAGTTCTTGTACTCGCGGTCCCGCTGTTCGGCGGGCATCCGCGGGGTCCACTCCGCCGCGCGGCGCCAGTTGGCGCGCAGGGCGTCGGTGTCGGGCCAGAAGCCGACGGCCAGGCCGGCGGCGTAGGCGGCGCCGAGGCAGGTGGTCTCCGCGACCATCGGACGGACCACGGGGGCGTCCACGAAGTCGGAGAGGGTCTGCATCAGCAGGTTGTTGGAGGTCATGCCGCCGTCGACCTTGAGGGCCGCGAGCTCGACGCCCGAGTCCTTGGTCATGGCGTCGGTGATCTCGCGGGTCTGCCAGGCGGTGGCCTCCAGGACGGCACGGGCGATGTGCGCCTTGGTGACGTACCGGGTGAGGCCGGCGATCACGCCGCGGGCGTCGGAGCGCCAGTACGGGGCGAACAGGCCGGAGAAGGCCGGTACGAAGTAGGCGCCGCCGTTGTCCTCGACCGAGAGCGCGAGCGTCTCGATCTCGGCAGCGGTCTTGATCATGCCCATCTGGTCGCGCATCCACTGGACGAGCGAGCCGGTGACGGCGATGGAGCCCTCCAGCGCGTAGACCGGCTTCTGGTCGCCGATCTTGTAGCCGACCGTGGTCAGCAGGCCGCTGTAGGAGTTGATGACCTTGTCGCCGGTGTTCATCAGCATGAACGTGCCGGTGCCGTAGGTGGACTTGGCCTCGCCCTCGGCGAAACAGGTCTGGCCGAAGAGGGCGGCCTGCTGGTCACCGAGCGCCGAGGCGACCGGGACACCGGCGAGGACGCCCTCCTTGACGTGGCCGTAGACCTCGGCGGAGGACTTGATCTCGGGGAGGATGTCGGTGGGGACCTCCATCGACTCCGCGATCTTCGGGTCCCACTCCAGGGTGTGCAGGTTCATCAGCATGGTGCGCGAGGCGTTGGTGACGTCCGTGACGTGCACGCCGCCCTGGGCGCCGCCGGTGAGGTTCCAGATGACCCAGGAGTCCATGGTGCCGAAGAGGATGTCCCCGGCCTCGGCGCGCTCGCGCAGCCCCTCGACGTTGTCGAGCAGCCAGCGGGCCTTCGGGCCGGCGAAGTAGCTCGCCAGCGGCAGGCCGGTCTCGCGGCGGAAGCGGTCCTGGCCGACGTTGCGGCCGAGCTCCTTGCAGAGGGCGTCGGTGCGGGTGTCCTGCCAGACCAGCGCGTTGTGCACCGGCAGGCCGGTGTTCTTGTCCCACAGGACGGTGGTCTCGCGCTGGTTGGTGATGCCGACGGCCTTGACGTCGGCGGCGGTGATCTCGGCCTTGGCGATGGCGCCGGCGACGACCTCCTGGACGTTGGTCCAGATCTCGGTGGCGTCGTGCTCGACCCAGCCCGGCTTCGGGAAGATCTGCTCGTGCTCCTTCTGGTCGACGGCGACGATGCGGCCGTCACGGTCGAAGACGATGCAGCGGGAAGAGGTGGTGCCCTGGTCGATCGCGGCGATGAAGGGGCCGGTGCTGTGGCTCATGTGGCTGCTCCTGGAAGGTCGGTGTAGGCGGAATCAGGGGCGGTGCGGATCTTGCGATACGTGCCGGTGCTGATCAGGCGAACGCGAGGTTGTACAGACCTCCGGCGAGGGCGGCGCCGGCGAGCGGGCCGACCACCGGGATCCAGGAGTATCCCCAGTCGGAGCCGCCCTTGTTGGGGAGCGGCAGCAGGGAGTGGACGATGCGCGGGCCGAGGTCGCGGACCGGGTTGATGGCGTAGCCGGTCGGACCGCCGAGCGAGAGGCCGATGCCGACGACGACGAAGGAGGTGATCAGGACGCCGATGACGCCGAGGCCCTTGCCGTCGTCCTGGAGGCCCTGGGTCAGGATCGCCAGGACCAGGACGGCCGTGCCGATGATCTCGGTGGCGAGGTTCTGGACGATGTTGCGGATCTCGGGGCCGGTGGAGAAGACACCGAGCACCGGGCCGGCCTGGTCGTGCGGGTGCGGGTCCTCGGGGCCGAGCTTGGCGTCACGGATGTGCTCGGGGTCCGAGAGGTGCGCGGCGAACTGCCCGTAGTAGGTGACCCACATGAGGACCGCGCCGAGCATGGCGCCGAGGAGCTGGCCGGCGAAGTAGACCGGAACGTCGCTCCAGTCGCCGTTCTTTATCGCAAGGCCGACGGTGACCGCCGGGTTGAGGTGCGCGCCGGAGAGCGGTGCGGAGACGTAGGCGGCGATGAGGACGGCGAAACCCCAGCCGAACGTGATCGCGAGCCAGCCTGCGTTCCTGGCCTTGGAGCTCTTGAGCGTCACGGCGGCGCAGACGCCACCACCGAGCAGTGTGAGCAGGGCGGTACCGATGGTCTCGCCGATGAAGATGTCGGAGCTGGACACCCGCGACTCCTTTGTCTTACGTCCAGGGGTGGGCGGACACCGGGTCCCGTCCGGTGGTCCGCGCACTCGGTGAGTGCTTCACCGGTCCATGGCCTCGTCACAGCCTAACGCGTATTGCCGGTAGGTGTTCGACAATGCCGACCGATGAACGGCAGTTTTCATCCCAGGTGAAGAACGCGTCAAGGGTTGGCCAGGCCAAAGTGTCGGATCGTTACCACTAGGTACGATCAGCCAAACCCGGCCACTCGATGGCCGGAATATGGCGAAAAGAGGGCAGAAAGTGGCCAGAGAGTGGCCGAAAATGCCCTGAAGGGGGCCTAGAACCGGCCCGCGCCGAGATCGCGTGAAACAGCACGCGCACAGTCCCGCACCGACGCCACGAGGCTCGCACGGGGCTCCCCGCCCTCCCCACACACCCGCTCCACGGCCCCCGCCACCGCCACCGCGCCCACCGGCATCCGGCGCCGGTCGTGGATCGGCGCCGCCACCGAGGCGACGCCGTCCCAGGTCTCCTCGACGTCCGCGGCCCAGCCACGCGCCCGGGTCAGGTCGAGGATCTCCTCGAAGCCCGCGCCGTCGGTGACCGTCCGGGGGGTGAACGCCTCACGCTCCGCCTCCAGCGCCTCCGTATGGGCGACCGGGTCGTACGCGGACAGCACCTTGCCCAGGGCCGTGGAGTGCAGCGGCTGCATGGCCCCCACCTCCAGCACCTGGCGGCTGTCGTCCGGGCGGAACACGTGGTGCATGATCAGCACCCCGCTCTTGTGGAGCACGCCCACGTACACGCTCTCGCCGCTCGCCCGGGCCAGGTCGTCCGTCCAGACCAGCGCGCGGGCGCGCAGCTCGTGCACGTCCAGATAGCTGTTGCCCAGGCGCAGCAGCTCCGCGCCCAGCTGGTAGCGGCCGGAGGCGGGGTCCTGCTCCACGAAGCCCTCGGCCTGCAGCGTGCGCAGGATCCCGTGCGCCGTGCCCTTGGCCAGGCCCAGGGAGCTGGCCACGTCCGAGAGGCCCAGCCGGCGCTCACCGCCCGCCAGGAGTCGCAGCATCGCAGCGGCTCGTTCGAGCGACTGGATGTTCCGTGCCATCGCGCAGCCTCCTGCTGACGTAGTTCGACAATGCTGAACAGTATCGGCCCATGTCGACCTCGCGCATGGTTGGGCAACTGTTCAGGCCTCCGTCGACCAGGACACCCCTGGCAGACCCCCGCGCACAGAATGCAGTCCGCCACGTGGGACGGCACCACCGGGGCGGGTGCCACGCGGTTACCCTGACCGCGTGCACCCTTGACACAGCGAGGGTGCAAAGCCGACAGCCGTCGCATCCCAGGGAGCACCGCCATGGCCTCGTTGCCGAACCCGCCCGCCGACACCCGGACCCGGGCCGATGCCCTCCGAGAGGCACTGGCGACCCGCGTGGTCGTCGCCGACGGAGCCATGGGAACGATGCTCCAGGCGCAGGACCCCTCCATGGAGGACTTCCAGCAGCTCGAAGGCTGCAACGAGGTGCTGAACGTCACCCGCCCCGACATCGTGCGCTCCGTCCACGACGCGTACTTCGCGGTGGGCGTGGACTGCGTCGAGACCAACACCTTCGGCGCGAACTTCGCCGCCCTCGCCGAGTACGACATCCCCGAACGCAATTTCGAGCTGTCGGAGTCCGGCGCCCGCATCGCCCGCGAGGTCGCCGACGAATACACCGCCGCCACCGGGCAGCAGCGCTGGGTCCTCGGCTCCATGGGCCCCGGCACCAAGCTGCCCACCCTCGGCCACATCGACTACGCGACGATCCGCGACGCCTACCAGGTCAACGCCGAGGGCCTGATCTCCGGCGGGGCCGACGCCCTGCTCGTCGAGACCACCCAGGACCTCCTGCAGACCAAGTCCTCCATCATCGGCGCCCGCCGCGCCATGGAGGCCCTCGGCCTCTTTGTCCCGCTCATCTGCTCCGTCACCGTCGAGACCACCGGCACCATGCTGCTGGGTTCCGAGATCGGCGCCGCGCTCACCGCGCTGGAGCCGCTCGGCATCGACATGATCGGCCTGAACTGCGCCACCGGCCCCGCCGAGATGAGCGAGCACCTGCGCTACCTGGCCCGCAACGCGCGCATCCCGCTCTCCTGCATGCCCAACGCCGGCCTGCCCGTCCTCGGCAAGAACGGCGCGCACTACCCGCTGTCCGCACCCGAGCTCGCCGACGCCCAGGAGACCTTCGTCCGGGAGTACGGCCTCTCCTTGGTCGGCGGCTGCTGCGGCACCACGCCCGAGCACCTGCGCCAGGTCGTCGAGCGGGTCCGCGCGCTCAGCCCGGCCGTCCGCGAACCCCGCCCGGAGCCCGGCGCGTCCTCCCTCTACCAGACCGTCCCGTTCCGCCAGGACACCGCGTACATGGCGATCGGCGAGCGGACGAACGCCAACGGCTCCAAGAAGTTCCGCGAGGCCATGCTCGACGCCCGCTGGGACGACTGCGTCGAGATGGCCCGCGACCAGATCCGCGAGGGCGCGCACATGCTCGACCTGTGCGTGGACTACGTCGGCCGCGACGGCGTCGCGGACATGAAGGAGCTCGCCGGCCGCTTCGCCACGGCCTCGACGCTGCCGATCGTCCTGGACTCCACCGAGGTTCCCGTGATCCAGGCGGGCCTGGAGAAGCTGGGCGGCCGCGCCGTCATCAACTCCGTGAACTACGAGGACGGCGACGGCCCCGACTCCCGCTTCGCCAAGGTCACCCGGCTCGCCCGCGAGCACGGCGCCGCGCTGATCGCCCTGACCATCGACGAGGAGGGCCAGGCCCGCACCGTCGAGCACAAGGTGGCCATCGCCGAGCGCCTGATCGCCGACCTGACCGGCAACTGGGGCATCAACGAGTCGGACATCCTCATCGACACGCTGACCTTCACCATCTGCACCGGCCAGGAGGAGTCCCGCAAGGACGGCATCGCGACGATCGAGTCGATCCGCGAGCTCAAGCGCCGCCACCCGGACGTCCAGACCACGCTCGGCCTGTCCAACATCTCCTTCGGCCTGAACCCGGCCGCCCGCGTCCTGCTGAACTCGGTCTTCCTCGACGAGTGCGTCAAGGCCGGCCTGGACTCGGCGATCGTCCACGCCTCCAAGATCCTGCCCATCGCGCGCTTCGACGAGGAGCAGGTCAACACCGCCCTCGACCTCATCTACGACCGCCGCGCGCAGGACTACGACCCGCTCCAGAAGCTGATGGCCCTCTTCGAGGGCGTCAACACCAAGTCCCTCAAGGCCGGCCGCGCCGAGGAGCTCATGGCGCTCCCGCTCGACGAGCGGCTCCAGCGCCGCATCATCGACGGCGAGAAGAACGGCCTGGAGGCCGACCTCGACGAGGCGCTGCAGACCAGGGCCGCCCTCGACATCGTCAACGACACCCTGCTGGAGGGCATGAAGGTCGTCGGCGAGCTGTTCGGCTCCGGCCAGATGCAGCTGCCGTTCGTCCTCCAGTCCGCCGAGGTCATGAAGACGGCGGTCGCCTACCTCGAACCGCACATGGAGAAGACCGATGACGAGGGCAAGGGCACGATCGTGCTCGCCACCGTCCGCGGCGACGTCCACGACATCGGCAAGAACCTCGTCGACATCATCCTCACCAACAACGGCTACAACGTCGTCAACATCGGCATCAAGCAGCCGGTCTCCGCGATCCTCGAGGCCGCGCAGGAGCACAAGGCCGACGTCATCGGCATGTCCGGCCTCCTCGTGAAGTCGACCGTGATCATGAAGGAGAACCTGGAGGAGCTCAACCAGCGCAAGCTGGCGGCCGACTACCCGGTGATCCTCGGCGGCGCCGCCCTCACCCGCGCCTACGTCGAACAGGACCTCCACGAGATCTACGAGGGCGAGGTCCGCTACGCCCGCGACGCCTTCGAGGGCCTGCGCCTGATGGACGCCCTGATCGCCGTCAAGCGAGGGGTCCCCGGCGCCTCCCTTCCCGAGCTCAAGCAGCGCCGCGTCGCCAAGCGCGACACGCCCGTCGTCCAGGTGGAGGAGCCGGAGGAGAAGGGCGGCCGCTCCGACGTCGCCGTCGACAACCCCGTCCCCACCCCGCCGTTCTGGGGCACCCGCGTGGTCAAGGGCATCCCGCTCAAGGACTACGCCTCCTGGCTCGACGAGGGCGCGCTGTTCAAGGGCCAGTGGGGCCTCAAGCAGGCCCGCGCCGGCGGGGCCACGTACGAGGAGCTCGTCGAGAGCGAGGGCCGGCCGCGGCTGCGCGGACTCCTCGACAAGCTGCACACCGAGAACCTGCTCGAAGCCGCGGTGGTCTACGGGTACTTCCCCTGCGTCTCCAAGGGCGAGGACCTGATCATCCTCGACGACGACGGCAACGAGCGGACCCGCTTCACCTTCCCGCGCCAGCGCCGCGGCCGGCGCCTGTGCCTCGCCGACTTCTTCCGCCCGGAGGAGTCCGGCGAGACCGACGTGGTCGGCCTCCAGGTGGTCACGGTCGGGTCGAGGATCGGCGAGGCCACGGCCAAGCTGTTCGAATCCGACTCCTACCGCGAGTACCTGGAGCTGCACGGCCTGTCGGTACAGCTCGCCGAGGCCATGGCCGAGTACTGGCACGCCCGCGTCCGGGCCGAGCTCGGCTTCGGCGGCGAGGACCCGGCGGCCGTCGAGGACATGTTCGACCTGAAGTACCGGGGCGCCCGCTTCTCGCTGGGCTACGGAGCCTGCCCCGACCTGGAGGACCGCGCCAAGATCGCCGACCTCCTCCGGCCGGAGCGGATCGGCGTCCACCTCTCCGAGGAGTTCCAGCTCCACCCGGAGCAGTCCACCGACGCGATCGTCATCCACCACCCCGAAGCGAAGTATTTCAACGCACGCTGACGCGGACCGACGTACACTTGTCGGTCCCATACAGGCCGGTCGCCTGTTCCCCCGGGGAATGCCCATGGGGAAGAGGCGGCCGGCCTTCTCGTCCCCTGAGAGAGGTGTGTGCCGCATGACCAGCACCGTTCCCGCGTCCGTCGCCCGTACGGCCGACGGGCATGCCCTCCAGGCGGTGCTGCTGGACATGGACGGCACCCTCGTCGACACCGAGGGATTCTGGTGGGAGGTCGAGGTCGACGTCTTCGGCGAGCTCGGCCACCGCCTGGAGGAGGCCTGGCGCGACGTCGTCGTCGGCGGGCCGATGACGCGCTCCGCCGCCTTCCTCATCGAGTCCACCGGCGCCGCCATCACCCTTTCGGAGCTGAGCGTCCTGCTCAACGAGCGCTTCGAGGCACGGATCGCCGACCAGGTGCCGATGATGCCCGGCGCCGAGCGGCTGCTGGCCGAGCTGGCCCGGCACAACGTGCCCACCGCCCTCGTCTCCGCCTCGCACCGCCGCGTCATCGACCGGGTACTGCGCTCCCTGGGCCCCGAGCGGTTCGCGCTCAGCGTGGCCGGCGACGAGGTGGCCCGTACGAAGCCGCACCCCGACCCCTACCTGCTCGCCGCCGCCGCCCTCGGCGCCCACCCCTCGCGCTGCGCCGTCATCGAGGACACCGCGACCGGCGTGGCCGCCGCCGAGGCGGCCGGCTGCCGGGTCGTGGCCGTGCCCTCCGTCGGCGTCATCCCGCCCGCCCCGGGCCGCACGATCGTCCGCTCGCTGGAGGAAGTGGACCTTCCGTTCCTGCGCTCCCTCATCACTCCGCTGAACTGATCGCATACGCTCAGTGCCGAACGGAATCACGGTGTGACCGAGGTCCCACGGAAGGATCTTCCGTTCCATGGCCTGGAGGCTGAAATTCCATCCTTTCCGTGGCAGTTGAGTCGGGTGACCTTTGTCACCCGCCAACCCTCCGACGGACCGGTCCAGAGGCCGGGAAACCTGCCCTTGTGTCCGGATTGATCAGCTCCTGACCGAATCTGAGGCGACCGGCACATAAACAGCCAGTCCGCGCCCATCACCGTGCGATTACGCCCCAAGTCCTGCCAGTTCAAGCCATCCCCTCCCAGACCACTAATGTCGACGCGGGCACTACGCCGCACCTCTGCTGTCCCGGACACACACCCATGTGCCGGACCCGCGTGGACCGATCGTCACAACACCGGCCCGATCGTTCCGCCCTGAACGGGCGACCGCCGCGAAGTGCCCTTTACGCCGCTTTGAGCAAGTGCCGGTCAAGGGAGTACTTCCAGCATGAACCGCAAGACCCTGGTGCTGACGGCCGCGGCCGGACTGCTCACCCCCACGCTCGCCGCCTGCGGCAGCACGAGCGGAGGCGCAGCGGGATCCGGAGTGATCGTCGTCGGCACCACCGACCGGTTCGAGGCGGCCGAATACGCTCCCGCACCGTTCGACCCCGCCTACGCGTACGACGCCGGCGCCTGGAACGTCCTGCGGCAGACCGTCCAGACGCTCATGCACAGCCCCCGCGGCGGCGGCCAGCCCGTCCCCGAAGCGGCCTCCGACTGCCGCTTCACCGACGCCGGCAACGAGAGCTACCGCTGCACCCTGCGCCCCGGCCTCAAGTTCGCGAGCGGCGAGCCCCTCACGGCCAAGGACGTCAAGTACTCCATCGACCGCGTCCTCGCCATCAAGGACGAGAACGGCCCCTCCTCGCTGCTCTCCACCCTCGACACCGTCGAGGCGAAGTCCGCCGACACCGTCGTCTTCCACCTGAAGACCCCGGACGCGACCTTCCCCTACAAACTCTCCACCCCCGCCACCGGCATCGTCAGCGAGAAGAACTACGACGCCAAGAAGCTCCGCGACGGCTTCGCCGTCGACGGCTCCGGCCCCTACACGATGAAGGCCGAAGTCAAGGACAACCACCTCGTCCGCGCCGTCTTCACCAAGAACCCGAACTACAAGGGCGACTTGAAGCTGCAGAACGACAAGGTCGAACTGCGCACCTTCGACGACTCCGCCGCCATGGGCAAGGCCCTCACCGCCGGAACCGTCCACATGGTCTCCCGCACCCTGTCGCCCGCCCAGATCACCGAGTTCGCCGCGAAGCCGCCCAAGGGCGTCAAGCTCGTCCCGATGCCCGGCCTGGAAATCCGCTACATCGGCTTCAACACCGACGCCCCCGGCGTCAAGGACAAGGCCGTACGCCAGGCCCTCGCCGCCGCCGTCAACCGCAACGCGATCATCGACAAGGTCTACGGCAAGGCCGCCCAGCCGCTGTACTCCCTGGTCCCCTCCTCGGTCCCCGGCCACGTCAACGCCTTCTTCAACAAGTACGGCGAGGCCAACACCGCCAAGGCCGCCGACCTGCTGAAGAGCGCCGGAATCAAGACCCCCGTCAAGCTGACGCTGAACTACACCACGGACCACTACGGCGACGGCACCGCCACCGAGTTCGAAACCCTCAAGAACCAGCTGAACTCGACCCAGCTCTTCGACATCACCGTCCAGGGCTCCGACTGGTCCGACTTCCGGCCCGCGCAGAAGAAGGGCGACTACGCCGCCTACGGGCTCGGCTGGTTCCCCGACTACCCGGACGCCGACAACTTCCTCGCCCCCTTCCTGGAGCAGGACAACTTCCTGGGCACGCCGTACGCCAACACCGCGGTGCGCACCAAGCTCATCCCCGACTCCCGGCGCGCGGTCGACCGCAACGTCGCCGCCCCCGCGATCACGGAGATGCAGGACATCGTCGCCGAGGACGTGCCCGTCCTGCCCCTGTGGCAGGGCAAGCAGTACGTCGCCGCACGCGACGGGATCACCGGAGTGGAGTGGTCGGTCAACGCCATCTCCGACCTCCAGCTGTGGGAACTCGGCCGGGGCGTCAGCGGCTGACACCGGCAGTACCGGCAGAACCGGCGGCGGGTGTCGCAGGCCGGCGGAAAAACGAAACAGTTCGACTGACTGTGAAGGACGTTCGCGTGATGAGACGTAACCAGTGGCTTGCGGCCCCGCTCGGCGCGGCCACCGCCGCCGCACTGCTCAGCGGTTGCGGTTCGACCGGCAGCCCCACCGCCGACGGCGGCGGCAAGGGCGTGGTCATGGGCATATCCGACCGGGTACGGTCCACCGACCCCGCCTCCGGCTACGACGCCGGCTCCTGGCTGCTCTTCAACAACGTCTTCCAGTCCCTGCTGGCCTTCCCCAAGGGCGGCGGCACCACCCCCGAACCCGACGCCGCACAGAGCTGCAACTTCGAGGGCGGCGACAGCAAGCTCTACAAGTGCGTCCTGCGCACCGGCCTGAAGTTCAGCAACGGCCACCCGCTCACCTCCAAGGACGTCAAGTACTCCTTCGAGCGCACCCTGAAGATCAACGACGACAACGGCCCCGCCGTCATGCTCGCCTCGATCGCCGGCATCGACACCCCCGACGACAAGACCGTCGTCTTCCGCCTCAAGACCTCCGACGCCACCTTCCCCAGCAAGATCGCCTCGGGCGCCGGCTCCATCGTCGACCACAGCGAGTACCCCGCCGACAAGCTGCGCACCGACAACAAGGCCGTCGGCTCCGGCGTCTACAAGCTCGACTCCTTCAACGACAAGAGCGCCGCCTTCTCCGTCAACGAGAACTACAGCGGCAAGGCCAAGGCCAAGAACACCGGAGTCACCCTCAAGTTCTTCAACGGCGACCAGGCCGGCCTGAAGAAGGTCCTGGAAGGCGGCGACGTCGACTTCGCCTTCCGCGGCCTCGCCGCCAAGGACATCGCCGCCCTGTCCTCCACCAAGACCGGAGACCACAAGGTCGAGGTCGTCCAGGGCACCGGCGCCGAAGTCGAGCACCTCGTCTTCAACATGAACGACCCCGTCGCCGGAAAGCTCCCCATCCGCAAGGCCATCGCCTACCTCGTCGACCGCGAAGCGATCGTCAAGGAGGTCTACGACGGCACCACGACCGCCCTCTACTCGATCGTCCCGGCAGGCATCGCCTCCCACAACACCGCCTTCTTCGACCGCTACGGCGGCACCCCGCAGCCGAAGAAGGCCGAAGCCGTCCTGCGCGCCGCCGGCATCAAGGACAAGGTGAAGATCACCCTGTACTCGACGACGACCCGCAACGGCCCCTCCACCGACCAGCAGTTCCAGCTCATCGCCAAGCAGCTCAACGAGAGCGGACTCTTCGAGGCCGACGTCAAGTCGGTGGAGTTCACGCAGTACCAGAAGGACATCCAGGACGGCAAGTACGGCGTGTACGTCAAGGGCTGGGTCCCCGACTACCCCGACGCCGACAGCTTCACCCAGCCGTTCTTCGGCCCGGACAACGTCGTCCACAACAACTACGACAACAAGGAGATCAGCGGGACCATCATCCCGTCGACCTCCGCGAAGTCCGACCGCACCGCGGCCAACACCGACTACAACCGCCTCCAGGACCTCGTCGCCGACGACATCCCGCTGCTCCCGCTCTGGCAGAGCAAGCAGTACGCCGTCACCCGCCAGAACGTGACCGGCCTCCAGTGGTCCCTGGACGCCTCCACCGTCTTCCGCTTCTGGGAGATCAGCAAGGGCTGACCCGACCCGGTACGGCGAAGGGGCCGGCGGCCGCGCAACGCGGCCACCGGCCCCTTCCGGCATCCTCGGCCTAGCCCCCGGCCCCCGGCCGCACCAGACCACTCTCGTACGCGTACACCGCCGCCTGGACCCGGTCGCGCAGACCCAGCTTCGTCAGCACGTGCCCCACATGCGTCTTCACCGTCGTCTCGCTGACGAACAGGTCCGCCGCGATCTCCGCGTTCGACAGGCCGCGCGCCACCAGCTTCAGCACCTCGACCTCCCGCTCCGTCAGCGTCCCCAGCGTGTCCGGCACGCTCTCCTCACCCGACGGCAGATGACCCGCGTACTTGTCCAGCAGCCGCCGCGTGATGCTCGGCGCCAGCATCGCCTCGCCGCCCGCCACCACCCGGATCGCCTGCACCAGCTCCACGGCCGGCGCGTCCTTCAGCAGGAACCCGCTCGCCCCCGCCCGCAGCGCCTCCACCACGTACTCGTCCAGATCGAACGTGGTCAGCACGAGCACCTTCGCCGGACCGTCCCGGCCCGGACCCGTGATCTGCCGGGTCGCCTCCACCCCGTCCATCCGGGGCATCCGGATGTCCATCAGCACCACGTCGGGCTGCAGCGCCCGCACCTGCTCCAAGGCCTGCAGACCGTCCCCGGCCTCGCCCACGACCGCCAAGTCCTGTTCGGCCTCCAGGATCATCCGGAAACCGGTGCGCAGCAGCGGCTGGTCGTCGACCAGTAGGACGCGGATCGCCACGGTGAGGTACCTCGTATTCGTACGGCGACATCGACGGACGCCGCCCATTCTGCCCTGACCGGCCCCTCAGGACTCCCCGGACCCGGACCCGGCAACGGGCTCAGCCCCGGAACCGGACCCGGCCCCGGAACCGGAATCGGGCCCCGCCCCGGGCCTCGGCACGATCACCAGCGGATACACCGGGGGAGTCCCGCCGAACTCCGGACACACCGCCCGGTGATCGCACCAGCCGCACAGCTTCGTCGGCCGCGGCCGCCACTCACCCGTCTCCGTCGCCTCCCTGATCGCCTCCCACAGCGCCAGCAGCTTGCGCTCCACCCGCTCCAGATCCGCGACCACCGGGTCGTACGTCAACACGTCCCCACTGCCCAGATACACCAGCTGCAACCGACGCGGCACGACCTGCTTCAGCCGCCACACCACCAGCGCGTAGAACTTCATCTGGAACAGCGCACCCTCCGCGTACTCCGGCCGCGGCGCCTTGCCCGTCTTGTAGTCGACGATCCGCACCTCACCCGACGCGGCCACATCCACCCGGTCGATGATCCCGCGCAGCCGCAGCCCCGACTCCAGCTCCGTCTCCACGAAGAACTCCCGCTCCACCGGCTCCAGCCGCGTCGGGTCCTCCAGCGTGAACCACCGCTCCACCAGCGCCTCGGCCTCCGACAGCCACCGCGCCAGCCCCGCCCCCTCATCCGCCTCCGGGAACAGCTCCACCAGCTCCGGCTTCGACTCCAGCAACCGGTTCCACTGCCCCGGAATCAGCGCCTTCGCCCGCGGCGCCGTCCGCTCCACCGCCGGATGATCGAAAAGCCGCTCCAGCACCGCGTGCACCAGCGTGCCCCGCGTCGCCGCCGCACTCGGCTTCTCCGGCAGCTTGTCGATCACCCGGAACCGGTACAGCAGCGGGCACTGCATGAAATCGCTCGCCCGCGAAGGGGAGAGCGAGGAAGGCGCCACAGCGCGCGGCGCTGCGACCGCATCGGCTGTACCGGGAACCGGACCGGGACTCGTCGTCATGGACAAAACCCTACGACCCGCCGCCGACGGCACGCGCATACCATCGACGCCGACCCCCATCGCACTGCATGATCAGAGCATCACACCGCGCCACCACACCCCCCACCCCGCACCGAACGTGCACCTGCACCACACTGAGAGAACCGCCGGCCGCAACCCCGCCGGACAGCACCGAACGAAGGACAGCCGTGGCAGACACCGACGAAACCGGCGAGCGCGCGCACAAGCGCTCCGGACCGGGCGGCGGCATCCTCATGGGCCGCCCCTTCGGCGTGCCCGTCTACGTCTCGCCCAGCTGGTTCCTCGTCGCCGCCCTCATCACCTGGGTCTTCGGCGACCAGCTCGACCGCGTCCTGCCCGACCTCGGCCCCGCCCGCTACCTCGTCTCCCTCTTCTTCGCCGTCGCCTTCTACGCCTCCGTCCTCGTCCACGAACTCGCCCACACCGTCGCCGCACTCCGCTTCAAACTCCCCGTGCGCCGCATCCAGCTCCAGTTCTTCGGCGGAGTCTCCGAGATCGAGAAGGAATCCGAGACCCCCGGCCGCGAATTCGTCCTCGCCTTCGTCGGCCCCCTCCTCTCCCTCCTCCTCGCCGGCGCCTTCTACCTCGGCATGGAACTCGTCGACCCGGCCACCGTCCCCGGCGTCCTCCTCGCCGGCCTGATGATCTCCAACCTGCTCGTCGCCGCCTTCAACCTGCTCCCCGGCCTCCCCCTCGACGGCGGCCGCATGCTCCGCGCCCTCATCTGGGGCATCACCGGCAAACCCATGACCGGCACCGTCGCCGCCGCCTGGGTCGGCCGCGCCCTCGCCGTCACCGTCCTCATCGGACTCCCGATGATCACCCACACCGGCATTCTCGGCGCCGGCACCGGCGCCAACGAGTCGACCGGCATGAACACCGTCATGGACGCCCTGCTCGCCGCGATCCTCGCCGCCATCATCTGGACCGGCGCCGGCAACAGCCTGCGCATGGCCCGCCTGCGCGAACACCTCCCCGAACTACGCGCCCGCACCCTCACCCGGCGCGCCGTCCCCGTGGAGAACGCCACCCCCCTCTCCGAGGCCCTGCGCCGCGCCAACGCCCACGGCGCCCGCGCCATCGTCGTCGTCGACGCCCACGGCGACCCGCTCTCCCTCGTCCGCGAGAGCGCCATCGCCTCCGTCCCCGAACACCGCCGCCCCTGGATCGCCGTCAGCACCCTCGCCCAGGACCTCACCGACGGAATGAAGGTCTCCGCCGAACTCTCCGGCGAGGCACTCCTCGACCACCTCCGCGCCACCCCCGCCACCGAATACCTCGTCCTCGAACCCACCGGCGAGATCTACGGCGTCCTGTCCACCCTCGACGTCGAGAAGGCCTTCGTGAAGGCCATGGCACGGCCCCAGTCCTGAAGCCAATACACTGGTCACATGTCCGAACCGACCGGTGCCGCCCGCCGACGCGGGCCCTTCGAGGTCGGGGACCAGGTTCAGCTCACCGACCCCAAGGGCCGCCACTACACGTTCACGCTCGAAGCAGGGAAGAATTTCCACACCCACAAGGGTTCCTTCCCGCACGACGAGCTGATCGGCTCCCCCGAAGGAAGCGTCGTCCGTACCACGGGCAACGTCGCCTACCTCGCGCTGCGTCCCCTGCTCCCCGACTATGTCCTGTCCATGCCCCGCGGCGCCGCCGTGGTCTACCCCAAGGACGCCGGCCAGATCCTGGCCTTCGCCGACATCTTCCCCGGCGCCCGCGTCGTGGAAGCGGGAGTGGGCTCCGGCTCCCTCAGCAGCTTCCTGCTGCGCGCCATCGGCGACCAGGGCATGCTCCACAGCTACGAGCGCCGCGCGGACTTCGCCGAGATCGCCACCGCCAACGTCGAGCGCTACTTCGGCGGACCCCACCCCGCGTGGCAGCTCACCGTCGGCGACCTCCAGGACAACCTGTCCGACACCGACGTCGACCGCGTGATCCTCGACATGCTCGCTCCCTGGGAGTGCCTGGAGGCCGTCTCCAAGGCACTGGTCCCCGGCGGCATCCTCTGCTGCTACGTGGCCACCACCACCCAGCTCTCCAAGACCGTCGAGTCCATCCGCGAGATCGGCTGCTTCGCCGAGCCGCAGCCCTGGGAATCGATGATCCGCAACTGGCACGTGGAAGGCCTCGCCGTCCGCCCCGACCACCGGATGATCGGCCACACCGGCTTCCTCGTCACCGCCCGCCGCCTCGCCGACGGCGTCGAGCCGCCCATGCGTCGCCGCCGCCCCGCCAAGGGCGCCTACGGCGAGGACTACGACGGACCCGGCAGCGACCGCTCCGCCTAGACCCCGGCGAGGCCCCCCGGCCCACCCAACACCAAGGCGCTGTGGCGCAGTTCCCCGCACCATCCGGGAACTGCGCCACAGCGCCTTTTCGTTGTCCCACCAGCCACCCCCCCCCATACCGGCCCCAGCCGACACGGACCCGGCCGTTCCACCCCGGTGTGAGGTGTGGCACGATGCTGGCTCCCCGTCATCCCCCGCACAGGAGACACCCCGCGTGCCGCACCGCCCCGCAGAGCTGACGCCGACGCCGGAACTCCTGTCCCACCACGGCGCCGGGCCGCTCCACTGGCTCGCCACGGCCACCGCCATGGCCGCCGTCGTGGCCCTCGCGGGACTCCTCCAGCCGGACGCCTCCGCCACCGGCCGCGCAGCCGCCCCGACCGGCACCACCGCAGCCCCCGCGAGCGGCCCGCAGGCCACCGCCCCCGACCCGGCGGCCGTCACCTACCCGCTGGACTGCAAAGGGCTCCCCACGGCCGTCACGGCCACCGCACAGGGCGACCTCGACGGCGACCGCCGCCCCGAGACCGTCGCCGCCGTACGCTGCGACGCAGGATCCGGCACCCCGCCCCACGCGATCTACGTCCTCGCCCAGGACAGGACCCCCGGCGCGACCCCGAGGATCGTCGCGACCCTCCTGGAGGCCGGGAAACGACAAACCGCCGCCGACCTCACGATCAGCGACGGAGTCGTCACCGCCAGCCTCCTGGGTTATTCCTCACCCCAGGTGCCCCGCTACAGCCCCGACGTGAAACAGCTCGCCAAGTGGCGCTGGACCGGCGGAAAATTCCGCCAGGAGCTGACGAACTCAGACGCCGGGAGTGTTTGAACCCTCACTCCGCGTCCGGACCGAACACCTCGACCCTGTCCGAAACGCGCCTTACGTGGATGCAGTCACCCGGGCACTCCTTCGCCGAGTCCACCACGTCCTGCAACAGCGTCAGAGGAACCGGAGTCGTCGCCCCCGCCTCCACCAGAAGCTCGTCCTCAGGGCTCTTCACATACGCCAGACCATCGATGTCCAGCTCGAACACCTCCGGCGCGTACTGCACACAGATGCCGTCACCGGTGCACAGGTCCTGGTCGATCCAGACCTCGAGCGGCTCGCCGGCCTGCCCGGCACCACCCGTGGGAGCCTCCTGCTGCACGGTCATATCTCCTGCCGTTCCCTGCGCTCAGTGATCCGTTTCCGCCACGAGCCGCGGCAAGTCGCGCGGGCCCTGACGGGTGTTGAACACTTCGACCTTACAACCGGCCGCTTTCCGATGTTGATGGGTGGGTATTTCCTTGGCGTGAGGGAGTACGCAAGGGTGAAGATCGGACACACCTCTACCGTCTTTGTGATCTAGGGGTTTCAATCACCACCAGCCCAGGTAGGGTCAGGAAGCGTCCAGCTCCCCTTGGAGGAGGTGAGGACCGTGGCAGCCCACGACGACGACATCAACCGCGGCATCCGGCCGGGGCGAGGGTCTGAGGACCCCGCCGGCCAGGTTGCCTATCTCGAGCAGGAAATCGCCGTCCTGCGACGAAAGCTCGCCGACTCTCCGCGACACACGAGGATTCTCGAAGAGCGGATCGTCGAGCTCCAGACAAACCTGGCCGGCGTCTCCGCGCAAAACGAGCGACTGGCAAATACGCTCCGTGAGGCCCGCGACCAGATCATCGCGCTCAAAGAGGAAGTCGACCGGCTCGCGCAGCCGCCGGCCGGCTTCGGCGTCTTCCTTCAGGCCAACGAAGACGGCACCGTCGACATCTTCACCGGCGGCCGAAAGCTCCGCGTGAACGTCAGCCCCAGCGTCGAACCGGAAGACCTCCGGCGCGGCCAGGAGGTCATGCTCAACGAGGCCCTCAACGTGGTCGAGGCCATGGAGTTCGAGCGGGCCGGGGACATCGTCACCCTCAAGGAGATCCTCGAGGACGGCGAGCGCGCCCTGGTGGTCGGGCACACCGACGAGGAGAGGGTGGTGAGGCTCGCCGAGCCGCTCCTGGACATCACCATCCGCCCCGGCGACGCCCTCCTGCTCGAACCCCGCTCCGGCTACGTCTACGAGGTCGTCCCCAAGAGCGAGGTCGAGGACCTGGTCCTCGAAGAGGTCCCCGACATCGACTACGACAAGATCGGCGGCCTGGGCGACCAGATCGAACTGATCCGCGACGCGGTCGAGCTCCCGTACCTCTACCCCGACCTCTTCAAGGAACACGAACTGCGGCCCCCGAAGGGCATCCTGCTCTACGGCCCCCCCGGCTGCGGCAAGACGCTCATCGCCAAGGCAGTGGCCAACTCCCTTGCCAAGAAGGTCGCCGAAGTGACCGGACAGGCCCAGGGCAAGTCCTACTTCCTGAACATCAAGGGCCCCGAACTCCTCAACAAGTACGTCGGCGAGACAGAGCGGCACATCCGCCTCGTCTTCCAGCGTGCCCGCGAGAAGGCCAGCGAGGGCACCCCCGTCATCGTCTTCTTCGACGAGATGGAATCCCTCTTCCGCACCCGCGGATCCGGCGTCAGCTCGGACGTGGAGAACACCATCGTCCCCCAGCTGCTCGCCGAGATCGACGGCGTGGAAGGCCTGGAGAACGTCATCGTCATCGGCGCCTCCAACCGCGAGGACATGATCGACCCGGCCATCCTGCGCCCCGGCCGGCTCGACGTGAAGATCAAGATCGAGCGCCCCGACGCCGAAGCGGCGAAGGACATCTTCGCCAAGTACCTCAAGGCCTCGCTGCCGCTCCACACCGACGACCTCACCGAGCACTCCGGCTCGCCCGAGGTCGCCGTCCACAGCATGATCCAGACCGTCGTCGAGCAGATGTACGCCGAAACCGAGGAGAACCGCTTCCTCGAGGTCACGTACGCCAACGGCGACAAGGAAGTCCTCTACTTCAAGGACTTCAACTCCGGCGCCATGATCCAGAACATCGTGGACCGGGCCAAGAAGATGGCGATCAAGGCCTTCCTCGAACACAACCAGAAGGGCCTGCGGGTGGCACACCTGCTCCAGGCCTGCGTGGACGAGTTCAAGGAGAACGAAGACCTGCCCAACACCACCAACCCCGACGACTGGGCCCGCATCTCCGGCAAGAAGGGCGAGCGGATCGTATTCATCCGCACACTCGTCACCGGAAAGCAGGGCGCGGACACCGGACGCTCCATCGACACGGTGGCGAACACCGGTCAGTACCTCTGATCGAACAGGGCGGCTGCGGGTGCCCTGCCCGGGCACCCGCAGCCGACTGCTTTACCGACTGCTTTCAGCCGGTGACGGAGTGAAGTCAATGACTGAAATGATCTCCCCACCGGCGCGGAGTGGTTCTAGGCTCTTCCGTACCGCCGGTCGCGCAGTGCGGGGACGGGCACCGCACACGCACCGGAGCACCAGCGGTACTTGAGCGCCGCTCCCGAACGGGAGCGCCGCCGGGCAAGGAGGGCCGCATGACCGTACGGCGAGTAATGGGAATCGAGACGGAGTACGGGATCTCCGTCCCGGGGCACCCGAACGCCAATGCCATGCTCACCTCGTCCCAGATCGTCAACGCCTACGCGGCGGCGATGCACCGGGCGCGCCGCGCCCGCTGGGACTTCGAGGAGGAGAACCCGCTGCGGGACGCCCGCGGCTTCGACCTCGCCCGCGAGGCCGCAGACAACAGCCAGCTGACCGACGAGGACATCGGCCTCGCCAACGTCATCCTCACCAACGGCGCACGGCTCTACGTCGACCACGCGCACCCCGAATACAGCTCCCCGGAGATCACCAACCCGCTCGACGCCGTCCTCTGGGACAAGGCCGGGGAGCGGATCATGGCCGAGGCCGCCGTACGGGCCGCCCAGCTCCCCGGCGCCCAGCCCATCCACCTCTACAAGAACAACACCGACAACAAGGGCGCCTCCTACGGCACGCACGAGAACTACCTGATGAAGCGGGAGACCCCCTTCTCGGAGATCGTGCGCCACCTGACCCCCTTCTTCGTCTCCCGCCAGGTGGTCACCGGCGCCGGACGCGTGGGGATCGGTCAGGACGGCCGCGAGCACGGCTTCCAGATCAGCCAGCGCGCGGACTACTTCGAGGTCGAGGTCGGCCTGGAGACCACGCTCAAGCGGCCCATCATCAACACGCGCGACGAGCCGCACTCGGACGCCGAGAAGTACCGCCGCCTGCACGTGATCATCGGCGACGCCAACCTCTCCGAGATCTCCACGTACCTCAAGCTCGGCACCACGGCGCTCGTCCTCTCCATGATCGAGGACTCCTTCATCAACGTCGACCTGGCCGTGGACCAGCCCGTCCGGACCCTGCACCAGGTCTCACACGACCCCGATCTGCAACACCTGATCACGCTGCGCAGCGGGCGCACCCTGACCGCCGTACAACTCCAGATGGAGTACTTCGAGCTGGCCAGGAAGTACGTGGACGAGCGTTTCGGCTCGGACGCGGACGAGCAGACCAAGGACGTCCTGGTCCGCTGGGAGGACGTGCTGGGCCGGCTGGAGAGCGACCCGATGAGCCTGTCGGGGGAGCTGGACTGGATCGCCAAGCGAGAGATCCTGGAGGGCTACCGCAGGCGCGACGGACTCGGCTGGGACGCCGCCCGGCTGCACCTGGTGGACCTCCAGTACGCGGACGTACGGCCCGAGAAGGGGCTGTACAACCGCCTGGTGGCCCGCGGCAAGATGAAGCGGCTGGTGGAGGAGGCCGCGGTGGAGCGGGCCCAGGGCAAGCCGCCGGAGGACACCCGGGCCTACTTCCGGGGCCGGTGCCTGGAGCAGTACGCGGACGACGTGGCCGCGGCCTCGTGGGACTCGGTGATCTTCGACCTCCCGGGCCGCGACTCCCTCCAGCGGGTCCCGACCCTGGAACCCCTGCGGGGTACCCGCAAGCACGTGAAGGAGCTCCTGGACCGCTGCCGCACGGCGGAGGACCTGGTGCGGGTACTCAGCGGGAACTGAGGGCTGAAAAGCCTCCGGTCAGGGAATCATGAAAGCAGCCGCATGTTGTGAAAGTGCGGGGACGGATGTCGGACCCTCCTTGTAGGGTCCGGCATAGGGTCTGATCTTGAGAGATCCCGATCCCGGGGTCTCTCGACATGAGCGTGCGAACCGAGCGGGGTGAGGTAGACATGGCGACCAAGGACACCGGCGGCGGACAGCAGAAGGCGACTCGCTCGACCGAGGAGGTCGAGGAGGCGGCGGTCGAGGAATCGACCGACCTCAAGGAGCGCCAGGAAAAGCTCTCCGACGACGTCGACTCCGTACTTGACGAGATTGACGATGTCTTGGAAGAGAACGCCGAGGATTTCGTGAGGTCATTCGTGCAAAAGGGTGGCGAGTAAGGCTCGTCGGGGCCGTTTAGCCTTCGAATCGAAGGTATGGGGGGTTGGGTGGCCAAGACGGTGCCTGAAGGCATGAAGCGCTGCTCGCGATGTAAGCGCGTTCAGTCGTGCGACGCCTTCGCGAGTAATCGCGCCATGCGGGACGGTCTGCAGGCGTACTGCCGGGATTGCCAGGCCGAGCACTACAAGCAGCGGCAAGAGGCGAAGGGGAGGACGGTACGGGTCAAGATCCCCGTGCCGTCCGGGCATAAACGGTGCCCCCAGTGCGGGGAGGTCAAGCCTTACTCGCAGTGGGAGCCCAACAAGACGAGTTCGGACGGGTGGGCCAGCTATTGCCGAGAATGCCGGGCTCAGCGCAATCGGGCCTCGTACTTCAAGCGGCACTACGGCATCACCGAGTCGGAGCGCGACGAGATGATCGCCGCGCAGGGCGGGGTCTGCGTCATCTGCCAAGCGGGTCCGGCAGAGCACGTGGATCACGATCATCAGACGGGTAAGGTCCGAGGCGTACTGTGCTTCAGCTGTAACGCGGCACTGGGACAGTTCAAGGATCGGCCGGACGTCATACGGCGTGCAGCCGCTTACGTGGAAGGAAACCTGTGGAAGCCAACAATCGCGGCACAGGGCGTCTACCGGCAGCCTTCCTGACGCCGGGTTCGTCTTCGTTCATGGACTTCCTCGGGGCGCACTCGCCCGAGATGCTGCCGGGCAACCGGAAGCTGCCCGAGGGCGTCGTCGAGGCGCCGCACGGGACGACCATCGTCGCGGCCACCTTCCCCGGCGGGGTCGTGCTGGCCGGTGACCGGCGCGCGACCATGGGGAACATGATCGCGCAGCGGGACATCGAGAAGGTGTTCCCGGCCGACGAGTACTCCGCGGTGGGCATCGCCGGTACGGCCGGTCTGGCCGTGGAGATGGTCAAGCTGTTCCAGTTGGAGCTGGAGCACTTCGAGAAGGTGGAGGGGACGACCCTCAGCCTGGAGGGCAAGGCCAACCGGCTCTCCACCATGATCCGGAGCAATCTGGGCATGGCGATGCAGGGGCTGGCGGTCGTTCCGCTGTTCGCGGGGTACGACGAGGCCAAGGAGAAGGGCCGGATCTTCTCCTACGACGTGACCGGCGGCCGCTCCGAGGAGCACGGTTATGCCGCGACGGGGTCCGGTTCGATCTTCGCCCGGGGCTCGATGAAGAAGCTGTTCCGCCCCGACCTGACGGAGGAGCAGGCCACCACCCTGGTCGTGCAGGCGCTGTACGACGCCGCCGATGACGACTCGGCGACGGGCGGTCCGGACCTGTACCGCCACATCTACCCGATCGTCACGGTCATCACCGACGAGGGCTTCCGCAGGCTGACGGACGAGGAGTCGCAGGAGCTCGCCCGTACCGTCACCAACCGCCGGCTGGAGCAGCCCGACGGCCCGCGCGCCGCCCTGCTCTGACCACTCCTCTCGTCGCCCAGAAGAAAGGGACGGACAACCGGTGTCGACTCCGTTCTATGTGTCACCCCAGCAGGCCATGGCCGACCGGGCGGAATACGCCCGCAAGGGCATCGCCCGCGGTCGCAGCCTTGTCGTGCTGCAGTACGCCGACGGCATCGTGTTCGTGGGTGAGAACCCGTCGCGCGCGCTGCACAAGTTCAGCGAGATCTACGACCGGATCGGCTTCGCGGCCGCCGGCAAGTACAACGAGTACGAGAACCTGCGGATCGGTGGCGTGCGCTATGCCGATCTGCGCGGATACACCTACGACCGTGACGATGTGACGGCCCGTGGGCTGGCGAACGTCTACGCGCAGACGTTGGGCACGATCTTCTCGTCGGCCGGTGAGAAGCCGTACGAGGTGGAGCTGGTCGTGGCCGAGGTCGGTGCGACGGCGGCGGGTGACCAGATCTACCGGCTGCCGCACGACGGTTCGATCGTGGACGAGCACGGTTCGGTCGCGGTCGGTGGCAATGCCGAGCAGATCAGTACGTACCTGGATCAGCGGCACCGGGACGGGATGACGCTGGCGGAGGCGGTGAAGCTGGCGGTGCAGGCGCTGTCGAGCCAGGCGAACGGTGCGGACAAGACGATTCCGGCCGAGCGGCTGGAGGTCGCGGTGCTGGACCGTACGCGGGCCCAGCAGCGGAAGTTCAAGCGGATCCGGGGGCGGCAGTTGTCGCGGCTGCTGGAGGCGGACGTGACGGCGGCGGTGCAGGCGGACGCCGTGTCGAACGACGAGGCTCCCGAGGACGATTCCGAGTAGGGATCCCCGTGTGAAGAGCGCCCCCGGCCTTCGGGCCGGGGGCGCTTTCGTGTTGTCAGGCGGGGGCCGGGCCGGTGGAGGCGCGGACGACGAGGTCGACCGGGAGGTCGGGGGCGCTCCAGGGGGTGCCGTCGAGGACGGCGAGGAGGGCGGTCATGCCTTGTTCGCCGACGCGTTCGGCGGGGAGGTGGACGGTGGTGAGTTCGGGTTCGACGGCGGTGGCGAGGGCGAGGTCGTCGAAGCCGGTGACGGAGAGGTCCTCGGGGATGCGCAGGCCCAGGCGCCGGGCGGCTTTGCAGGTGCCGGCGGCGAGGATGTCGTCGTCGCAGACGACGGCGGTGGGGCGGGTTCCGGGGGCTGCGAGGGCGGTTTCCATGGCCGTGCGGGCCCCGGTGACGGTGAGGGGGGCTCGTACGGTGCGCAGCTCGGCGTGGGGCGGGAGGAGGGCGGCGAGGGCGTGGGCGCGGACGTCGAAGGTCCAGGAGTCGACGGCGGAGGCGAGGTGGAGGATGCGGCGGTGGCCGAGGGTGAGGAGGTGTTCGGTGATCTGTCGCATGCCGTCGGCCATGGCGAGGTTGACGTGGGCGCTGGCGCGGGTGGCGGTGGGGTCGCTGTCGAGCATGACGAGGGGGAGTTCGGTGTCGCCGCCGATGGCGTCGAGGGCGTGGGCGGCCATGGAGGAGGCGATGACGCCGTCGAGGGCGGTGCTGGCGGAGGGGAAGGGGTCTCGGGCGGGGCCGGTGCCGTCGGGGGAGGGGTAGAGGACGACGCCGAAGCCGTGTTCGGCGGCGATGCGGGCGGCGCCGGTGTAGACGCGGGCGAAGAACTCGTTGGTGAGGGCGGGGACGACGAGGAGGGCGGTGCGGGTGGAGCCGAGGCGGAGGTTGCGGGCGGCGAGGTTGGGGCGGTAGCCGAGGGTGGTGGCGGTGTGGCGGACGTGGGCGGCGGTGCGTTCGGAGACGCGGCCGCGCCATTTGTCGCCGAGGACGAGGGAGACGGTGGCTTGTGAGACTCCGGCGGCGGTGGCCACGTCGCGGCTGGTGGGTCTCGTCACACGGTGCTCCTGGTGGCGTTGTTCGGGTGGACCCCTGTGGTGGGGACATGGTACGTATGACGGGTCACGTTATACGTATTACCCCGGCTGGATCCGGGCAGAAGGGGGCCGTCATGGCCGCGGGATACGCGGAGCTGCTCAGGACCCGGCACGCCGCGAGGCTGCTGGTGGGCACGCTGGTGGGCCGGCTGCCGAACGGTACCGGGCCGATCGCGATCGTGCTGTTCACCCGGGCGGAGGGCGGCAGCTACAGCCTGGCGGGCGCGCTGGCGGCGGTGTACGGGCTGGCGAACGCGGTGGGGCAGCCGTTGCTGGGGCGGGCCGTGGACCTGTTCGGGCAGCCGCGGGTGCAGTTGCCGGCGGCGGTGGTGTCGGCGCTGGGCATGGTGTGGCTGGCGGTGGCGGGTACCGGGTCGGCGTGGGCGGCGTACGGGGCCGTGGTGGTGGCGGGGCTGTTCACTCCTCCGCTGGAGGGCGGGCTGCGGGCGCTGTGGCCGGGTGTGCTCGGCGGCAGGGAGGAGCGGGTGCACGCCGCGTACGCGATGGACGCGGTGGCGCAGGAGGTCATGTTCACGGTCGGTCCGCTGCTGGTGACGCTGTTCGTGGCGCTGTGGGATCCGGCGGCCGCGCTGTTGGTGATCAATGCCATCGGTGTGCTGGGGGCGCTGTCGGTGGTGGTGTCGGAGCCGTCGCGGACGTGGCGTTCGGAGCCGCGGGAGGCGCACTGGCTGGGCGCGCTGCGTTCGCCGGGGCTGCTGGCGCTGCTGGGTTCGTTCTTCTTCGTGGGCGGGGCGCTGGGTTCGATCACGGTGGCGGGTGTGGCGTATGCGGATGATCACGGGAACCAGGCGGTGTACGGCTGGCTGATGGCGGCGCTGGGTCTGGGGGCGCTGGCCGGCGGGGTGACGTACGGGGCGCGGCAGTGGGCGGGGGCGCCGGAGCGGCGGCTGCGGCTGCTGGTGGCGCTGCTGGCGGTCTGCTATCTGCCGCTGATGCTGGTCCCGGGTCCGGTGGCGATGGCGGGGCTGGCGGCGCTGGCGGGTGTGTTCCTGGCGCCGGCGCTGGCGTGTGCGTTCATCGTGGTGGACCGGCACGCGCCGGCGGGGACGGTGACGGAGGCGTTCTCGTGGCTGGTGACGTTCTTCGGGGTGGGTGCGGCGATCGGTACGGCAGCGGCGGGCCCGGCGGTGGAACTGGGGGGTACGGCGAGCGGGTTTGCCGTGGCGAGTGTCGCGGGGGCCGCGGCGCTGCTGGTGCTGACGGTCACTCAGCGGGTGCTGGCGGCTCCGGGCCGGGCCCGTACGGTGTCGGGCTCTGCTGCGGGCCCCGCGGCGGGTGGGGCCGCGGGTGCGGACGGGGACGTGGACGGGGGTGCGGGCGGGGGCGCGGTGGAGGGTCCGGCGGAGCGGTTCGTCGGGAACTGATCGAAACGGCGTTCACGAACCCGGTTTCAGAACAGTGCGGAAGGCGTAATGTTCAGTCATGGACCGCCGCATTTTCGGGCTGGAGAACGAGTACGGCGTCACGTGCACGTTCAGGGGACAGCGCCGACTGTCTCCTGACGAAGTGGCGCGCTACCTCTTCCGCCGTGTTGTGTCATGGGGCCGCAGCAGCAATGTCTTCCTGCGGAACGGCGCCCGCCTGTACCTCGACGTGGGTTCGCATCCGGAATATGCAACTCCCGAATGCGACAACGTGACGGAACTCGTCACGCACGACAAGGCGGGCGAGCGCATTCTCGAAGGTCTGCTCGTCGACGCCGAACGCCGCCTGCACGAGGAGGGAATCGCGGGCGACGTCTATCTCTTCAAGAACAACACCGACTCGGCGGGCAACTCGTACGGTTGCCACGAGAACTATCTGGTGGCCCGGCACGGGGAATTCTCCCGCTTGGCGGACATCCTCATTCCGTTCCTGGTCACGCGTCAGCTGATCTGTGGTGCGGGCAAGGTGCTGCAGACCCCCCGGGGTGCGGTCTACTGCGTGAGCCAGCGGGCCGAGCACATCTGGGAGGGTGTCAGTTCGGCGACGACCCGGTCGCGGCCGATCATCAACACCCGGGACGAGCCGCACGCGGACGCGGAGCGCTACCGCCGCCTGCACGTGATCGTCGGGGACTCGAACATGTCCGAGACGACCATGCTGCTCAAGGTCGGGGCCACCGACCTGGTGCTGCGCATGATCGAGGCGGGCACGGTGATGCGGGACCTGACCCTGGAGAACCCGATCCGGGCGATCCGCGAGGTCAGCCACGACATCACGGGTCAGCGCAAGGTGCGGCTGGCGAGCGGGCGCGAGGCCTCGGCGCTGGAGATCCAGCGGGAGTACTACGACAAGGCCGTGGACTTCGCCGAGCGGCGCGGGATCCGTACCGGCACCGTGGACCAGGTGCTGGAGCTGTGGGGCCGCACGCTCGACGCGATCGACGCGGAGGACCTGGACCGGATCGGGACCGAGATCGATTGGGTCATGAAGTACCAGCTGATCGAGCGGTACCGTGCCAAGCACGGCATGACCATGTCGAACCCGCGGGTGGCCCAGATAGACCTCGCGTACCACGACATCCACCGCCGGCGCGGGCTGTACTACCTGCTGGAGCGCAAGGGGCAGGCGGCGCGGATCTGCAACGACCTCAAGATCTTCGAGGGCAAGTCGGTGCCCCCGCAGACGACGCGGGCGCGGCTGCGCGGCGATTTCATCCGCCGGGCGCAGGAGCAGCGGCGGGACTTCACGGTCGACTGGGTGCACCTGAAGCTGAACGACCAGGCGCAGCGGACCGTGCTGTGCAAGGACCCGTTCCGGTCGGTGGACGACCGGGTGGAGAAGTTGATCGCGGGGATGTGAGATCCCGCTGATCTTGGGCCGGGCCCCGTACGGATCTCGTACGGGGCCCGGCCCACGCCTTAGAGTGGCGTCGACCGCACCGCCGTCTGAGATCTGAGGAACACGTGCGCCGACTTGCCGGCCTGCTTGTCGTACCCCTTCTGCTGCTGTCGACAGCAGCGTGTGGCGACAGCGGCTCCGATTCTGCCGAGATGAAGAACGGGGCGCCCGCGATCACGAAGGGTGCCAAGTTCGGTGAGACCCCGACCCTGTCGAAGGGCAAGGGGGACCCGCCGAAGGAACTGAAGGTCGTGACCGTCAGCGAGGGCGACGGCCCGGTGCTGAAGAAGGGCGATGTCGCCCAGGTCAACTACCTCGGTCAGGTCTGGGACGGCAAGGAGCCGTTCGACCAGAGCTTCGGCAAGGGCAAGCCGTTCGAGGTGACCATCGGTGCCGGAATGGTCATCAAGGGCTGGGACCAAGGCCTTGAGGGCAAGAAGGTCGGCAGCCGCCTGGAGCTGGTGATCCCGCCGGACCTCGGTTACGGGGAGAAGGGCTCCGGCGACAAGATCAAGCCGAACGCCACGCTGGTCTTCGTGGTGGACATCGTCAAGGGCACCTCGGTCCCGGCCTCGGCCAAGGGCAAGGAGGTCGCGCAGGACGACAAGGACCTGCCGAAGATCGGTACGAACACGGACGGCAAGGAAGTCTCCGTGACCGTTCCGAAGGACGTGGCGCCGCCGGCGAAGCTGGTCTCGAACTACGTGCTGGAGGGTGACGGCCCGGCCGTCAAGGACACCGACAGCGTCGTGGTCAAGTTCAACGGCAAGACGTGGAAGGACGACAAGACCTTCGAAAGCACGTACGCCACGGACCAGACGGTGACCTGGCCGATGGACCAGCTCTCGGTCAAGGGGCTCAAGGAGGGCCTGACCGGCAAGAAGGTCGGCAGCCGGATCCTCCTGGTCATCCCGCCGGACCAGGGCTTCGGCGACAAGGAGACGGGCACCATCCCGGCTAACTCGACGCTGGTCTTCAGCCTCGACATCCTCGCCGTGATGTAAGACTGTCCGGGTTGACCTGATTCAGTTCTGAGGAGCAGTTCCGTGAGCAACCAGCTCGAAAAGCCCGAGATCGACTTCCCGGACTTCCCGGTCCCGACCGACCTGGTCATCGAGGACATCTGGGAGGGCGACGGACCGGTGGCCGAGGCCGGCAAGAAGGTCTCCGTCCACTACGTGGGCGTGTCCTATTCCACCGGTGAGGAGTTCGACGCCTCCTGGAACCGTGGCGCCCCGCTGCAGTTCATCCTGGGCATCGGTCAGGTCATCTCCGGCTGGGACCAGGGCGTCCAGGGCATGAAGGTCGGCGGCCGGCGCAAGCTGGTCATCCCGGCGCACCTGGCGTACGGCGACAACAGCCCGACCCCCGCGATCAAGCCGGGCGAGACGCTGATCTTCGTCTGCGACCTGATGGGCGTCTGATCCGACGACCTCCGATCGGTAGCGAGGGCCCCCGCCGTCAGGCGGGGGCCCTCACTTTTGCCGGGGCCCGCCGGGGCGGTACGGTCAGCGGTCACGGGGCGTGTCCTGCGTGCCGTGGGTGCAACGTGTGGGCGGAGAAGGGCGGAAGGGCGTCGATGGCGATTGCCAAGGCCGAGCGGCTGATGAATCTGGCGCTGTGTCTGCTGGGGACCCGCCGGCCGCTCAGCAAGCGCGAGCTGCGCGGTTCCATCGAGGCGTACATGGAAGCCGGCAACGACGAGTCGTTCAACCGCATGTTCGAGCGGGACAAGGACGATCTGCGTGAACTCGGCCTGGTCATCGAGACGGTGGAGAACCTGGAGGGCGAGACCGGCTACCTCGCCCGCCGCGACAGCAACCGGCTGCCGCCCGTCTCCCTCGACGCCGAGGAGGCCGCGGCCCTGGGGCTCGCGGCGAAGGTCTGGCAGCAGGCGCGCCTCGCCGGAGCGGCCAGCGGCGCCCTGCAGAAGCTGCGCGCGGGCGGGATGCCCGAGGCGGGGGACCCGTACGAGGGCCAGCACAGTGCCATCGAGCCGCGCATCCCGGTCCACGAGGCGGCTTTCGAGCCGCTGATGCTGGCCTGCCGCGACCGCCGGCCGGTGGTCTTCGACTACCGCAAGTCCACCGCCGCGCGCCCCGAGACCCGGCAGGTGGAGCCGTGGGCGCTGGAGTGCTGGCGCGGCCACTGGTACCTGGCCGGATACGACCGCGACCGCGGGGCGGAGCGCGTGTTCCGGCTCTCCCGGATCACCGGCAAGGTCAAGTCCCGGTCGGCCGGGTACACCGCCGAGGTGCCGGACGTGGTCACCGTGCGGGAGACCGTGGCGAGCTGGGCCGGGGAGAGCGCGGACCGCTCCGCGCTGATCCGGCTGCGCAGCGGCGCCGGGTACCCGCTGCGGGCCAAGGCCACCGCCGTGCGCGAGGGCGGGGACGGCTGGGACGAGCTGGAGATCCCGTACGGGCACGGGCTCGACGCCTGGCTCGTCGAGTTCGGGCCGGACGTGGTGGTCGTGGGCCCCGCCGACCTGCGGGCGGACGTCGTGGACCGGCTGCGCGCCGTGGCCGCGGGCTGAGGCCGCCGCACCGGCGGACCGGACGGGCCCGGTCCGCCCGGTCCGCCCCGTCCGGCGGCCGATCCGCCGCACCGATCGCACCACCGCAACGTCCGCAAGACGTGCCCTGAGGGGGAGACGTACCAGCATGGCTGCCAACGCCATCGACCAGACCCGCCGGATGCTGTCCCTGGTGACGTACCTGCGCGAGCGCCCCGGGGCGCACGTCGCCGACGTCGCCCGCGCCTTCGGGATCACCGAGGACGAGCTGATCTCGGACCTCGACGTGCTGCCCATGTGCGGGACCAGCTTCCGCGGCGGGGACCTGCTCGACATCGACACCGACGGGGAGCGCATCTGGTGGCGCAACCCCGACGCCTCGGGGGAGTCCACCGCCGAGCCGCTGCGCCTGGCCGCCGACGAGGCGACCGCGCTGCTGGTCGCCGCCCGCGCCGTGGCCACGCTCCCGGGGCTGCGCGAGAGCGACCGGGACGCCCTGCTGCGGGCCACCGCGAAGCTGGAGGCGGCCGCGGGAGAGGCGGCCGGGGCCAGCGCCCGGCTGTCGGTGACCTTCGAGTCGGAGGGCGGGGTCTTCGCGGACGTGGACCGGGCCATCGCGGAGCGCCGGCGGCTGTGGCTGCGGTACTACTCGCCGGCCCGCGACGAGCTGACCGAGCGCAAGGTCGACCCGATCCGGCTCTTCGCGGTGGGCCACACCTACATGGAGGGCTGGTGCCACCTCTCCGAGGCCCGGCGCACCTTCCGCCTCGACCGGGTCGCCGAGATCCGGCTCCTGGACGAGCGCGCGGAGCCGCCCGCCATCGAGCCGCGCGACCTGTCCGAGGGGCTCGTCCAGCCGGCCGCCGAGGACCCGGAGGTCGTGGTCGAGGTCGGACCGGGCGGCCGCTGGGTCGCCGAGTACTACCCGCACGACAGCGCCGAGGAGCTGTCCGACGGCGGTCTGCGGATCACGCTGCGCAGCCCGGACCCTGCTTCGCTGCGCCGGCTCGCCCTGCGGCTGGGCCGCGAGGGGCTGATCGTGGCGCCCGCCGAGCTGGCCGACAGTGCGCGGCAGGCGGCGCGGGAGGCGCTGGCCGGCTACGGGGAACAGGGCTGAGGCAGCGGTACGAGCAGGGCTGGGCAAGGGGAGGCGGCGGGGCCGGAGGCACGGCCCCTTCCGCATGGGAGCCGCGCCGTCCGCCAGGGACGGTCTGAGGGGAGCGCCGAGCGATGTCGCCAATGTCCGGGTCACGGAGGGTGCGGGCCGCGGGGCCGCCGGTCTCCTTCAAAGCCGCCTGTTCGGACTGCCGGGCCCGCTTCGAGCTGGACGCCGGGGCCCTGCGGCTGGTGATCGGCGGGAGCCGGCGCACCACGTTCTACTCGTTCACCTGTCCCGCCTGCGGGGCGTCGGTGCGCAAACCGGCCGGTGAGCGGATCGTGGAGCTGCTGACCGGCGGCGGCGTGAGCACCCTGCGCAGCGTCTGAGGCGGCCGGTGGCCTAGGCTCGACCCATGCTGTGGCCGATGCTCGCAATCGCCCTGGGTTTCCTCGGGCTCGCCGTTCTCGCCGTCCTCGCCGTACGGGTCTTCGTGGAGGTGCGGCGGCTGTCCGGCCAGGTCGAGCTGGCCAGCCGGCGGATCGCGGACGCCTCGGGGGAGCTGGAGCGCGCGGCGGGCGACCTGGCGCGTGCGGGCGGCGCCGCCCGCACGTGAAAACGGTACAAACCGCAGGATCATGGCCCGCAGGTCTCTGGAAAGTGCGGGTCGCGAGCCGTACCGTCGGTCCCAGCCGCACGCAAGGCGGGATACCCCCGGGGATTGCCGGGCGTTAACCCCCGGGGGTTACGATCCTTGCCTGAGCGGCCACGGATCAGCATCCGCGGCCGCCTACCCCACAACCAGCCGTTCCGGTGAGAAGGAAGTCAGACATGATCGGCAATCTGAAGCCTCTTGAGATCCTCCTGATCATCGCCGTGATCTTCCTGCTGTTCGGTGCCAAGAAGCTCCCCGACATGGCGCGCTCCCTCGGCAAGTCGGCCCGCATCCTCAAGAGCGAGGCCAAGGCCATGAAGGCGGAGAGCGCGGCGGAGGACAACGCCGCCGCCGCGACGGTCGCCGACCAGGCCCCGCAGCAGGCCGCCGCCCCGCGCACGATCAAGGCCGCCCCCGGCGACGTGACGGGCTCGCGTCCGGTCACCGAGCCGAACCACACCACCCAGGGCTGATCGCCCGGCCGCCGGGCTGTCCGCCCGCGGCCCGGATCACGCCGGTCATCTGCAACGAGACAAGGGACGTGGGTTGCTCAAGTCTGCCCGCAAGCAGGAGAAGCAAGGCAAGGGCAAGGACGCCGAAGGGCGGATGCCTCTTGTCGAGCACCTGCGTGAGCTGAGAAACCGCCTGCTGAAGTCGGTCCTGGCGATCCTCGTGATCACCATCGTGGCGGCGTTCTACTACAAGGACCTGATCGACTTCATGCTGAAGCCGATGCTGGACTCCGTCGGCTGCACCAACGGGGTGGTCTCGCAGCGCAACGGCCGGCCCTGCGCCGACATGACCGTGAACGGCCTCATCGCCCCGTTCTCGATCGCCCTCAAGGTGTCGCTCACCGCCGGTGTGGTGCTCTCGGCGCCGGTGTGGCTCTACCAGCTGTGGGCATTCGTCGCCCCGGGCCTGCACAACCACGAGAAGCGCTACGCGGTCGGCTTCGTGGCCGTCGGCGCTCCGCTGTTCGCCGCGGGCGGGGTGCTCGCGTACAAGCTGCTGCCGCAGACCGCGACGATCCTGCTCGAGTTCACCCCGGACAACGCGCGCAACCTGCTGCCGGTCGACGACTACCTCGACCTGGTCACGCGCATGGTCATCGTCTTCGGCCTCGCCTTCGAGCTGCCGCTGCTGCTGATCCTCCTCAACTTCACCGGGGTCCTGACCGCGAAGCGGCTGGCGAGCTGGTGGCGGGCCATGGTGCTGGGCATCACGATCTTCGCGGCGTTCGCCACGCCCACCGGTGACCCGCTGACGATGATGTCGCTGGCCGCGCCGATCGTCGCCCTCTACTTCATCGCCCTCGGGATCTGCCTGGTCAACGACCGCAGGCGGCGCCGCGGCAACCCGGACGCACTGCTCGACGACGACGAGGCCTCGGAGCTGGACCTCACGCCCGCCCCGATCGGCGAGATGGAGCCCGTCCAGGCACCGACCGCCCTGCCCGAGCAGGCCGACGGCGGGCGTCGGCAGATCAACGGTTACGACGACGCGACCTGACAGGTACATTCCCGTGAGTGACCGCTGAGATCACCCTCTTCGTCAATCCCACCGCGGGACGCGGCCGGGGCGCGCACGCCGCGCAGCCGGCCGCTTCCGCGTTGCGGGCCGCGGGATTCTCCGTGCGGACGGTCCTCGGCGCCGACGCCGCGGACGCGCTGGCCCGGCTGCGCACCGCCGTCCGGGAGGGCACCGGGGCGGTGATCGCGGTGGGCGGTGACGGGGTGGTCTCCCTGGCCCTGCAGGCGCTGGCCGGGACGCTGGTGCCGCTCGGGGTGGTCGCCGCGGGCACCGGGAACGATTTCGCGCGGGCCCTGGGGCTGCCCGTACGGGAGCCCGCCCGGGCGGGGCGGCTGGCCGCCGCGGCGCTCAAGGAGGGGCGGATCCGCGAGGTGGACCTCGGCCTGCTGGCGGGGGCCCCGGGCCGGGCGGAGGCCTGGTACGGGACCGTGCTGTGCTCCGGCTTCGACTCGCGGGTCAACGACCGCGGCAACCGGATGCGGCTGCCGGCCGGCCGGTTCAAGTACGACCTGGCGATCCTGGCGGAGCTCGCCTCCTTCCGGCCGTTCCCGTACCGGATCACCCTCGACGACGGCCCGGTGATCGAGACCGAGGCCACGCTGGTGGCCGTCGGCAACAGCTCCTCGTACGGCGGGGGCATGCGCATCTGCGCGGACGCCGTCCCGGACGACGGGCTCTTCGACGTCGTGATCGTGGGCGACTGCAGCCGGACCACCCTGCTGAAGGTGTTTCCGCAGGTCTACAAGGGGACGCACCTGGGCCACCCGAAGGTGGCCGTCCACCGGGCCGCGAAGGTCACCCTGGAGGCCGCGGGGATCACCGCGTACGCCGACGGCGAGCCGCTGGGAGCGCTGCCGGTGACCGCGCGGTGCGTCCCCGGGGCCGTGCGGCTCCTGGTGTAGGGGCGGTGGCGGCGGCCGCGCGGTCCGTATAAATGATCGCGACTGTTGTCAGGGGCGACGGGTAGGCTCGAAGACAAGATGACCGAAGAACTCTCACCGGCGGAGCGGTACGCCGCTGCCCGGATCCGCGCCGCCGAAGAGGCCACCGCCCTGGCCCCCTTCCGCGAGATGTACGAATTCGACCTGGACCCGTACCAGGTCGAGGCCTGCAAGGCCTTGGAGGCCGGCAAGGGCGTCCTCGTCGCCGCCCCGACGGGCTCGGGCAAGACGATCGTCGGCGAGTTCGCCGTGCACCTCGCCCTCGGACAGGGCCGCAAGTGCTTCTACACGACGCCGATCAAGGCCCTGTCGAACCAGAAGTACGCCGACCTCGTCAAGCGCTACGGCGCCGACAAGGTGGGCCTGCTGACCGGTGACAACAGCGTCAACTCAGAGGCACCCGTGGTCGTGATGACCACCGAGGTGCTCCGCAACATGCTCTACGCGGGCTCGCAGTCGCTGCGCGGCCTCGGCTACGTCGTGATGGACGAGGTGCACTACCTCTCCGACCGGTTCCGCGGAGCCGTCTGGGAGGAAGTGATCATCCACCTCCCCGAGTCGGTCACGCTGGTGTCGCTGTCGGCCACCGTCTCCAACGCCGAGGAGTTCGGCGACTGGCTCGACACCGTGCGCGGCGACACCGAGGTGATCGTCTCCGAGGAGCGGCCCGTCCCGCTGTGGCAGCACGTCATGGCCGGCCGCAAGATCTACGACCTCTTCGAGGAGGAGTCCGACCACGGCGGCCGCGGCTCCGCGCGCCGGGAGGTCAACCCCGACCTGCTGCGCATGGCGCGCGAGGAGAACACCCGTACGTACAGTCCGAAGGACCGGCGGCGCGGCAAGATGGTCCGCGAGGCCGACCGCGAGCGCGAGCGGCGCTCCCGCGGCCGGATCTGGACCCCGAGCCGGCCCGAGGTCATCGCCCGGCTCGACGGGGACGGGCTGCTGCCCGCCATCAACTTCATCTTCAGCCGGGCCGGCTGCGAGGCCGCCGTCCAGCAGTGCCTCTTCGCGGGCCTGCGGCTCAACGACGACACCGCCCGCCTGCGGGTGCGCGAGATCGTCGAGGAGCGGACCGCCTCCATCCCCACCGAGGACCTGTACGTCCTCGGCTACTACGAGTGGCTGGAAGGGCTGGAGCGGGGCATCGCCGCGCACCACGCCGGCATGCTGCCCACCTTCAAGGAGGTCGTGGAGGAGCTGTTCGTCCGCGGCCTCGTCAAGGCCGTCTTCGCCACCGAGACGCTGGCGCTGGGCATCAACATGCCCGCGCGCACGGTGATCCTGGAGAAGCTGGTCAAGTGGAACGGCGAGCAGCACGCCGACATCACGCCCGGCGAGTACACGCAGCTCACCGGCCGGGCGGGGCGGCGCGGCATCGACGTCGAGGGCCACGCCGTGGTGCTGTGGCAGCGGGGCATGGACCCGGCGGGGCTCGCCGGGCTCGCGGGCACCCGTACGTATCCGCTGCGCTCCAGCTTCAAGCCCTCGTACAACATGGCCGTGAACCTGGTCAGCCAGTTCGGGCGGCGCCGCTCGCGCGAGCTGCTGGAGACCTCCTTCGCGCAGTTCCAGGCCGACCGCTCGGTCGTCGGGATCTCCCGGCAGGTGCAGCGCAACGAGGAGGGCCTGGAGGGCTACCGGGAGGGCATGACCTGCCACCTCGGCGACTTCGCGGAGTACGCGCAGCTGCGCCGCGACCTCAAGGACCGCGAGACGGACCTGGCCAAGCAGGGCGCGGCCCAGCGCCGGGTGCAGGCGGCCGGTTCGCTGGAGAAGCTCAAGCCGGGCGACATCATCCACGTGCCGACCGGCAAGTTCGCCGGGCTCGCCCTCGTCTTGGACCCGGGCGTGCCGGCCGGGCGGGTCAACGGGCACCGCGGGTACGAGTACGCCGAGGGCCCGCGCCCGCTGGTGCTGACCGCGGAGCGGCAGGTCAAGCGGCTCGCCGCGATCGACTTCCCGGTGCCGGTCGAGGCCATCGAGCGGATGCGGATCCCCAAGACGTTCAACGCGCGCTCGCCGCAGTCCCGTCGGGACCTGGCCTCCCAACTGCGGGCCAAGGCCGGGCACATCGCGCCGGAGCGGCGCGGGCGGGGCCGGGCCGCGGCCGCCGACGACCGCGAGATCGCGCGGCTGCGCGCGGCGCTGCGGGCGCACCCCTGCCACGGCTGCGACGAGCGCGAGGACCACGCGCGCTGGGCGGAGCGCTACCACCGGCTCAAGCGGGACACCCAGCAGCTGGAGCGGCGCATCGAGGGCCGGACGAACACGATCGCCCGCACCTTCGACCGGATCCACGCCCTGCTCACCGAGCTGGACTACCTGCGCGAGGACGAGGTCACCGTGCACGGCAAGCGGCTCGCCCGGCTGTACGGGGAGCTGGACCTGCTGGCCTCGGAGTGCCTGCGCGAGCGCGTCTGGGAGGGGCTGTCCCCGGCGGAACTGGCGGCCTGCGTCTCGGCGCTGGTGTTCGAGGCGCGGCAGTCGGACGACGCGGTGGCGCCGAAGGTGCCGGGCGGCGCGGCCAAGGCCGCGCTGGGCGAGATGGTCCGGATCTGGGGCCGCCTCGACGCGCTGGAGGAGGAGCACCGCATCAACCAGGCGGAGGGCGTGGGCCAGCGCGAGCCGGACCTCGGCTTCGCGTGGGCTGCTTACCAGTGGGCCTCCGACAAGAGCCTGGACGAGGTGCTGCGGGAGGCGGAGATGCCGGCCGGCGACTTCGTGCGCTGGTGCAAGCAGGTCATCGACGTGCTGGGGCAGATCGCGGCCGCGGCTCCCGCGGCCTCCGGTGACAGCGGGAGCACGGTGGCCCGCAACGCCCGCAAGGCCGTCGACGCGCTGCTGCGCGGTGTGGTGGCCTACAGCTCGGTCGGCTGACGGGCTCCGGGCCGGCCGGCGTGCCCCGGGTCCTCGTGCCCCGGGTCCTCGGAGCCTCGCCATCCGGCGAGGTCCTCCCAGGCCCCGAGGCCCAGGCCGCTCTCGAAGCGGCGCGCGACCCCGGTGACGGGGTCGGTGAAGGACACCGTACGGGCCAGGAGCTGGAGCGGCCGGCGGTAGTCGTCCGGGGCCGGGTCGGTGACCTGCGGGTAGAGGGGGTCGCCGAGGATCGGCAGCCCGAGGCCGTTCATGTGCACCCGCAGCTGGTGGGTGCGGCCGGTGTGCGGGGTCAGCCGGTAGCGGCCCAGCTCCCCCTTGGTGTCGAGGAGTTCGACCAGGCTCTCCGCGTTCGGCTGCGCGCCGGGGACCTCGACCGCCGCCATCACCCCGCGGGCCTTCTCGATGTGGCTGCGGACGGTGCGCGGGAGTGCGAGCGCCGGATCGTGGCGGGCCAGCGCCTCGTACTGCTTGAGTACGCGCCGCTCCTGGAACAGCAGCTGGTAGGCGCCGCGGTCCTCAGGGCGGATGCTGAACATCACCAGTCCGGCGGTCAGCCGGTCCAGCCGGTGCGCGGGGCTGAGCTCGGGCAGCCCGAGCTCGGTGCGCAGCCGGGCCAGGGCGGTCTGCGTGATGTGGCTGCCGCGCGGGGTGGTGGCCAGGAAGTGCGGTTTGTCGACGACCAGCAGGTGCGCGTCGCGGTGGACGACGCGGATCGGGAACGGCACCACGGGCTCCGGCTCCATGTCCCGGTGGAACCACAGGTAGGCGCCCGGCTCGTACGGGTCCTGCGCCCTCAGGACCCGTCCGCCGGGGCCGAGCACCCGCCCGGCGCGCAGCAGGTGCGCGATGGATTCGGCGCCGCGGGTGCCGGCGTAGCGGGCGGCGAGGTAGCCGCCGAGGTCGGGCCAGCGCCCGTCGGGGTCGGCGGGCAGCCGCAGCCGGACCGGGTCGATGCCGGCGACCTGGGGCAGGGGCGAGGGGGGCGCCTGGGTTCTGCGTCTCATCGGGTCCAGGCTATGTGCCGGGGACTACTGCTTGGTGAAGGTGCCCAGGTGGTTGGCGTCCAGGTACTCGATGCGGACCGTGCCGTCCTTGAAGACCACCCCGGTGCGGCCGACGGCGTTCTCGCCGGCGGTCACGTAGCTGAAGGTGTCCCCGTCGTAGTGCGTCAGCGGGAAGCGCATCGGCTTGGGGCCGAGGGAGAGGGTGAGACCGCCCTTGCCGCCCGTGTTCGCGGTCACGGTGAGCTTCCCGTAGTAGGGGCTCGTGTAGGTGCCGGTGTACGCGGTGTCGGCGCGGGCCGGCTTGGCGCCGGCGGGCGGGTGCGCGTAGTCGGTGGCGGAGGGGCCGGGGCCGAGCTGGCGGGCGTAGAGCTCGGCGAAGAGGGGGAGCCAGTCGGTGGTCGGTTTGCCGTGCTCGGCGGTGTCGAAGAAGTCCGCGGCGATGGCGTCGGCGAGGCCGACCGGGGCGCCGTTGGTGAGGACGACGATGCCGAGCTTCTCCAGCGGGAGCATGGTGACGTTGGTGTTGGCGCCGAGTTCGAAGGCGCCGGAGTGGCTCAGGCGCAGCCGTCCCGCCTCGTCGTACGAGACGTTCCAGCCGAGCCCGTAGAAGCCGGTGTGCTCCAGGGGCGGGGTCGGCGGCTGCGACAGGATGTGCGGCAGGCGGGTGGTGGCGAGGGTGTCGGCGGGGATGATCCGCTTCCCGTCGAGGGTGCCGCCGGCGAGCTGGAGGCGCAGCCAGCGGGCCATGTCGGTGGCGGTGGAGCTCACGCCGCCGGCCGGTGCCTGGGCGTCGGGGTCGCGCACGAAGCGGGGGGACCAGGTCCCGTCCGGGTTCTTGACGTGGGTGGCCGCGTGGTCGGGGGCGTTGACGAAGGCCGAGAACTCGGTGCTGGTGTGCGTCATCCCGGCGGGCTTGAACAGGACGTCCTGGTTGAGCTTCTCCCAGGTCGTGCCGTGCTTCCGGGCGACGGCCTCGGCGGCCGCGGTGAGCCCGAAGTTGGTGTAGTTGTAGCTCGCGCGGAAGGGGGAGAGGGCCTCCAGGCGCAGGTGGTCGAGGATGTACGCCTGGTCGTATCCGAGGTCTTCGAGGAGGTCCCCGGCGTGGTCGGGGAGGCCGCTCCGGTGGGAGAAGAGGTCGGCGGTGGTGACGTGGCCGGTGACCCAGGGGTCCTTCAGCGCGAAGCCGGGCAGCTCGGTGCGGTCGTTCCATTCGGCGGGGTCCTTGAGGGCTCCGGCCACCACCGTGGAGGAGATCGGCTTGGAGACGGACGCGACCTGGAAGACGGTGTCGGGGCCGATGGCCCCGGGCGCGTCGGTGCGCCGGACGCCGAAGCCCTTGAGGTAGACGACCTTGTCGTCGTGGACGACGGCCACGGCGGCCCCGGGGACCCCGGTGCTGCGCATGGCGTCGGTGACGAAGCCGGGCAGGCGCGCGAGCGCCTTGTCCACCTCCGCATCCGTGATCTGGGGCTTCGGCGCGGGCGGTGGGCTGGGTGCGGCGGCTGCGCCGGTCGCGGCCAGCACGACGGCGGCTCCTGCCACACCGAGCGAGTGGAGCGTTCGCATGGCGATATTGTCCCGCCGAACGGGCGAACCCGCCCGCCGTGGCGACGGGTACGGGACGCGTAGCGGGTGGCCCGCGCAAGGAGCCGCAGACGCCGGAGCCGCAGACGTCCCCGGTGTCCCCCGGGGCGGTGGCCGCGGCCGTCAGGCAGCCGACTCCTGCTGCGACTCCTGCTCGGCCAGGACCCTGGCGTTCCAGTCGCGCTTGATCGCCCGCCAGCCCTCGTCGGTCTCGCCGAGGCGCCAGTAGCCGGAGATCGACAGGCGCTCCCTGGGGATGCCCCGCTCCAGGCGCAGGTGGCTGCGGAGGTCCTTCACGAAGCCCGCCTCGCCGTGCACGAAGGCGTGGACGTCGCGGGAGGGGAATTCCATGGCTCTGACCGCTTCGACGAGTCTTTCGCCGACCCGGCCGGAGCCGCGGTGCAGCCAGACCGGGACGACGCCGTCCGGGGTGGCGAACTTCTGCTCGTCCTCCGGGCCCTCGACCTCGACGAACGCGCGCACCCGCGCGCCCGCGGGCATCCGCTCCATGGCGGCCGCGATGGCCGGCAGGGCGCTCTCGTCGCCCACGAGGAGGTGCCAGTCGGCCGCCGGATCCGGTGCGTAGGCGCCGCCGGGGCCGAGGAAGCGGACGAGTTCGCCCGGCTGGACGCGGGCCGCCCAGGGGCCGGCCAGCCCCTCGTCGCCGTGGACGACGAAGTCGAGCGTCAGCTCCAGGTGCACCGGGTCCCAGGCGCGGACCGTGTACGCCCGCTGGCGCGGCCAGGCGTCCCGCGGGTACTCGGCGCGGATCCGCTCCAGGTCCCACGGCGAGGGGTAGGTGACGCCTTCGGGGGCGAACAGGAGCTTGATGTAGTGGTCCGTGAACTCGCCCGCGCTGAATCGGACCAGTCCGGCGCCGCCCAGCACGACGCGCACCATGTGCGGCGTCAGCCGCTCTGTGCGCACGACGACTGCGGTGCCGATGTTGCGGGCGCGTCCTTCTGCCACGGCGTCTCCCCTTGCTCCCCTGAAACTTAGGATTACCTAAGTTAGCATCTCAAGGGCGCAGCGCGCTGCTCAGGCGCGATACGGCTCCGCCCAGACCCCACCGGTGCGCGAGCGCGTCGACCAGGTCCGGCTGCGCGGGCGCCGCGGGAAGGGCCGGATCGAACTCCGGAAGGGGCACGTCGGAGGCCACCCGGACCACCTTCGGGGCCACCGCCAGATACGGCCGGGACTCGTCCAGCCGCTTGCGCTGCGTGGGCGTCAGCTTCGACTTCGGGTCGTCGATCGCCGCGATGATCCCGGCCAGCGAGCCGTAGGCGTCCAGCAGCTTCGCCGCCGTCTTCTCGCCGATCCCCGGCACCCCCGGCAGCCCGTCGCTCGGGTCCCCGCGCAGCAGCGCCAGGTCCGCGTAGCCCGGGCCGTCCACCCCGTACTTCTCGCGCAGCCACGCCTCGTCCGTCACCTGGAGCGTGCCGACGCCCTTGAGCGGGTACAGCACGCGCCGCTGCCGGGCGTCGTCCACCAGCTGGTACAGGTCCCGGTCGCCGGTGACGATGTCCACGGGGCCCGTGGCGCGCGCCGTCAGCGTGCCGATCACGTCGTCGGCCTCGTACCCGGCGACGCCCACCCGGGCGATCCCGAACGCGTCCAGGGCCGCCTCGATGATCGGCACCTGCGGGGACAGCGTGTCGGGGGTCTCCTCCACGTCCGGGCCGCTCTCCGTCTCCTCGGCGACCCGGTGCGCCTTGTACGAGGGGATCAGCTCCACCCGCCACGCCGGCCGCCAGTCGGCGTCCATGCACGCCACCAGATCGTCGGGGCGGTGGTCCTGGACGAGGCGCCCGATGAAGTCGAGCAGCCCGCGCACCGCGTTGACCGGGGTGCCGTCCGGGGCCTTCACGGAGTCCGGTACGCCGAAGTACGCGCGGAAGTAGAGGGAGGCGGTGTCCAGCAGCATCAGGCGTCGAGTCGTCGTCACGGTGACGATGATGCCGCACCCCGGGCGCGCGCCCGCAGTCGGCGGTGACGCCCCGGGGTACGGAAAGTGGCCGTGAGAGCGCTCGGAAACGGCACGGGAGTTTCACCCGGGGCGTACGCTGGTCGGCTCTTGCACGCGAAACCGGGGGCGGTTGCTGCGTAAGGTGCTTACAGCACTCCGATGTGCGCCGGACGCCGACGTACGCCGACGGACCAGACAAGGGGAGGGCAGCCCCGCCATGGACGACAGGGACGGCTCGGACGACAAGGAACGGGACAAGGACGCCAAGGAACCGCTCCGGGTGGGCGTGGCCGTGCGCAAGCGGCGCCGGGCGCTCCACCTGACCCTCGCCGCGGTGTCGGCGCGCAGCGGTCTGTCGGTGCCCTTCCTCAGCCAGATAGAGAACGAGCGGGCCCGCCCGAGCATGCGTTCCCTGGAACGGGTCGCGGACGCCCTGGAGACCACGGCCGTCGAGCTGCTGGCCGCCTCCGACACGGCGCGCACGGTCGACCTCGTACGGGCCGGGGACGACTCCGGGCTCACGCCGGTCCCCGGCGTACGGCCCCTCGTGCGCGGCCACCACCAGCTGCACGCGCTGGAGTTCACCGGGGATCAGGACGCCGGCCGCGAGTACCAGCACCGCAACGACGAGCTGATGTACGTGGTCTCGGGCGCCTGCCAGGTGGAGGCCGAGGGGCGGGCGTACCGGCTGGAGAGCGGGGACGCGCTGTTCCTGTCCGGCGGCGTGCGCCACCGCTGGCGGGCCGTCTCCGAGGACACCCGGCTCCTGGTCGTGGCGGTGGGCGAGCACATCCACGCGACCTCCGAGCCGCCCTCTCCCGGGCAGTGAGCCGCGCCCGTACGCGCGTCGTCTCGCTCGTGCCCTCGCTGACCGAGGCGGTGGCCGTGAGCGCTCCCGGGCTGCTCGTCGGGGTGACCGACTGGTGCACGCACCCCGGCGACCTCGACGGGCGCGGCGCGGTCCGCATCGGCGGTACGAAGAACCCCGACGTGGAGCGGATCACCGCGCTGCGCCCCGATCTGGTGATCGCCAACGAGGAGGAGAACCGGGCCCCGGACCTGGCGGCGCTGCGCGCGGCCGGGGTGGAGGTGCTGGTGACCGAGGTACGCGAGCTGCCGCAGGCGCTGACCGAACTGGACCGGTTGCTGGTGGGGGCGCTGGGGCTGGAGCGGCCGAAGTGGCTGGACGAGGCGGAGGCCGCCTGGGCGGCCGTGGAGCCCCTCGGCCCCCTGACGGCGTTCGTGCCGATCTGGAGGCGGCCCTGGATGGTGCTCGGCCGGGACACCTTCGCGGGCGACCTGCTGGCCCGGCTGGGGATCCGCAACGCCTACGCGGGCGATCCCGAGCGCTATCCGAAGGTGCCGCTCGCCGAGCTGGTGGCGAGCGGCTGCGATCTGGTGGTGCTCCCCGACGAGCCGTACGCCTTCACGGCCGAGGACGGCCCGGAGGCCTTCCCGGGCCTCCCGGCCGCCCTGGTCAGCGGCCGCCACCTCACCTGGTACGGGCCCTCGCTGGCCGAGGCCCCGGAGGTCCTTTCGGCGGCGATCAGGCGGTCCTCGGCAGCAGCCGGCCGCTGAACAGCCCGCGCAGGGTGTGGGCGGCGGCCGCCAGCCAGGCGGTGACCAGCCCGAGGAAGAGGGCGGCGGCCAGCCAGGCGAAGGCGTCCAGACCGGTGTGCCGGGCCAGACCGGCGGCTCCGGTGACGCAGGTGCCGACGGGGAAGGTCAGCGCCCACCAGGTCATCGCGAAACCCATGCCGCCCCGGGCGGCCCGCACCAGCATCGCGGCGGCCAGCGCCAGCCACAGCAGGGCGAACCCCATCACGGGCACTCCGTAGACGACCGCGAAGGCGCCGAGGGCGTGGGCGTAGGAGGCGTCGACGGCCCCGGGCGCCACGTCGGCGAGCTGGTTGACGGCGGTGGTGGACTGCCCGAGCGGGCCCAGCACCAGGAACAGGGCCGGGGTCAGGGCCAGGGGCAGGGGGCCGCTCAGGATCAGCCGCCCGAAGATCAGGGGCAACATCAGCAGGGTCGCCAGCAGGCTGACGCCGAACATGGCGTAGCAGGCCAGCAGCAGCGCCTCGCGGGGCTGGCCCGCGGGCAGGTGGGGGACCAGCAGGGGGCCCACGGCGGCGGAGACCATCGGGGCGACCAGGGGCAGCAGCCACACCGGGGTGGCCTGGGAGGCCACGACCCTGTGCCGGACCACCATCAGGTAGGGCACCACCACTGCCATGACCAGGCCTGTCGCCGTGCCGGCGGTGAAGAGGACGGCGTCCACGGCCACGGCGGCGCCGGTCCCGATCAGGTCCTTGCCGACGATCAGGGTGCCGCCGCCGACGGCCAGCAGGGCCATCGACAGGCACCCGTAGAAGGGGGCCACGGCGGGGTCGAGCAGATGGGCGCGGGCCTGGTCGCGGTGGTGCAGCCAATGCCCGGCGCGGGCGGCCAGCAGGACGGCGAGGGCCACGGCGGACAGCACCCAGACGATCTGGCAGGCCACGCGCTGACCGGGCACCTGGTACGGGAGCGTGGCCCCGGCGTTGGCGATGATCGCCGTGCCCATGACGGAGGCGTACCAGTTGGGGCCGAGGTGACGCAGCGCGGGGGCCTTGTGGGTCCGGGATGCGAGGGGGACGACGGTGCGGGGTCGCACGAGGGTGGTGGCCATGGACCCAGCCTGCGGGCGGGCCCGTCCGGACGGCAGAGGCCGTGTTCCTATGAGGCCATAAACTGACTTTATGGGTAACGAGGAGTGGGTTCCGCTGGCGCACCGGGTACCGGACCTGGGGGCGCTGGAGCTGCTGCTCGCGGTCGCCCGGGTCGGCAGCCTGAGCGCCGCCGCCAAGCACATGGGCATCACCCAGCCCGCCGCGAGCAGCCGGATCCGCGCGATGGAGACCCGGCTCGGGGTGGCGCTGGTGGACCGCTCGCCGCGCGGCTCGACCCTGACGGCGGAAGGGGCCCTGGTGACGGACTGGGCCCGCCAGGTGGTGGAGGCGGCCGAGGCCTTCGACGCGGGGGCGCAGGCGCTGCGCGGGCGGCGCGACTCGCGGCTGCGCGTGGCCGCCAGCATGACCATCGCCGAGTACCTGCTGCCGGGATGGCTGATCGCGCTGCGCGCGGACCGGCCGGACACGGCGGTGTCGCTGCACGCGGGGAACTCCGCCGACGTGGCCCAGCGGGTCCTCGCGCACGAGGCGGACCTCGGTTTCGTGGAGGGCCTGAGGGTGCCGGACGGCCTGGACTCGGTGGTCATCGCGCAGGACCGCCTGGTGGTGGCGGTGGCTCCGACGCACCCCTGGGCGCGGCGCGCGAAGGGGATCGACGCGGCGGAGCTGGCGGGGAGCCCGCTGATCCTGCGGGAGCGGGGCTCGGGCACCCGCCAGGTCCTGGACGCCGCCCTCGCGGCGGCCGGTGGCCTGGCGGCGCCGCTGCTGGAGCTGGCGTCCACCACCGCGGTGAAGTCGGCGGCGGTCAGCTGCGCCGGTCCGTGCGTCCTGTCGGAGCTGGCGCTGGGGGACGAACTGGCGGCCCGCCGTCTCGTGGAGGTCCCGGTACCGGACGCCGGCCTCGGCCGGGCCCTGCGGGCGGTCTGGCCGGCGGGCGCCCGCCCGGCGGGCCCGGCCCGGGACCTGCTGTCCCTGACCCGGCGCCGGGCGTAGGCCGTTCGGGCGAGGAGGGATCGATTCGCCGCGGGGTGGACGGTGACCCCGGACGGGTCCCGCCGGAAAGGTGGCTCCTGCACGTTGTCGCCTGTCGTGAAGGGACCCCCATGCATCTTCGCCGCGCAGCCGTCGCCGCCTTCGGCGCGCTGACCCTTGTCCTCGCCATCCCGACGTCGGCGTCGGCCGCCGTCGGCGAGTTCCAGTACACGTACGTCGGCCTCGACGGCAACGCGAAGGCCGGGTTCCTGCTGGACCCGCCGAGCGGGGAGTGCATCACGCTCCCCGAAGTGGCCGACCCGAGCGCCAGCTCGCCGGCGCATTCCCCGCGCAACCGCACCACCTCGACGGCGACGGTGTTCACCGAACCGGACTGTGAGGGCGACTACTTCACGCTGCGCCCGCTCACGGGCCGCGGCTCGGAACGGCTGAAGCTGCGGTCGGTCGTCTTCAGCTGACCTGCGACAGGAACGCCTGCCAGGCCCCCGCGGGGACGGCGAACGTCGGCCCGTCCCCGCCGAGCTTGGAGTCCCGGACGTGGACGGCGTGGGCGCAGGTGGCGACCTCGACGCAGGCGCTGCCCTCGCCGTCGCTGTACGTCGACTTGTGCCAGTCGAGAGCCACTTCGACGCAGTTGCTGCCCTCGTCGTCGCTGTAGCTGGACTTGAACCAGATCAGTTCGGTGCTGCTCACAGTTCCTCCGCGGCCTTCTTGATGAATTCTGCTGATTCCGCCGCGCTGAGCGCGTTGACGCGGATCATTCCATGTGTCTGGCGAAGTTCGCTCACCTTCTCCGGTGACGTGTGCATGGCGCTCACGCCTTGCCCCTCGGTCCAGGCCCAGAGCTGGTGATCTGGAGTCTCCAGCATGACGAGGGAGCCCCGCAGAGCCTGGCCTGATGCTTGATGGGCCGGAAGTACCTGCACGTTGACGTTGCGCACGTTCGCCAGTTCTGTCAGTTGGACGAGTTGCTGGCGCATCGTTTCCACGCCGCCGACGCACGTGCGGAGCGCAGCTTCGTAGATGATGAAGCCGTACTGTGTCGTCACCCGGCTGGCGCGAGTTGCCTGACGAGCCAGACGAACGCGCACCCTTTCTTCGAAGGTCTCGTCGTCCGGCGGTGGGCACCCATCCCGCAAGAGGGCTCGCATGTACTCCTCGGTCTGAAGCAGCCCAGGAATGAACAGCGGTTCGTAGGAGTGCAACTCAAGACATTCGGCCTCGGCGGTCATGTACTCCTCGGACCGCTTCGGGAACGGCTCCGGCTTCATGTACTCCGCGGCAGCGGTCAGCTTTCCGCCGGCTCCGAACATCGCGTCCGCGATCCGCAGCAGGTGCAGGGTCGGGCGGCGGCGGCCCTGCTCCATGGACTTCACGTACTCGGGGGCGTAGCCGGCCTCCTCGCCGAGCTCCTCGCGGGTCTTGCCCGCCTCCATCCGCCAGAGCTTGATCTGGTTGCCGCCGTACCGCCACGCCTCGCTCATCGCGCCCCCGCCCCTCCCCGCACCCCTGTCCGCCCGGCCCTTACCCCCCGGCGGGCCCGGCACACCGCGCGTCACTCCAACGAGTGCGTTCTCGGCCGGTACCGGACGGGTACAACCGGCTCTGCCCACCGGGCCGTTGCTCGCCGCCGGGGCGTGCCCGGCGGGAGGCTGCGGATCATGGAAGACCAGACCATGGAGTGCCACTTCGTCCGCAGCCCGCGCAGCGTTCGTCTCGCGCGGGCGCTGTTCGCCGTGCAGGCCCGGGAGTGGAAGCTGCCCGACGACCTCGCGGAGACGGCGCTGCTCCTGCTCAGCGAGCTGATGACCAACGCCTGCCGGCACGCCCGGGTACCCGCCGGCCGCGAGGTGTGGATGCGGGCCGAGTGGGCGGGCGACCGGCTGCGGGTGGAGGTGCTCGACGCGAGCCGGGACCTGCCGGTGCCCCGGGAGGCGGCCCCCGAGGACGAGGCCGGGCGGGGGCTGGCCATCGTGGCGGCCCTGGCCGCGGACTGGGGCGCGTACCCGCGGGGCTGCGGCGTCGGGAAGGCGGTGTGGTTCGAGCTGCGGAGCGGCCCGTCCCGTCATTCGGCGATCTCGGTCCGCTCCCACCACTCGAACACGCGCAGCGAGCCCAGCGGGCCGTCCTGGACCCGCGCCGTGGGCCGGTAGTGCTCGTACCCGCCGCGGAACGGGATCTTCAGGTCCTCGCCGGAGGACGGGGCGTCGACCATCCGCCCGGGCAGGTCACCCGGTCCGCCCTCCAGCACGGCTTTGTCCCTCATGCCTCCAGTCTTGCGACCCGGAGGAATGCCCGCACGTCGGAGCCGTCAGACCCGCACGGCCGGGGCCATCGCGGCGGCCTCGACCAGGCCCGCCATGACGCGGGTGTCCTTGTCGCGCTCCGGATGCCACTGGACGCCGAGGACCCAGTGGGCGGGGTCGGGGAGCTCGATGGCCTCGACCGTTCCGTCGGCCGCGTGCGCCGAGGCGATCAGGCCCTCGCCGAGGCGTTCGACGGCCTGGTGGTGGTAGGTCGGCACCTCCGCCTCCTCCGGGACCAGGGCCGCGTACCGGGTGCCCTCGACCGGGCGGACCGGGTGCCAGGACATGACGCCCGGGGCGACGGCATGGCCGTCGATGTGCTGGATCAGCGTGCCGCCGAGGGCCACGTTCAGCGCCTGCATGCCCCGGCAGATGCCCAGGACCGGCATCCCCGCTGCCAGGGCCGCCGCGATCAGGGAGAGTTCCCACTCGTCCCGCCGGGTGGCGGGAGCGCCCGTGCGCGGGTCCCGGTCGGCCCCGTAGCGGGCCGGGTCCACATCGGGGCCGCCCGCGACGACCAGGCCGTCCAGCCGGCTCAGCACCTCCGCCGCCGTACCGGATTCGTCCGGCGGGAGCAGCACGGCCGCGCCGCCCGCCGCCTGGACGAGTTCGTGGTACCCGGTGGGTACGAGGGACGTGGGGACGTCCCACACCCCGTAGCGGGTGGATTCCTCCACGTAGGTCGTGATGCCGATGAGCGGCCTGGGCACGGTTGCTACCTCCAGGGGGGTGGGGAACGGCGGTCAGTCCCGGGTGAGTTCGGCCTCGGCCTGGGCCAGCGCCGCGAACTCCTCCTCCGGTGCGGACGCCACGAGGTGGTGCCGACTGTAGAACGCGAAATAGGCGAGGGCGACGGCGTACACACCCAGGGCGATGAACGCCGCGTCCTTGTCCACCAGGAAGGTGGCGACGAGCGCGGACAGGGCGAGGACGAAGGCCACCGAGGAGGTGGCGATCCCGCCGGGCGTACGGTACGGGCGCTCCAGCCCCGGCTCCCGCTTGCGGAGCACGATGTGGGACAGGGCCATCAGCGCGTACGAGATGGTCGCGCCGAACACCGCGATGTTGAGCATGCGCGGGCCGTTCCCGGTGGCCGCGGCCAGCGCGAAGCCGATCGCGCCGGGGATGAGCAGGCCCAGGTACGGGGCCTTGCGCTTCGAGGTGAGGGAGAGGAAGCGCGGCAGGTAGCCGGCCCGGGAGAGGGCGAAGAGCTGGCGGGAGCCGGCGTAGATGAGGGAGAAGAAGGAGGCCACGAGACCCGCGAGACCGGCGTAGTTGACGAAGGTCTTCAGCCAGGACAGGCCCGGGTTGCCTTCGAGGGCGACGACGAGCGGGTTGCCGGCGTCCTTGATGGCGTCGGCGCCGCGGGCGCCGGTCGAGGCCAGGAAGGTGACCAGGGCGAGCAGGACGAGGATGCCCATGGAGATCGACAGGGCCCGGGGCATGGAGCGCACCGGGTCCTTGGCCTCCTCGGCGGCCAGCGGCACCCCCTCGACGCCGAGGAAGAACCACATGCCGAAGGGGAAGGCGGCCCAGATGCCGAGGAGGCCCAGCGGCAGCCAGGAGCTCGCCCCGGCGGCGGTGGTGTCCACGGCGATGTCGTCGAGGTTCGAGGGGTCGAACCCGGTGAAGGCGCCCAGCGCGAAGACGATCAGCGCGAGCACGGCGACGGCCGTCACGACGAGGGAGAAGCGCAGGGCCTCGCCGACGCCCCAGAGGTGGATGCCGATGAAGACCGCGAAGCAGGCGAGGTAGACCGGCCAGCCGGAGGTGAGGCCGAACAGGTTCAGGGATTCGACGTAGTCGCCGATGAAGATGGAGATCGCGGCGGGGGCCAGGATGTACTCGATGAGGATCGCGGTGCCGGTGAGGAAGCCGCCCCAGGTGCCGAGCGCCCGGCGGGCGAAGCCGTAGCCGCCGCCCGCCGTGGGCAGGATCGCGGAGAGTTCCGCGAGGGAGAAGACCAGGCAGGCGTACATCGCGCCCATCAGGGCGGTGGCGATGGCGAGCCCGCCGAAACCGCCCTGGGCGAGGCCGACGTTCCAGCCGGAGAAGTCGCCGGAGACGACGTACGCGACGCCGAGGCCGGTCAGCAGCAGCCAGCCGGCACTGCCGCGGCGCAGCGTACGCCGCTCCAGATAGCCGTCGCCGCCCTCGGTCGATGTGGTGGGTTCGGGTACGGCTGCGAGCCGTGCCTCGGTGTCGTCGGCCATGTGCGCTCCTGCCTAGGGCAATGGTTGTGTGGCGTACCTTTGCCGTAGCGGAGTGGAGTGCGCAAGACCCCTGCGTTAAACAGGGGTTACGAAAACCTCTCGGTCCGCTGCCGCCGCGTCCGTTTCCGGGCCGTTCGGCACCGCGTTGCTAGGCGAGGAACCCGCGCAGCAGGGCGGCCGTCCCGCAGCAGTGCTCGCGCATCACCTCGCGCGCCGCGTCGGCGTGGCGGTCCAGCACCGCCTCCACGAGCGCGCTGTGCTGCTGCTGGGAGTGCTCCAGGTTGCGCACCAGCAGCGGGATGCAGTCCAGCAGGTCGTTCACGGTGGCCCGGACGGCGGCGTACTGGGCCGTGAGGGTGGCCGATCCGGCCAGCTCGCACAAGGTGAGGTGGAAGAGGGTGTCCTGGCGGCGGTAGTCGGTCAGCGGGGCGTCGTGGGTGGCGGCCAGCGCGCCGAGCAACCGCTCGGAGCCCTCCTCGGTCAGCCCTTGGGAGGCGCACAGCCCGGCCGCGCCCACTTCCAGGACCTCGCGGAACCGCAGCACGTCCTCGATGTCCACCCCCACCACGCGCCGGCGCAGCTCGTCCTCGGCGGCGCCGGCCGGGGGGTCGGGGCGGGGGAGCACGAACGTGCCGCCGTACCGCCCGCGCCGGGCCTCCACCAGCCCTTGGTCCTGGAGCACCTTCAGCACCTCGCGCAGGGTGACCCGGCTGATCCCCATCCGCTCCGCCAGCTCCCGCTCGGGCGGCAGCCGTTCGCCGCCCGGCACCAGACCCAGCCGGACCACCTGGAGGATCTGCTCCAGGGCCTCCTCGAAACCGTTGCCCGCCCGCACCTGCCGCAGTACCGGATTCAGCCGCGCGATCGCGCCGCCTTCGCTCGCCGTGTCGGTCATCTCGGCTCCTCCCCTTCCCAAGCAATGGTTCTGTTCAATACCTTAGGCGTTCTCGGCTCACCGAAGGAGAGATTCCAGTGGTAGACCGCAAGCCGCCGCTCGCGCCCGAAGAGCTCCGTGCTCTCGTGGCGAGCGGTGAGATCGACACCGTCGTCCTGGCCTTCCCCGACATGCAGGGACGCCTCCAGGGCAAGCGGTTCGCCGCACAGTTCTTCCTCGACGAGGTCCTCGCCCACGGCACCGAGGGCTGCAACTACCTCCTCGCCGTCGACACGGACATGAACACCGTCGACGGATACGAGATGTCCTCCTGGGACCGCGGCTACGGCGACTTCGCCATGCACCCCGACCTCGCCACCCTGCGCCGGATCCCCTGGAACCCGGGCAGCGCCTTCCTCCTGGCCGACCTCGCCTGGAACGACGGCTCGCCCGTGGTCGCCGCGCCCCGCCAGATCCTGCGCCGTCAGCTGGAGCGCCTCGCCGAGCACGGGTACACGGCCATGGTCGGCACCGAGCTGGAGTTCATGGTCTTCCAGGACACCTACGAGCAGGCCTGGAACTCGGGCTACCGCGGGCTGACCCCCGCCAACCAGTACAACATCGACTACTCGGTCCTCGGGACTGGCCGCATCGAACCCCTGCTGCGCCGGATCCGCAACGAGATGCAGGCCGCGGGGCTGACCGTCGAGTCCGCCAAGGGCGAGTGCAACCTCGGCCAGCACGAGATCGCCTTCCGCTACGACGAGGCGCTGACCACCTGCGACCAGCACGCCGTCTACAAGACGGGCGCCAAGGAGATCGCGTCCCAGGAGGGCGTCTCGCTCACCTTCATGGCCAAGTTCGACGAGCGCGAGGGCAACTCCTGTCACATCCACCTCTCGCTGGGCGACGCCGACGGGCACAACGCGATGGCCGGTGACGGCCCGGGCGGAATGTCACCGGTGATGCGGCACTTCCTGGCCGGCCAGCTGGCCGCGCTGCGCGACTTCTCCCTTCTCTACGCCCCGAACATCAATTCCTACAAGCGTTTCCGGCCCGGATCCTTCGCGCCGACCGCCGTCGCCTGGGGCGTGGACAACCGGACCTGCGCGCTGCGAGTCGTCGGCCACGGCCGCTCCATGCGCTTCGAGAACCGCCTCCCCGGCGGCGACGTCAACCCGTACCTGGCCGTCGCCGGCCTGGTCGCGGCCGGGCTGTACGGCATCGAGCACCGCCTCGAACTGCCCGAGGCCTGCGCGGGCAACGCGTACACCGCCGACTTCGCGCACGTTCCCACCACCCTGCGCGAGGCGGCGGAACTCTGGGAGAACAGCGAGATCGCCAAGTCCGCCTTCGGACCCGAAGTGGTCGCCCACTACCGCAACATGGCCCGCGTGGAACTGGACGCCTACGACTCCGCCGTCACCGACTGGGAGCTGCGGCGCTCCTTCGAACGCCTGTAGCCATCCGGCCGTCCGGGCGCCCCCGGCCGTCCGCCCCTCCCCCCCTCAAACCGGCCGCCGCCCGGCAAAGCGGTCGCCCCCCGGCCATCCGGTCGCCACCCGGCCGACCGGTCACCGCCAACCCTGCCCCCGAACATCTGTGAGGCAATACGTGTCCGATGCGCTGGCCCCCGACAAGTTGACAGTCTTGAACCCGGCCACCGAGGAGGTCGTCGCCATCGTCCCGGCCGCCACACGGGACGATGTCGACGCCGCCGTGGCGCGGGCCGCGGCGGCCCAGCGCGGCTGGGCGGCGGCCGCTCCCGCCGACCGGGCCCGCCTCCTGCGCCGCTTCGCCGCGGTCGTCGACGAGCACATCGAGGAACTGGCCCGGCTCGAGGTCCGCGAGGCCGGGCACACCATCGGCAACGCCCGCTGGGAAGCCGGCAACGTCCGCGACCTGCTCGAATTCGCCGCCGGGGGAGTGGAGCGGCTCTCCGGGCGGCAGATCCCCGTCGCCGGCGGCATCGACGTCACCTTCCTCGAACCCCTCGGCGTCATCGGCGTGATCGCCCCCTGGAACTTCCCCATGCCGATCGCCGCCTGGGGCCTGGCCCCCGCCCTGGCCGCCGGGAACGCCGTCCTCCTCAAACCCGCCGAGACCACCCCGCTCACCGCACTGCGCCTCGCCGAACTCGCCCTCGAAGCCGGGATCCCCGAGCACCTCTTCCAGGTGCTCCCCGGCCACGGGGCCGTCGCAGGCGACGCACTCGTCGAGCACCCCGGCGTAGCCAAGATCGTCTTCACGGGATCCACCCCGGTCGGCAAGCAGATCATGGCCAAGTGCGCCGACCGGGTGAAGCGCGTCACCCTCGAACTCGGCGGCAAGAGCCCCAACATCGTCTTCGCCGACGCGGACCTCGAAGCCGCCGCCGCGGCCGCGCCGATGTCCTTCCTCGACAACACCGGCCAGGACTGCTGCGCCCGTACGCGGATCCTCGTCCAGCGATCCGTCCACGACCGGTTCCTGGAGCTGGTCGCCCCCGGCATCGAGGGCGTCGTCGTCGGCGACCCGGCCGACGAGAGGACCCAGATGGGCCCGCTGATCTCCCGGGTGCAGCTGGACCGCGTACGGTCCTACGTCGGCGACGACCTCACCGCGATCCGCGGCACCGCCCCCGAGGGCCCCGGCTTCTGGTACCCGCCGACCCTCGTCACGGACGTCGACCCCACCGCGCCCGTGGCGGCCGCCGAGGTCTTCGGCCCCGTCGCCGTCGTCCTCCCCTTCGAGGACGAGGAGGACGCCGTACGCCTGGCCAACGCCACCGAGTACGGCCTCTCCGGCTCCCTCTGGACCCGCGACATCGGCCGCGCGCTGCGCGTCTCGCGCGCCGTCGCCGCGGGCAACCTGTCCGTCAACTCCCACAGCAGCGTCCGCTACTGGACCCCCTTCGGCGGCTACAAGCAGTCCGGACTCGGCCGCGAGCTCGGACCCGACGCCCTCACCGCATTCACCGAGACCAAGAACGTCTTCATCAGCACGGAGGCCTGAGCCCATCATGACCACTTCTGACACCGAGATCGTCTGCCGCCGCCTCGTCGGCCGCACCGCCGTCATCACCGGAGCCGGCAGCGGCATCGGCCTCGCCACCGCCCGCCGCCTGGCCTCCGAGGGCGCCAACGTGGTCTGCGCCGACATCGACGAGAACGCCGGCAAGGCCGCCGCCGAAGAGGTCGGCGGGCTCTTCGTGAAGGTCGACGTCACCAGCCCGGAGGAGGTCGAGGCCCTCTTCAAGACCGCGTTCGACACCTACGGCTCCGTCGACATCGCCTTCAACAACGCCGGTATCTCGCCCCCGGACGACGACTCGATCCTCACCACCGGCCTGGAGGCCTGGAAGCGGGTCCAGGACGTCAACCTCACCTCCGTCTACCTGTGCTGCAAGGCCGCCCTGCCGTACATGCAGCGCCAGGGCCGCGGCTCCATCATCAACACCGCCTCCTTCGTCGCCATCATGGGCGCCGCCACCTCGCAGATCTCCTACACCGCCTCCAAGGGCGGCGTGCTCGCGATGTCGCGCGAGCTCGGCGTGCAGTTCGCCCGCGAGGGCATCCGCGTCAACGCGCTGTGCCCGGGCCCGGTCAACACCCCGCTGCTCCAGGAGCTGTTCGCCAAGGACCCGGAGCGCGCGGCCCGGCGCCTCGTGCACATCCCGCTGGGCCGGTTCGCGGAGCCCACCGAGATCGCGGCCGCCGTCGCCTTCCTCGCGAGCGACGACTCCTCGTTCATCAACGCCACCGACTTCCTGGTCGACGGCGGCATCTCGGGCGCGTACGTGACGCCGCTGTAAGCGTTCACCCGGACTCCACCCGCACGACAGCCGGGCGTCGCACGACGTCCGGCCGTCGTGTTCTACCGTCCGAGATGATCTTCATAGGAACGTGAGGGAGTGTTCACCCCAGTGACCCCGCGCAACACCGCACGACGGCTGCAGGCCGTCGGCGCCGCCGCCGCGATAGCCGCCGGCACCCTCGTCGCCACCGCACCCGCCGCACAGGCGGCCCACTGCGCCACCCCGCGGCTCGCGGCCGGCTGGTACGGGGACAACCAGGCCCGGCTCCAGCAGCTGATCGACCAGTACGGGAAGTGCAACCCGTACCGGCCCACCCGCGCCAAGCCCGTCGCCGTCTTCGACTGGGACAACACCGTCGTCAAGAACGACGTCGGCGACGCCCAGATGTACTGGCTGCTGCGCAACGGCAGGATCCGCCAGCCCGCCGGCGGGGACTGGACCACCACCAGCCGCCACCTCACACCCGCCGCGGCCCGGTCCCTCGCCGACGCCTGCGCGGCCCTCGCCCGCCCCGGCGCCCCGCTGCCCACCGGCACCCCCGCGGGCGCGGGCTGCGCCGACGAACTCGCGGCCGTCTACGGCACCGCCGCGACCCGCTCCGGCGCCGCCGCCTTCGCCGGCTGGGACCACCGCACCATCGAGCCCGCCTACGCCTGGCTGCCCCAGCTCATGCAGGGCTGGACCGCGGCCGAGGTCCGCGGCTTCGCCGCCGCGGCGCGGGCCGAGAACCTGGCCGCCCCGATCGGCGCCACACAGCGGGTCGGCAGCGCATCCGTCACCGGCTGGGTCCGCTACTACGACCAGCAGAAGGACCTCATCGCAGGCCTGCGCAAAGCCGGCTTCGACGTCTGGATCAGCTCGGCCTCGCCGCAGCCGGTCGTCGAGGTCTGGGCCAAGGGGGTGGGCGTCGCCGCCGACCACGTCATCGGCATCCGCAACACGACCACCGCCGGCGGGAAGTTCACCGCGCACCTGAAGGGCTGCGGATCGGTGCAGGACGGCGCCGACACGATGATCACGTACATCGACGGCAAGCGCTGCTGGATCAACCAGGAGGTCTTCGGCGTGCGCGGCGCGGCCGCCGAGAAGGTCCAGCCCGCCGCCCGTCGCCAGGTGTTCGCCGCGGGCGACTCCGACACCGACATCTCGTTCCTGCGGGACGCCACCGCCCTGCGGCTGGTGCTGAACCGGAACAAGAACGAGCTGATGTGCCGCGCGTACGACGACAGCGACGGCAAGTGGATCGTGAACCCGATGTTCATCGAGCCGAAGAAGCAGAAGGCCGCGCCCTACCCCTGCTCGACCACGGGCTACGTCGACCACGACGGCACGCCCGGCCCCGTCCGCCGGGGCGACACCAGCGTCATCCCCGACCAGACGGACCGCGTCTTCTAGGCGGTGTCTTTCGGATCGGGGTGGATCAGGGCGGGGTGTCTGGTGCCGTGCGTCGCAAGGCCGAGGAGGGAGCCGACGTGGTGTGTCGGCGACCGACGAGAACGCCGCGAGGCGCGGTGCCAGGCGCCCCGGGCCCGCCATGATCCGAAAGGCACGGCCTAGCCGCGCGCCTACAGGAAGGTGCGGCCCTCGCCCCGGTACGTCGGGACGGTGGCCGTCACCCGGTCGCCCTCCACGAGGTGCAACGCCTCGAAGCGCTCGCACAGTTCCCCCGCCTTGGCGTGGCGGAACCAGACCCGGTCGCCGATCAGCAGATCGTCGGCCGGGCCGCCGAGCAGCGGCGTCTGCACCTCGCCCGCCCCTTCCTGGGGGTCGTAACGCAGACCCTGCGGAAGGTACGGGACCGGCAGCCGGTCCGCGCCGGCCGCGCCGGAGGCGGGGTACCCGCCGCCCAGCACGGTGACCACGCCGACGCCGGGCCGGCGGACCACCGGCTGGGCGAAGAGCGCCGCCGGACGGCCGCGGAAGGACGTGTAGTTGTCGAACAGCCGCGGCACGTACAGCCCCGAGCCCGCGGCGATCTCCGTGACCGCGTCCTCGGCGGCGGTCTGCTGGACGCTGCCGGTACCGCCGCCGTTGACGAACTCCAGGTCCGGCACGAGCGCGCGGACGGCCCGTACGGCCTCGGCGCGGCGGGCCGCGAGCTCCCTGCGGGCGGCGGCCTGCATGAGCCGGATGGCACGGGAGCGCAACGGGCGCCCGGCGAGGGCGTCCCCGACGCCGGCGACGTGGCCCTCGTAGCCCATGATCCCGACGACCCGGAAGCCGGGGCGGGCGCGGACGGCCCGGGCCAGGTCCGCCAGCTGGGACGGCTCGCGCAGCGGCGAACGGCGGGCGCCGACGCGGAACCTGCCGCCGAGGAGGTGCAGGGAGGTGTCCAGCTCCAGGCAGACGCGGATCTCCTGCGTCCCCCCGTCGCGCGCCCCGTCGATCAGCTCCAACTGGGCGGGATCGTCCACCATGACGGTGACCGCCCCGGCCAGCTTGGGGTCGCCGGCCAGCTCGGCGAATCCGGTGCGGTCGGCCGAGGGGTAGGCGAGGAGCACGTCCTCGAAACCGGAGCGGGCCAGCCAGATGCTCTCGGCGAGGGTGTACGACATGATCCCGGCGAAACCGGGCCGGGCGAGGACCCGTTCGAGGAGCGCGCGGCAGCGCACGGACTTGCTGGCCACCCGGATCGGCTTGCCGGCCGCGCGGCGGACGAGATCGTCGGCGTTGGCGTCGAAGGCGGCGAGATCGACGATGGCCAGGGGCGCGTCGAGGTGCGCGGTGGCCCGGTCGTAGCGGGCGCGGTCTCCACCGGCGGGAAGATTCATGGGCGGCAGCCTGCCAGATGCTCATACCGGTGGGTAGGGGTCCGCGGCCCCGGCCCCGCCCCGGCCTGCGCCCCGGGGCGCCGTCCCGGTCCAGGGGCCGGGACGGCGGGGGCGCGTAGAGTACGGGGTGGCAGCCGGACGGAACGGGGGGCGGAGCCGCCGGATGAGTGCGTCTACACCGCAGACCGCGGCCTGGTCCGAGCCCGTGGCCCCCTCCCGGCCGGGGCGGCGCGGGGCCGGCCGCAGCGTCGCCGTCGTGGTGTGCGCCGTACTGGGGGTCGCCCTCCTCGGCGGAGCCGGGGTCGGCGGCTGGGCCCAGCAGCGCGACGCCCGGCGGCCCCCGGCCGCCGCGGCCGCCTATCGCGAAGCCGGATCCCTGTGGCGCGAGACGCCCGTGGACACCCTGATCCCGCCCGTCCTCGACGGCGCCGACGCCGGCCCCGGCGGGGCCGACCGGACCTGGATCCGGGTCGCGCTCGCCCCCGACTCCGACTGCGCGCCCGCGCTCGCCGCCGACTGGCGGGCGGCCCTCGCCGCCACCGGCTGCACCCGCGTCCTGCGCGCCACCTACAGCGACGCCACCCGCAGTTCCCTCGTCACCGTCGGCCTGGTCTTCACCCCGGCCGACGCGGCCGCGATGGCGGCCCTGCGCGGACACCTGCCCGCCCCACCCGGCTACGGCTTCGCCGACAGCCAGCGCGCCGCCTGGACCGCGTCCGTGGTCCCCGACGCCCCCGTCGTCGTCTACGCCGTCTCCGCGTTC
>NZ_LFML01000053.1:111337-145959 GCF_001044425.1 Streptomyces roseus
CCACGAGGCCAAGGCCGTCGCCGAGCGCATGGAGCGCGCCGTACACACCCTCGCCGCGCCGCCCGCCCCCGCCGGAAACCCGCGGTGACCGCCTTCCGTACCGCGGCGCCCGCAGCCGGTGCCGACGCCGGCCGCGCCCGGCCCGCCGGGTACGCCGCGCGCCGCGCCCGCCCCGCCCCGAAGGCCCGCGCCAGGGCCGCCGCCGGCCTCGTGCTCGGGGCCCTGTTCCTCGGCGTCGGCGCCGGGCCCGCCGCCGCCGACACCATCCGCGACCGGCAGTGGGGGCTCACCGCGCTGCGGGCCGAGGAGGCCTGGGGGACCACCCGGGGCGCCGGGGTCACCGTCGCCGTACTCGACACCGGGGTCGACGCCACCCACCCCGACCTCGAAGGGCAGGTCCTCGAAGGGGCCGACCTCATCGGCATGGGCGCCGGGCACGGCGACCGCGCCTGGGCCCGGCACGGCACGGCCATGGCCGGGATCATCGCCGGGCACGGCCACGGCGGCAACCGCGGCCAAGGCGTCCTCGGCATCGCCCCCCAGGCCAGGATCCTCCCCGTCCGGGTGATCCTCGATGAGGGCGACCCCGGCCGGGCCCAGGCCCGCGAGAGCAAGGGCGGCGCGCTCGCCGAGGGCATCCGCTGGGCCACCGACCACGGCGCGGACGTGATCAACCTCTCCCTGGGCGACGACAGCGACTCCGCCCACCACGAAGCCGCCGAGGACGAGGCAGTCCAGTACGCCCTCGCCCAGGGCGTGGCCGTCGTCGCCTCGGCCGGCAACGGCGGGCGCGAGGGCGACCACGCCTCCTACCCGGCCGCCTACCCCGGCGTCATCGCCGTCACCGCCGTCGACCGCGGCGGCAGGAAGGCCCCCTTCTCCACCAGCAACTGGTACGCCACCGTCAGCGCCCCCGGCGTCGACGTCGTCATCGCCGACCCCGACCGCTCCTACTACGAGGGGTGGGGCACCAGCGCCGCCTCCGCCTACGTCTCCGGCGCCGTCGCCCTCGTCAAGGCCGCCCACCCGGACCTCTCCCCGGCGCAGATCAAGAGGCTGCTGGAGGAGACCGCCTCCGACGCCCCGCCCGGCGGGCGCGACGACTCCCGCGGCCACGGCCTCGTGGACCCCGTCGCCGCACTCCAGGCCGCCGACGCCCTGCGCGCCGAGCCGCCCGTGCCCGTGCCCGTCGCCGCCGGGCAGCCGTACTTCGGCCCCGGCCCCGAGCCGGCACGGGCCGCCGGCCGCGGCGCGCGCCTCGGGATCCCGGTGGCCGCGGCCACCGGGCTGGCGCTGCTCGCCCTGGCCGCCGTACTGGCCCGGCGTCCCCGGGGCGCCCGGCGGGAGGGGGACCGGGACCGGGATAGGGTCGGGTAACTGTGGCGAACAAAAACATCCCCGACCCCGGGTTCTCCGAAGACGACGGCTCCGCCGACCCCCGGCTGAGCGCGGCCCTGGCGGCCTGGTCCCAGGACCGGTCGAAGGAGCCGGAGCTGCTGGCCGCCCTCAAGGACGCCCGCCTGCTGGTCCCGGTCGTCGCCGTGCTCGGCGAGGTCGAGACCGACCCGCAGACCGGCCTGAAGCGCGAGAAGACCAGCGACATGGCCGTGCCGACCCTGCGGGCGGGGGACCGGCGGGCCCTGCCCGCCTTCACCTCCATCGCCGCGCTGGCCCTCTGGGACCCGGCCGCCCGCCCGGTCGCCGTACCCCTGCACCAGGCCCTGGCCGCCGCCGCGCACGAGAAGGCCGACACGGTGGTCCTGGACCTGGCCGGCCCCGTCACCTACCAGCTGACCGGTCCCGCGCTGCTCGCGCTCGCCGAGGGCCGCACCGACGCCGGCCCGCTGGCGGATCCCGCGGTGCGCGAAGCCGTACGGGCCGCCGTGTCCGCCGAGCCCGCCGTGCTCCGCGCCCACCTCGGCCCGGGCGGGGCGGACGCCGACGGAACCCTCGCGATCGTTCTGGCCGCAGAGGCGCAGGGGGCCCTGGCCGCCACCGCGGCCCGCCGCGTCGCCGAGGCGCTGGCGGCCGACGAGACCCTGCGGGCCCGCCTCGTACGGGGACTCGACCTCGCGCTGCTTCCGCAGGGGGCCCCGGCCCCGGCCGGGGAGCCGCTCTTCACCCGCTGAGCCCCGGGACACGGGAAGGGCCGGGGCGGCGTCGCCCCGGCCCTTCCCCGTGTTCCGCGTACGGCTCAGCCGAAGACCGGGCCCGTGAACTTCTCGCCCGGACCCTGGCCCGGCTCGTCCGGGACGACCGAGGCCTCGCGGAAGGCGAGCTGGAGCGACTTCAGGCCGTCGCGCAGCGGGGCCGCGTGGAAGGAGCTGATCTCGGTGGCGCTCGCCGTGACCAGGCCGGCCAGGGCCGTGATCAGCTTGCGGGCCTCGTCGAGGTCCTTGTGCTCCGAGTCCGGCTTGTCCAGGCCCAGGTTGACCGCCGCGGCGCTCAGCAGGTGCACGGCCACCGTGGTGATCACCTCGACGGCGGGCACGTCCGCGATGTCGCGGGTCATGGCGTCGTAGTCGGGGGCGTCCGGCGTGCTGCCGGCCTCGGTGGCGGGGGTGGGGGTCGCGTCAGTCATGCCTCACACGATAAGCCGGGCCGCGCGGGCCGCTGACCGGGCCCTGTCGCGACCGCGCCCAGCCGGCGGCCGGCGGCGTCCGGGGGAGCGGACCCGGCGCGGAATGCTATATTGGACTGACGACCGGCCGGAGACGCATGTCCCCGGCCCACAAGTGGAGGCTCCGCTCTCCCACCCGACCACCCTCCGGGGCGGCGGGTCACCGGTCAGGTGGCATCCATCGTTCCGTACGGACGATGGAAAGCTGCCCGAGTCTGCGCCCCGCGATCGCATGCGGCGGTGCTCCGGTTGTATTGGAGCCCCTGCCTGTGCCTCGGCGGGGCATTTTTGATGTTCCGCCGCGGTTGGTCTGACGACATCAGACGTCAGCGGCTGTCTGCCAGGCAGCCGTGTGGTGCTACCGAGGAGGATCCATCAGCACCGAGCCCCGCATCAACGACCGGATTCGCGTTCCCGAGGTACGACTCGTCGGTCCCAGCGGTGAGCAGGTCGGCATCGTGCCGCTTGCCAAGGCCCTTGAGCTGGCGCAGGAGTACGACCTCGACCTGGTCGAGGTCGCGGCGTCCGCACGCCCGCCGGTCTGCAAGCTCATGGACTACGGCAAGTTCAAGTACGAGTCGGCCATGAAGGCCCGTGAGGCGCGCAAGAACCAGGCGCACACGGTCATCAAGGAAATGAAGCTCCGGCCGAAGATCGACCCGCACGACTATGACACCAAGAAGGGTCACGTCGTTCGGTTCCTCAAGCAGGGCGACAAGGTCAAGATCACGATCATGTTCCGTGGTCGCGAGCAGTCCCGGCCGGAACTCGGCTACCGACTGCTGCAGCGTCTGGCTTCGGACGTCGAGGACCTCGGGTTCATCGAGTCGAACCCGAAGCAGGACGGCCGCAACATGATCATGGTCCTCGGTCCGCACAAGAAGAAGACCGAGGCGATGGCCGAAGCCCGCGAGGCGCAGGCCGCCCGCAAGGCCGAGCGCCAGGGTGTCGCCGCCGACGAGGCTCCTTCCGAGGAAGCCCCCGTCGAGGAGGGCACCGAGGTCGTCTCCGCCGAGGCCGAGGCTGACGCCGAGGCGCCCGAGGCCGCCTCCCCCGAGGCACCGGCCGAAGCCTGATTCCGAGGCAGCCTGTCTCGGATCACCGACACAACATGACGCTCCCTGGCGCCGGTCCCCCACCGGACCGGCGGGGGGCGCCACCGACGAGGAGATAACGGCGCTATGCCGAAGAACAAGACGCACAGCGGTACCAAGAAGCGCTTCAAGATCACCGGCTCCGGCAAGGTGCTCCGTGAGCGCGCCGGCAAGCGCCACCTGCTCGAGCACAAGTCGTCCCGTGTCACCCGCCGCCTGACCGGCACCGCGGAGATGGCCCCCGGCGACGCCGCGAAGATCAAGAAGCTTCTCGGCAAGTGACGTCCTCCGCTCCCGCGCAGGGAGCGGATGAGCGTCGAGACCGGGACCCCATCGAATTCGGGCCGTGTGAAGACACCCACGGCCCCGCTACAAGGAGTTAAAAAGTGGCACGCGTCAAGCGGGCAGTAAACGCCCACAAGAAGCGCCGGGCGATCCTCGAGGCGGCCTCCGGCTACCGCGGTCAGCGTTCGCGCCTGTACCGCAAGGCCAAGGAGCAGGTCACCCACTCGCTGGTCTACAACTTCAACGACCGCAAGAAGCGCAAGGGCGACTTCCGTCAGCTGTGGATCCAGCGCATCAACGCCGCTGCCCGCCAGAACGGCATGACGTACAACCGCCTCATCCAGGGTCTGAAGGCCGCCAACATCGAGGTGGACCGCAAGATCCTCGCGGAGCTGGCTGTCAACGACGCCAACGCTTTCGCCGCGCTCGTCGAGGTTGCGCAGAAGGCGCTTCCGGCCGACGTGAACGCCCCGAAGGCCGCTGCCGCCGCCTAAGCAGCGCGCAGCAAGCCCTTCACAGGCTTCAGCCCGGACCCGCAGGCCCCGTGCCTGCGGGTCCGGTGCGTTGTGGCCGATCCACCTGTTTCGACCCGCAGTACGTACGGAAGCGAGCCGACCGCCATGGGTACCCCCGCCCCCGCCGAGCTGATCTCCCCCCGATCCCCGCGGGTGGCCGCCGCCAGGCGCCTGGCGCGGCGCAACTTCCGCACCAAGGAGCGCCGGTTCATCGCCGAGGGCCCGCAGGCCGTCCGTGAGGCCGTCGAGCACCGGGGCGCGGGTGGCGCGTCGACCCTGATCGAGCTGTTCGCGACCGTGGAGGCCGCCGAGCGGTACGACGGGATCATCGGGGCCGCGCTGGACGCCGGCGCGCGCGTCCACTACGCCTCCGACGAGGTGCTCGCCGAGGTCTCGCAGACCGTCACCCCGCAGGGGCTCGTCGGTGTCTGCCACTTCCTCGACTCACCCTTCGAGGAGATCCTGGCGGCCCGGCCCAAGCTGGTCGCCGTCCTCGCGCACGTGCGCGACCCCGGGAACGCCGGCACGGTGCTGCGCTGTGCCGACGCCGCCGGCGCGGACGCGGTCGTACTGACCGACGCCTCGGTGGACCTGTACAACCCGAAGTCCGTACGGGCCTCGGTGGGCTCCCTGTTCCACCTTCCGGTGGCGGTGGGCGTCCCCGTGGAGCAGGCCGTCGAGGGCCTCCGGGCGGCCGGGGTACGGATCCTGGCCGCCGACGGGGCCGGCGAGGACGACCTGGACGCCGAACTCGACGCGGGCACGATGGGCACCCCCTCGGCCTGGGTCTTCGGCAACGAGGCGTGGGGCCTGCCCGAGGAGACCAGGGCGCTCGCGGACGCCGTCGTACGCGTCCCGATCCACGGCAAAGCCGAGAGCCTGAACCTCGCCACGGCCGCCGCGGTGTGCCTCTACGCGTCCGCGCGTGCACAGCGGGCTCCCGGAGGGTGCCGCTCCGTGACCCCCAGCTAGTAATGTGGCGGCCCGGGGGCCCACTGCGCTACTCGGAGATGTGGGGTACGGGGACATGACCGTCGGTACGAACAGCTCGCCAGGGGCCGCGACGGCGTCCGGGACGCCGTCCCTGGCGGCCGTGCCCCCGCAGGGCTCCGGCCGCGCCGCACAGGCCGCGCCGGAGGCGCACGAGCCCCGCGAGCCGCAGGACCCCCGCGAGCCCCGCGACGCGGCCGCGCTCACGGAGTTCGAGGACCTCGGCATCGACCCCGACGACCTCCCCGACGGTCTCGTCGTCGCGGACGCCGCCGGCCGCGTGATCTGCTTCAACTCCGCCGCCGCCCGGATCACCGCCCTGGTCCCCGGTGAGGCCCTCGGCGTTCGGATCGAGCGGGCGCTGCCGCTGGAGGACCTCGACGGCCGCCGCTGGTGGACGCTGACCGACCCGTACGGGGGCCTCGCCACCCGGCGCGGCCAGCCCGAGCGCAACCTGCTGCTGCCCGGCGGCCGCGAGGTGCTCGTCTCCGCCCGCTACGTACGCACCCACCCCACCGGCCCGCTGCGCCGCCTGGTCGTCACCCTGCGCGGCACGGAGGCGCGCCGGCGCACCGAGCGCAGCCACGCCGAGCTGATCGCCACCGTCGCCCACGAGCTGCGCTCCCCGCTGACCTCCGTCAAGGGCTTCACCGCCACCCTGCTCGCCAAGTGGGAGCGGTTCACCGACGACCAGAAGCGGCTGATGCTGGAGACCGTCGACGCCGACGCCAATCGCGTCACCCGCCTCATCGCCGAGCTCCTCGACATCTCCCGCATCGACTCCGGCCGCCTGGAGGTGCGCCGCCAGCCGGTGGACATCGCGACCGCCGTGGGCCGCCACGTCCAGGCGCTCACCGCGAACGGCCAGGCGCCCGACCGGTTCCTCGTACGGGTCAGCTGCTCGCTCCCCGATCTGTGGGCCGATCCGGACAAGATCGACCAGATCCTCGGCAACCTCCTGGAAAATGCGGTGCGGCACGGCGAGGGAACGGTCACCATCGACGTATCGCCGACCAGCCTGACGAACGCAGCGGGCAAGACCGAGAAGGGAACCGCCGTCACCGTGACCGATGAGGGCCCCGGTATCCCCGAGGAGTCGATGGGCCGCGTCTTCACCCGCTTCTGGCGGGGCAGCAAGCGCGGTGGCACCGGCCTGGGCCTGTACATCGTCAAGGGCATCGTCGAGGCCCACGGCGGCACCATCACGGTCGGCCGCGGCCCCGGAGGCGGCGCGGAGTTCCGATTTATCCTGCCCGTGGGCGCGCCGGCCTACCTCACGCAGTAGCCCTGCGGAGCGTCTCGCCAGGCGGCCCACGGGCTCCTCCACCCCCAGCGGCCTTTAGACTCGTCCTTTGGCACCTTTGTGTCCTTGTGCCGAGCGCGCCCTGCGTGTCGCGCGGGGGACCACCAGCCAGCCATCGGAAGTACGGGAAGAGATGTCGGCACCGAACAAGTCGTACGACCCTGTCGAGGTCGAGGCACTGAAACCGGAAGAGATCGAGCGCATGCGGGACGAGGCGCTCGCCGCCTTCGCGGCCGCCGGTGACCTCGACGCGCTGCGGGAGGCGAAGACCGCGCACATGGGCGACCGCTCGCCCCTGGCGCTCGCCAACCGCGAGATCGGCGCCCTGCCGCCGCAGGCCAAGGCCGAGGCGGGCAAGCGCGTGGGCCAGGCCCGCGGCGCCGTGAACAAGGCCTTCGGGGCCCGCACGGTCGAGCTCGAAGCCGAGCGCGACGAGCGGGTGCTGGTCGAGGAGGCGGTGGACGTCACGCTGCCCTACGACCGCGTCCCCGCCGGTGCCCGGCACCCCCTGACCACGCTGATGGACCGCATCGCGGACATCTTCACGGCCATGGGCTACGAGGTGGCCGAGGGCCCCGAGGTCGAGGCGGAGTGGTTCAACTTCGACGCCCTCAACTTCACGCCCGACCACCCGGCGCGCCAGATGCAGGACACCTTCTTCGTCCAGGGCCCCGAGGGCACCGAGGGCGACGAGTCCGGCGTCGTGCTGCGCACCCACACCTCCCCGGTGCAGGCGCGCTCGCTGCTCGACCGGGAGCCGCCCGTGTACGTGGTCTGCCCGGGCCGGGTGTTCCGCACCGATGAGCTCGACGCGACGCACACCCCGGTCTTCCACCAGGTCGAGCTGCTCGCCGTGGACGAGGGCCTGACCATGGCCGACCTCAAGGGCACCCTGGACCACATGGTCCAGGCGCTCTTCGGAAAGGACATGACCACCCGGCTGCGCCCGAACTTCTTCCCGTTCACCGAGCCGTCCGCCGAGATGGACATGCAGTGCTACGTGTGCCGCGGCGAGTCGGTGGGCAACCCCGACCGCCCGTGCCGCACCTGCTCCAGCGAAGGCTGGATCGAGCTCGGCGGCTGCGGGATGGTCAACCCCAAGGTGCTGGTCGCCTGCGGTGTGGACCCGGAGAAGTACAGCGGGTTCGCCTTCGGGTTCGGCATCGAGCGGATGCTGATGTTCCGCCACAACGTCGAAGACATGCGAGACATGGTCGAGGGTGACGTCCGGTTCACCCGGCCGTTCGGGATGGAGATCTGATGCGGGTCCCGCTTTCTTGGCTGCGGGAGTACGTCGACCTGCCCGCGGGCGAAACCGGTCGTGACGTACAGGCCAAGCTCGTAGACGCCGGCCTCGAGGTCGAGAGGGTCGAGCAGCTCGGCGCCGGGCTCAAGGGCCCTCTGGTCGTCGGCCAGGTGCTGACCATCGAGGAGCTCGAGGGCTTCCGCAAGCCGATCCGTTTCTGCACGGTCGACGTCGGCCAGGCCAACGGCACCGGCGAGCCGCAGGAGATCGTCTGCGGCGCCCGGAACTTCTCCGTCGGCGACAAGGTCGTCGTGGTCCTGCCCGGCGCCGTCCTGCCCGGCGACTTCGCGATCGCCTCGCGCAAGACGTACGGCAAGACCTCCCACGGCATGATCTGCTCCGGCGAGGAGCTGGGCATGGGCGACGACGGCACGCACGGCATCATCGTGCTGCCGCCGGAGCACGAGGTCGGCACCGACGCGATCGAGCTGCTCCAGCTCGTCGACGAGGTCCTCGACATCGCCGTCACCCCGGACCGCGGCTACTGCCTGTCGATGCGCGGTGTGGCCCGTGAGACCGCCACCGCGTACGGCCTGCCGCTGCGCGACCCGGCGCTGCTCGACGTGCCCGCGCCGAACTCGTACGGCTACCTGGTCACGATCGACGACCCGGCCGGCTGCGACCGCTTCACCGCCCGTACGGTGACCGGCCTCGACCCCGAGGCGAAGTCCCCGATCTGGCTGACGCGGCGCCTGCAGAAGGCCGGCATGCGCCCGATCTCGCTCGCCGTCGACGTCACCAACTACGTGATGCTCGAACTCGGCCAGCCGCTGCACGCGTACGACCGCTCCCGCCTGGACGGCGCGATCGGCGTGCGCCGCGCCGAGCAGGGCGAGAAGTTCACCACCCTCGACGGGGTCAAGCGCACGCTCGACGCCGAGGACCTGGTGATCACCGACAACAGCGGGCCGATCGGTCTCGCCGGTGTCATGGGCGGTGCCAACACCGAGATCGCCGACTCCGTGACCGACCCCGAGACCGGTGCCGTCACCGGCACCACGGACGTCGTCATCGAGGCCGCGCACTTCGACGCGCTGACGATCTCGCGCAGCGCCCGCCGCCACAAGCTCGCCTCCGAGGCCTCCAAGCGCTTCGAGCGCGGCGTCGACCCGCAGGCGGCCTCCGCGGCCGCGCAGCGGACCGTCGACCTGCTCGTGCTGCTCGCCGGCGGCACCGCCGAGGCGGGCGTCACCGAGCTCACGGCACCGGGTGCCCCGCGCACCATCGCGATGCGCGCGGACCACCCGGACCGCGTCGCGGGCATGGACTACGGCCGCGAGACCGTCGTACGCCGCCTCCAGGAGGTCGGCTGCGACGTCTACGGCCAGGACGAGCTCGTCGTGACCGTCCCCTCGTGGCGGCCCGACCTCGCCGAGCCCAACGACCTCGCCGAAGAGGTCATCCGCCTGGAGGGCTACGGGAACCTCCCCTCCACCCTGCCGAAGCTGCCGTCCGGCCGCGGTCTGACCGCCCGGCAGCAGCTGCACCGGCGGGTCGGCCGCGCGCTGGCCGGCGCGGGCTACGTCGAGGCGCTCAACTACCCGTTCGTCGGCGAGGGCGTCTTCGACCAGCTCCAGCTGCCCGCGCACGACGCGGCCCGCCAGGTGGTCAAGCTCGTCAACCCGCTCTCCGACGAGGAGCCGGCGCTGCGCACCACGCTGCTGCCGGGTCTGCTGGGCGCGCTGCGCCGCAACGACAGCCGGGGCAGCCACGACCTCGCCCTCTTCGAGACGGGCTCGGTCTTCCGGGCCGGTCCGCGGCCGGGTGTCGCCGTACGACTGCCCGTCGACCGGCGTCCCACGGCTGAGGAGATCGCCACGCTGAACGCCGCCCTGCCGGCCCAGCCGCGGTACGCCGCGGTCGTGCTGGCCGGTGCGCGCGAGCAGGCCGGCTGGTGGGGCAAGGGCCGCCCGGCCGACTGGGCGGACGCGGTGCAGGCCGCGCGCTCGCTGGCCGCCGAGGCCGGGGCCGAGCTCCTCGTGCGCCAGGGCCAGTACGGGCCGTGGCACCCGGGCCGGTGCGCCGAGCTGCTCGTCACCCTGGACGGGGTGGAGACGGTCATCGGGCACGCCGGTGAGCTGCACCCGCGCGTCGTCAAGGCGATGGGCCTGCCGGCCCGCACCAGCGCCATGGAGCTCGACCTGGACCGCCTCGCGGCGGCCGGGGGCGGCGCCGTGGAGGCGCCCCGGATCTCCACCTTCCCGGTGGCGACCCAGGACGTCGCGCTGATCGTCGACGCGTCGGTCCCGGCGGCCGACGTCGAGACCGCGCTGCGCAAGGGCGCCGGTGAACTGCTGGAGTCCCTGCGGCTGTTCGACGTGTTCACCGGTGAGCAGGTCGGCGAGGGCAAGAAGTCCCTGGCGTACGCGCTGCGCTTCCGGGCGCCCGACCGCACCCTGACCGCGGAGGAGTCCACGGCCGCGCGCGACGCGGCGGTGGCGCTCGCGGGCGAGCGCACGGGCGCGGTGCTGCGCGGGGCGTGAGCGTGCAACTGCTCGGCCACTGAGGTGGATCGAGGCACTGAGGGGCGTATCCGGTGGTCCGGATACGCCCCTCACCCGTTGGGGTGAGAAGCCCGGCGACCTGTGTCCTCGATGCGGCCGGTCGACGGAATCGTCGCGGCGCCGGGCAGCGACCCCGGCCCCTGAACCGCGGGGGGACCGCACACCGGGCCCGGTGGGAGGGCCCGGCGCGCGTTCCACGGCCCCTGCCGGGGCCCGGCGACCAACCGGGCGCCGGCGGAGCCGGAGCGCGCCGCCCGCCTGCCATGGAGTGTCGGGCAGACAGCAAGGCGGACGGCGCGGTGCGGGTCGTCGCACTGTACGAGGGGGAGCCGACGACCCGGGCTGCCTCTTTGGCGAGGCCCTTAAGTGAAGCGTCCCCGGGGCTCGTTGCGGCAGGGTGCGTATCGCATTTATGCGCGTACACGGTTCACACCCCGTGTGAATGAAAAGGAGTACACCCCGTGTGAACCGCGCACCCACTAGCCTGAGACCGAAGAGCCCTTGGAGGGGCCCATGCAGCCCAACGCCCTTCTCGACGCCCTCCTCGCCGAGGCGGGCATGTCCCACGCCGGACTCGCGGCGCACGTCAACCAGGCGGGCCGGTCCCGCGGACTCGCCCTGCGCTACGAACACACCGCCGTCACCCGGTGGTTGAGGGGGCAGCGACCACGCGGCCAGGTGCCCGACCTGATCTGCGAGGTGCTCGGCGGCCGGCTCCGCCGCCCGGTGTCGCTGGACGACATCGGGCTCGGACTGCCCGGCCAGCCCGCCTCCCCGCACGGCTCCCCGCTCAGCGGCTTCGTCGACCGCGCCGCCGCCCTGTGGCGCTCCGACGAACAGGGCCGCGTCCAGCTGCTGAACGCCGAGGCCGTCACCGGGACTCCCGCCGTGATCCCGGTCTGGGAGTGGGAGAACCCACCCGAGGACGCCGACGTCTCCCGTGACGGGCCGAACCTGATCGGCCCCGAGCACATCGAGATCCTGCGGGCGGCGCGCGCCCACTACGAGCTGATGTACCGCCGGGCCGGCGGGGTCGCCACCCGGGCCCGGATCGTCCGCTTCCTCGGCAGCGAGACCGCGCCGATGCTCCGGGGCCGCTACCCCGACCGGCTCGGCCGCCAGCTGCACCGGGCCACCGGGTCCCTGGTGGCGGTGGCCGGGATCTGCGCGTACGACTCGGACGCCCACGGGCTCGCCCAGCGCTACTTCCACCAGGCACTGCGGCTGGCGAAGGCCAGCGGGGACCGGGGGCTCGGCGCCTACGTCATCGCGCTGATCGTCAACCAGTCCCTGCACCTGCGCGAGTACCGCCAGGCCGTCGCCTTCGCCGAGGCCGCGCTGCGCGCCGCGGGGCGGCAGACCACCCCGGCCCTGACCGCCGACCTGTACGCCATGCAGGCCAAGGCCTACGCCCAACTCGGGGACACCGCCGCCGCGCTGGCCTGCATCCGCCGTGCCGAGGCGGCCGCCGAGCGGATCCGGCCGGGCACGGAGCCGGACGAGACGGGGTACGTACAGCCCGGGCTGGTCAACGTACAGGTGGCCGAGGCGCTGCTGAGCATGGGCGACCTGCGGGCCGCACACGAGCAGGCGACGGCCGCGGTCGGGACCCCGGCGCACGACCGCGGGCGGGTCCACCGTCTGGCGATGCTGTGCGAGATCCAGCTGCGCCAGGGCGAGGCGGACCGGGCGGTGGCGGCCGCCGCGGAGATGGCCGAACGGGCCAAAGGCATGGAGTCGCTGCGACTGCGCGACCGGCTCCGGGCAGTCCGCGAGCAGCTGCTGACCAGCGGATGTTCCGGTGCGGAAGAGACCGCGCAGCTGATCGACGGGGCGCTTCGCGTTCCCCTGTGAGTGCGCGAACTGCTGCCATGTTGCCACCTACTCGAACGGAAGGTGGCACCACCGTGCAGTGGACGAACCTGAGTGAGCAGACCGTGTACAAGAACCGCTGGTTCGACGTTAACCTCGCCGACGTGGAACTTCCCGACGGCCGGCACCTGGACCACTTCGTGATCCGGCTGCGCCCGGTCGCCGTCGCCACGGCCGTCAACGAGGCCAACGAGGTGCTGCTGCTGTGGCGGCACCGGTTCATCACCGACAGCTGGGGCTGGGAACTGCCCGCGGGCGTGGTCGAGGACGGCGAGGACGTCGCGGCGGCCGCGGCCCGGGAGATGGAGGAGGAGTCGGGCTGGCGGCCCGGCCCCCTCCACCACTTGATGACCGTCGAGCCGGCCAACGGGCTGACCGATGCCCGCCACCACCTCTACTGGGCGGACGGGGCGAGGTACATCGGACCTCCCGAGGACGACTTCGAGTCCTCACGCCGCGAGTGGGTGCCGCTCAAACTCGTGCCGGACATGATCGCGCGCGGCGAGATCCCGGCCGCCAACATGGCGGCCGGGCTGCTGCTCCTGCACCATCTGCGGCTCGGCTGACCGCGCCGGCCGCGGGCCGCGGGCCTCGGGCCGCGAGGGTACGGACCGGCCGCCCGGTGGGATCAGCCGTACGGGTAGAAGCCCGAGCCGGTCTTGCGCCCGAGGCGGCCGGCGTCGACCATCCGCTGGAGCAGCGGGGGAGCGGCGTACAGGGGCTCCTTGTACTCGGCGTACATCGAGTCGGCGATCGAGGCGATCGTGTCGAGGCCGATCAGGTCGGAGAGCTTGAGCGGACCCATCGGGTGCGCGCAGCCCAGCTCCATGCCGTTGTCGATGTCCTCGCGGCTCGCGATGCCGGACTCGAACATCCGGATCGCCGACAGCAGGTAGGGGACCAGGAGCGCGTTGACGACGAAGCCCGACCGGTCCTGGGCGCGGATCGCGTGCTTGCCCAGGACCTTCCCCACCAGGGCCTCGGCCCGCTTGATGGTCTCCTCGCTCGTGGTCAGCGCCGGGATCAGCTCGACCAGCTGCTGCACGGGGGCCGGGTTGAAGAAGTGGATGCCGATGACCTGGTCGGGCCGGGAGGTCGTGACGGCCAGCTTGACCAGCGGGATCGAGGAGGTGTTGGAGGCGAGGATCGCGTCCGGCCGGGTGATCACCTGGTCGAGGACCTGGAAGATCTCCGTCTTGACCTGCTCGTTCTCGACGACGGCCTCGATGACGAGGTCGCGGTCGGCGAACTCGCCGAGATCGGTGGTGAAAGTGAGGCGGGCCAGGGTCGCGTCCCGCTCCTCCTCGCTGATCTTGCCGCGTTCGGCGGCCTTGGTCAGGGAGTTGTGCAGCCGGGTGCGCCCGATCTCCAGGGCCTCGCCGGTGGTCTCGGCGACCTTCACCTCAAGGCCGCTGCGGGCGCACACCTCTGCGATGCCCGCGCCCATCTGGCCACAGCCCACTACGCCGACCCGGGTGATGTCGGAAGGGAGGTCAGTCACTTCGTGCCTTTCGCTGCTCATCCGTCGGCGGGTCCCCCGTGCTGCGCAGTGTCACTGCGTCCCGGCGCCCGCCACGCCCCACGACGTTACCCCCGACCTTCACCCCGGCGGGGGGCCGGGGCGGGCATGCTGTCAGATACAGGGCACTGTCACGCAACGGAACGGAGTCGTCACATGGCGTACATCGGGCGTCGGGGGCTGCTGGCGGGGGCCGCCGGGCTGCTGGCCGCGACGGGCGGGGCGGCCCCCGCGCGGGCGGCGCGCAGGCGTGCTCCGCGGGCGAAGGCGGCCGCCGAGTTCCGCGCGATGTGGATCGCCTCTGTGGAGAACGTCGACTGGCCCTCCGAGAGCGGGCTGGGCGCCGGGGAACAGCGCGACGAGCTGATCCGGCTCCTCGACGCCGCCGTCGAGCGCCGCCTGAACGCCGTGATCCTCCAGGTCCGGCCCGCCGCCGACGCGATGTGGCCCGGGGCCCGAGAACCCTGGTCGCAGTGGCTGACCGGGGAGCAGGGGGAGGACCCGGGCTGGGACCCGCTGGGCACCGCGGTCGCCGAGGCCCATGCCCGGGGGCTGGAGCTGCACGCCTGGTTCAACCCGTACCGGGTTGCCAACCACACCGATCCCGGTCGTCTGGCCGAGGGTCATCCGGCCCGGCGCAACCCCGATTGGACGGTCGCGTACAACAAGAAGCTGTACTACAACCCCGGGCTGCCCGAGGTGCGCGCCTTCGTGCAGGAGGCCATGCTCGACGCCGTCTCCCGCTACGAGGTGGACGGGGTGCACTGGGACGACTACTTCTACCCGTACCCCGTCGCGGGGGAGGAGTTCGACGACGCCGACGCGTACGAGCGCCACGGCGGCGGTTTCGCCTCCCGCGCGGACTGGCGGCGCGCGAACACCGACGCGCTGGTGCGCGAGATGTCCGCACGGGTGCGGACGGTCCGCCCGTCCGCGCGCTTCGGCATCAGCCCGTTCGCGGTCTGGCGCAACAGCGAGCGGGACCCGCTCGGTTCGCCGACGCAGGCCGGGGTGGAGACGTACGACGACCTGTACGCGGACACCCGCAAGTGGGTCCGGGAGGGCTGGATCGACTACATCGTGCCGCAGGTGTACTGGCAGATCGGCCATCCGACCGCCGACTACGCCAAGGTCGTGCCCTGGTGGGCGCAGACGGTGGCCGGTACCGACGTGGCGCTGTACGTGGGTGAGGCGCTGTACCGCTGCGACCGGAGCAGCGCGACCGCCGCGTGGCGCGATCCGCAGGAGCTGTCCAGGCACCTGACGTTCGCCCGCGATTACCCCGAGGTCCGCGGCCACGTCTACTTCTCGGCGAAGCAGGTGGTCGCGGACCCCAACGGTGCGATGGCCAGGGTCGTCGCCGACCATTACCCGACGGCCGTGCCGCCGAGGTGACGCGGGGGTGTGCCGCGGCGGGCCCGCCGTGGCGCGGCCGGCCGCGTCGTGCGGGTGCGGTCAGTGCTCCGACGGGTGCTTGACGACGCAGTCGGGGCCCGGGGACATGACCGCCTCGTGACCGTCGGCGAAGCGGACCCGGTAGGGCGGGGTGCCGTTGTCGCCGAGTACCTGAGTGATTTCACCGACCTTGTCGTGCTGGCCCACGATCCTGCCGTGCTGCACCAGCTGGTCGCCCTCGGTCGCGCGCATGGTTGACCTCCTCGGAGGCGGTCCGTATCGGTGACAGCAGTTTACGGCGGTTTGCCTGGTTTGGGCCCGCTGGGTCGCGGCGTCCAGGCCCGCTGGGTCACGGCGCCTAGGCCCGCTGGGTCACGGCGATGCAGACGAGGACCGCGCAGGCGGCGGCCGGGGCGGCGGGGGAAAGGTGCTCGCCGAGCAGCGCCACGGACCAGACCAGGGTCAGCAGCGGCTGCGCGAGTTGGAGCTGACTGGCGCGCGGGGCGCCGATCTCCGCCATCCCGCGGTACCAGACGTACAGTCCGAGGAAGGTCGAGCCGGCCGCCGCCCAGACGAGCCCGGCCACCCCGTGGCCGCTCAGGTGGACCGGCTCGTACGCGAGCCCCAGCGCGGAGCCGGCCAGGCTGAGCGGCAGGCACAGCACCAGCGCCCAGCCGATCACCTGCCAGCCGGGCAGGACGCGGGCCAGCCGTCCGCCCTCGGTGTACCCGGCCGCGCAGACCAGCAGGGCCCCGAAGAGGTACCCGTCGCCGGCCGACAGGGCGCCGCCGCTCTGGGTCAGGGTGAAGCCGAGCACGACGGCGGCCCCGGCGACGGCCGCGCCCCAGAACCGGCGCGAGGGGCGGGCGCCGGTGCGCAGCGCCGACACGGCGGCCGTGGTCAGCGGGAGCAGTCCCACCACGACGGCGGCGTGCGAGGTGGTGGAGGTGGTCAGCGCCAGGGTGGTGAGCAGCGGGAAGCCGACGACGACTCCGGCGGCGACCACGGCGAGGCCGCCCCAGTGTGCGCGGGCGGGCGGCGGCACGCGCCCGGCCAGCAGGAAGGCCCCTGCGATCAGGGCGGCGAGGAGGCTGCGCACGGCGACGAAGGACCAGGGGCCGAAGCTCTCCAGGCCCCAGGCGGTGGCGGGGAAGGTCAGCGAGAAGGCGATGACGCCGAGCCCGGCGAGTGCGGTACCTCCGGTGGCCCGGCCGCCGGGCCCGCCGCGGCGGCCGCCGGTGGCGGAGGAGTGCGCATGATCCGCGGTGGCGGAGGTGGTCGCCCGGTCCGCGGTGGCGGGGGAGTACGCCCGGTCCGCGGTGGCGGGGGAGTGCGCACGGTCCGCGACCCGGACCCGGTGTGCACGGCCCTCGACCGCTATCGCCTTGGGGGTAGTAGCGCTATTCTGTGCTCTCATGTACGAGCGTAGCAGCGTGGCAGAGCTGGCGGAATCCTTGCGGTCGGAGGTAGACCGCTACTCGGTGGGTGGAAAGCTCCCGTCGAGCCGGGCCCTGGTCGAGCGCTACCGGGTCAGCCCCGTCACCGTCTCCCGCGCCCTCGCCCAGCTGGCCGCCGAGGGGCTGGTCGTCACCCGGCCCGGCGCCGGGGTCTTCCGGGCCCCGCCCCGCACGGCGGTGCCCGCGCCGGGGGACACCTCCTGGCAGGAGGTCGCCCTGAGCGCGGAGGGCGCGGGCGAGGTGGTCCCGCGCTCGGTGGACGCCTCCGGGGTGCTGGCCTGCCTGGCCGCGCCGCCGTCCGGGGTGATCGGGCTCAACAGCGGCTACCTGCACCCCTCCATCCAGCCCGAGCGGGCCATGGCCGCGGCGCTGGCCCGGGCCGGGCGGCGCCCCGGAGCCTGGGAGCGGCCGCCCATGGAAGGGCTGCCCGAACTGCGCGACTGGTTCGCCCGGGAGATCGGCGGGGCCGCCGGGGCCGTCGGCGCCGCCGACGTGCTGATCACGGCGGGCGGGCAGAGCGCGCTCACCACCGCCCTGCGGGCGCTGGCCCCGCCCGGGGCGCCGATCCTCGTGGAGTCCCCGACCTACCCCGGGCTACTCGCCATCGCCCGCGCCTCCGGATGCCGGCCGGTGCCCGTCCCGGTGGACGCCGACGGGGTCCGCCCGGAGCTGCTGGCCGCGGCCTTCGAAGCGACGGGCGCGCGGGTGTTCGTATGCCAGCCGCTGTTCCAGAACCCGACGGGTGCCGTGCTGGCTCCGGCCCGGCGGGCCGAGGTGCTGCGGATCGCCCGGTCCGCGGGGGCCTTCGTGGTGGAGGACGACTACGCCCGCGCCCTCGCGCACGAGGACGCCGGCCCGCTGCCCGCGACGCTGGCCGCCGAGGACCGGGACGGGGTGGTCGTCCACGTCCGGTCCCTGACCAAGGCCACCTCGCCCAGCCTGCGGGTGGGCGCGCTCGCCGCCCGCGGCCCGGTGCTGGACCGGCTGCGGGCGATTCAGGTCGTGGACTCCTTCTTCGTGTCCCGGCCGCTCCAGGAAGCCGCCCTGGAGCTGGTCGGCGCCCCCGCCTGGCCCCGCCACCTGCGCTCCGTCGCCGCCGAGCTGCGCCACCGGCGGGACCTGCTCGCGGGCGCCCTGCGGCGGGAGCTGCCCGGGCTGACCCTGCCCCATCTGCCCTCGGGCGGCTACCAGTTGTGGGCGCGCATGGCCGAGGGCGAGGACGACGCGGGCTTCGCGGCGGCGGCCCTGCGCGTCGGGGTCGCGGTCGCCGCGGGCCGCCCGTACTTCTGCGCGGAACCGCCCGGTCCGTACGTACGGCTCAGCTTCGCCGGGGTCTCGGGCGCTGCGGAACTGGGTGAGGCCGTACGCCGGCTGCGCTCACTCGGGGCGCCGGCCTGAAGCCTTGGCCCGACCTCCGGGCCCGAAACCGGTGGAGCCGCGGCGCCGCGCCGCCCTACCCTGCGGCCATGAACGACATCGAGATCACCACGCTCGCGCAGCGCCCCGAACTGGCCGGGCGGCTCTGGGACATGGAGGACACCTGGCCCGAGTTCGCCCGGCACGACCCGACGGCGGAGCTCCTCTACCCCCGCATGGTCGAGGAGCTGGCCGACCACGTCCTCGTCGCCACCGACGGCGGTGCGGTGATCGCCCGCGGGTTCAGCGTGCCGTTCGCGCTGCACGCGCCCGGCCGGGACGGGAGGCTGCCCGCGCGGGGCTGGGACCAGGTCCTCCTGTGGGCCTTCGCCGACCTGCGGAGCGGGGTCGCCCCCGACACGGTGAGCGCCATCGAGATCACCGTCGCCGCCGACCGCCTCGGCGAGGGTCTGTCCGGGCGGATGCTGGGCGCGATGCGGGACAACGCCCGCGCCCGCGGCTTCGCCGAGGTGGTGGCGCCCGTGCGGCCGAGCGGCAAGCCGGCCGAGCCCGGGACGCCGATGGAGGAGTACGCGTACCGCACGCGCGGGGACGGGCTGCCGTACGACCCGTGGCTGCGGGTCCACGTCCGCGCGGGCGCGGTGATCGACTCGGTGGCCCCGCTGTCGATGACGATCACCGGCTCGCTCGCGCAGTGGCGGGAGTGGACCGGGCTGCCGTTCGACACGACCGGTCCGGTGCTGGTCGAGGGGGCCCTGGCGCCGGTCCGCTGCGAGGCCGGGCAGGGATACGCGGCGTACGTGGAACCGAACGTCTGGGTCCGCCACGCGTTGGACACCTGACGCCCCGGGGGCGACGCTCGAACCGGTCGTGGCCCCGGGGCTCGGGCGAGGGCGAGGGCTAGGGCTAGGGCGCGGTGGCGCAGGTGCGGTCGCCGAGGTCGCCGAGATCGAGCGGAGCCCCGGACGTCGTGCCTTCATGGGCCAGCGAGAGACCACCTCGGTCAGGTCCGGAGTCGAGGGAGTCGGCGCGGCGGCCGAGGCGGAGGGGCGGGACGCGGACGGCCCCGCGGTACCCCTGTCGCTTTACGAGCAGCCCGTGGCGGCCGTGAGCAGCAGTACCGCCGCCCCGAAGGCTGCGCGAAGTCCGTATCGCATGAGCGTTCCTCCCCCGTGTGCGCCCTCGGGACCGGGACGCCTGCAGATGATCGCAGCAGCGGGATCCGTGACCGGCGGTACGGGAGTTCGCATCCGGCGATCGTGCGATCCCACCAGCACGTCATGACGGGCTTCCGAGGGCATCTCGGATCGGTCACCATGGAGGTCCGTCGGCGATCCGGGGTGGGGATGAGCGAGGGTGGGGACGTTGTGGACGGGCAGCCGGAGCAGGTCGGCCCCGTGCCGTGGCTGGCGCTGTCCTGTCTGATCGGGCTGGTCCTGGCCTACGCCGTGCTGACGCACTTCACCGAGGAACTGCGGACGGCGCTGTGGGGCAGGCCCGGGACCGTGACCGAGGTCGACTGCCGGACGTACGACGCCACCGTGGCCAACGCGGGAACGTCGACGTCCTGCTCGGGCGCCTTCACCCCGGACGGCGGCGGCTCGCCGTTCGACGTCCGCGTCGACGGCAACGTCGATTCGCCACCGGTCCGTGCGTGGCTGGTGGACGGTTCGTCCGGCACCGCGTACGTCTCGCCGACGGCGTGGGCGGGGGTGTTCCCGGTGGGCCTGTCCCTCCTCCTGGCCGGTCTCCCGGTGGCGGTGACGGTGAAGTACGCCGTCCGCGCACGGCGCCCCGGAGGGCCGCTTCGAGGACCGGACCCGGAGCCGAGTGCGTGATCGGCGACGCCGAGCACGACGGGTGCCGCGACCACGCCCCCGCCGGGTGACGTGCTCGTCCGCCGACTGAAACATCCGATCCCAGGAGCCTCCGCGGGGTACTGAAGCAGCTTTGCATAAAAGTGCGGGAGTACGTATAGTCATGCCATCGAAGAGGAGGGTCCGATGGTGGTACGTGTAGCGGTGGCCGGAGCGAGTGGGTACGCGGGCGGGGAAGTCCTGCGCCTGCTGCTCTCCCACCCCGAGGTGGAGATCGGCGCGCTGACCGGCAACTCCAACGCCGGGCAGCTCCTCGGCAGCCTCCAGCCGCACTTGGCGCCGCTCGCCGGCCGGACCCTGGCGGCGACCACGCCCGAGGTCCTCGCCGGCCACGACGTCGTCTTCCTGGCACTGCCCCACGGGCAGTCCGCCGCCGTCGCCGCCGAGCTCGGCGAGGACGTCCTCGTCATCGACATGGGCGCCGACCACCGGCTCAAGGACTCCGCCGACTGGGACGCCTTCTACGGAGCCCCGCACGCCGGCACCTGGCCGTACGGGCTCCCCGAGCTCCCCGGTGGCCGGGCCGCGCTGGAGGGGTCCAAGCGCATCGCGGTTCCCGGGTGCTTCCCGACCGCCGTCACCCTCGCCCTCTTCCCGGCGTACGCCGCGCAGCTGGCCGAGCCCGAGGCCGTGATCGTCGCCGCGACCGGCACCTCCGGCGCCGGCAAGGCGCTCAAGCCGCACCTGCTCGGCTCCGAGGTCATGGGCTCCGTCAGCCCGTACGGGGTGGGCGGCGGGCACCGGCACACCCCCGAGATGGTGCAGAACCTGAGCCCGATCGCCGGGCAGAAGGTCTCCGTCTCCTTCACGCCCACCCTCGTGCCGATGTCGCGCGGCATCCTGGCCACCTGCTCCGCCAAGGCGCTGCCCGGCACCACCGCCGACGCGGTGCGCGCCGCGTACGAGAAGGCGTACGCGGACGAGCCCTTCGTGCACCTGCTGCCCGAGGGGCAGTGGCCGGCGACCTCGTCCGTCCACGGTTCCAACGCCGTTCGGATCCAGGTCGCGTACGACGGGTCCGCGCAGCGGATCATCGCGATCAGCGCCATCGACAACCTGACCAAGGGCACCGCCGGCGGCGCGGTGCAGAGCATGAACATCGCCCTCGGGCTCCCCGAAGAACTCGGGCTTTCCACGATCGGAGTCGCGCCGTGACCGTTACGGCAGCACAGGGGTTCACGGCCGCCGGCATCGCGGCCGGGATCAAGGCGAACGGCAACCCGGACCTGGCCCTCGTGGTCAACAACGGTCCGCGGCTGGCCGCGGCGGGCGTCTTCACCTCCAACCGCGTCAAGGCGGCGCCCGTGCTCTGGTCCGAGCAGGTCCTGCGCGGCTCCGTCGTCAGCGCGGTCGTCCTCAACTCCGGCGGCGCCAACGCCTGCACCGGACCGAAGGGCTTCCAGGACACCCACGCCACCGCCGAGAAGGTGGCCGCCGCGCTCAACGCCCACGGCCCCGGCGGCGAGCACCACGCCGGCGAGCACAATGCCGGCGAGATCGCCGTCGCCTCCACCGGCCTGATCGGCGTCCTGCTCCCCATGGACAAGCTGCTGCCCGGCATCGACACCGCCGTCGCAGCCCTCTCCGCCGACGGCGGCGAGGACGCGGCCATCGCCATCAAGACCACCGACACCGTGCACAAGACGGCCGCGGTCACGCAGGACGGCTGGACGGTCGGCGGCATGGCCAAGGGCGCGGGCATGCTCGCCCCGGGCCTGGCCACCATGCTCGTCGTCCTCACCACGGACGCCGACGTGGACGGCGCCACCCTCGACCGGGCGCTGCGCTCCGCCACCCGCACCACCTTCGACCGGGTCGACTCCGACGGCTGCATGTCCACCAACGACACCGTCCTGCTGCTGGCCTCCGGGGCCTCCGGCCGCGTGCCGGAGTACGAGGCCTTCGCGGAGGCCGTACGGACCGTCTGCGACGACCTCGCCCGCCAGCTGATCGGCGACGCCGAGGGCGCCAGCAAGGACATCCGCATCGAGGTCGTCGGCGCGCTCACCGAGGGCGACGCGGTCGAGGTCGGCCGGAGCATCGCCCGCAACAACCTGCTCAAGTGCGCCATCCACGGCGAGGACCCCAACTGGGGGCGGGTGCTCTCCGCGATCGGCACCACCCGGGCCGCCTTCGACCCGGACCGGCTGAACGTGGCCATCAACGGAGTCTGGGTCTGCAAGAACGGCTCGGTCGGGGAGGACCGCGACCTGGTCTCCATGAAGGACCGCGAGGTGCGCATCACCGCGGACCTGGCCACCGGCTCCGAGTCCGCCGTGATCTGGGCCAACGACCTGACCGCCGAGTACGTGCACGAGAACAGCGCCTACAGCTCATGAGCGACGAGAAGGCCGGCCGGACCGGCACCACCACCGCGCGCAAGCACACCGCGCTGCCCAAGGCGCAGATCCTCATCGAGGCCCTGCCGTGGCTCACCCGCCACAACGGCAAGGTCGTCGTCGTCAAGTTCGGCGGCAACGCCATGATCGACGAGGACCTCAAGGCCGCCTTCGCCCAGGACGTGGTCTTCCTGCGCCAGGCGGGGCTGAAGCCCGTCGTGGTGCACGGCGGCGGCCCCCAGATCAACGCCCAGCTCGACAAGCAGGGCCTGGTCAGCGAGTTCAAGGCCGGCCTGCGCGTCACGACCCCCGAGGCGATGGACGTCGTACGGATGGTGCTCGCGGGCCAGGTCCAGCGAGAGCTGGTCGGGCTGCTCAACCAGCACGGGCCGCTGGCCGTCGGCATGACCGGCGAGGACGCCCACACCATCACCGCCACCCGGCACACCCCCGAGATCGAGGGCGAGCTCGTCGACATCGGCCGGGTCGGCGAGATCACCGCCATCGACACGGGTGCGATCGAGGCGCTGCTGGCGGACGGCCGGATCCCGGTCATCTCCTCCATCGCGCGCAGCGCCGACGACCACCACGTGTACAACGTCAACGCCGACACGGCCGCCGCGGCGCTCGCCGCGGCGCTGGGCGCCGAGACGCTGATGGTGCTCACGGACGTCGAGGGCCTGTACGCGGACTGGCCGAACAGCGACGAGGTCATCAGCCGGCTCACCGTCAGCCAGCTGGAGAAGCTGCTGCCCGACCTGTCCAGCGGCATGGTGCCCAAGATGGAGGGCTGCCTGCACGCCGTGCGCGGCGGGGTCAGCACGGCCCGCGTGATCGACGGGCGGGTCCCGCACTCGATCCTGCTGGAGATCTTCACCGACGAGGGAATCGGCACGATGGTCGTGCCCGACGCACAGGGAGGGGAACCCGCGTGACCGGCAACCAGGAGAGCGCCAACCAGCGGTACGCGGCCCGCTGGCGGGATGCGCTGACCGACAACTACGGCACCCCCGCCCTGGCCCTCGTACGCGGCGAAGGCGCCCGCGTCTGGGACGCGGATGGCAAGCAGTACACCGACTTCGTCGGCGGCATCGCGGTCAACGCCCTCGGCCACGCCCATCCGGCGATCGTCGAGGCCGTGACCGCGCAGATCTCCACCCTCGGCCACGTCTCGAACCTCTACGCCTCCGAGCCCGTCCTCGCACTCGGCGAGCGGCTGCTCCAGCTCTTCGGCCGCCCCGGCCGGATCTTCTTCTGCAACTCCGGCGCCGAGGCCGTCGAGGCCGCCTTCAAGATCGGTCGGCTGACCGGGCGGACCCACATGGTGGCCACCGACGGCGGTTTCCACGGCCGGACGATGGGCGCCCTCGCGCTCACCGGTCAGCCGAAGAAGCAGGACCCGTTCCTGCCGCTGCCCGGCGAGGTCACGCACGTCCCGTACGGAGACGCCGAGGCCCTGCGGGCCGCCGTCACCGAGGAGACGGCCCTCGTGATCATCGAGCCGATCCAGGGCGAGAACGGCGTCGTCGTACCCCCGGCCGGATACCTGACGGCCGCCCGCGAGATCACCCGGGCCACCGGCACCCTGCTCGTCCTGGACGAGGTGCAGACCGGGATCGGCCGCTGCGGCCACTGGTTCGAGCACCAGGCCCACGAGGGCGTCGAACCCGATGTCGTCACGCTCGCCAAGGGGCTGGGCGGCGGTCTGCCGATCGGCGCCGTGGCCGTCTTCGGGCCGGCCGCGGAGCTGCTGCGCCCCGGCCAGCACGGCACCACCTTCGGCGGGAACCCCGTCGCGTGCGCCGCCGGCCTCGCCGTCATCGACACCATCGCCGCCGAGGGCCTGCTCGACCGGGTCAAGGCGCGCGGGGAGCGGCTGCGGTCCGGAATCGAGGGCCTCGGAGGGGGGAAGGGCCACCCGTTGGTCTCCCATGTCCGTGGTGAGGGCCTGCTCCTGGGTATCGTGCTGACCGGGCCGCTCGCACCGCAGGTGCAGCAAGCGGCCCAGGATGCCGGCTTCCTGGTCAACGCGCCCGCCCCCGACGTCGTACGGCTGATGCCGCCGTACGTACTCACCGAGGCCGAGGCGGACGCGTTCGTCCGGGCCCTGCCCGGCATCCTCGACGCAGCCAATGGGGACGGACACACCGGGGAATGAGACGACGATGAGCCAGGCGCAGGACCACGAGGAGTGGGGCTCCCCCCGGACCGAGTCCGGAGGAGGGCCCTCCGTTCCGCAGACCCGCACCGCCCGCCACCGCCGGATCGTGGACATCCTCAACCGGCAGCCGGTCCGCTCGCAGAGCCAGCTGGCCAAGCTGCTCGCCGACGACGGGCTGAGCGTCACCCAGGCGACGCTCTCCCGCGACCTCGACGAGCTCGGCGCGGTGAAGATCCGCAACACCGGCGGCGAGCTGATCTACGCGGTCCCCAGCGAGGGCGGTTTCCGCACCCCGCAGGCGCCGCTCGGGGAGTCGGCGAAGGAGGAGCGGATGCGGCGCCTCTCCGGGGAGCTGCTGATCTCGGCGGAGGCCTCCGCGAACCTCGTGGTCCTGCGCACCCCGCCGGGAGCGGCCCAGTTCCTCGCCTCCGCGATCGACCAGGCCGAACTCCGCGAGATCCTGGGCACGATCGCCGGCGACGACACGCTGATGCTGATCAGCCGTGACCCCTCGGGCGGCCAGGCCCTCGCGGACCACCTGCTGAGGCTGGCCCAGAAGGAGGGCTGACCGGTCAGTAGCGGGTGACGGCGAGCGCCCCCCGCCCGGTGCCGATGGCGATGTGCGGGCGGCGGCGCGGGTCGGCCCAGCGCAGGAGCGCGCGCATCGCCCGCTCCGGCACGGACACGCAACCGGCCGTCGCCCCCTTGCCGTTGACGTGCAGGAAGATGCCCGCGCCCCGGCCCCGTACGGGCTGCTCGTAGTTGAACCCGATGACGAGCGCGTACGCGTACTGCTGCTCGTACGTCACCAGGTGCTCCGCCTCGCCCGGCGCGCAGTGCACCGGCAGCGGCTCGGTCCACCGGTTGTATGCGGGCGAGGCGTTGTCCTGGCACCACCAGGAGTCGGCGGTCACCCGGCGGTAGCGGAACTGCGTCCCGGCCGGCGCGGGGCGGATCCCGAAGGCGTACGGGAGTTCGTACAGACCGGCCGGGGTGGTGTTCGTGCCCTGGGTGCGGCTCGCGCCCTCGGTCAGCCCCTTCGCGCCGAAACGCGCCTCGGCGCTGCCGGCCTCGTACCAGCGCCCCGCCCTGCGGTCCCACCAGGTCAGCCGACCGGTGGTGGACCCGGGCTCGGGCGCCACGACCGTGATGAGCTGGCTGCCGCCGCCGGTGTCGGCGAGGAGGGCGGGCAGCGGATCGGAGCCGTACGGGCCCTGCGCGAGCAGGCTGGTGACGATCAGTGAGCCGGTGACGAGAGCGGTACGCAGCACATGTCAGACGGTACGGGGCGGAAGGGGCAGCGGCAGCGCAGGCAGGCCGTCGAGGCTCGATCCGATGAACTCCTTCTTCTCGCAGTACGCGCCGAACTCCTCGTCGCTCTTGCGGCCGAAGTACTCCGCGTGGAGGGTGCGCTCGCCCTGGTACTCCATGAGCGGGACGGCATACCCGCACACGTCGGCGATCCGGCGGGCGCGCACGAGGATGACCGCCCGCGCCGCAGGCCCGTCGGCCGCCCCGAACAGGCCGATCAGCTCACCCCAGCGCGGGTCGTCGCGGAAGACGGCCTCGCCCTCGCCGTGGATGCGCACGATGTTGGGCGGGCCGCTGAACGCGCACCACATCAGGGTGATCCGGCCGTTCTCGCGGACGTGGGCGATGGTCTCGGCTCCGCTGCCGCCGAAGTCGAGGTAGGCCAGGGTCTGCTCGTCGATGACGACGAGGGTGCCGGCGCGGCCCTTGGGGGACAGGTTGACGTGGCCGTCCCCGGCGAGCGGGGCGGTGGCCGTGAAGAAGACCGGTTGTTCCTCGATGAACGAGCGGAGCCGGCCGTCTATGCGTGCGTAGAGCTTTCCCATGAGGTCATTGTCCGGTGGAGTCGGACGGCGCACGGGGAATTCCGAGGCGTGAGCCCATCCGCCCCATGACGAACTCGCTGAACAGCCCGGTTCAGCGGTCCGGCAGGGTGCCCACCCCGGGGTCGCGCACCGGCAGCGCGGCCGGCCGGCCGGCGACCCCGGCCAGGCTCCGGGAGACCTCCCGGGCGACGGCGGCCGCCGGGTCGTCGAGCAGCGGCCGCAGCAGGTCCACGTCGGTGGCGTCCAGCGCGCGCAGCCCGGCGACCGCCGCCGCCCGCACGGACCCGGCGGGGTGGTCCAGCAGCGCGCGCAGCAGCGGCGCGTCCGCCCGCCGGGCACACTCGGCGAAACCGGTGACGGCGTAGCGGGTCACCCGGGCCGGGTCCGCGACCCGGGCGCGGTAGTGGTCGTACGGGTCGCCGCCGTCCTGCCTGACCAGCCAGCGCGCGCAGGCCCGGACCAGCGCGGAGCGGTCGCTCAGGTGGTCGGGCGCCTCGGCGAAGCGGCCGGCCCGGCGCAGCGCCGTGACCCCGCCGGCCCGGACCACGGGCAGGTGTCCGTGCAGCAGGGCGTCGATCGCCCCGTCCTCGGGTTCGCCGCCGGCCAGCGCGGCCAGCGCCGCGTCGGCCCACAGCCGGGCCGTCACGGGATCGTGCTCCCGGGCCGCCCGCCGGGCCAGCTCCCGTACGCCGAGCAGGCCGCCGGCGAGGGTGATGCGGGTGGCGAACCGGCGGGTGGGCAGGTCGGCGCTGCGCCGCAGCCAGCCGAGTACGGTGTCGGGCTGCTCCCCGGTCGCCGAGACCGCCTGCCGGGCCGGGCGCCACCACCGGGCGTCGCGCGCGGGGCGCCACCACGGGGTGAGGACGGGGTCCTCGGCGGCGAGCGCCTTCTCGAACAGGTCGCTCGCCCAGCCGCCCCGCTCGCGCCGGGCCAGCCGCAGGACGAGCGGGGTGAGGTCGATCAGCGTCCGGGCCGGGTCGGCGGCCAGGGCCTCGGCGAGCACCTGGCGGGCGCGCTCGCGTACGGCGGGCGCCCAGTCGGTGCAGCGGATCGCGACGAGCGGGAGCGGCGCCTTCGGATCCCCCAGCGCGGCCTCGCGGATCCGGCCGTCGGGGTGGCACAGGCGCTCTTCGACGCGGCCGGCGCCGCGCGGCCCGCGGGGCCGGAGGCGGTGACCGCGGCGGATCTCCGCGTCGAAGGCCGTCCACGAGAGCGGCAGGACGGGGCGGCGGGCGCCGCCGATCCCGAGGCGTTCGCCGCGCAGCAGGCCCACCGCCGCGGCGCGGCCCTCTTCGGCCTGCCGCTGTGCCTCGACTCCCATGTGCCCTCCCCGGTACGGCGCGGACCGCCGATCCTAGGCTTTCGCCGCCCCTGCCGCCCCTGTTATTCGCGCTGGTCAGCCGGGTACGCCGCAGGCAGATTGACGAAACATACAGAGCAGTGCATAGTTATGCCACGACGCGATCTGTGGTTCCCCCCGCTCACGCGGGCCCCGGACGGCTTCGTGGACACGGTCCGCCGCGACCTGGCCCGAGCCCGACTCGTTACGCCAGTACCACGTCGGCCTCCCCGTGACCTCCGCGACGGGGAGGCCGGTGCACATCCCCGCACACGTTCTTGAGGAGCAGCAGCTGTGAGCAGCAACAACGGTGGTGACGTCCGGCTCTGGGGCGGCCGGTTCGCCGACGGCCCCGCCGAGGCCCTCGCGAAGCTGTCCGCGTCGGTCCACTTCGACTGGCGCCTCGCGCCGTACGACATCGCCGGATCCCGCGCCCACGCCCGGGTGCTCGCCAAGGCGGGCCTGCTCACGGCGGACGAGCTCGACCGCATGATCGCGGGCCTGGACCGGCTCGAAGCCGATGTCGCCGACGGCTCCTTCACGGGGACCATCGCCGACGAGGACGTGCACACCGCCCTGGAGCGGGGCCTGCTGGAGCGGCTCGGCGCCGACCTGGGCGGCAAGCTGCGCGCCGGCCGGTCCCGCAACGACCAGGTGGCCACCCTCTTCCGGATGTACCTGCGCGACCACGCGCGGATCGTCGGCGGCCTGATCGCCGAGCTCCAGGACGCGCTGGTCGGCCTCGCCGAGGCCCACCACGACGTGGCCATGCCGGGGCGGACCCACCTCCAGCACGCGCAGCCCGTGCTCTTCGCGCACCACGTACTCGCCCACGTGCAGGCGCTCTCCCGGGACGCCGAGCGGCTGCGGCAGTGGGACACCCGCACCGCGGTCTCCCCGTACGGCTCGGGCGCGCTGGCCGGCTCCTCGCTGGGGCTGGACCCGGAGGCGGTGGCCGCGGACCTGGGCTTCGAGCGGGGCTCGGTCGGCAACTCGATCGACGGCACGGCCTCGCGCGACTTCGTCGCCGAGTTCGCCTTCATCACGGCGATGATCGGGATCAACCTGTCCCGGATCGCGGAGGAGATCATCATCTGGAACACGAAGGAGTTCTCCTTCGTGACCCTGCACGACGCCTTCTCCACCGGGTCGTCGATCATGCCGCAGAAGAAGAACCCGGACATCGCGGAGCTGGCGCGCGGCAAGTCGGGCCGGCTCATCGGCAACCTGACGGGCCTCCTCGCCACGCTGAAGGCGCTGCCGCTGGCCTACAACCGGGACCTCCAGGAGGACAAGGAGCCGGTCTTCGACTCCTGCGACACCCTTGAGGTCCTCCTCCCGGCCTTCACCGGGATGATGGCCACCCTCACGGTCAACCGGGAGCGGATGGAGGAGCTGGCCCCGGCCGGGTTCTCCCTCGCCACGGACATCGCGGAGTGGCTGGTCAAGCAGGGCGTGCCGTTCCGCGTCGCGCACGAGGTGGCCGGCGAGTGCGTCAAGGAGTGCGAGGCGCTCGGGATCGAGCTGGACGAGCTCACGGACGAGCAGTTCGCGAAGATCTCGGAGCACCTGACCCCCGGGGTCCGCACGGTCCTCAACGTGCCGGGCGCCCTCGCCTCCCGCAGCGGCCGCGGCGGCACCGCCCCTTCGGCGGTCGCGAAGCAGCTCGCGGAGCTGAAGGCGGACCTGGTCATCCAGCACGCCTGGGCCACCCACAAGCAGTAGCCGCACGGCGCTGCCCCCGAACGTCCGCGGCCTTGCGGCCCGCACGCCCGGGGCCCTCCGGGGCCCGGGCCCTGTACGTCCGCACGCCGCGGGACGCCCGCAGGGGCGGCCGGAGCCCATGCCCCGGCCGCCCCTGCGCCATGTTCGCGCCCTGCCCCCACCCGGCCGCGGCGGCCCCGGGCCCGTCACCCCGCCCAGCGGTCGAGCGCGTCGAAGTCCGGCTGCGTCGGGCCGATCCGCTCGTCGATGCGCATCAGCAGGGTCCGCGCCGGGTGGTACTGGTCCGCGTACTCCCGGTCCGGCTCCGTGATGTCGTCGTCGATCCAGGCGAACTAGCGGGTGCCCGCGTACGCCAGGACGTACTGCGTCTTCCAGAAGGTGCCGCGCGGGGCCCGGCCGTGCATCTGCGGCCAGTCGATCCAGGGCAGCCGCGGCAGGCCCAGGTGCGGTCCTATCCAGTCGTTCGCCTCGTCCTTCCACGTGGTGGCCCAGACCAGCTCGTAGGAGTCGGCCAGGGCGAGCAGCCGGGCGCCGTGGGAGGGGTTCAGCCACACCCGCAGCGGCTTGCGGCTCTCGGCCTCCGTCCAGCCGGTCGGGCGCATCCGGTGGGTGGAGTACCCCTGCGGGCGGCGCTGGGCCCGGGCCGCGTACGGGTTCAGCGGGCCGTCCACGTCGATCAGCAGCAGTGGCTTCATGGGGTGAGGATTCCTCTCCGGCCGCCCCGAGGCAGCTCGTTTTTGCCCCGTGAGACATTCACGTCTCATTCGGGGTATGCTTGTCTCATGGCCATGGACCGTGACCAGGTGCTCCGCGACGCCGCAGCCCTGCTCTCCCGCAAATCGACCGCCACGATGGACGAGGTCGCCCGCGCCGCAGGCATCGGGCGCGCGACCCTCCACCGGCACTTCGCCGGGCGCGACGCCCTCGTACGGGCCCTCGAAGAGCTCGGCATCCGCCGGTTCGAGGCGGCCTTCGACAAGGCCCGTCTCGACGAGGGCGCCGCGGTCGAGGCCCTGCGCCGGCTCGTCGCCGAGGCCGAGCCCGACGCCCAGCTGCTGGCCTTCCTGGTCACCGAGAACCAGCTCTTCGAGGGCGACCAGGTCAACGAGGGATGGGCCCGGCTCGACGCCCGCGTCAGCGCCCTCTTCCGGCGCGGCCAAGCCGAGGGCGACATCCGGATCGACCTGAGCCCCGCCTGGCTCACCGAGGCCCTCTACGGGCTCATCGGCACCTGCGCCTGGGCCGTCATGGACGGCCGGGTCGCCGCCAAGGACTTTCAGTACATGATCACCGAGCTGCTGCTCGGTGGCGCACGACGGAGCGTGGAGAAATGAGCCGCACAGCACAGCTGACCAAGGGGCAGGGGACGGAGGCGAGCGGGGCCAAGGGGAGCAAGGGGCGCTGGCTGGCGCTCTCGGTGCTCGTCCTGGCGGTCCTGCTGGTCGCGGTGGACGCCACCGTACTCGGTCTCGCCACGCCCTCCATCAGTGAAGACCTCAAGCCGTCCGGCACCCAGCTGCTGTGGATCGGCGACATCTACTCCTTCGTCATCGCCGGTCTGCTCGTCTCCATGGGCTCCCTCGGCGACCGCATCGGCCGCAAGAAGCTGCTTCTGGTCGGCGCCACCGCCTTCGGCGCCCTCTCCGTCCTCAACGCCTACGCCACCAGCCCCGAGATGATGATCGTGGCCCGGGCGCTGCTCGGCGTGGCCGGTGCGACGCTGATGCCGTCCACCCTCGCGCTGATCCGGAACATATTCCACGACCCCAGGGAGCGCAGCCTCGCCATCGGCATCTGGGGCGCCACCGCCTCGGCCGGCGCGGCCATCGGGCCCGTCGTCGGCGGAGTCCTGCTCCAGCACTTCTGGTGGGGCTCGGTCTTCCTCATCAACGTGCCCGTGATGATCGCCCTGGTCCTCGTCGGCATCAAGCTGCTGCCCGAGTCGAAGAACCCCGTCTCCGGCCCCTGGGACCTGACCAGCGTCGCGCTCTCGCTCGTCGGCGTCATCGCGGTCGTCTACGCCGTCAAGGAAATGGCCACCCACGGCCCCACCTGGGGCGTCGCGGCCTCCGCCGTGCTCGGCGCCGCGTGCCTGTACGGCTTCGTGCGCCGCCAGTTCAGCCTGCCGTCGCCGCTCCTCGACATGCGGCTCTTCAAGCACCGCGGTTTCTCCGGGGCGGTCCTGGCCGACCTCCTGACCGTCTTCGGCCTCTCCGGCCTCGTCTTCTTCCTCTCCCAGTTCCTCCAGCTCGTCCAGGGCCGCGACACCCTGGAGGCGGGTCTGGCCGAACTGCCCGCCGCCGTCGGCGCGGTGGTCACCGGCCTGGTCGCCGGACGCTACGCCCGCCGGTACTCGGTACGGTCGATCGTCACCGGCGGCCTCGCGGCCATCGGACTCGCGCTCGGCGCGCTCACCCTGATCCACAAGGAGAGCGGCTACCCGCTGCTCGGAGCCGCCCTGCTGGTCGTCGGCCTCGGCGCCGGATTCTCCTTCACCGTCACCGCCGACGTGATCCTCTCCAGCGTCCCCAAGGAGCAGGCGGGCTCGGCCTCGGCCGTCTCCGAGACCGCGTACGAACTCGGCGCGGCCCTCGGCATCGCCCTGCTCGGCTCCATCGTCACCGGCGTCTACCAGGGCTTCACCGCCCCGGCCTCGGTCCCAGGACCGGTCGCCGACGCCGCGCACGAATCGCTGGGCGGCGCGGTCGAGGCCGCCAAGGCGGTGGACCCGGCGATCGCCCAGACCATGGTCGCCGCCGCCCAGGACGCCTTCGTGGACGGACTGCGGCTCGCCTCCGGCGTGGGCGCGGCCGTCCTGCTCGCCACCGCGGTGGCGGCCTGGTTCCTGCTCAGGGGCCAGAGGCTCCAGGACGGGATCGAGCACTGACGTACCGCCAGGGGATGCTGTCGTGAACGGAGTTGACACATGATCACGGTCACGGCACCATCCCGGCGGTGGAGAGCAACGATCTGACCCCGGCCGAACGTCGCCTGTGGGAGGCCTTCCCGCGCGGCGAAGGCGTCGACTTCCGGGAGGGCCCCGACGAGGACGCCTGCGACGGACGCGACTGGGGGGCCGAGCGCACGGTGCGCGCCGAGGTGATCGCCGCCCTCCTGCTCAGCAATCCCGCCCCGTCGGGGCAGGTCCCCGGGATCAACGTGCGCGGCATCCGGATCATCGGGAAGCTGGACCTCAAGTACGCGGTCATCGAGCATCCGATCCGGCTCCGCGCCTGCTGGTTCGAGCGCAAACCCCAGCTCTACGGGGCCCGGCTGCGGGCCCTGGTCCTGACCGACTCGGCGCTGCCCGGCCTGACCGCGTCCACCCTGTGCGTCGACATCACCTTGCGGCTCAACTGCTGCCGCGTCACGGGTCCGGTCCGGCTCACGGGGGCCCGGATAGCCGGCGGCCTCTTCCTCCAGGGGGCGGTGATCCGGCCGGGCACCCTCTCCGACGAGCGGGATGAACCCCCGCTCCAGCTCAACCACGCCGAAATAGGCACCGACATCATCGCCGACGATCTCACCGTCCACGGCCAGCTCCGGATCAACGGCGCCACCATCGCCGGCCTGATCAGCCTGGACCGCGCCAAGCTCATCAACCCCGGCGGGATCGCCCTCCACGCCGAGACCGTCTCGGTCGGAACCGACCTGCGCGGCCACCGGCTGGAAGCCGAGGGGATGGTCAACCTCACCGGCGCCCGCATCCCCGGCCAGCTGCTCCTCACCCGCGCACGCCTGGCCAACCGCGACGGAGTGGCCCTGCGAGCCAGCAGCTGCGCGATCGGCGAGCTGTGGCTCAGGCTGTGCCCGCCCATCGACGGCATCGTGAACCTGCGCCGGAGCCAGGTGGACATGCTCTACGCGGAACCCGGTGTCTGGCCGTCCGTGATCCGCACCGAGGGGCTCACCTACCGGGTTCTGCACCCCCACCTGCCCGCCGAGGACCGGCTGCCCGCTCTGGAGCGCGAGGAGTCCGGGTACCTCCCGTACGCGTACGAGCGGCTCGCGGCGGCCTACCGCACGGTGGGCGACGAGGCGGGGGCACGGACCGTACAGCTCGCCAAGCTGCGCCGGCACCGCCGGACCCTGCCGCGGCCCGCCAGGGCCTGGGGGCAGCTCCAGGACCTCACCGTCGGCTACGGCTTCCGGCCGCTGCGGGCGGCGGGCTGGCTGGCCGCGCTGGTGCTGACGGGGTCGCTCGCGTACGGTCTGCACCCGCCGAGGGAGCTCAAGGCGGGGGAGGCCCCGGAGTTCAACCCGGTGTTCTACACGATCGACCTGATGCTGCCGATCATCGGCTTCGGCCAGGAGAGCGCCTTCGCGCCCAACGGCTGGTACCAGTGGCTCTCGTACCTGCTGATCGTGACCGGCTGGATCCTCGCCACGACGACCGCGGCGGGCGTCAGCCGGTCACTCCAGCGCCAGTGACCCGAGCGCTACGCGGCTTCCTTGGCCTTGGTCGCGTACATGTCCACGTACTCCTGGCCCGAGAGCCGCATGACCTCCGCCATCACCGAGTCGGTGACGGCGCGCAGCACGTAGCGGTCGCGGTCCATGCCCTCGTAGCGGGAGAACTCCATCGGCTCGCCGAAGCGGATCGTGACCCGGCCCGGGCGCGGCATGCCCTTGCCGCCCGGCTGGAGCTTGTCGGTGCCGATCATGGCGAAGGGGACCACGGGGGCGCCGGTCATCAGGGTGAGCCGGGCGATGCCGGTGCGGCCGCGGTAGAGGCGGCCGTCGGGGGAGCGGGTGCCCTCGGGGTAGATGCCGAAGATCTTGCCCTCTTCGAGGATGCGGCGACCGGTCATGAGGGCGGCCACACCGCCGTTGGCGCCGTCACGGTCGACCGGGATCATGCCCGAGCCGGTGAAGAACCAGGCCATGGCCCGGCCCTTGACGCCCTTGCCCGTCACGTACTCGTCCTTGCCGATGAAGTGGACCGTACGGTCGCACACCAGCGGAAGGATCATGGAGTCGATGAAGGTGAGGTGGTTGCCCGCCAGGATCACCGGACCGGTGCCAGGAATGTTCTCGATGCCTTCCACACGGGTGCGGAACATCATGCGCATGACCGGTCCGACAGTG
>NZ_LFML01000054.1 GCF_001044425.1 Streptomyces roseus
GGCGCCGGCCCCGAGCCCCGGCCCCGCCACAGGTCCCCCTCCCGCTCCAGCCCCACCTGCGCCCCCGGCGGGGCGGCCGCCCTGGCCGCCGCCTCCGCCACGCCCGGCGGCTCCGAGCGGGCCGCCGCCCGGGCTCCGGCCCGGGCCGCGTCCACGCACCGGATCTGCCCGGCCGCCGCCATCAGCGCCCACACCAGCAGCGCCGCGAAGAGCACCAGCGCGGGGATCACCAGAGCGGCCTCCGCCGTCACATATCCCCGGTCGCCCGGCACCCGGCGCTTTTCAGAACGGCACATCGAGCGCCTTCCCGATGGTCGACTGGAGTGCCGTCGAGACCGCTTCACTCGTCACCACCTTGTACAGAACGGCAGCGAATGCACAGGCCGCGATCGTGCCCATGGCGTATTCAGAAGTGGACATGCCCGCGTCGTCCGCACGACCGCTCAACGCCGACCGCAGACGCGACCAGATGATCTTCATGACAACCTCCTGTTTGATCGGTTTCTTGACGTGAACTCAGGGGTGATGCGACGGGCCTTACCGCGCACGGCGGTGAACCCAAGTTGCCGGAGTTTTCGCTGTGACTTCAGGTGGAGGAGAGAAGGCCGGAAGCCATTCCGATCACCACCGGGGCCACTCCCACCGCGAGAAACGCGGGGAGAAAACACAGCCCCACCGGAGCGGTGACGAGCACCGCCGCCCGCTGCGCCCGGGCACCCGCCTGCCGCGCCCGGTCCTCGCGCAGTGCCGTCGCCAGCCGGGAGACCGGTTCCGCGGCCGGCGCCCCCGTCCGGGCGGCCCGCTCCAGACAGTCCGCGAGCGCCCGAGCGCCCGGTATCTGCGCCAACCTCCCCCACGCGGCGCCCGGTTCGCCTCCGAGCCGCAGCTCCGCCCCGGCCAGCGCCAGCCGCTCGCCGACCGGACCGCCCAGTGACTCGCCGACCACCTCGGCCGCCTCGACGGGAGCCGCACCCGCCGCCAGACAAGCGGCCAACAGATCGGCCGCGAACGGCAGCTGACGCTCGGCCTCCCGCGCATCCACCCCGGCCGGCGGCCTCGCCCGCAGCAGCAGCCACCGCACCCCGACCGCCGCCGCGCAGCCGGCCGGCACCCCCAGCCACCCGCCGACCAAGACCCAGGCCGCCAGCAGCGCCCCCGCCGGGCCGGCCCAGGCCCTCGCCACCACCCGTATCCCCGACCCGAACGCCGGTGCCCGGCGTTCCGCTCCCACCGGGAGCAGGACCGCCATCCTGCGCCGGACCCCGCGCGCCCGGACCCGGGCCGTCACCGCCGAAGCCGTGCACAGCGCCGCCACCGCGAGGCACAGCGCCATCCCCAGCCTGTGGATCACGAACTCGCCCATCACCGCTCCCCCGCCCCCACGATCCGCCGGCACCACAGCAGCCCCAGTACCTCCAGCACCCCGCCGGCCATCAGGCAGCCCCACCCGACCGGGGTGTGCAGCAGCACGCGCAGCGGATCCGCCCCGAGTCCGGTGCCGATCAGCAGGCCGACCAGCGGCAGCAGGGCCAGGACCACCGTCGTCGACCTGGCCCCCGCCAACTGGGCCCGCAGGGACTCCTGCCGGTCCCGCTCGGCCCGCAACGCCCCTTCCAGCCGCTCCAGTCCGGCGGCGAGCCCCGCGCCCCCGTCCACCGAGATCGACCAGCAGGCGGCCATCCCGGCCAGCCCTTCCGCGCCGGGCTCCCGCGCCGCTTGCCGCAACGCCGCGGGGACGTCACCGGCGAACGCCGCGGCGGCCAGTACCGCCGCCTCCGCCGGGCCCGGACCGCCCGGGCCCGCTGCCGTCCGCCGTATCGCCGCCGTCAGCGCCTGCCCGGGCTGGGCTCCCGCTCGCAGCTCGCCGACCACCGCCCCGCACAGCGCGATCACCCCGGCGGTCCGGGCGCCGCGCTCACGCTCCCGCCGGCGGCCCCGCAGCCACCGCCTCACCAGCGGTACCGCCGCCGCGCCCGCCACCAGGGGGATCACCGACCCGCCCAGCAGCGCGACCACGAGCCCGATCCCGAGACAGGACCACTCCCGCCACCGCGCCGCCCGTACCCGCACCGCGACCACCAGCCGCTCCCAGTGCTGTGGACCGCGAGGCACCACGGGCCCGCCCCCGGCCAGCACCACCCGGACTCGCCGGGACACCCGGTCTCCCCCGGCCAGCGCCCAGGCGGCCGTCCCCGCGCAGAGCACTCCGGCGAACAGCGGCACCGGCACCGCGGCCGCGCCGTTCACCGCGCACCCCGCAGCAGCGGACGCAGCCGCTCCCAGCCACGCTCCCGGACGAAACCCCGGGCGGACCAGCGCAGCGCCGGTACGGTGACCACCAGCCCGGCTGCGTCGCGCTCCAGCACGTGCACCTCGGCCACCCGGCGGCGCCCGGCCCGGTCCCGGACCAGATGGACCACCAGGGTCAGCGCGGCCGCCAACTGACTGTGCAGAGCGGCCCGGTCCAGCCCTGCGGAGGTCCCGAGGGCCTCCAGCCGGGCGGGCACGTGCGCGGCGGCATTCGCGTGGACCGTCCCGCACCCGCCTTCGTGGCCGGTGTTCAACGCCGCCAGGAGGTCGGCCACTTCGGCGCCCCGGACCTCGCCGACGACCAGCCGGTCCGGCCGCATCCGCAGCGCCTGGCGGACCAGGTCCGCCAGGGTGACCAGGCCCGCCCCCTCCTGGTTGGCCGGCCGGGTCTCCAGCCGCACCACATGGGGATGGTCGGGGCGCAGCTCGGCCGAATCCTCGGCCAAGACGATCCGCTCGCCGGGGCCGACCAGCCCCAGCAGGGCGCTGAGCAAGGTGGTCTTGCCGGTGCCGGTGCCGCCGGAGACGAGGAACGACAGCCGGGCTTCGACCATGTCCCCGAGGAGGCGCTGACCACCGGGCGGCAGCGTGCCCGCCTCGACCAGCTCGTCCAGCGTGAACGCCCTCGGCCGCACCACCCGCAGCGACAGGCAGGCCGAGCCGACCGCCACCGGCGGCAGCACGGCGTGCAGGCGGGTGCCGTCGGGCATCCGGGCGTCCACCCAGGGCCGGGCGTCGTCCAGGCGTCGTCCCGCTACGGCGGCCAGCCGCTGGGCGAGCCTGCGCACGGCATCGGTGTCGGCGAAGGTCACCCCGGTCAGCTCCAGCCCGCCGCCGCGGTCCACCCACACCCGGTCGGGAGCTGCCACCAGGACATCGGTGACCTCCGGGTCGGCGAGCAGCGCCTCCAGCGGGCCGGCGCCGACCAGTTCGGACCGTAATTCCGCCGCCGCCCCCAGCACTTCCGCATCGCCCAGCAGTCGGCCCTGTGCCCGCAGGGCCGCCGCCACCCGGGCGGGGGTCGGCTCCGCCCCGCTCTCGGCGAGCCGCCGGCGCACCGCGTCCAGGAGCACCGCGCTCATGCCGCCACCCCCTGGGCGGGGCCGAGCGCCCGCCGCCAGAAGCCGTCGCAGAACCGGGCCAGCGCTCCCCGCCCCTGCCCGCCCGGCGGTTCTCCCTCGGCGACGCGCCCCGGGAGCCCCACCTCGACCGGGACCTCTCCGGCCAGCGGCACCCCCAGCAGCCCCGCCACCGCTTCGGCGTCGAGCCCGCCCGGGCAGCGGCCCCGTACGACCACGCGGACATCCCGGGCCACCATCCGCACCCCGGCCGCGACCCGCCCCGCGGCGGCCACCGCCCGCAACTCGCCCGGCACCACCATCAGCACCAGGTCGAGCTGCGCCAGCGCCTCGGCCACGGCTTCGTCCACCCGTCGGGGCAGGTCGACCACGACCACCCCGCCCCGGCGGCGCGCGGCGGACAGCACCGAGCGCATCGCGGCCGGCGGCACCACCACCCGGTCCCCGCGGTCCCAGCTGAGCACCCGCAGGGCGTGCAGCTCGGGCAGGGACTCCTCCAGGGCGCCGGCGCCCACCCGGCCCCGCGAGCCCGCGAAGTCCGGCCAGCGCAGCCCCTCGGCGCTCTCGCCGCCGAGCAACACGTCCATTCCGCCGCCGAGCGGGTCGCCGTCGATGAGGATGGTCCGCTGCCCGGCGCGGGCGGCGCGCAGGGCGAGGGCGCACGCGAGGGTGGAGGCCCCGGCCCCGCCGCTGCCGCCGATCACCCCGACCGCGAGGGCGGGTTTCCCGGCGCCCTCCACCACATCGGCGATGCGGTCGACGAGCCGGTTCTCGGCATCGGGGAGCCGGAGCACCTCCTCGGCGCCGATCTCCACCGCCCGCTGCCACACGAGCGGGTCGTCGAGGTCCCGGCCGACGAGCAGCACGCCGGCCCGCCGCGGGGCTCCTCGCACCCGGCGGGCGGCATCATCCCCGACGAGCACGAGCGGCGCGGACTCCCATCCGATCCCCCCGTCCGGCGCCAGGGCGGCTCCGGAGCCGCTTTCGCCCCTCCCGGCACCACCGTCACTGCCGCCTCCGCTTTGCTCGGGCACCGCATGGTGCACATGCGGCTCGGCACCGGCCGCCGCGCACAGCCGCAGCAGATCGTCGAGCAGCAGCGGATCCTCGGTGATGATCAGTGGCCGCCCGCCACCAGGGGTTGCCCCGCCCGGAGCGCCCCATGGCCTGATTCCGCCTGCTTCCGCGCGCTCGTGCACTTCACATGACTTCGATCCAGCCACGATCTCCGCCCCCTTCTCACTGCAAATGCCAGCACCGCGGACTTCGCGGCCGGAATCACCGTGGGGCCATCCGGAAAAAGAAGGGGATCTTGCTCGAAAACTGTGGACAACTCACACCCTGTGAATAACTCCATCACCCCAACAGGTGAGTTCAGAGCGCGCCGGAACCACTACACAGCGTCACGAGTTCAAGGGAGTGAGGGCCTTCGCCACGCAGGGCCCACCGAGGAAGGAGGGCTGCGGAAATGGTCACTTGGGGCAGAAGGCAGGGACGCGAACCGCGTCCGGACATGCGACGACCCCCGCCGGGGGGGAGAGCGGGGGTCGTCCCCACGGTCCGACTCGGGGGGGGAGGAGCCAGACCGGGTTAGCACGGTCGCGAACGATCCGTGACTTCCATGGTGTACCCGAGAGCCTTCTCAGGCAAACCCACGCGCCACACCTTACGCCGAATGGTGGGCGCATATGCTCGGGGCGTGGAAATCCAGCCCTTGCCGCACTCGTCGCCCCGCACCGCAGCCTTCTTCGACCTGGACAAGACGGTCATTGCGAAGTCAAGCACTCTGACGTTCAGCAAGTCCTTCTACCACGGCGGCCTCATCAACCGCCGAGCCGTGCTGCGCACCGCCTACACCCAGTTCATCTACCTGGTCGGCGGAGCCGACCACGATCAGATGGAGCGGATGCGTGAGTACCTGTCCTCCCTCTGCAAGGGGTGGAACGTCCAACAGGTGCGGGAGATCGTCGCGGAGACCCTGCACGACCTGATCGACCCGCTGATCTACGACGAGGCCGCGTCCCTGATCGAGGCCCACCACACGGCCGGCCGCGACGTGGTGATCGTTTCGACCTCGGGTGCGGAAGTCGTCGAGCCGATCGGCGAGATGCTCGGCGCGGACCGGGTCGTCGCCACGCGCATGGTCATCGGTGAGGACGGCTGCTTCACGGGCGAGATCGGGTACTACGCGTACGGACCGACCAAGGCCGAGGCGGTGCGGGAGCTCGCCGAGTCCGAGGGGTACGACCTCGCGCGGTGCTACGCGTACAGCGACTCGGTGACGGACATTCCGATGCTGGAGGCCGTCGGGCACCCGCACGCCGTCAATCCCGACCGGGCCCTGCGGCGCGAGGCGGTGGCGCGGGAGTGGCCGGTCCTGGTGTTCAACCGGCCGGTGCGCTTGAAGCAGCGGCTGCCGGGGCTGTCGATGCCGACACGGCCGGCGCTGGTGGCCGCGGCCGCGGTGGGCGCCGCCGCTGCTACCGCCGGGCTGGTCTGGTACGCCAGTCGGCGGCGGGCGAGCGCGCTGGCCGCCGCTGCTTCCGCCTGACCGTTCGCTCTGACCGTTCGCCGGGGCTGACCGTTCGCCGGGGCCCGACCCGGGCCCCGGCGGCCCGGCCCCGGCGCGGCCGGGCCGCCGGGGCACCGGGCCGCCCCGAACTGCGGAAACGAAGGCTGTCCGATTCACCCCACCTCGTCATGAAAAAGGCAAAAAAAGTGGGCAGGGGTTCCGCTGGCCAGCGAAGCGGAGTACAAAGGAGTCAACGGCCCGCGAGACCAAAGAACATCCGAGAGGATCATCTTTAAAACGCAGTAAGGCCCACGGACCGAAGCATGAACGCCGAGCACCCACGCGACGTCGACCCGTCGATTACGGGCCAGCCGCACCAGGTCACGGGCAAAGTTCCCGGCCTGATGGGCAACCATCGAGGACGCTTGGTAACTCGGCGCGAATGCCAGCGGCGACACCAATGCAAGACGGTGTCGCCGCAACCCTGCGTGGCGGCAGCCCTGCCCCGCCACAAGCCCCTGATCAGCGCTTACGCCGCGCCCCGCTGCAGCGCCTCGCAGACCGCCGTCGACTCGCGCACACCGAGTTCGATGGCCCGGCCGCAGTGCGCGATCCAGGCGCCCATCCCCTCCGCGGTCCCCGAGAGGTAACCCTCGAACGCCGCCAGGTACGCGTCCCGGCCCTGCTCCGCATGCCCGACCTCCGCCGGGCAGATCGCCTTCGGGTCCAGACCGCTGTTGATCAGCACGATCCGCTCCGCCGCCCGCGCGACCAGGCCGTTGTACGAGCCGAACGGACGCAGCGCCAGCAGCTCGCCGTGCACCACCGCCGACGTGATCAGCGCCGGGGCCGAGCCGCCCGCAATGATCAGCCGGGACAGTCCGTCCAGCCGGCCCGCCACCTCCTGCGCGCTCGGCAACGGCGCGGTGACGAAGGGCTCGTCGACCGGCTCGCCCGTCAGCCGCGGGCGGCCCACCACATCACCCTCGGCCGTCGACCCCGACGCCACCAGGTGCAGGCGCGCCAGCACCCGCAGCGGCGACTGCCGCCAGATGCTCAGCAGCTGCCCGGCCTCGGCCGTCAGGCGCAGCGCCGCACCCACCGTGCGCGCCTGCTCCTCCGCCCCGAAGTCGGTGCGGCGGCGCACCTCTTCCAGCGCCCAGTCCGCCCCGGACAGCGCCGCGCTCCCGCGCGCACCGCGCAGCGCGGCCTCGGAGGTGATCTCCCCGCTGCGCCGGCGCATGACCCGGTGCCCGTAGACCCGGTCCACGGCCTTGCGTACGGAATCCACGGATTCGGCGACACCCGGGAGCGAGCCCAGGGCGGCCAGCGGGTCAGAAGCGCTACTCATAAGTAAGGAGCCTACGCACTGGGGGTCGGTAGCACCGACCCCTCCTTGGAGTGGTCTTCTTCACTTACAAGCACCACACAAAGCGACAAGACGGCTACGCTTGGTGAACATGAAGATCGCTTTCGTGGGAAAGGGCGGCAGCGGCAAGACGACCCTGTCCTCCCTCTTCATCCGCCACCTCGCAGCCAATGAAGCCCCTGTCGTCGCGGTGGACGCCGACATCAACCAACACCTCGGCGCCGCGCTCGGCCTCGGTGAGGACGAGGCCGCCGCACTGCCCGCGCTGGGCGCGCACCTGCCCCTGATCAAGGAGTACCTGCGGGGCTCCAACCCGCGCATCGCCTCCGCCGACACGATGATCAAGACGACCCCGCCCGGAGCGGGATCGCGCCTCCTGCGGGTCGCCGAGGACAACCCGGTGTACGAGGCCTGCGCGCGGACGCTGCTGCTCGACGGGGAGCCCGTACGGCTGATGGCCACCGGCCCCTTCACCGAGGCGGACCTGGGCGTCGCCTGCTACCACTCCAAGGTCGGCGCGGTGGAGCTGTGCCTCAACCACCTGGTCGACGGCCCGGACGAGTACGTCGTCGTCGACATGACCGCCGGCTCCGACTCCTTCGCCTCGGGCATGTTCACCCGCTTCGACATGACCTTCCTGGTCGCGGAGCCGACCCGCAAGGGCGTCTCCGTCTACCGCCAGTACAAGGAGTACGCGCGGGACTTCGGGATCGCGCTCAAGGTCGTCGGCAACAAGGTGCAGGGCACGGACGACATCGAGTTCCTCCAGGACGAGGTCGGCGAGGACCTGCTCGTCACGGTCGGGCACTCCGACTGGGTGCGTGCGATGGAGAAGGGCCGCCCGGCGGCGTTCGAGCTGCTGGAGGCGACCAACCGGCTCGCCCTCCAGGCCCTCCAGGACGCGGCGGACGACTCGTACGCCGACCGCGACTGGGAGCGGTACACCGCGCAGATGGTCCACTTCCACCTGCGGAACGCGGAGAGCTGGGGCAACGCCAAGACCGGGGCCGACCTGGCTGCCCAGATCGACCCCGATTTCGTCCTGCGGGAGAGCCCGGAGTCCTCCCCTACTCTCCCGGCTCCTCTTCGGCCGACTCCGCAGCCGGCTTGACCGCGGGGGCGGCCGGCTTGGCCGGCGGCCCCGCCGTCAGGAACTTCGTCCAGCCCTCCTTGGGCGCCTCACCGACGTCGAGGCCGCGCATCCATTCCAGGACCTTCGGGTCCTGGGCGTCCAGCCAGTCGACCAGCTCGCGGAACGGCACGCAGCGGACCTCCTTCTGCGTGCACATCGACTCGATGGAGTCCTCGACGGCCTTCATGTACGTGCCGCCGTTCCAGGACTCGAAGTGGTTGCCGATGATCAGCGGCGCGCGGTTGCCCGCGTAGACCCGGTCGAAGGCCTGCTGGAGGCCCTGACGCATCTGCTCGCCCCAGTACGCGTGCTGCGAGGGGTCGCCCTGGGTGGTCGTACCCGACTGGTTGACCAGGTAGTTGTAGTCCATGCTCAGGGTGTCGAAGGCACGGCCCGGCATGGGCACCAGCTGGAGCGGGACGTCCCACAGACCGTCCGTCTTCTTCGGCCAGACCTGCTTGCTGATCCCGCTGGAGTCGTAGCGGAACCCCATGTCCTTGGCGGCCAGCATGAAGTTCTTCTGGCCTTCGAGGCAGGGGGTGCGGGCGCCGATCAGCTCCTTGTCGTAGTCGAACGGGAGCGGGTCCATGCTCTTGAGGTCCGGCGTGTTGGTCTTCCAGTTCTTGACGAACGACTTGGCCTGGTTGATCTCGCTCTTCCACTCCGGCACGGACCAGGTGCCGACGCCGCCGTCGGGGCCGCAGAAGTGGCCGTTGAAGTGGGTGCCGATCTCGTTGCCTTCGAGCCAGGCCCCGCGGACCTGGGCGGCCGTGTCCTTGATGCCCTGGACGTCGCCGAAGCCGATGTCCGAGCGGCCGGACTCGTGCTGCGGGGCCGTGTAGAGGGAACGTTTCTCCTCAGGAAGCATGTACACGCCGCTGAGGAAGTACGTCATCCGGGCGTTGTACTTCTTGCCGACCTCGCGGAAGTGGGAGAAGAGCTTCTGGCTGTCCTCGCCGGCCCCGTCCCACGAGAACACCACGAACTGCGGCGGCTTCTCGCCGGGCTTCAGCTTCTGCGGCTTCCGCACGTTCGGCTGCGCACCCGTGTACGCGGTCGAGCCGTCGCCGATCAGCCGGTTCACACTGCCGGGGGCCGCCTCCGGGGCCGGGCCCTTCTTGGCGTTCGGCCCGCCGGCGGGCTTGGCGGGTTCCGAGGTGCTGCACCCGGCGACGCCCAGCACCAGCGCCGTGGCGGCCAGGCCGCCGGCGATCTTCTTCGTGGCGGCGATCATCCGTCCACCTCTCCCTCGCAGTTACATCGCGGGTCTTCCGCGCCGCAACGTCCCATGCGGGCCGCCGTGAAGATGATGTGACAAGCCGTACAAAATGCTTAATCACCCCTGAGTGCTAATTTCTAGTCCATTTGCCCCCATTCCCTATCACGATCCTTTACTCTCCATTACCTTTCATTTACTGAGTGTTGAGACTCCCGCCGCTTCATCCCTCCGCAGAGGAGACGGGACCCATGGCAGCCACCTCCCCCACGGCCGACCGCCCGCCGCACAAAGGCCACCGAGCCGATCTCCACGCCGACCTGTCCGCATCCCTGACCGTGTTCCTGATCGCCCTGCCGCTCTCCCTCGGCATCGCGCTCGCCACCGGCGCCCCGCTCCAGGCGGGCCTGGTGGCCGCGGCCGTCGGCGGGATGGTGGCCGGGCGCCTGGGGGGCACCCCGCTCCTGGTGAGCGGGCCCGCGACCGGACTGACCGTGGTCACGGCCGAGTTGATCCAGCGGTACGGATGGCGCACCACCTGCGCCATCACCGTGCTCGCCGGCTGCTGCCAGCTCGGACTCGCCGCGCTGCGCACCGCGCGCTCGGCGCTCATGGTCAGCCCGGCCATCGTCCACGGCATGCTCGCGGGCGTCGGTGTCACGATCGCCCTGGCCCAGCTGCACATCGTCCTCGGCGGCACTCCCCAGAGCTCCGCGGTCGCCAATGTCCGCGGTCTGCCGGAGCAGTTGGCGAATCTGCAACCGGCAGCACTGGGCGTCAGCGCCCTGACCCTGCTCGTCCTGCTCGGCTGGCCACGGCTGCCCGGGCGGGTAGGGCTCGCGCTGCGCAAGGTGCCGGCCGCGCTGGCCGCCGTCGCCACGGCCACGGCGTTCGCCGCGCTGACCGGGCTCCGCCTGCCCCGGGTGGACCTGCCGTCCTGGCGCAGCCACGCCCTGCCCGAGCTGCCCGAGGGCCCCGTCCTCGGCATCGCGGCGGCGGTCCTGACCGTCACCCTGGTCGGCAGTGTGGAATCCCTGCTGTCCGCGGTCGCCACAGACAAGCTCGTCGCCTCGCAGCGGCGTACGGGCAACCGCCCGCCGCGCGCCGACCTCGACCGCGAACTGCGGGGCCAGGGCGCGGCGAACGTGCTCTCGGGCCTGCTGGGCGGGCTGCCGATCGCGGGCGGGGCCGTCCGCAGCGTGGCCAACGTCAAGTCCGGGGCCGTCAGCCGCCGGTCGGTCATGCTGCACGGGCTGTGGATCCTGCTCGCCGCCGCCCTTCTCGTCCCGGTCCTCGACCTGATCCCGCTCGCCGCGCTGGCCGCCCTGGTGATGGCGCTGGGCGTGCAGATGGTGAACGCGACGCATCTGCGTACGGTCAGCCGGCACCGCGAGATCTCGGTGTACGTGACGACGATCGCGGCCGTGGTGCTCGGCGGGGTCCTGGAGGGGGTCGCCGTCGGCATCGCGGTGGCCGTCGCGCTCGCACTGCACCGGCTGGCCCGTACCCGGATCACCGTGGAGGTGCAGGACGGGGTCCACCGGGTGTGGGCGCGAGGGCAGTTGACCTTCCTCGCAGTGCCGCGACTGAGCCGGGTGCTGAACCAGATCCCGCCCGGCGGGCGCGTGGTGGTGGAGCTGGACGGCTCCTTCATGGACCACGCGGCGTACGAGACGCTCCAGGACTGGCAGCACGCCCATCTGGTGCACGGGGGCTCGCTTGAGGTCACCGGCCGCTCCACCGCCCGGATGGCCGGGGCGGGTCACTCCGGCGACCGGACGCACACGGCACACCAGCCCCACCTTGCCCACTCGGCCCACTCGGTCCACCGCGCCGATCAGAGATCCCATCGCGGGACCCATCGCGGCGGACACCAGTGCTGCCGCCCCTGGACCCCGTGGATGAACCACTGCGACCACCGCCCGGCGGCCGAGCCCATGATCCCCGGCGCGGCCGCGGCCCCCGACGCGATGGACGCGCTGGAGTCGGCGGAGGCGGTGGAGTCGGTGGCCCCGCCCCCGGCCCCGCGCCGCCGCGGCGCCGGCCAACTGGCCAGCGGGATCAGCGCCTTCCAGCGGGACACCGCGCCGCACGTCCGCGAGGAGCTGGCCCGGCTGGCCCGGGAGGGGCAGCGGCCCTCGCAGCTCTTCCTGACCTGCGCCGACTCCCGCCTGGTGACCAGCATGATCACGGCCAGCGGCCCCGGCGACCTGTTCACCGTCCGCAACGTCGGCAACCTGGTCCCCCTGCCGGGCGCCGAGTCCACGGACGACTCGGTCGCGGCGGCCATCGAGTACGCGGTGGACGTGCTCAAGGTGGACAGCATCACGGTGTGCGGGCACTCGGGCTGCGGGGCCATGCAGGCGCTGCTGAACTCCGCGCCGGGAACCCCGATGACCCCGCTGCGCCGGTGGCTGCGGCACGGGCTGCCCAGTCTGGAGCGGATGGCCAGCCGCCACCACGCCTGGGTGCGGATCGCGGGCCGGCTCCCGGCCGACGCGGTGGAGCAGCTGTGCCTGACCAACGTGGTGCAGCAGCTGGAGCACCTGCGGGCGCACGAATCGGTGGCCCGCAGGCTCGCGGAGGGCACGCTGGAGCTGCACGGGATGTACTTCCACGTGGGCGAGGCCCAGGCGTACCTGCTGTCGGAGGGCGAGGACTTCTTCGACTGCCGGGTCTTCGACAGCGTCGGACACCAGGCCGCGGAGCACGTCGGGCAGCACGCCTGAGAAGACGGCCGGACGGCCGGACGGCCGGACGACGGCCGGACGCCCCGATACCCCGACGCACCCGTGCCCGGATGCCCGGATGATGGCCGAATCGCCGTCGCCTGCGGATCCTGATCATGGACGCCGACGAACCGGTAGCCTCCGGTATCCGTGTCACACAGTGGCCCTTTCCCGCACCCTGCAGCGGGAAGGGGCCACTCTGCACGTCCGCCCGGCTGTGGTATAGGTCTAAACCAATTTTCGGCTACCCCTTGTCACCAGGGCCGCTGACTGATGAGCTATGCCCGGGGACACAACGGACACCCTGGGAAAGGGAGATGTCGTGAGCAACGAAAGCCTGGCCAACCTGTTGAAGGAGGAGCGCCGATTCGCTCCTCCCGCCGACCTGGCCGCCGCCGCCAACGTGACAGGGGCTGCGTACGCACAGGCCGACGCGGACCGGCTGGGCTTCTGGGCCGAGCAGGCCCGCCGCCTGACCTGGGACACCGAGCCGACCGAGACGCTCGACTGGACCAACCCGCCCTTCGCCAAGTGGTTCGCGGACGGCAAGCTGAACGTGGCCTACAACTGCGTGGACCGGCACGTCGAGGCCGGCAACGGCGACCGCGTCGCCATCCACTTCGAGGGCGAGCCCGGCGACAGCCGCGCGATCACCTACGCCGAGCTCAAGGACGAGGTCTCCAAGGCCGCCAACGCCCTGACCGAGCTGGGCGTCCAGGCCGGCGACCGGGTCGCGGTCTACCTGCCGATGATCCCCGAGGCCGTCGTCGCGATGCTCGCGTGCGCCCGCGTCGGCGCCGCCCACTCGGTGGTCTTCGGCGGTTTCTCCGCCGACGCCGTGGCCTCCCGCATCCAGGACGCCGACGCCAAGCTGGTCATCACCGCCGACGGCGGCTACCGCCGCGGCAAGCCCAGCGCCCTCAAGCCCGCCATCGACGAGGCCGTCGCCAAGTGTCCGCAGGTCGAGCACGTACTGGTCGTACGGCGCACCGGCCAGGACACCGCGTTCACCGAGGGCCGCGACGTCTGGTGGCACGAGGTCGTCGGACGCCAGTCCGCCGAGCACACCCCGCAGCCCTTCGACGCCGAGCACCCGCTGTTCATCCTGTACACCTCCGGGACCACCGGTAAGCCCAAGGGCATCCTGCACACCTCCGGCGGCTACCTCACGCAGGCCGCGTACACCCACCACGCCGTCTTCGACCTCAAGCCGGAGACCGACGTCTACTGGTGCACCGCCGACATCGGCTGGGTGACCGGGCACTCGTACATCGTCTACGGGCCCCTCGCCAACGGCGCCACCCAGGTCATGTACGAGGGCACCCCGGACACCCCGCACCAGGGCCGGTTCTGGGAGGTCGTGCAGAAGTCCGGCGCCACCATCCTCTACACCGCGCCCACGGCGATCCGCACGTTCATGAAGTGGGGCGACGACATCCCCGCGAAGTTCGACCTGTCGAGCCTGCGCGTGCTGGGCTCGGTCGGCGAGCCGATCAACCCCGAGGCCTGGATCTGGTACCGCAAGCACATCGGCGGCGACCGCTGCCCGATCGTGGACACGTGGTGGCAGACCGAGACCGGCGCGATGATGATCTCCCCGCTGCCCGGCCTCACCGAGACCAAGCCGGGCTCCGCCCAGCGCGCCCTGCCGGGCATCGGGGCCACCGTCGTCGACGACGAAGGCCACGAGGTCCCGAACGGCGGGGGCGGCTACCTGGTCCTCACCGAGCCGTGGCCGTCGATGCTGCGCACCATCTGGGGCGACGACCAGCGGTTCGTCGACACCTACTGGTCCCGCTTCGCGGGCCGCTACTTCGCGGGCGACGGCGCCAAGAAGGACGACGACGGCGACATCTGGCTGCTGGGCCGCGTCGACGACGTGATGCTGGTCTCCGGCCACAACATCTCCACCACCGAGGTGGAGTCGGCGCTGGTCTCGCACCCCTCGGTCGCCGAGGCGGCCGTGGTCGGCGCCAAGGACGAGACCACCGGCCAGGCGATCGTGGCCTTCGTGATCCTGCGCGGCAGCGCCTCCGAGACGGACACCCTCGTCGGCGAGCTCCGCAACCACGTGGGCGCCACGCTGGGCCCGATCGCCAAGCCGAAGCGCATCGTTCCCGTCCAGGAGCTCCCGAAGACCCGCTCGGGCAAGATCATGCGGCGTCTGCTGCGCGATGTCGCCGAGGACCGCGCGGTCGGCGACGTCACGACTCTGGCCGATTCCTCGGTCATGGACCTCATCCAGACCAAGCTGCCGTCCGCCTCCAGCGAGGACTAGGCGCGGGCTTCACCGACAGGTGACGAGGGGTATCCGGCGTATCGCGCCGGATGCCCCTTTCGCGCATAAAGTGATGATCGCCGGATACGTCCTCGCGTCACCCTGTAAAGTGAGCGAAGCGTAAAAATGCAGGTCCACAGGGTGCGCCGGGAAGTCTGGTCGGCAATGAGCTTCGCCATGCCGTCCAACCCACCCGGAGGTGTCCCCCGTGGCCGCGCCCAGCCCCACCGACCGCCACAGCCGCAAGTTCCTCGGCATGCTCTCCCTGCCCGAGCGGCGCTTCGTGGCCGACGCCCTGCGCGCCGAGACCGTCGGCGGCGTGCTCCTGCTCGTGGCCGCCATCGCCGCCCTGCTGTGGGCGAACATCCCCGCCCTCTCCGCCGGCTACGCGGACGTGAGCGACTTCCACATCGGCCCCGCCTCCCTCGGCCTGGACCTCTCGATCCAGCACTGGGCGGCCGACGGGCTCCTCGCGATCTTCTTCTTCGTCGCCGGCATCGAGCTCAAACGCGAGCTGGTCGCGGGAGATCTGCGCGACCCGAAGGCGGCGGCCCTCCCGGTGATCGCCGCCGTCTGCGGGATGGCCGTGCCCGCGCTGGTGTACGTACTGGTCAACGCGGCCGGCGGCGGCTCGATGGACGGCTGGGCGGTCCCGACCGCCACCGACATCGCCTTCGCCCTCGCCGTCCTGGCCGTCATCGGCACCTCACTGCCGTCCGCCCTGCGCGCCTTCCTGCTGACCCTCGCCGTCGTCGACGACCTCTTCGCCATCATGATCATCGCGGTGTTCTTCACCAGCGAGATCGACTTCCTGGCCCTCGGCGGCGCGGTCCTCGGCCTGGCCGTCTTCTGGTTCCTGCTCCGCGCGGGTGTCCGCGGCTGGTACGTGTACGTCCCGCTCGCCCTGGTCATCTGGGGCCTGATGTACAACAGCGGGGTCCACGCCACCATCGCCGGCGTCGCGATGGGCCTGATGCTCCGCTGCTCCCGCAAGGAGGGCGAGGACACCTCCCCCGGCGAGCACATCGAGCACCTCGTACGGCCCATCTCGGCGGGCCTCGCCGTCCCGCTCTTCGCGCTGTTCTCGGCCGGGGTCTCGCTCTCCGACGAGGCCATCGCCCAGGTCTTCACCCGGCCCGAGACCCTCGGTGTCGTGCTCGGCCTGGTCATCGGCAAGGCCGTCGGCATCTTCGGCGGCACCTGGCTGGCCGCCCGCTTCACTCGCGCTTCGCTCAACGAGGACTTGGCCTGGCCCGACGTACTGGCGGTGGCCTCCCTCGCCGGCATCGGCTTCACCGTCTCGCTGCTCATCAGCGAACTCGCCTTCACCGGCGACCCGACGCTCACCGGCGAGGTGAAGGCCGCCGTCCTCTTCGGCTCCCTCATCGCCGCCGTCATCGCGAGCGTCCTGCTCAAGCTGCGCAACCGCACGTACCGGGCCCTCACCGAGGACGAGGAGCGTGACGAGGACCTCGACGGCATCCCGGACATCTACGAGCAGGACAAGCCGGAGTACCACCTGCGGATGGCGAAGATCTACGAGGCGAAGGCCGCGGAGCACCGCCGCAGGGCCGAGGCGGCCGCGGCCGCCGCGCGGGACGAAGCGGCCACCGGGTCCAGCGCCGAGCGCGGCCGTCCGGCATGATCTGAACTGACGCCGCGACGGGTGCGGTGACGGGCGCAGGACAGGCGCCGCCGCGCAGGGCGTCGACAGCAGACGACGGCAGATGACAGAGGGAGAGAGCGATGAGCGCAGTGGACCAAGGGGCGCAAGGAGCCGAGCGCACACTCGGCCAGCTGGTCGCCTCGGCCACCGCCGAGATGTCCGCCCTGGTGCACGACGAGATCGCCCTCGCCAAGGCGGAGATCCGCCAGGACGTCAAGCGCGTGGGCATCGGCGGATCCGCCATCGGGATCGCGGGGGTGTTCGCCCTGTTCTCCCTGCCCGTGCTGAGCTTCGCCGCGGCGTACGGGATCCACAACCTCGGGCTCGGGCTGGCCTGGTCGTTCCTCATCGTCGGCGTGGCGTTCCTGGTGCTCGCGGGCCTGCTGTCGCTGATCGCCGTATCGAAGTTCAAGAAGGTCAAGCCGCCGGAGAAGACCATCGCGTCGGTCAAGCAGACCGCGGCGGTCGTCAGTACCGTCAAGCCGCATCCGCGGTCGGTGAGTGACCAGGCCGTGGGTGTGGCACGCTCGTCCTCATGACAGCGCCCTCACCGGACTCCAGCACTCCGCCCACCGCCGCGACGGCGGTCAGGATCGACGTGCCCGGTGGGCGGGCGGTGACCCACCGGGACGTCGCGGCCAACGGGGCCCGGTTCCACGTCGCCGAGATGGGCGACGGGCCGCTGGTGCTGCTGCTGCACGGCTTCCCGCAGTTCTGGTGGACGTGGCGGCACCAGCTGACCGCGCTCGCCGACGCCGGGTACCGGGCCGTCGCGATGGACCTGCGCGGGGTGGGCGGCAGCGACCGCACCCCGCGCGGCTACGACCCCGCGAACCTGGCCCTCGACATCACCGGGGTCGTACGGTCCCTCGGCGAGCCCGACGCCGCCCTCGTCGGGCACGACCTGGGCGGCTACCTCGCCTGGACCGCGGCCGTGATGCGGCCCAAGCTGGTGCGCCGGCTCGTGGTCTCCTCGATGCCGCACCCGCGGCGCTGGCGCTCGGCGATGCTGTCCGACTTCGGCCAGACCCGGGCGAGTTCACACATCTGGGGCTTCCAGCGGCCGTTCATCCCGGAGCGGCAGCTCGTCGCCGACGACGGGGCGCTCGTGGGCGAGCTGATCCGGGAGTGGTCCGGCCCGCTGCCGCCCGCGCAGGAGGACCTCGACGTGTACCGGCGGGCGATGCGCATCCCGTCCACCGCACACTGCTCGATCGAGCCGTACCGCTGGATGATGCGGTCGATGGCCCGGCCGGACGGTCTCCAGTTCAACCGCCGGATGAAGCGGCCGGTGCGCGTGCCGACGCTGCACCTGCACGGCTCGCTCGACCCGGTGATGCGCACGCGCAGTGCGGCCGGCTCCGGGGAGTACGTCGAAGCCCCTTACCGGTGGCGGCTGTTCGACGGGCTCGGGCACTTCCCCCACGAGGAGGATCCCGCGGCCTTCTCGACGGAGCTGGTGAACTGGCTGAAGGACCCCGAGCCGGACCGCTGATCCGACGGGATCTCAGCTGACCAGTCATCAGTACGACTGTCCTACGAGCGTTCAATTGCCCGGCGCATAGGCCAATTGGCCGCTCCGGACGGGATTACGGACCTTGGGGCCCGGGCACAGCTCGTTGTATGGGCTGGACGCACGACTACGGTGACACCGCACGCGAACGCCGCCCGGCAGCGACGCCGGGCACCTACGGGAGGACGGGCCGGGACGGCCACGACCTCCGCCTCGGGATTCCGCGCATCCTGCGCCGCCGGGCCCGGTGGGTCTCGGCACGCCTGCGGCATCCCCGGACGTAGCCGGCGCCGTCCGGGGACGCGGCCGCAATCGCGGCCGCCCCCCGTTCCGCTCCGTTCCGTTCCGTACGGGTCAGAGGGCGCAGCCCTGGCTGTCGACCCTCCGGTCGGAGGTCTTCCCGATCCGGATGTCGTCGCGGACCTCGTCCGCCGTCAGCGCGTACCCGGTGTTGGGGTCGTCGAGCGACTTCGCGAAGACGACCCCGTACACCTTGCCGTCGGGCGTCAGCAGCGGCCCGCCGGAGTTGCCCTGGCGGACGGTCGCGTAGAGCGAGTAGACGTCACGGCGGACGGTGCCGCGGTGGTAGATGTCGGGACCGTTGGCGTTGATCCGGCCGCGCACGCGCGCCGCGCGGACGTCGTACGCGCCGTTCTCCGGGAAGCCGGCGACGATCGCGTCGCTGCCGCTCGCCGCGTCCTTGTCGGTGAACTCCAGCGCGGGCGCCTTCAGCTTGGGCACGTCCAGGACGGCGATGTCGCGCTCCCAGTCGTAGAGCACGACCTTGCCGTCGTAGAGCTTGCCCTCGCCGCCGATCTGCACGGTCGGCTCGCCGACCCCGCCGACGACATGCGCGTTGGTCATCACCTTGCCGGGCGCGAAGACGAAGCCGGTGCCCTCCAGGACCTTGCTGCAGCTCGGCGCGGTGCCGACGACCTTCACGATCGAGCGCTTGGCCGTCTCGGCGACGGGGCTGCGGGCCAGCGCGGGGTCGGGCGCCTTCACCTCGGTGATCGGCTCGTTGGAGAACGGGCTGAAGACCTGCGGGAATCCGCTGCGCGCGAGGGTGGAGCTGAAGTCCGAGAACCAGGTGTTGGCCTGCGTGGGCAGCACGCGCGACACGCCCAGCAGGACCTTGGAGTTGCGGACTTCCTTGCCCAGGGTGGGAAGTGAGGTCCCGGCGAGGGCCGAGCCGATCAGCCACGCCACCAGCAGCATCGCGACGACGTTGACCAGGGCGCCGCCGGTCGCGTCGAGCGCGCGCGCCGGCGACCACGTGATGTGGCGGCGCAGGCGGTTGCCCAGATGGGTGGTGAAGGCCTGCCCGATCGAGGCGCAGACGATGATCACGACCACGGCGATGACCACGACCGTGGTCGAGACCTGGGTGCCGTTGTCGGTCACCCGGTCCCATATCAGCGGGAGCAGGGACACGGCGATGAGACCACCGCCGAGGAAGCCGATCACCGACAGGATGCCGACGACGAACCCCTGGCGGTAGCCGACGATCGCGAACCACACGGCGGCGACCAGCAACAGGATGTCCAGCACGTTCACGAGGGTCACCGTCTCATGCGCGCCAGTCGAGCGGGACCTGCCTCGATCGGTCCCAGGGGCGCTCCCATCCCGCGAAATGCAGGATCCGGTCGATCACTCCGGCCGTAAAACCCCAGACCAGAGCCGATTCGACGGTGAAGGCGGGCCCCAGGTGGCCGCTCGGGTGGACGGCCATGACCCGATGATCGGGGTCCGTGAGATCGGCCACGGGAACCGTGAAGACGCGGGCGGTCTCGGCCGGGTCCACGGCGCCGACGGGGCTGGGATCGCGCCACCAGCCGAGGACGGGCGTGACGACGAACTCGCTGACCGGGATGTACAGGCGCGGCAGGACGCCGAAGAGCTGGACGCCCGAGGGGTCGAGCCCGGTCTCCTCCTCGGCCTCGCGCAGGGCGGCGCGCAGCGGGCCGGTGGTGTGCGGATCGCCGTCCTCCGGGTCGAGGGCGCCACCGGGGAAGGAGGGCTGGCCCGCGTGGGAACGCAGGGTCCCGGCACGCTCCATGAGCAGCAGCTCGGGGCCGTGGGGGCCCTCGCCGAAGAGCACCAGCACGGCGGACTGGCGGCCGCGGCCGTCCTCGGGCGGCAGGAACCGGCTGAGCTGGGTCGGCCGGACCGTCGCCGCGGCCTCCACGACGGGATCGAGCCACCGGGGCAGGCCGTGGGTGCTCACGCGCAGAGCATCCGGGTCCGCGCGCGGGGTCTCGAATCGGCCCCCGTGCGGGGCCTGGTACGGGTTCTCGTACGGGGCCCCGTACGAGGCCTGCGGCTCGCCCTGTTCCGGCGGCGCGGCCGCCTGGGCCACGCCCCTGTCGTCCCGCGCTCCGCGCGTCATAGGCACCCCTGCTCCCTGCCGTCGCCGACACCTTCGCCGTCCCGGTACGGGGACAACGCACCCTCGGGCCGGATTCGTTCCGCCGCGGGCCGCCCGGTGGCGGCGGCCCGCGGCCGTGCTGCGTGCTCTGTGCTGCGTGCTCTGTGCTGCGTGCTTGTGGCCCCACGGCCGGCCGCCGCGTGCGCCGCGGCCGGCGTGCTCAGGCCTCGGCCTCGGCCGCTTGCGTGGCGCCCAGCGGCGGGGCCGGGAGGCCCGGGTAGTCCGGCGGCGGGCTCAGCCGCTGGCCGGGCTGACCGCCCTTCTCGTACTTGAGCAGCTTCTTCGCCTTCTCCGGGTCGGTCTCGCCCTCCCCGTACGCCGGGCACAGCGGGGCGATCGGGCAGGCGCCGCAGGCGGGCCTGCGGGAGTGGCAGATGCGGCGGCCGTGGAAGACGACGCGGTGCGAGAGCATCGTCCACTCGCTCTTCGGGAAGATCGCGCAGACCTCCGCCTCGACCTTCTCCGGATCCTCCTGCTCGGTCCACTTCCAGCGGCGCACCAGCCGGCCGAAGTGGGTGTCCACGGTGATCCCCGGGACTCCGAACGCATTGCCGAGGACCACATTGGCCGTCTTGCGGCCGACTCCGGGCAGCTTCACCAGATCCTCGATCCGGCCCGGCACCTCCCCGCCGAAGTCGTCCACCACCGCCTTCGAGAGGCCGAGGAGGGAGCGCGCCTTCGCCCGGAAGAACCCGGTCGGCCGGATGATCTCCTCCAGTTCCTCGGGCACGGCCGCCGCCATGTCCTCGGGCGTCGGGTAGGCGGCGAACAGCGCCGGGGTCGTCTGGTTCACGCGCAGATCGGTGGTCTGCGCGGACAGGACCGTCGCGACGAGCAGCTCGAACGGGTTCCGGAAGTCGAGCTCGGGATGGGCGTAGGGATAGATCTCGGCCAGTTCCCGGTTGATGCGGCGGGCCCGGCGCACCATCGCCAGATGCGATTCCGGTTTCTTGGCCGAACCTTTGCCCTGAGGACTCGGCAGGGCCGTCCGGGGCTTCCCCGGCGCCTTCTCGGGGGCTTGTTCGCCCACAGCTGAATTGGGCCCGCCCGTCACACCCGCGGACCCCTTGGCCTGTGCTCTCACCGGCTTATTGGACACCCGGCCAGCCTAAGGCCGGGCGCCGACACCCGCCTGGACCTCAGGTAACACCACCCTGATTGGTCTCTCACCGCACAGCACACGCGTACGTCCGGCATCCTAGGTAGTGATTGATCGCACTGTTTGAGCCGTCCGGCAAAATAGGGCACCAGGCCCCCTGAGCTGGTCGACATAGGAGAGAGACTCGTGGACGACGTTCTGCGGCGCGCCCCGCTCTTCGCGGCGCTCGATGACGAGCAGGCCGCGGAGCTCCGCGCCTCCATGGGCGAGGTGACCCTCGCACGCGGTGACGCCCTGTTCCACGAGGGCGACCCCGGTGACCGGCTGTATGTCGTGACCGAGGGCAAGGTGAAGCTCCACCGCACCTCCCCCGACGGCCGCGAGAACATGCTGGCCGTCCTCGGCCCCGGTGAGCTGATCGGCGAGCTGTCGCTGTTCGACCCGGGCCCGCGCACCGCCACCGCCACCGCCCTGACCGAGGTCAAGCTGCTCGGCCTCGGCCACGGCGACCTGCAGCCGTGGCTCAACGCCCGGCCCGAGGTCGCGACCGCGCTGCTGCGCGCGGTGGCCCGGCGCCTGCGCAAGACCAACGACCAGATGTCCGACCTGGTCTTCTCCGACGTGCCGGGCCGCGTGGCCCGCGCCCTCCTGGACCTGTCGCGCCGCTTCGGCGTGCAGTCCGAGGAAGGCATCCACGTCGTGCACGACCTCACGCAGGAAGAGCTGGCCCAGCTGGTCGGCGCCTCCCGCGAGACGGTCAACAAGGCCCTCGCGGACTTCGCGGGCCGCGGCTGGCTCCGCCTGGAGGCCCGCGCCGTGATCCTGCTGGACGTGGAGCGGCTGGCGAAGCGGTCGCGCTGACCGCGGCAACGGATGTGCGTGAAGGGGTCCTGCCCGGTAGGGCGGGGCCCTTCCGCGTCTGCGGCTCCCGTTCCCGGTACGGGCTTCCCGCCCGCTCCCGGTACGCGCTTCCCGGCGCACGCTTCCCGGCGCGCGGCTCCCGGGCTCAGATGCCCGTCAGGGCCTCGCCCGCCTGCTTCGCCTCCGGCAGCTCGGCCACCGTCACGCGCCGGCCGTGGTCATTCGGGGCCCCCGGGGATCAGCCCGTGATCTTGCAGGTACTCCAGCTGCGCCCGTACGGACCATTCCGCGGCCGGCCACAGCGAGCGGTCCACGTCCGCGTACACGTGGGCGACGACCGCCTCGGGGGTCGTGTACCCGTCCTCCACGGCGGTCTCCACCTGGGCGAGCCGGTGCGCGCGGTGGGCCAGGTAGAACTCCACCGCTCCCTGCGCGTCGTCCAGGACCGGCCCGTGGCCGGGAAGGACCGTGTGCACGCCGTCGTCGACCGTCAGCGAGCGCAGCCGGCGCAGCGAGGCCAGGTAGTCGCCGAGACGGCCGTCGGGGTGGGCCACGACGGTGGTACCGCGGCCGAGGATCGTGTCGCCGGTCAGGACGGCGCGGTCGGCGGGCAGGTGGAAGCAGAGCGAGTCGGCGGTGTGGCCCGGGGTCGGGACCACGCGCAGCTCCAGGCCGCCGGTGCGGATCACGTCCCCGGCGCCGAGCCCCTCGTCGCCGAGGCGCAGGGCGGGGTCCAGGGCGCGCACCTTGGTACGGGTGAGTTCGGCGAACCGGCCCGCGCCCTCGGCGTGGTCGGGGTGGCCGTGGGTGAGGAGGGTCAGGGCGATCCGCTTGCCGGCCCGTTCGGCGGTCTCGATGACCGCGCGCAGGTGCGCCTCGTCCAGGGGGCCCGGATCGATGACGACGGCTTCCGCGGAGTCGGGCTCCGAGACGAGCCAGGTGTTCGTGCCGTCCAGGGTCATCGCGGAGGCGTTGGGGGCCAGGATGTTGACGGCGCGGGCGGTGGCGGGCCCTGAGGTAACGATTCCCCGGGGCTGTCCGGGCAAGGCGCTCGCACTGGTCACGGGGTGCCTCCCGGGCGGACGTGCTTGGTGAACTCGTCGTGGCCGGGCCAGCTGAGCACCAGCTCGCCGTTCTCCAGCGTGGCCTGCGCCAGTACGGGCGTCAGGTCCTGGGCGGCCGCCGCGGCGAGGGCGCCCGCGGCGCTCCCGTACGGCTCCAGCGAACGCAGCGTGGAGATGGTGGGCGGCATCATCAGCAGCTCGCCCTTGTCGTAGCCGGCGGCGGCGTCCGCGGGGCGGATCCAGACGGTCCGGTCGGCCTCGGTGGAGGCGTTGCGGGTGCGCTGTCCCTCCGGGAGGGCGGCGACGAAGAACCAGGTGTCGTACCGGCGGGGCTCGAACTCCGGGGTGATCCAGCGGGCCCAGGCGCCGAGCAGGTCGGAGCGCAGCAGCAGGCCGCGGCGGTCGAGGAACTCGGCGAAGGAGAGCTCGCGGGCCACGAGGGCGGCCCGGTCGGCCTCCCAGTCGTCGCCGGTGGTGTCGCCGACGACGGTGTCGGGGGACTCGCCGGCGAGCAGGACCCCCGCCTCCTCGAAGGTCTCGCGGACGGCGCCGCAGACGATCGCCTGCGCGGTACGGGGATCGGTGGCGAGGCGGGCGGCCCACTCGTCCTGGCCCGGACCGGCCCAGCCGACGAGGTGGTCCTCGTCGCGGGGGTCGACCCCGCCGCCGGGGTAGGCGTACGCGCCGCCCGCGAAGGCCATGGAGGTCTTGCGGCGCAGCATGTGCACGGCGGGTCCGGCGGGGGGGTCGCGGAGCAGCATGACGGTGGCGGCGCGCCGGGGTTCGACCGGGACGAGGGAACCGTCCATGAGCGCGCGGATCCGGTCCGGCCACTCCGGCGGGTACCACTGGCCCCCGGCGGGGGTTTGCTGCTGACCGTGCTGACCATTCGGCATGTCGGGATGCTACGGGTATCCGGCCCGATGTTCGAGGGCCCACCGGAGTGGGCCATGCCCACCGGGCGGAACCCGCGGGCGCGCCGCGCACGACCCGGGAGGCCCTGCGCGAACGACCCGGGAGGCCCTGCGCAGCACGACCGGGAGGCCCAAGGCGAACGGCCCCGGCGGGCCGCCGGACGGAGTCCGGCGCAGCGGCGCGAAGCCGGTGGGGCCCGCCAGGGCCGCGACATGCGGGGGGCGCGTCAGGAAGACGAAACCTCGACCTGGAGCTCGACCTCGACCGGGGCGTCCAGCGGGAGGACCGCCACGCCGACCGCGCTGCGGGCGTGGACGCCCTTGTCGCCGAGGACCTCGCCCAGCAGCTCGCTCGCGCCGTTCAGCACGCCCGGCTGGCCGGTGAAGTCGGGGGCCGAGGCCACGAAACCGACGACCTTCACGACGCGCTCGATCTTGTCGAGGTCGCCGATCACGGACTTGACCGCCGCCAGGGCGTTCAGCGCGCAGACCGCGGCCAGCTTCTTGGCCTCCTCAGCGGAGACCTCCGCCCCGACCTTGCCGGTCGTCGGCAGGCTGCCGCCCACCATCGGGAGCTGCCCCGCGGTGAACGCGTACGCGCCCGACCGCACGGCCGGCTGATAGGCCGCCAGCGGCGGGACGACGTCCGGCAGGGTCAGGCCGAGCTCGGCCAGCTTCGCCTCGACAGCGCCGCTCATGCCTTCTCCCGCTTGAGGTAGGCCACGAGCTGCTCGGGGTTGTTGGGGCCGGGCACGACCTGGACGAGCTCCCAGCCGTCCTCGCCCCAGGTGTCCAGGATCTGCTTGGTGGCGTGGACCAGCAGCGGGACCGTCGCGTATTCGAACTTCTTGGTCATGGGGGCGAGCGTAATGCCTGGGAGCCCGTGCTCCCCCCGGCCGGAGGTTGGGGGGAGGCTCATGCGCGGCCGCGGGGGCGAGTGGTTAGGCTCAGAGGCTGTGAGCAGGCTCCAGGTGGTCAGCGGCAAGGGCGGAACCGGAAAGACCACGGTCGCCGCGGCACTCGCGCTCGCCCTCGCGCGCGAGGGCAGGCGGACGCTGCTGGTCGAGGTCGAGGGCAGGCAGGGGATCGCGCAGCTCTTCGGCGCGGAGGCGCTCCCCTACGAGGAGCGCAAGATCGCTGTCGCCTCGGGCGGCGGGGAGGTCTTCGCGCTGGCCATCGACGCCGAGCGGGCGCTCCTGGACTACCTCCAGATGTTCTACAAGCTGGGCTCCGCCGGGCGCGCCCTGAAGAAGCTCGGCGCCATCGACTTCGCGACGACCATCGCGCCGGGGCTGCGGGACGTGCTGCTGACCGGCAAGGCGTGCGAGGCGGTCCGGCGCAAGGACAAGGCAGGCCGCTACGTCTACGACCACGTGATCATGGACGCTCCGCCGACCGGACGGATCACCCGCTTCCTGAACGTCAACGACGAGGTGGCGGGGCTGGCCCGGTTCGGGCCGATCCACAACCAGGCCCAGGCCGTCATGAAGGTGCTCAAGTCCCCGGAGACGGCCGTCCACCTGGTCACGCTGCTGGAGGAGATGCCCGTCCAGGAGACCGCCGACGGGATCGCCGAGCTGCGGGAGGCCGGACTTCCCGTGGGGCGGGTCGTCGTCAACATGGTGCGGCCGCACCATCTGGACGAGGCCACCCTGCGAGCCGCCGCCGACGAGCGGCGGGCCGAGGTGGCCAGGGCGCTCTCCCGGGCGGGCCTGGGCGGAGCGCGCCGCGGCGGGCTCGCGGAGCGGCTGGTGGACCCGCTGCTCGCGCAGGCGGCCGAGCACGCGAGCCGGGTGGAGCTGGAGCGCGCGCAGCGCACCGTACTGGAGCAGCTGGACATGGAGACGTACGAACTCCCCCTGCTCGGCGCGGGAATGGATCTGGCCGGGCTCTACGAGCTGGCCTCGGAACTGCGGAAGCAGGCGGGCGAGGAATGACCGAGGCCACGACGGGAACGAAGAGCGGCAGCGGCGGCCCCCGGATGGACGCCGCCCCGCGGCTGCCCGTGGACCGGCTGCTGGACGATCCGGGGACGCGGATCATCGTCTGCTGCGGCGCGGGCGGGGTCGGCAAGACCACGACCGCCGCGGCCCTGGGCGTGCGGGCGGCGGAGCGCGGGCGGAAGGTGGTCGTGCTGACGATCGACCCGGCGCGGCGGCTCGCGCAGTCGATGGGGATCGACTCGCTGGACAACACCCCCCGCCGGGTGAAGGGGGTCGACGGGGCGGACGGCGGCGAACTGCACGCCATGATGCTGGACATGAAGCGGACCTTCGACGAGATCGTCGAGGGGCACGCGGACGCCGAGCGGGCCGGGGCCATCCTCGCCAACCCCTTCTACCAGTCGCTGTCGGCCGGCTTCGCGGGCACGCAGGAGTACATGGCGATGGAGAAGCTGGGCCAGCTGCGGGCCCGCGACGACTGGGACCTGATCGTCGTGGACACCCCGCCGAGCCGGTCCGCGCTGGACTTCCTCGACGCGCCGAAGCGGCTGGGGTCCTTCCTGGACGGGAAGTTCATCCGGGTGCTGATGGCTCCGGCGAAGGTGGGCGGCCGGGCGGGGATGAAGTTCCTCAACGTCGGCATGTCGCTGATGACCGGCACGCTGAGCAAGCTGATGGGTGCCTCGCTGCTGAAGGACGTGCAGACGTTCGTGGCGGCGATGGACACGATGTTCGGGGGCTTCCGCACCCGCGCGGACGCCACGTTCCGGCTGCTCCAGGCTCCGGGGACGGCCTTCCTGGTGGTCGCGGCGCCCGAGCCGGACGCGCTGCGGGAGGCGGCGTACTTCGTGGAGCGGCTGGCCGCGGAGGACATGCCGCTGGCCGGGCTGGTACTGAACCGGGTGCACGGCAGCGGGGCCGAACAGCTGTCCGCGGAGCGGGCGTTGGCCGCCGCAGAGAATCTTGAAGAAGGCGGCATTGTCGATCAGGAGCCCGGGAATGCTGGACTTCGTGACCCGGCCGCGGAGGCCGACGCGGCGGACGGCGGGGCCCGGGACGGCGGCGCGGAGGCCGACGCGGACACAGACGTACACGTAGACGGAGACGCCGATGTGGACGCCGATGTGGACGAGATCACCGCTGGACTGCTGCGTCTGCACGCCGAGCGGATGCAGGTGATCGCGCGTGAACAGCGCACACGCGATCGTTTCACCTCACTGCACCCCGAGGTGGCGGTGGCCGAAGTGGCCGCCCTGCCCGGCGATGTGCACGACCTCGCCGGGCTGCGGGCCATCGGAGAGCGACTCGCGGCCGGGGTGCCGGCCGGAGCTTAGGCGTACGTACGGCGGATGCCTGCGACGCTTGCCTGCGTACGAGCGGTGCCTCCGGGTGCGGAGGCAGTCGTACGCGGGACCGCGCGAGGGGCCTGCGGCCTACCCGGCTGCCGCGTACGTCTCGTACGGGACGTCGAGGTCCGCGATGTCCGCGTCGACATCCACGGTGAGGATGCCGGTACTGCGCTCGTACTCCGTGCGGGCGGTTTCGAGCAGCCGTCGCCACGAGGTGACGGTGGGACGCCGGCGCAGCAGTGCGCGACGTTCCCGCTCGGTCATTCCGCCCCATACTCCGAACTCGACACGATTGTCGAGCGCGTCGGCCAGGCACTCGGTCCGCACCGGACATCCGGTGCACACCGCCTTGGCCCTGTTCTGTGCCGCTCCTTGAACGAACAGTTCATCCGGATCGGTAGTGCGGCAGGCTGCCTGCGCACTCCAGTCGGTAACCCAGCCCATCCCGGCGCCGTCCTCTCCCGAATCGAGGCTCCCCCACGGCGGTAGCGGCATATTCACCGCTGCCAGTTGAGGACGTTACGGAAGGTGGGCACGGCGCAACACCCCCGACGGGCCCAATCTTGAATGGTCCGAACGGACTATGGGTAAGCGGCAGATCACCCGACGGAGTGATCCGGCGACATGCCCGACCATTCCGGCAATTCGGGTGAACTCGGCGGACCACGGACGAGCGACCGTCAGGGTGACGGGCGAGATTCGGACATCAGTCCACCCCATTCGGGAAGGGTGAAAATCAAGCCGAGGGGTTGATGTCGCACCGCACTGCTGTGACAGTTGGGGACAGCTTAGGCCAAGGCATTCGCGCGTGTCCGGCGAATGAGAACGTAGGCTGCCCTCTATGGGAAAGAAGCGCTCGGGCGCCGGGCTCACGGGGCCGCAGCAGGCCGCCAAGTTCCTCGGGGTGTCCGTTCTCGCCGGAGTTGTGCTGGCCGGCATCGCGATCCCGGGCGCAGGCGCCCTCGGGCTCGCCGCGAAGGGAACGGTCGAGGGATTCGACGAGATCCCGGCCAATCTCAAGACGCCGCCGCTGAGTCAGCGCACGACGATTCTGGACGCCGAGGGTGGCCTGATCGCCACGGTCTATTCACGGGACCGGCAGGTGGTGCCGCTGACGGCCATCTCCCCGTACATGCAGAAGGCGATCGTCGCGATCGAGGACTCGCGTTTCTACGAGCACGGCGCGATCGACGCGAAGGGCATCCTGCGCGCGGTGAACCGCAACGCGCAGGAAGGCGGAGCCGCGCAGGGCGCCTCGACGCTCACGCAGCAGTACGTGAAGAACGTGTTCGTCGAAGAGGCCGGCGATGACGAGACCAAGGTGCGGGAGGCGCAGGAGAAGAGCCTCGGCCGCAAGGTCCGGGAACTGAAGTACTCGATCCAGGTCGAGGAGGAACTCGGGAAGAAGAAGATCCTCGAGAACTACCTCAACATCACGTACTTCGGCCAGCAGGCATACGGAATCGAATCCGCCGCCCAGCGCTACTTCAGCAAGCCGGCCAAGGACCTGACCCTGGACGAGTCGGCGTTGCTGGCGGGCGTCGTGCAGTCGCCGAGCCGGTTCGACCCGGTGAACGACGCGCAGGAGGCGATGAAGCGCCGCAACGTCGTCCTCCAGCGGATGGCCGACATGAAGGACGTCTCCCAGGCCGAGGCGGACGAGGCGAAGAAGAAGCCGGTGACGCTGAAGGTGACGCGGCCGAGGAACGGCTGCATCACCGCGGTCAAGGGCGCGGGCTTCTTCTGCGACTACGTGCGCAACACGTTCCTGACCGACCCGGTGTTCGGCAAGACCCGCGAGGAGCGGGCCAAGCTCTGGAACCAGGGCGGTCTGACCGTGCGGACGACGCTGGACCCGCAGTCGCAGGAGTCCGTCAACGAGTCCATCAAGGACCACGTCAACCAGGACGACAAGGTCGCCACGGCCGTCACTCTGGTGCAGCCGGGCACGGGCCGGGTCCTCGCGATGGGCCAGTCCAAGCCGTACGGCTTCGGGAAGAACGAGACTCAGATCAACTTCTCGGTCGACAAGCGGATGGGCGGCTCGAACTTCGGCTTCCCGACCGGTTCGACCTTCAAGCCGTTCGTCGCGGCCGCGGCCCTGGAGAAGGGCGTGCCCGCGGGCAAGACGTACGCGTCCCCGCACGACATGGAGTACCCGAGCCCGGTGCAGACCTGCGGCGACAAGCCCTGGGTCAACACCTCCCACGACCGGGTGGAGAACGAGTCGGAGTCCGAGCGCGGCCCGTACGGCATGCAGGAGGCCATGGCCAAGTCGGTCAACACCTACTTCGTGGAGATGATCTCCGAGAACGGGCTCTGCCCCGTGACCGAGATGACCACGAAGCTCGGCGTGATCCCGGCCGACGGGACGAAGCTGCCGGAGGTCCCGGCCATCGCGCTCGGCACCGAGGGCATGTCCCCGCTGACCATGGCGAACGCGTACGCGACCTTCGCCAACCGCGGCGTGTACTGCACCCCCGTCGCCCTGGAGTCCATCACGGACTCGCACGGCAAGGCGCTGGCCGTGCCGAAGTCGCAGTGCGACCGCGTGATGAGCGAGAAGACCGCCGACACCGTCAACACGCTGCTGCTCGGCGTGATCGACTCCGGTACGGGTACGGCCGCGGGTCTGACCGACCGGCAGAACGCGGGCAAGACCGGCACCACCGACAGCCGCTACAACGCCTGGTTCGTCGGGTACACGCCGAACATGGCGGGTGCGACCTGGGTCGGCTCGGGCGGCGCCAAGCAGGTGTCGATGGAGAACATCACCATCGGCGGCCAGTACTACGACAAGGTCTACGGCGGCGGGCTGCCCGGCCCGATCTGGAAGCAGGCGGTCTCGGGCGCGCTGGACGGCCGGGAGGCCCCCAACTTCGTCACCGTCGGCCTCGGGCCGGACACCGGCGCGCCCACCGGCGGCGGCCGGCCCACCAACCCGGCGCCGAACAAGCCGGGGAAGCCCGGCAAGCCGGGCGGCGACAACAAGCCGGGCGGGCGCCCCGGCGGCCAGACGGCGGGAGCCGCGGGCGGTCCGACGGGCGGCGCCGGCGCCACGGGCGGGGCGACGGGCGGAAACACCCCGACCGACCCGTTCCCGGGCGGCATCATCGGCGGCCTGGAGGACTAGGCCATGACGACAGAGGGCCCCGCCCGCGCGACGCGCGGACGGGGCCCTCTGCTTCGTCTGCTTACGCGAGGTGCTTCTTGACGGCGGCGGCGACGCGGCCGCCCTCCGCCAGACCGGCCACCTTCGGGTTCACGATCTTCATGACGGCGCCCATGGCCCGCGGCCCCTCGGCGCCCGCGGCCTTGGCCTCCTCGACGGCCTGCGCCACGATCGCGCCGAGCTCCTCGTCGCTGAGCTGCTTGGGCAGGTAGGTGTCGAGGAACTCGCCCTCCGCCGTCTCGCGAGCGGACTGCTCGGGACGACCGCCCTGCGCGAAGGCCTCCGCGGCCTCGCGACGCTTCTTCGCCTCCTTGGCGATCACCTTGAGGACCTCGTCGTCGGAGAGCACGCGCGCTTCCTTGCCCGCGACCTCCTCCTTGGTGATGGCGGCGAGGGTCAGGCGCAGCGTGGACGAGTGCAGCTCGTCGCGCGCCCTGATGGCGGTGGTGAGGTCTTCCTGGAGCTTGGCCTTGAGCGTGGTCATGACCTGAGTCTGCCAGGTGGACGGGCGGTGGCGCCCGCAGGTTTTCCGCGTCTGCGACGATGGGGCCATGCGTGCGCGTTACGGAGTACCCCTGAAGGTCACGGCGTCGATCGCGGCGGTGGGAGCCGCCGGCGTCGCTTATGCCGCCGGTTTCGAGGCGCGGTCGTTCCGGCTGCGCCGGATCACCGTGCCGGTGCTCCCCGCCGGGATGCGGCCGCTGCGCGTGCTCCAGGTCTCCGACATCCACATGGTGCGCGGGCAGCACAAGAAGCGTGCCTGGCTCCAGTCGCTGGCCGGCCTGCGGCCGGACTTCGTGGTGAACACGGGCGACAACCTCTCCGACACGGAGGGCGTGCCGGAGGTACTGGACGCCCTGGGCCCGCTGATGTCCTTCCCCGGGGTGTACGTCTTCGGGTCGAACGACTACTACGGGCCGCGGCTGCGCAACCCCGGGCGCTACCTGATCGAGAAGGTCCAGGGGCGGCACGGGCTGAACGGCAACAAGCCGGTCGTCGGCGCCGTGCACAACCCGTGGGAGGAGATGCGGGACGCCTTCGACGCGGCGGGCTGGGTCAACCTCACCAACACGCGCGGCCGCCTGAAACTGCCCGGGCTGGATCTGGCGTTCACCGGGCTCGACGACCCGCACATCAAGCGGGACCGGTATGAGCGGGTCGCGGGCGGCCCGGAGGCGGACGCGGACTTCTCGATGGCGGTCGTGCACGCCCCGTACCTGCGGGTCCTGGAGTCCTTCACGGCCGACCGGTATCCGCTGATCCTGGCGGGGCACACGCACGGCGGGCAGCTGTGCATCCCGTTCTACGGGGCGCTCGTCACCAACTGCGACCTGGACACGGAGCGGGTGAAGGGGCTCTCCACGCACGAGGCGGGCGGGCACCGCGCGTACCTGCACGTCTCGGCGGGCTGCGGCACGAACCGCTACACCCCGGTCCGCTTCGCCTGCCCCCCGGAAGCCACCCTGCTGACGCTGACCCCGAAGGCGTAGCCCCCCCGGCGGCCCCCTCGCGAAAACCGGATTTCGTCTCCGGCCGAGGGTCCGCTAAAGTAATCGATGTCGCCAGGACAGCAACTGCTGCCAAGCGACGATCGGGGTGTAGCGCAGCTTGGCAGCGCGCTTCGTTCGGGACGAAGAGGTCGTGGGTTCAAATCCCGCCACCCCGACTTCGTAAGACCAGGTCAGGGGCCTGATCCACTCAGTGGATCAGGCCCCTGAGTGGTTTCCGGGCCTGCCCTGGGAGCCGCCGGGGAGGCGGGCTCGGAATCCGGCTCCGGCGGGGAGTCGGGCCGCGTGTGTGCGGGTGCTCGACGGTGTTCATCTGGTGCGCCCGTTCAGGGAGCGTCCGGGACTCTGCGTCCTTCCCGGAGAGGCGAAGCCGGTAGGGGTCTCCGTTCGTGAACCGGGGCTCGGGTGCGGGGCGTTGGGGGTGCGCCTCAGGTGTTCGGCTCCGGTTCGGACCCCAGTGCCGCCAGTTCGGCGCGGGTCAGTGACAGGAACTCCGGCGAGGGGCTGACCTCCACCCCGCGTTCCCGCGCGAGCGTCCGGAGGTGGTCGAGGACCGTGCCGACCGTGGGGAAGGAGCCGGGCGGGCGCAGGAGCCACAGGCGGCCCGGCGGACGGGGCGGGATCCCGAGGCGTGCCAGGACCTCCTCGGTCTCCCGGTCGAGGTCGTGGAGATCGGGGTCGGCGAGCGGGGCGGCCTCCACGCCGGTGATGTGGCCGTGGCCGTCCAGCCGGGTCTCCACCGCCCAGTGGGTGGACCGGTCGGGGATCCAGGTCCGGGCCGCCGGGGGCCATACGTACGGGAGGAACGCCCACAGCGTCTCCCCGGGTGCGGGCTCCCAGCCGAGCACCTCCAGCTCCCGGACCTCGGGCAGCCGGTCCGGCTCCTGCTCGCTGCGGCCGCTGCGGCGCAGCGCGAGCGGGTGCGGAGTTCCGTCCTCGTCCCAGGAGTTCCACGAGTCCCACGAGTCCCTCGCCATGCGCGCAGGCTACCGCCGCGGCGGGCGCCGTCCTACGACCGGCGGAAGTCCACCTCCGCCGGCGCCTCCCCCGGCCAGTTCAGCCGCGTCGGCGCGGGCGGCGTCTCGGCGAGCACAGTCCCCCGCGCGACCACGTACCGCGGCCGGACCTGGCGGCGTACCGCCTCGGCCGGGGTCTCGGCCGGCAGCAGCACGAAGGAGGCGGGCGCGCCCTCGGCGATCCCGTACTCCGCCTCCGTCAGGCCCAGCACCCGCGCCGCGCGCTCCGTCACCATCTCGAACGCCACCGGGATCTCGTCCGCCCCCGTGAGCTGGGCGGCGTACAGCCCGACGAGGGCGGTCTGGAGGGGGTTCGCGGTGCCGAGCGCGTTCCACGGGTCCATCACGTCGTCGTGGCCGAAGGCCACGTTGACCCCCGCCGCCAGCATCTCCTTGACCTGGGTGAGCCCGCGCCGCTTCGGGTAGCCGTCGAAGCGGCCCTGGAGGCCCAGGTTCGCGAAGGGGTTGGAGACCAGGTTGATGCCGGAACGGGAGAGCAGCCGCTGGAGTTTGAAGCTGTACGCGCCGCCGTAGGAGCCCATCGCCGTGGTGTGCGAGGCCGTCACCCGCTCCCGCAGCCCCGTGCGCAGCGCGAGCGCGGCCAGCACCTCCACGAAGCGGGACTGCTCGTCGTCGATCTCGTCGCAGTGGGCGTCCACGCGCAGCCCGTGCTCCTCGGCCACCGCGAAGGCGATGCCCAGCGAGGCGACCCCGTCCTCGCGGGTGTCCTCGAAGTGCGGGATCGCCCCGACGACGTCGGCGCCGCGCGCGACCGCCTCGCGCAGCAGCGCCTCACCGCCGGGGAAGGAGACGACGCCCTCCTGCGGGAAGGCGACGATCTGCAGGGTCATGACGTCCCGGACCCGGTCGCGGACCTCCAGCAGTGCGTCCAGCGCGGTGAGGGCGGGGTCGGTGATGTCGCAGTGCGTGCGCACGTGCAGCACGCCCTGGGCGGCCTGCCAGCGCAGCACCTCCGTGGCCCGCGCGACGACGTCCTCGCGGGTCAGGGTCCGCTTGCGCTCGCTCCAGCAGGCGATGCCTTCCCACAGCGTCCCGGAGGCGTTCGGGCGCGGCTCCCCGGCGGTCAGGGCCGTGTCCAGGTGGATGTGCGGCTCGACGAAGGGGGCGGTGAGCAGGCCGCCGTGCGCCTCGATCAGCACGCCGGTGGCCGGCGGCTCCTTCTGGTCGTCGTACGGGACCACCCGCGCGATGCGCCCGTCCTCCGCGACCTCCACATCGGACAGTCCCTCGGTGTGGAGCAGCCGGGCACCCCGGACGATCATCCGCATAGGGCCACCCTACGACCGTGGCCCGCGGTTTCCGGGGAAACCGCGGGCCACGACGTCCTGCCGTCCCGCACCGCGCGCAAGGCCCGGGCCGTGCCCGGCTCAGCCGCGCCCGGCCCGGGCCTTGCGCCGCACATGCCGCGCGTCTTCGTCCCTCAGCTCGCGGGAGGCGGCATCCGAGCCGGGGTCAGCCGCGCCCGCCCTTGCGCCGCTGCTGCTCGCGCATCCGGTCCTCCTGCATGGCCATGGTCTGCGCCTCGCGCACGTCCTCGACCAGCATCGCCGGCTTGTCCGGCATCCCGGAGTCGGACGACCGACGGTCCTCGTGAGTCTGTTCCTTGCGCTGCTTCGCCATGATCACTCCTCACTGGAACTGGAAAACGGCTGGGTGGGCCCCGCCCACGCTGCCGCCTCGCACCCGCCACGACCATTCGGCAGCGCCAATCGGGTTACATGGGGGTATGACTGACAACACGGCCGTGCCCGACTGGGAGAAGCGCTTCCGCGCGCCGCGCGTCGGGCTGCCCGACTGGGCCGAGGACGCTCCGGACCGCTCGCTCTTCGTGTCGAACGCCACCGGGACGTACGAGCTCTACGCCTGGGACCGGGCCACCGACAGCCGGCGGCAGGCCACCGACCGGCCCAACGGGACCACCGACGGGACCCTCTCCCCCGACGGGGAGTGGATCTGGTGGTTCTCCGACACCGACGGCGACGAGTTCGGCACCTGGGTGCGCCAGCCCTTCGCGGGCGGCCCCGACGAGCCGGCCACCCCCGGGCTGGAGCCCTCGTACCCGGCCGGGCTCGCCATCGGGCGGGACGGGACCGCCGTCGTCGGCCGCTCCACCGACGAGGAGGGGACCACCATCCACGTGGTGCGCCCGGACGGCACGGAGCCCGCGGTGATCTACCGGCACCGGGAGTCGGCCGGCGTCGGCGACCTCTCCCGCGACGGGACCCTGATCGCCATCGAGCACACCGAGCACGGCGACGCCATGCACTCGGCGCTGCGCGTGGTCACCCTCGACGGGACCGCCGTCGCCGAGCTCGACGACTCCCGGGGCGGGACGGTGGAGCTCGGCCTGGAGGTGCTCGGCTTCGCGCCGGTGGCCGGGGACACCCGGCTGCTCGTCGGCCACCAGCGGCGCGGCCGCTGGGAGCCGATGGTCTGGGACGTGGCCACCGGCTCCGAGGAGGACCTGGCGATCGAGCTGCCGGGCGACGTCAGCGCCGAGTGGTACCCAGACGGCTCCGCGCTGCTGATCGCGCACGACTTCGAGGCGCGCAGCGAACTCTGGCGCTACGACCTGGCCGCGCGCGAGCTCGTCCGGGTCGACACCCCGCCCGGCACCGTCTCCGGCGCGAGCGCCCGGCCCGACGGCACCGTGGAGTACCAGTGGTCCTCGGCGGCCGAGCCCTCGGCCGTACGGTCCACCGCGGGCGGGATCGTCCTGGAGCCTCCCGGCTTCCGGGCGCCCGGCTCGGTGCCGGTGGAGGACGTGTGGGTGGAGGGCCCCGGCGGACGCATCCACGCGCTGGCGCAGCGGCCCGAGGGCCACGGCGACGGCCCCTTCCCGACGGTCTTCGAGGTGCACGGCGGGCCGACCTGGCACGACAGCGACGCCTTCGCGGCGGCTCCGGCGGCCTGGCTGGACCACGGTTTCGCGGTGGTCCGGGTCAACTACCGCGGCTCGACCGGCTACGGCCGCGAGTGGACCGACGCGCTCAAGCACCGGGTCGGCCTGATCGAGCTGGAGGACATCGCGGCGGTCCGGGAATGGGCGGTGGCCTCCGGCCTCGCCGACCCGGCGCGCCTGGTGCTCTCCGGCGGTTCCTGGGGCGGCTACCTGACGCTGCTGGGGCTCGGCACGCAGCCGGAGGCCTGGGCCGTGGGCCTGGCCGCCGTCCCCGTCGCCGACTACGTGACGGCGTACCACGACGAGATGGAGGCGCTGAAGTCCCTGGACCGCACGCTCTTCGGCGGTACGCCGGAGGAGGTCCCGGACCGCTTCGAGGCCTCCTCGCCGCTCACGTACGTGGACGCGGTCAAGGCCCCCGTGTACATCGCGGCGGGCGTCAACGACCCGCGCTGCCCGATCCGCCAGATCGAGAACTACGTGGAGCGGCTGGCGGCGCGCGGGGCGGTGCACGAGGTGTACCGATACGACGCCGGGCACGGCTCGCTCGTCGTGGAGGAGCGGATCAAGCAGGTCCGGATGGAGTTGGAGTTCGTACGCGAACACCTCCCGCGGTAGGAGGTGGTGCGGCCGCGGCGGTGGCCCCGGCCCCGGTGATCCGGTGCACCCCCCGTACGGTGGTGGGGTGCACCGGTTTCTCCTGACCCCGCGCTGGTGGGGGATCAACGTCTTCGTCGCGCTCGCCGTCCCCGTCTGCCTGTTCATGGGGACCTGGCAGCTCGGCCGGTTCGAGGACCGTGTCGACAGCCACAAGGAGGCGAGCGCCGGACGGCCGGCGGCCGAGGCCGCGGCGCCGCTGGAGTCGCTGCTCCCGGTGGACAAGAAGACCTCCGGACGCCTCGCCTCCGCCTCCGGCGAGTACGCCGAGCAGCTGCTCGTCCCCGAGCGTCGGCTCGACGGCCGGAACGGGTTCTACGTCCTGAACCTGCTGCGGACCGACTCCGGCAAGGCCGTCCCGGTGGTCCGGGGCTGGCTGCCGGGCCCCGCGGACGCCTCGAAGGCCCCGCCCGCGCCGACCGGGCGGGTCGAGGTGACGGGCGCGCTCCAGGCCTCCGAGAGCTCCACCGGCAAGGGCGTGTACGCCGAGGGCGGCCTGCCGGCCGGGCAGCTCGGGGTGATCGGGGCGGCCTCGCTGGTCAACCTCGTGCCCTACGGGCTGTACGACGCCTGGCTGACGGTGCAGACCCCGGCGGACGGCCTGACTCCGGTGCCCGCGCAGGCGCCGAGCAACACCGGGCTGGACCTGAAGGCCTTCCAGAACCTCGGCTACACCGGCGAGTGGTTCGTCTTCGCCGCGTTCGTGCTGTTCATGTGGTTCCGGCTCTACCGCCGCGAGGTGGAGACCCTGCGCGACGCCGAGGCCGGGCTGGTGCCGCAGGGCGCCGCCGGGGCACCCGCCGCGGCCACGCCGGCCACGCCCGTCGGCCCGTCCGCTGCTTCGGCCTCCGCCCCGCCCCGCCACCAGCGCTAGGGCTTCGGCGCGTCCAGGGCAATGACGCCGGTCCGGTAGACCGTCCCCCCGCAGGCGGCCGGGATCGTCGTCTGCGTGGTGGGCGCACCCGGCAGCGCCGTGTGCGGCGTGTGCGTCACCTCCACCCCGGCCGGCTCCGGGGACTTGCCGGCGGTGTCCGGATCCGAACGCGTGGCCCGGGCCGCCGAGGCCTGCCCGCCCTCCGGGGCGTCCACCGGGGGCTTGGGCGGCGGCTCGGGCGTGGCCGCCGGGCAGGACTGCGCCGAGGGGACCCAGGCGAAGCGGACCTCGTACGCGGTGTTCGGCTGCAGCACCAGCAGCGGCGTCTCCGCCGAGGGGTCGGGCAGCCCGGCCGCCGGATCCCCCGCCGTGTGGCCGACCACGGTGACCCCCGAGGACCGGCCGGGCGCCGATACGGAGGCCGCCGTCACGGTGTCCGGGCCGACGACCGTGCAACCCCGCACCGAGACGTTGGTGACCTTGAAACTGCCGTACACCTTGCCGTCGGGCTCCGGGGATTTGGCGCTGCCCTGCACCCCGAGCTGCTCCGCGCTGCATCCGGGCACGCCTTGCGACGCCGCCACGGGGGGCTGCGGGCCGGTGCCGGCCGAGGCGCCCGCGGTCGCGCCCGCGGTGTCCGGGCCGGCCGTGCCGGCGCCGGTCGGGGCGCCGCCGTCCCGCGCGTCCGGCCGCGCGCCGGTGCCGGCCGTCTCGCCGGCGGCGCCTGCGGCCTTGCCGGGCCGGGGGGCGCCCTCGCCGTCCTGGTGGGGGCCGGAGGTGCCGGCGCCGGCCCCGCTCCCTGGCCGCTCGCCGTGCCCGGCAATCGCCGAGTGGTCGGCGCCGCCGCCCTCGCCGCCGGTGATGTGCAGGTGCAGGGCCGCCGGGACGGCCGTACCGGCCAGCAGCACGGCCACGGCCGCCGCGACGAGGGCCTGGCGCTTGCGGGTCCGGCGTACGGGGACGGCGTACCGCAGCCGCTCCAGCGCGCCGTCGGAGGGCTCCAGGCCTTCGACGGCTCCGCGCAGCAGGCTCCGCAGGGCCTGTTCCTCGCCCGTGCCGCCCGGCGGGGTGTGGTCGTCCATCATGACTGCGCAGCCTCCATCGCCACCCGCAGCGCGGCAATGCCCCGGGATCCGTACGCCTTGACCGAGCCGAGCGAGACGCCCAGCGTCTCGGCGACCTGGGCCTCCGTCATGTCCGCGAAGTACCGGAGCACCAGCACCTCGCGCTGACGCCGCTGGAGTCCGCGCATCGCCTTGATGAGATCGTCCCGTTCCAGCTGGTCGTACGCGCCCTCTTCGGCACTGGCCATGTCGGGCATCGGCTTCGAGAGCAGCTTGAGGCCGAGGATGCGGCGGCGCAGCGCGGAGCGCGAGAGGTTGACGACGGTCTGGCGCAGATACGCCAGTGTCTTGTCCCGATCGCGAACCCGGTTGCGGGCGGAATGGACCCGGATGAACGCCTCCTGGACGACGTCCTCGCAGGAGGCGGTGTCGTCGAGGAGCAGGGCGGCCAGGCCGAGCAGGGAGCGGTAGTGGGCCTGGTAGGTCTCGGTGAGGTGGTCGACGGTGGTGCCGGCGACGACGGCGGGCGCGGCGGACGCCTCCTCCCCGCTCCCGGCGGCCTCCGCGCTATCGCGGGGCGCGGGCACGCGGCCGCCCCGGATCGGTACGGCGGAGGGCACGGCGATCGGCGCCGCGGCCGGCGGAACGGGAAGGATCACGGGGAACCCGCCGGGCGCGGGCGCGGGGGAAGGCCGGCGGGGCGCACCGAGTGCGCTGCGCGCCGGTAGGACGGCGAAGTCGAGAAGTGCCTCTGCCACGCCAGTTGGACACGCGTCCCCCCACCAGGGTTGTACGCGTGAGGCCGCCTCACCGGCAAAATCCCCATAGCCCTCATGCGCACCCGCTCTTCCTGATTGCCCCGCCCGTCCAGGCGGCAGTCAGGCCATCACCTTGATCAAGGGATCAGGGCTGATCCTACAAAGTGAATTACGCGAATTCACCAGCGATCAGTTCCGCGATCCGAGTGGCGTTCAGGGCGGCCCCGTTGCGGAGATTGTCCGCGCACACGAAGAACTCCAGGGACTGCGGATCGTCGAGCGAGCGCCGCAGCCGCCCCACCCAGGCCGGATCCGTCCCCGCGGCGTCCACCGGAGTCGGGAACTCCCCGGCCGAGGGGTCGTCCACCACGACCACGCCGGGCGCGGCCTCCAGGACCTCCCGGGCGCGCGAGGCGTCCGCCTCGGCCTCGAACCGCGCCCGCACGCTCAGCGAGTGCCCGGTCAGCACCGGCACCTGGACGCAGGTCACCGCCACCGGGAGCGCGTCCAGGTGCAGCACCCGGCGTACTTGCGCCCGTACGGCCAGCTCGTGCGAGGACCAGCCGCCCTCGCGCAGCTCACCGGACCACGGCACCACGTTCAGCGCGAGCGGGGCGGCGAAGGGGCCGGAGTCCTCGCCGACGGCCCGGCGCACGTCCCCGGTCTGCTCGCCGAGGGAGGTACCGGCGACCAGCGAGAGCTGGCGGCGCAGTACGTCGGATCCGGCCCGGCCCGCCGCGCTGGCGGCCTGGTACGAGGACACCGTCAGGTCGGCCAGCCCGTACTCGGCGTGCAGCGCGCCCAGGGCCGCGATCATCGCGGCGGTGACGCAGTCCGGGCCCGCCACGATGCCGCGCGGCCGCGCCCGTACGGCCGGGGCGTTGACCTCGGGCACCACCAGCGGCACCTCGGGGTCCTCCCGGAAGGCCGCGGACTGGTCGACGGCGACGGCCCCGCGCATGACGACGGCCGGCGCCCAGCGGGCGGAGATCTCGGCCGGGGTCAGGAACAGCGCCACGTCCCCCTCCCCGATGCCCTCGAAGGCGTCCTCGGTGAGGGCGAGCACCTCGCACTCCTGCCCGCGCACGGTCAGTATCCGGCCGGCCGAGCGCCCGGAGGCGATCAGGCGGACCTCACCCCAGACGTCCGCCCGCTGGGAGAGGATCCGGAGCACGACGGAGCCGACCGCTCCGGTCGCCCCGACCACGGCGAGCGCCGGAGCCGGGGTCGACCGGGTGCCGGTCATCGTCCGGTGCCTCCGTAGACGACGGCCTCGTCGCTGTCGGAGTCGAGGCCGAAGGCCGTGTGCACGGCGCGGACGGCCTCGTTGACGTCGTCCTGGCGGGTCACGACCGAGATGCGGATCTCGGAGGTCGAGATCAGCTCGATGTTCACGCCCGCGTCGGACAGCGCCTGGAAGAAGGAGGCGGTGACGCCCGGGTTGGTCTTCATGCCCGCGCCGACCAGGGAGATCTTGCCGATCTGGTCGTCGTAGCGCAGGGAGTCGAAGCCGATCTGGCCCTTCGCCTTCTCCAGGGCGTCGATGGCCTTGTGGCCCTCGGCCTTGGGGAGGGTGAAGGAGATGTCCGTCAGGCCCGTGGACGCGGCCGACACGTTCTGCACGATCATGTCGATGTTGATCTCGGCGTCCGCGATGGCGCGGAAGATCGCCGCGGCCTCGCCCGGCTTGTCCGGAACGCCGACGACCGTGATCTTGGCTTCGGAGACGTCGTGAGCGACTCCGGAGATGATGGCGTGCTCCACCTGCGCGTCCCCTTGCGGATTCTCGTTGCTGACCCAGGTGCCCGGCAGTCCGGAGAAGGACGAGCGGACGTGGATCGGGATGTTGTAGCGGCGCGCGTATTCCACGCAGCGGTGCAGCAGCACCTTGGAACCGGAGGCCGCGAGCTCCAGCATGTCCTCGGAGGAGATCCAGTCGATCTTCCGGGCCTTCTTCACGACGCGGGGGTCCGCGGTGAAGACGCCGTCGACATCGGTGTAGATCTCGCAGACCTCGGCGTCCAGCGCCGCGGCGAGCGCGACGGCTGTGGTGTCCGAGCCGCCCCGGCCGAGGGTGGTGATGTCCTTGGAGTCCGCCGACACGCCCTGGAACCCGGCGACGATGGCGATGTTGCCCTGGTCCAGCGCGGTACGGATACGGCCCGGCGTGACATCGATGATGCGCGCTTTGTTGTGGACCGAGTCGGTGATGACGCCTGCCTGGCTGCCGGTGAACGACTGCGCCTCGTGGCCCAGGTTTTTGATCGCCATGGCCAGCAGGGCCATGGAGATCCGCTCTCCGGCGGTCAGCAGCATGTCGAATTCGCGCCCGGCAGGCATGGGTGAAACCTGCTCGGCGAGATCGATCAGCTCGTCCGTCGTGTCGCCCATCGCGGAAACCACGACGACCACCTGGTGGCCGTTCTTCTTGGCATCCACAATTCGCTTGGCGACGCGCTTGATGCCCTCGGCATCGGCTACGGAGGAGCCTCCGTACTTCTGCACGACAAGGCCCACGTGCGCTCCTCGCTCAGTCCGTCTCATTGCTGGTGCAGTGTAACGAGCGGCCGCGATCCGACCGCTTCGTACCACATCATGAGACGATCAGACCAGGATCCGGGTTCCCTACTTCCCCGGCAGACCGAGGCGGGCACCGATTTCCTCGGCCATCACCCGTCCGGCCTGCTCGGCGAGGTCGTCCTCGGCGAGGTCCTCGTCGGTGTCCAGGCCGTCCAGGGCCTCCAGCGGCTGGTCCAGCCGCACGTGGGCGATCAGCGACTGGAGGGCGCGCAGCGTCGCCGAGGCCGTCGGACCCCAGTTGGTGAAGTACGAGAACTGCCACCACCACAGCGCCTCGGTGGTCCGGCCCGCCTGGTGGTGGATGAGGCCGTGCCGCAGGTCCGCCACCACGTCGGCGAGGTCGTCCGAGATCCGGTGCGCGACGGGAGCCTTGCGCGGCTCGTACGGGTCGAAGACCTCGGAGTAGACGTCGACCGGCTCCAGCATGAGCGCGAACCGCTCGCGCAGGTCGTCCACGTCCGGTTCCGGGCCGAGGTCGGGCTCGTAGCGCTCGTCGGGCAGGACGTCCTGGTACGCGCCCAGCCGGCCGCCCGCCAGCAGCAGCTGGGACACCTCCAGGAGGAGGAAGGGCACCGCGCTGTCCGGGTCCTCGCCCTTGGCCACCTCGGTGACGGCGACGATGAAGGACTCGATCTGGTCCGCGATCGAGGCCGCGAAGTCGTCCGGATCCACTCCCAGGGCGTGCAGCATTGCGTCAGACATCGAGAAGTCGCCTTCCTTCAAAGGCCCGCCCCAGCGTGACCTCGTCCGCGTACTCCAGATCTCCCCCGACGGGGAGCCCGCTGGCCAGGCGGGTGACCTTCAGGCCCATGGGCTTGATCATGCGGGCGAGGTAGGTGGCGGTCGCCTCGCCCTCCAGGTTCGGGTCGGTGGCGAGGATCAGCTCGGTCACCTCTCCGTCCGCGAGGCGCGCCAGCAGCTCGCGGATGCGCAGGTCGTCCGGTCCGACGCCCTCGATCGGGCTGATCGCGCCGCCGAGGACGTGGTACCGGCCCCGGAACTCGCGGGTCCGCTCGATCGCGACGACGTCCTTCGGCTCCTCCACCACGCAGATGACCGTGGTGTCGCGGCGCGGGTCGCGGCAGATGTTGCACCGCTCCTCCTGCGCCACGTTCCCGCACACCGCGCAGAACCGGACCTTGTCCTTGACCTCCAGCAGCGCGTGCGCGAGGCGGCGGACGTCGGTGGGCTCGGCCTGCAGGATGTGGAAGGCGATCCGCTGCGCGCTCTTGGGCCCGACGCCGGGCAGCCTGCCCAGTTCGTCGATCAGGTCCTGGACCACGCCTTCGTACACGGACTGCCTTCTTTCGTTCTGCGGTGGGGGGTCGGGGTCGGTTGGGGTTCGGGTACGGCTTCGGGTTCGGGTGCCGGAGCGCGGGTTAGAACGGGAGGCCGGGGATGCCGCTGCCGCCGCCCAGGCCCTGGGCCAGCGGGCCGAGCTTCTCCTGCTGGAGCGCCTGGGCGTTCTCGTTGGCCGCCTGGACCGCCGCGACGACCAGGTCGGCGAGGGTCTCGGTGTCCGCCGGGTCCACGGCCTTGGGGTCGATCACCAGCGCGCGCAGCTCACCGGAGCCGGTGACGGTCGCCTTCACCAGGCCGCCGCCGGCCTGGCCCTCGACCTCGGCCTGCGCGAGCGCCTCCTGGGCCGCGGCCAGGTCCTGCTGCATCTTCTGGGCCTGCTGGAGCAGCTGCTGCATGTTGGGCTGGCCACCACCGGGAATCACAGGTCACTCACTCCGTCGCGTCGGTCCAAGACTGGTCGGCTTGGTCAATCCGAGCCTACGTGCTCCCCGCGCGGCGCGCCCTACGCCGTGAGGACCAACTCTTTCGAGTGAGAGACGGGGCCCGCGCGTACCTGATGGAGACCTCCTTGCAGGCGGAAAACCGGGGATTCGTCGCCCATGGGCCGCCATTCGAAGGTAGGAAGAGCATGCGCATCATTGCGCACACGCGCACCACCACACGTCAGCGCAGGCAGAGGGAGTGCCGGGTGAGCCAGCCGGAGATGCAGCCCGAGGGGCCACCCCGGGATCCCCGGGAACCCCGGGACTCGCGGGAGGAGGGCAGCGGACCGATGGCGGCGGGCGATCTGACCGGCGGGCCGTTCCCCCTCGGGGACTGGGGCGAGCCGGCCGAGCGGCTGGACGAGCTCTACCGGCGGGTCGAGGCCGACGCCCTGCGCACCGCGGAGTGGTATCTCGGCGACCGGGCGTGGAAGCGCCGGGGCGCGCGGGTGCTGCGGGTCGGGGCCGCCGCGGGGGCGGTGGCCGGGGCCGCGCTCCCGCTGCTGGAGGTGACGGGATCCGCGCCGGGGGTGGCCTCGTACGGGTACCTCGCGCTGCTCCTGGCCGCGGCCTGCCTGGCCTGCGACCGGTTCTTCGGCCTGACCTCGGGCTGGATGCGGGACGTGGCCACCGCGCAGGCGGTGCAGCGCCGCCTGCAGACGCTGCAGTTCGACTGGGCCTCGGAGAACGTGCGGGAGGTGCTGGGGCCCACGGAGGGCACGGCGAGCGAGGCGGCCGAGCGGTGCCTGACCGTACTCCGCCGCTTCTCGGAGGACGTGACGGAGCTGGTGCGCTCGGAGACCGCGGAGTGGATGGTGGAGTTCTCCTCGGGACCGGCGCCGCTCGTGATGCAGTCGCTCGGCGCCCCGTCGCGGGCGGAGGCGGGCCTCCCCCCGGCCCGTTTTCCCCTGCCCCCGGGCACCCGCCCCAACATGCCGCGCCAGCGCCCGCCGGAGCAGCCCCGCTGAAGGCGTCCCCGCCGGGGTGTGAGGGGGCGAGGGGGACGAGCCCCCGACCCCTCACGGCGGTCAGCTGAAGATGATCATCGAGCCCTGGCCGAGACACCGCGTCGCGGCGGCGTGCAGGCCCAGCCACACGTGCCGCTCCCGCGCGAAGGGGCTCTCGTCGTACGGAATCGGCCCCGCGGGCTCTTCCAGGGACGTGGGCCGCCCCGGCGCCGCCGGAGCCCCCGGCGGATTCCCCGGATCGATCCCGATCGCCGGCGCCACCACCACCAGCTCGCGCAGCAGGCCCTGCGCCGAGCCCAGCGGCCCGCCCCCGGCCAGCAGCTCCTCGTTGGCCAGCGGAGCCGCGAAGTCCACCGGCACGTACGCCCCGGCATGGTCGTAGTGCCACACCAGGTGCGACTGCTGCGCCGTCGACTCGAACATCTCCAGCAGCTGCTCGTAGTCCCCGCCCAGCTCGTCCACCGGCGTCACCGGCAGTCCGCAGATCTGCAGCAGGTAGGCCCGCCGCAGGAAGTGCAGGGCGTCGTAGTCGAAGCCGGCGACGGGGGCCACGTCCCCGCTCAGGCCCGGCATGTACGCGAACACGGGCACCGACGGCAGGCCCGCCTCGCCCAGCGCCTTGTCGTACGAGGCGATCTCTTCCGCGAACGGGTTGTCGGGGCTGTGGCACAGCACGTCGACAAGGGGGACCAGCCACAGGTCACAGGCCACGCGGGCTCCGATCAGTCGATGTCGCCGATCCCGCCAGCGTAGTGCGCCGAACACCCTCCGCGAAGGGCTGCGCAGAACCTGGGGCGGAACTCGCCCCGGAGCCGCCCGCTACACCCCTCCCGGACCCACCCTCCAGACCCAGACGTCCTCGGCCTTCTGCGGGGGCTGCCCCAGCAGCTCGGTGAGCATGTCGCGCAGCTCGACCCCGCGGTCCTGGAAGGGCAGCACGACGGCCCCCGCCTTCCAGAACTCCAGGTCCCGGCGGGCCTGGTCCCGCCACTGGGGGGTGATCTCCGGCGGCTGCTGCCCGTAGCGGACGTCCCGCAGGAGGTTCGAGAGGTGGCGCGGGGTGGCCCCGTAGATGCCGATCCGGTCGGGTCCCCACGGCCCGTTGAAGTAGCCGCCGGCCAGCCGGAACCCGAAGTCCGCCTCGACCTGCCAGTGCAGCGCGTCCGCCTGGCCGGGGTCGGGCAGCGGCACCGGGACGAGCGCTTCGCCGTCCTTGACGTAGCCCTTCCAGGCCCCCGAGGTGACGAACGCCGGCACCGGAGCCCGCTCCCGTACGGCCAGCGGCAGCGGAAGCACCGGGATCAGCGCCGCCGCCACCGCGAGCAGGCCGAGCGTGCGCGGCTCGCGGTGGCGCATCCGTACGATCCGGTCCAGCGCGAGCGCGAGCAGCACGCCCAGGACGGGGGCGCACACCATCGCCACGCGCCCCTCGATCACCGACTCGAACAGCGGCAGCCTGACCATCAGCCGCCAGGGCCCCGGCAGCACGACGTCCGTGCGCGGGACCGGCACCCAGGGCCCGAGCGACAGCGCCAGCGCCGCGAAACCGGTGAGCGCGAGCGCGCGGACCGGCTTGCTGCGCCACATCCACACGCAGACGGCCACGCCGAGCGCCAGCAGCGGCCAGCCGTAGAAGGCGTTCTGCTCGGTGGTGTTCAGCGAGAGCCGTCCGGCCGTCTCGGCGTCGCCGAAGAGCGAGCGGGCCGCGTACTCGACCAGGGCGCGCGGGCTGTTGCCGGCGTTGTCCCCGTGCAGGACCGAGTGGTAGCTCTGCGGGCCGAAGAACTGCCAGTACAGCGGGAAGATCAGCAGCGGCGCGCAGACGCCCGCCGCGATGACCAGGCCGAGGCCCAGCGGCCGGGCGGCCGCGAGCGCGCGCCGCCGGTCGACCACGAGGTACGCGAGCGAGAAGAGCAGCATGCCGAGCGCGGCGATGAGCAGCGGCTCCTCGCCGAGGAAGATCTGGTACGTCGCGAACAGGCCGAGCAGGACCCCGTCGCGGACGATGTTCCTGCCCTCGCACAGGCGCAGCGCCCTGTCGATGATCAGCGGGAGCATGAAGAGGACGACGAAGTTGGGGTGGCCGTTGGCGTGCGAGACCATCGGCGGCGCGAACGCGGCGAGCGCCCCGCCCGCGGCGGCGGCCCAGCGGCTGCGCACGAGGCGGCGGCGGATCAGCCAGTACCAGGTCCAGGCGCTGGCGGCCATGCCGAGCGTGAGGACGAGCGCGAAGGTGACCGTCTCACCGAACAGGAGCGTGACCGGGATCAGCGGGACGGTCAGCCCGAGCATGGTGGCGTTGGCCATCAGGTTCACGCCGTCGGGCATGCCCTGGGCCGTGGTGAAGAGCGGATTGCGCAGGTGGGTGATGTTGTCGGTGGCGACGCCGACGAACCACTCCCACTGGTTCTGGTCCTGGAGCGCGTCCGCGAGGTAGCGGCCGTCGAGGTCCGCCCACAGGCCGTGGAAGAGGTACGCGGAGAGGGCGAGGAAGACGGCGGCGACGGCGAGGCCGCCGGAGTTCAGGCGGTAGAGCTCGGTGAGCGCGCGGCGCCGGTCGCCGCGGGCCGTGGGCGTGGTTCGGCCTGCGGCCGTGGGCGGGGTCGCGGGCGGGCGGGGGCGGGCGGCCGGCTCGGGGTTGCGGCTCACCGGTACCTCGGCCACGTACCAGCCCTGGCGGCGCATCCAGCGCAGCACTTCGGCGTCGATGGCCGGGCCGTCGAGGACGGAGGCGCCGAAGGCGGCCCGGGCCCGGTCGCCGTCGAAGAGGGCGAAGCCGCAGGTGTCGGCGCGAAATCCCGGTATCCCGGGGATGCCCAGGGCGCGGACCAGGCGGTTTCCCGTTCGGCCGAGGGCGGCGGTCGGGTTCTCGCTCTCGTTCCCGGTCCGGCTTCCGCTTCCGTTCTGCGGATCCTGTGGGGCGAGGGCCTGCTCCAGGTGGTCGAGCTCGGCCGGCGGGATCGTCGCCCCGGCGTCGGCGAGCAGCACCCGCTCCCCGGCGCTCGCGAGCACTGCGGCGCGCAGCGCGGCGCCCTTGCCGCGGTGGTGTTCGGAGCGGATCAGCCGGATCCGGGGTTCGTCGGCGGCCGCGGCCTCGACGAGGGCGGCGGTGTCGTCGGTGGAGGCGTCGTCGGCGACGACGAGCTCCCAGTCGCCGGGGCCGGTGCCGAGGCGGGCGTCGAGATCGGCGCGGAAGGCGTCGAGGGTCGCGGTGATCCGGTGCGCGTCGTCGTGGGCGGGGATGACGACGGAGAGCGCGACGGCGCCCAGCCAGGCGGGGGCCGGGTCGGGCGCTTTGCCGGTGTCGGTGCCGGCGCCGGGACCGGTCTCACCGGTCGCGGTCGTGTCGGTCATGCGCCGACCGCCTTCAGGCCCGCTGCCCAGTCCAGGGCGCGCTGGTTGTACGCGTGCACGAGGCTGCGTACCTCCGCGGCGTCGGCCCGCGTCACCGCGTCCACCAGCTCGTTGTGGCCGGACCACAGCCCGGTGTGCAGATCGGGGGCCGCCTTCAGGTGCGGTACGGCGAAGACCCAGCACTGCACGCGGATGCGGTGCAGGAAATCCGAGATGTACGCGTTGCCGACCAGCCCGCTCAGCTCCCTCCAGAAGCGCAGGTCGTAGCCGATCAGCACTTCGAGGGAACCGCTGTGCGCGGCCCTGCACGCCTCCTCGGCACGACGGCGCACCGACACCAGCATTTCGCCGGAGCCGGGCGCGGTGCCGCGCTCGACGAGCTGCCGGAAGATCCCGTCCACTATGAGCGTACGGGCCTCGATCATGCCCCGGTAGTCGTCCACGGAGAAGACGCGCACGCGAAAGCCCCGGTGCTGCACCGATTCCAGCAGCCCTTGGGCGGAGAGGTCGACGAGCGCCTCGCGTACGGGGGTCGCGGAGACCTCGTACTGCTCGGCGATCTGCTTGACGGTGAACTCGGTGCCCGGTGGCAGGCGTCCCGCCAGCACCTCGTCGCGCAGCGCGTCCGCGATCTGCTGGCGAAGTGTGTTGCGGGTGACAGCGCCGCTGCCTGGCATAGGGGTCCGTCTCCTCAGTAGAACTTTCGGACACCTTAGGCCAGGCAGCGAGGCCGAAACCGATCGAACGCGGGTGGTTTCCGTCTCGGACCGCCCCGGTCGGGCGGACGTGACGGGCCCGGTCGGGCGGGACGTAGCGGGCCCGGTCGGGCGGACGTGACGGACCCGGTCAGGCGGACGTCACCGGCCCGGTCAGGCGGACGTCACCGGCCCGGTCAGGCGGAGGTGGTGTGCCGGTCAGGCGGAGGTGGTGTGCCGGTCCGCGACCGTCAGCGCCTCGTCCAGCAGGGCCAGGCCCTCCTTGGCCTCCGCCTCGGTGATGTTGCACGGCGGGACCACGTGCGTCCGGTTCATGTTCACGAAGGGCCACAGGCCGGAGGCCTTGCAGGCCGCCGCGAACTCCGCCATCGGCGCGTTGTCGGCCCCGGCCGCGTTGTACGGGACGAGCGGCTCGCGCGTCTCCTCGTCCCGTACGAGCTCCAGCGCCCAGAAGGCGCCGAGGCCGCGGACCTCGCCGACCGACGGGTGCCGCTCGGCGATCTCGGCGAGCGCCGGGCCGATCACGTTCTCGCCCAGGTGGGCGGCGTGCTCGACGACGCCCTCCTCCTCCATGGTGTTGATCGTCGCCACGGCGGCCGCGCAGGCCAGGGGGTGGCCGGAGTAGGTCAGGCCGCCGGGGTAGGGGCGGGTGGCGAAGGTCTCGGCGATGGCGGCCGAGATGGCGACGCCGCCGAGGGGCACGTACCCGCTGTTCACGCCCTTGGCGAAGGTGATCAGATCGGGAGTGACGTCCCAGTGCTGGGCGGCGAACCACTTGCCGGTGCGGCCGAAGCCGGACATGACCTCGTCGAGGATGAAGACGATGCCGTGGCGGTCGCAGAGTTCGCGCACGCCCGCGAGGTAGCCGGCCGGCGGGATCATGATCCCGGCGGTGCCGGGCACGCTCTCCAGGATGATCGCGGCGATGGTCGCCGGGCCCTCGAAGGCGATGGTGTCGGCGAGGTGCGCGAGGGCGCGTTCGCACTCCTCTGCCTCGGTGGCGGCGTGGAACGGCGAGCGATAGAGGAACGGGCCCCAGAAGTGCACGACTCCGGCGGCCGCGGTGTCGGAGGGCCAGCGGCGCGGGTCGCCGGTCAGGTTGATCGCGGCGGCGGTGGCCCCGTGGTACGAGCGGTACGTGGACAGCACCTTCTGCCGGCCCGTGTGCAGACGGGCCATGCGGACGGCGTTCTCGACGGCCTCGGCCCCGCCGTTGGTGAAGAAGACCTTGTCGAGGTCGCCCGGGGTCCGCTCGGCGATGAGGCGAGCGGCCTCGGAGCGGACGTCGACGGCGAAGCCGGGCGCGAGGGTGCAGAGCCGGGCGGCCTGCTCCTGGATCGCGGCGACGACCTTGGGGTGCTGGTGGCCGATGTTGGTGTTCACCAGCTGGGAGGCGAAGTCGAGGTAGCGGTGGCCGTCGTAGTCCCAGAAGTACGAACCCTCGGCCCCGGCGACGGCCAGCGGGTCGATCAGGGCCTGGGCGGACCAGGAGTGGAAGACGTGGGCGCGGTCGGCGGCCTTGACGGCTGCTCCGGTGGCGGCGGTGTCGCCCGTGGTGACGTGAGGGGTCATGCGGCCACGCTAAGAGTGCCCAGGTGGGAGGGGATATCGGCGGACTGTCTGCGGGTGGGGGCCGGGCCTCGGCAGTCTGTCGGCAGGTAAAGGCGGAACGGGGCCGTCGGAGGCGGTTGGCGCGGGGCGCTGAAGTGCACCGAGGAGCTGGGCGGGCGGAGTGACGCCGCCGAGCGGTCGGG
>NZ_LFML01000055.1 GCF_001044425.1 Streptomyces roseus
GCGGCCCTCCCCCCGACGGGGTCTTCGTCGCGGGCGACGCGGGCCGCGGCCAGTCCCTCGTGGTGTGGGCCATCGCGGAAGGCCGGGCTGCGGCGGCCGCCGTGGACCGCTACCTCACCGGCTCGACCGCCCTGCCCGCCCCCGTCGGCGCCCACGACCGGCCCCTCTCGGCCTGACCCCGGCCCCTCTCGGCCGGCCCACGACCGGCCGCTCTCGCCCCGACCCGGCCCCCCTCGGCCCGACCCGGCCCTTCTCGGCCCCACCGGCCCCCTCCGAACCAGGACCCCGGACCCCCGGTCCTCCCGACGCGGCTCCGGTACGTCCCGCGGGGCTGCACAATCATGGGGTGACTGCTGAAGATCGTTTCCTGTGGCTGGAAGACGTCGAGGGCGAGGCCGCGCTGGCCTGGGTGGGGGAGCGGAACGCGGAGACCGCCGCCGCGCTCGCCACCGACCCGGGATTCGAGGCGCTGCGCGACGAACTGCGCGAGGTCCTCGATGACGCCGACCGCATCCCGTACACCACTCGCCGCGGGGCGCACCTGTACAACTTCTGGCGGGACGCGGACCGCCCGAAGGGCGTGTGGCGCCGCACCACCCTGGAGCAGTACCGCAAGGACGACCCGGCCTGGGAGGTGCTCCTCGACGTCGACGAACTGGCGGCGCGCGAGGGCGAGGAGTGGGTGTGGGCGGGCGCCCGGGTGCGGTACCCGGACCACGGACGCGCCCTGGTCCTGCTCTCCCGGGACGGCTCCGACGCCGTCGTGGTCCGCGAGTTCGACCTCGGCGCCCTGGCCTTCGTCCCCGGCGACGAGGGCGGTTTCCACGTCGCGGAGGCCAAGACCCGCATCGGCTGGATCGACGAGGACACCGTCTTCCTCGGCACCGACTGCGGCCCGGGCTCGCTGACCGACTCCGGCTATCCCCGTACCGTCCGGCGCTGGCGCCGGGGCACACCCGTGACGGACGCCGAGGTCGTCTACGAGGCGGAGACCGGCGACGTGTCGGCCGCCGGCTGGCACGATCCCACCCCCGGGTACGAGCGCGACTTCGTCTCCCGCCACACCGACTTCTTCCACAGCGAGCTCCACCTCCTCGCCGACGGCGACCGGCTCGTGAAGATCGAGGCCCCCGACGACGCCGGGAAGTACGCGTACCGGCAGTGGCTGATCGTCACCCCGAAGTCCCCGTGGCTCGGGCACCCGGCCGGCTCGCTGCTCGCTTTCGGATTCGACGCCTTCCTCGCCGGGGACCGCACCGCGCACGTGCTGTTCGCGCCCGACGGGAGCACCGCGCTGGCCGGGCACAGCTGGACCCGCCACCACCTGATCCTGGAGACGCTGGCCGACGTCGCCACGCGCATCGAGGTCCTCACCCCGGGCGCGGACGGCTGGAGCCGCCGGCCGCTCGCGGACGTGCCGCCGCTGTCCTCGGCGACCGTCACCGACACCGACCCGGACGTCAGCGACGAGTACTTCCTCAACGTCGACGGCTTCCTCCAGCCCTCCACGCTCACGTACGGGCACATCGGCGCCGACTCCGAGCCGGTCAAGCGGGCCCCCGCCCGCTTCGACGCCCGCGGCTTGTCGGTCCGGCAGTTCTTCGCGACTTCCGCGGACGGTACGCGGGTCCCGTACTTCGTCGTCGGGCCCGCCGGCCAGGAAGGCCCCGGCCCCGCGCTCCTCTACGGGTACGGGGGCTTCCGCGACCAGCAGACCCCCGGCTACAGCCCCCTCACCGGCCGCGCCTGGCTCGCCCGCGGCGGTACGTACGCCGTCGCCAACATTCGCGGCGGCTCCGAATACGGCCCGGCCTGGCACCAGGCGGCCCTCGGCGCGAACCGGGTACGGGCCTTCGAGGACTTCGCCGCGGTCGCCGCCGACCTCACCGCCCGCGGCATCACCACCCCCGACCGGCTCGGCATCACCGGAGCCAGCAACGGGGGCCTGCTCATGGGCGCCATGCTGGTCCGCCACCCGGAGCTGTTCGGGGCGGTCGTGGCCAAGGTGCCGCTCCTGGACATGCTCCGCTACCACCGGCTGCTCGCCGGGGCCTCCTGGATCGCCGAGTACGGGGACCCCGACAGCGAGGCCGACCGGCCCCACCTCGAAGCCCTTTCCCCGTACCACAACCTCCGCGCGGACCGGCCGTATCCGCCGCTGCTCCTGATGACCTCCACCCGCGACGACCGCGTCCACCCCGGCCACGCCCGCAAGGCGGCGGCCCGGCTGCGCGAGCTGGGGCACCGGGTCCTCTTCCACGAGAACACCGGCGGTGGCCACGGCGGAGCCAGCGACAACGAACAGGCCGCCGCCAACCACGCTCTCGCCTACACCTTCCTGTGGCGGCACCTGGGCGGCCGAACGGTCTGAGCGGGCTGGAGCGGGCTGAGCGGGCCGGGCGGGCTCAACGCGCGCTGCGGCCGCGCGCGCCCGGGCACCGCGAAAATGCGTTGCCCGGGGGCGGGCGGTCGCCCACGATGACCCGTTGTGAGTGCCACCCGTTCGTCCCGTCTGCTGCCCGACCTCTCCCCGTGGCGGTCCAGCCGCGATTTCCGGCTGCTCTTCTTCCAGGGCGCCGTCACGTTCTTCACGTCCTTCATGGCCATGATCGCCCTCCCGCTCCAGATCAAGCACCTCACGGACTCGCCGCTCGCGGTCGGCGCGATGGGCGCGGTGGAACTCGTCCCGCTCGTCGTCTTCGGCCTCTACGGCGGGGCCCTGGCCGACGCGATCGACCGGCGGCGGATGATCCTGCTGAGCGAGGCCGGGCTCGGGGTGCTGGCCCTGGTCCTGCTCGTGAACTCCCTGCTGCCGAACCCGCTGCTGTGGCCCCTGTACGTGGTCGCGGCCGGCGTCTCGGCGCTCTCCGGTCTGCAGCGCCCGGCCCTGGACTCGATGATGGCGCGGATCGTGCCGCACGAGCAGATGACCGCGGCCGCCGCGCTCAACGCGCTGCGCTACCAGATCGGCGCGATCGCCGGACCGGCGATCGCCGGCCTGGTCGTCGCCTACGCCGGCTATCCGGCCGCCTACGGCATCACCTTCGCGGGCTTCCTGCTGTCCGTCCTCCTGTGCACGAGGCTGGCCCCGGCCCCGCCCTCGCCGGACGCGGAACGGCCCTCGCTGCGCGGGATCGCCGAGGGCGCCCGCTACGCGTGGAGCCGGCCGGTGCTGCTCGGTACGTACGCGGTGGACCTGGCGGCCATGTTCTTCGCCTTCCCGAACACGATCTTCCCCTTCCTCGCGGACGAGCTGGACGCCGTGTGGGCGCTGGGTCTGATGTATTCGGCGGGTGCGGTGGGCTCCCTGGTCCTCGGGATGACGAGCGGCTGGACCTCCCGGGTCCGGCGGCACGGCCTGTTCGTGGTGTTCGGGGCGGCGGTCTGGGGCGTGGCGATCGCCGCGACCGGCTGGTCCACGAACATCTGGGTGGTGCTGGCCTGCCTGGCCGTCGCCGGAGCCGGCGACATGCTGAGCGGCCTGGGCCGGGCGACCATCTGGAACCAGACCATCCCCGAGGAGCTGCGCGGGCGGCTGGCGGGCATCGAGGTGCTCTCGTACAGCGTGGGTCCGCAGCTGGGCCAGGTCCGCGCGGGTACGGTCGCCGGCTGGACGGGCACGCGGTCGGCGTTCTGGAGCGGCGGCCTGATGTGCGTGGCGGCGGTGGCGGCCCTGTCGGTGACGCTGCCCAAGCTGCTGACGTACGACGCGGACACGGACGAGGACGCGCTGCGGCGCCGCGCCGCGAAGGAGAAGGCGGCGGAGCCGCTCCCCACACCCGCCTCGTGACGAAACGGTCGCATTCCCGTCATTCTCCGCGCATACCCGCGACGCAGGGTGAGGGGGACCGGAACGCACACGTGGCAGGTGGGGAGAACGAGATGAAGCGGGGTGCGCAGCGAGCGGCCGTCACCGCGGCCGTGGCCCTGGCCGCCGGAGCACTGTCCGCCTGGATCGCCATCGCGGGCGACGGCGACGGGAAGAGCGTGACCGAGGCGAGCCGCTTCGCGTCCGGCTACGTGCCGTACGCGGCCGTCGTGTTGCTGGTCTCGGCCACGGCGCCCACGGCGGTCCACGCCGTCCTGCGCGCCGTGCTCTCCCAGCTGCTCATGATCTGGGGCTACTACACCTGGGGCCCGATGATCACCTTCGAACGGACGCCCACCCAGGCCGCGCACTACGCGCGGGAATGGGCAGCGGTGGCCGTGACGGCGGTTCCCGCGGCGGCGCTGGCCACGTACGGCCTGGTCCGCGGGGCCCGCAGACTCGCCACCGCGCACCCCGGGCGGGTCGCTCCTTAGGGGGTGTGCTGCGAAGGGGGTTCGCTCGCCGGGGGCCGGGGCTTGCGGGGCGGCAGGCGGTCACCGGCGCCGGGCCGGGGCCGCGGGGCCACGACGTACTCGTTCTCGACGAGGTGCTCGTACACCTCGAAATCGACGGCCTGCCACCATTCCATGTCACCGTGGACGGCCCGGAACTGGGCCGGAGTCGGACTGGCCACCCTGCTCACCTCCACGTCCTCACCTCCATGCGGGCATCTCATACGATCCTGGAAGAACACTTCATACGACGCTAGAACACTTCGGCAACGGATGCACTACGCGGTGACGGTCTCGCCCGTGAGTCCGGCCATACCCAGCGCGCGGTGCATGGCGGGCAGGTCCCAGTCCTCGTCCCGGTCGTGGTCGTCGCCGCCCGCCGCGACCAGCGCGTCGAGCGCCTCGGGCCGCAGCCGGTACGCCTCGGCGTCCTCCAGGAGCTGCGGTGCGCCCGGACCGTGGTCGGCCAGCAGGCCGAGGACCTCGCGGCGCTCCACGAAACGGTCCATCCCGCAGTCCAGGCCGTCGTCCCCGAGACCCTCCGGGTAGGGGGCACGCGCCCAGGCACCGTTCTCGTACCAGTAGACGCAGCCCAGCTCCCAGCCTTCGAGCAGCGCGCGCAGCTTCTCGTGCGGCAGCCAGTCCGGGGCCTGCGCCAGCATGTCGATCGCAGGCTTGTGCCACTTGACCTGGCTCGACTCGTCCTCGCCGTAGAGCACGAAGCGGCCCTGGCCCACCCGGGCCAGGGTCCACCACGTAGAGCCGCAGTCGTCGAGATGGAGCCGGCCGCCGTCGATCCAGTGGCCGGTGCGGTGGACTCCGTGGGTCTCCGCCTCGGTGGTCGCCTCCAGTACCGCGACGAACGCCCAGCGGGCCCAGAGCAGTTCCGCCGGGGGCAGGTCCGCGGGCCGTCCCGGCCGGTGAATGGTCATGCGGTGCCTGCTCCTCGTGCCGGTGGCGTACGCGTACCGGCACGAGGGTATCCGGCGGTGTCGGGCGGCCGTTGACCTGGCCGCCCGACACCTGGCCCGCCGGCGTACGGTCAGGGCCGCGTCGGCCGGGACCTGTCGGTGCACAGGGCCCAGATGACGAACACGCCGACGAGGATGGCGACGATCGACCAGAGCGGCTGGTACGGCAGCCACATGAAGTGCACGATCACGTACAGGCAGGTCAGGGCGACACCGGCGATCCGGCCGGCTTCCGAGCCCTTGAGGATCGCCGCGCCCGCGACGAGGACCAGGATGCCGATGATGAGATGGATCCAGCCCCAGGCCGTGAGGTCGAACTTGAAGGTGTAGTCGCCGAGGTGCGTGTACACCTCGTCGTTGGCGAGGGCGACGATGCCCTCGATGATGCCGAAGATGCCCGTGACGATCATCAAGACGCCCGCGAACATCGTGCCGCCCGCGGCCCAGGCGCTGCCGGTACCGGTAGGAGTGCCGCTTCCGGTCGTTCCACTCGGCGTGCTGCTCATCGCGCCGCCTCTCTCTCGGGTGCGGGACCCGGGTACGCGTGACACGTGGGTCCCGCCCTCCATCGTGCGGAGCGGCGGCGCGGGCCGCACGTCGGGGCGTATCCGTGCTGGTCGCGGAGTGTGAGCGGGCGCGCTCGGGAGGGGTTCAGGGGCGGACGGAGGTGTGCTCCAGGACGGCGCGGACCTCGGCGGTGATCGCGGCCTCGTTGCGCTCGAACTCGGGGCCCGTCAGCAGGCCCGGGTCCGCCGGGAGGCCGGTGAGCACGGGGGTGTGCAGATGGCCGCCGGGAAGCCGCGGGGCGAGTTCGCCGCGCAGTCGGTTGGAGCGGTACGCGACCTCGTTGGACAGGTAGCCGCCCCCGCCACCCTCCACCGCCCGCGAACCCGGCGTCGGCCCGTCCTCGCGGTCCACCGGCCCGGTGGCGCCGGCCGGGATCTCGGTGACGGCGGTGTTGAGCAGCACCGGGTACGGACTCCCGACGGAGCCGGTGGCGGCGTCGGTGGGGAGGGTGGTCCGGATGAACTCAGCGCCCGGGCCCAGGCCGGGGGCGGTCACCGGGTGCTCGCGGGTGCCGCCGGAGAGGGAGCCGGTGTTGTCCGGGTACGGATCCGCCGACCGGGCCCGGCCCGCCCAGGCCTCCAGGGTGAAGATGCCCGGATAGCCCTGGCTGATGGTGGTGATGACGTCCGCGGAGCCGGAGCCGGAGCCGGATCCGGAGCCGGATCCGGAGTCGCCGGTCAGGCGCGGGGCGAAGGCCCGCTCCACGATGCCGGCGTCGAAGTCGGCGTAGCGCACGGGCAGGACGACGGCCCGGACCTCGGCGCGGCTGCCGTCGGCCAGGGTGATGCGGCGCCCGTTGAGCTGGAGGGCCGCGGAACCGGAGGGGTTCGCGCGGCGCGGTTCGGTGTCGAGCCCGAACGGGTCGAAGCCGCTGATGAAGACGCGGCGTACGCCGGCCGGCGCCTGGAAGGCGTTGTCGGCGAGGCCGCGGGAGGCGTCCTCGAAGCGGCCGCGCAGCGCCGGGCGGTCGACGGGGAATCCCGGCTCCCAGCGGGCGAGCGCGGTGGTCATGGCGAGCCGGGCCCAGTACAGGGGGCGGTCGTCCCCGGCCGGGAGGTCGCCGCCGGGGCGCTGCCCTTGGGCGCGGCGCACCGCGGCCTGCCAGAGCGCCTCGCCCCAGCCGTCGAGCAGCGGCCCGGCCTCGGCGGGGGTGCGGACCGAGCACAGCGCGGCGGGGAAGCGCCGTACGAAGTCACCGAACCCGGCGCGCTCGACGAGCGAGGTGGTCCGGACGTCCGAGAGCCGCGCTTGCTCGGCGTCGAGGGGCGCGGAGGGCGTCGTACGGCAGGGGGCGGTGTCGGCCGCGTGTGCGGGCGCGGTGACGGCTGGGGGCAGGAGGGTGGCGAGAAGGACCGCGAGCGAGGCGGTACGCCGTAAGATCATCATGCCATGTGACATTACACAGTTAGCGGCACCCCATCGGGTGCCTCCGGCCGGCTCTGGCCGGTTCTCGTCAGGCCGCCCCGGGGGTGTCCCGGCGCCGCCGGAGCAGGGTCGCGTCCAGGGCGGCGGACAGCTCCGAGAGGGACGGCCGCTCCGCCGGATCGGGGCGCAAGCAGCCGTCGACGGCCGCCGCCAGGGCCGCGGGCAGGCGCCGGTACGCGGAGACCGGAGCGGCGGGCCCTTCGAGCTGCGGATACCCATACGGGGCCGAGCCGTCCGTAGTCCCCTCCGTGACTCCGTCCCCGGTGCCGTCCGCGGTTTCTCCGAGGTCGAACGGGAGCCGGCCGGTGGCGAGTTCGTACAGGGTGACGCCGATGCCCCAGACGTCGGCCGCAGCCGACAGGACGCCCCCGCGCGCCTGTTCGGGGGCCATGTGGCCGAACGTGCCGGCGCCGGCCGGGGCGGTGCCGGGCGGGCGGGCGACGCTGAGGTCGAGGACCTTCGCGTGACCGCACTCCACCACGACGTTGGCCGGCTTCAGATCCAGGTGCAGCAGGCCCCGGCCGTGCAGGTAGTGCAGCGCGGAGCACAACTGCAGGCCCAGGACGGCGACGTCCCCGGCGGACGCCCGCCGGGGCAGGCGGTCGATGAGGTGGGACAGCGTCTCGCCCGTCAGCGTTTCGAGGACGACGACGGGCTCGGGGGACGCGAAGGTCTCGTACGCGCGGACCAGGTGCGGATGCGTGAAGCGCTGGAGCCAGCGCCCCTCCCGGACCAGCCGTCCGGCCAGCCGCGGTTCGTCGCGGCGGTCGGGGCGTAGCACCTTCACCACGCAACGGCAGTCCCGCTCCGCGCTCCATGCGTCGTACAGGTCGAGCCAGCCGGTGCGGTCCAGGTGGGCCAAGACCTCGTACCCCGGCGCGG
>NZ_LFML01000006.1:0-103649 GCF_001044425.1 Streptomyces roseus
GGTACCCGCGGCCGCCGCGCGGGCGCCCCGGGCGGGGCGGGCCGGGGCCGGCGGGAGCTGGCCCTTCAGGGGACCCCAGTCGTTGGGGTCCGGCACGCCGGGCGGCAGCATCTGGCGGCGCTTGGGGGCATTGGGGTCGTGGGCCTCGCCCGGCTCCTTGGCCCCGGGCCACGCCTTCGCGACGCGCGCGGCCAGGACGAAGTCCTTCCGCAGCGGGTGGCCCTCGAAGTTCTCCGGGAGGAGGAGGGGGACCAGGTGCGGGTGGTCCGTGAAGACCACGCCGAACATCTCGTGCGTCTCGCGCTCGTGCCATTCCGCGCCCGCGTAGATCGCGACCGCGGAGGGCAGGGAGGGCGCCGAGTGCGGGACCGTCGTACGGAGCAGCAGGCGGCGTACGCGGTGGTTCTCCAGGGAGACGACGTGCGCGCAGACGCGGAAGCCCGTCCCCGGCTCGTCCACCGCGCTCAGCCAGTCGAAGTACGTGCAGCCGAGCTTGTCCCGGGCGATCTCCAGCGAGGGGACCCAGCTCCCGGGCGGCACGTCCACCGTCAGCACGTCGTAGGAGAGATCGGCCAGCGCCTCCGCGCCGAAGACCGTCGCCACCGCGTCGGGGAGGGAGTCGTAGAGGTTCACGCGCCGGCCCCCGGGGCGGGCGGCGGGGTGATCAGACCGCTGGTGAGCTGGGCGGTCGTCGGCCCGGTCGCGTAGCGGTCCGCCAGCGACTCCCTGGCGATCTTCTCCTGGAGCTTGAGGATGCCTTGGAGCAGCGCCTCCGGGCGCGGCGGGCAGCCGGGGACGTAGACGTCGACCGGGATGATCTGGTCGACGCCCTTCGTGACCGAGTACGAGTCCCAGTAGGGGCCGCCGCAGTTGGAGCAGGCGCCGAAGGAGATGACGTACTTCGGCTCCGGCATCTGCTCGTACAGCCGCTTCACGGCCGGGGCCATCTTGTCCGTCACCGTGCCGGAGACGATCATCAGGTCGGCCTGGCGCGGGCCCGGCGCGAACGGGATGACGCCGAGGCGGATGAAGTCGTGCCGGGCCATCGACGCGGCGATGAACTCGATCGCGCAGCAGGCGAGGCCGAAGTTGAAGACCCACAGGCTGTAGCGGCGGCCCCAGTTCAGGACCACCTTCATGGGCTCGGGCGCGAGGCGGGAGAGGACTCCCAGGCGCTTGGGCTCCGGGAGCAGCTGGGGCTCGGCCGGCGTCGCGGCCGGTGTCACGTCCATTCGAGGACGCCCTTCTTGTACGCGTAGAGCAGGCCGACGGCCAGGAAGCCCAGGAAGACGAACATCTCCACGAGCGTGGTGGCGCCGTAGCCGGTGCCCGCGAACACCGTCGCCCACGGGAAGAGGAAGATCGAGTCGACGGCGAAGATGACGTAGAGGAACGCGTACACGTAGTAGCGGACCTGGGTGTGCGCCCAGCCCTCGCCGACGGGGTCCACGCCGCACTCGTACGTCAGCAGCTTCTCGGGGGTCGGGACGACCGGTCTCAGCAGGCGGCCCGCGCCGAACGCGACGGCCACGAAGAGCACACCGAGGACGGCCAGCAGGCCGACGACCGAATAACTCCGGAAATAGTCCGCTGCGAGCACGGTTACGGTCGATACCGTCGGGTCGGGCACGTCCGTTCCTCGCTCCTTGGCCACTGTCGATGATCTGGTACGGACGGGAGTCTAGGGCCTGGTCCGCACAGGGTGGGGTTATCCCCCGTTTACAGCGGCCCGGCTGCCCCATGGCAGCGGCGGACCGGGATTTGGCACGCTGGGCCGCATGACCGCGCCCATACAAGCCTCCCACCCCGGTCCCGATCGTGACCGGCCGCCGCCCGTACGCCCCGCTCTGGGGGCCGTGGCATGGAAAGAGACCGTCCATCTGCTGGGCAATCTGCCGCTCGCGCTCGTCGGTTTCGTCTACACGGTGACCATGGTGGCGACCGCGGGCGGACTGTCCGTGACCGCGATCGGCCTTCCGCTGCTCGCGGTCGGTCTGTTCGGCTCCCGCCTGTTGGGACGGCTGGAGCGGGCGCGGGCGCGCGTGCTCCTGGGCGTACGGGTGGAGGAGCCGTCCCCGCTGCCGGGGCCGGGGCGGGCCGGCGGGTTCTTCCCCTGGCTGTGGGCGGGCGTGAAGGACCCGGTGGGCTGGCGCTCCGTGCTGTACGCGCTGGTCCGGCTGCCGTGGGGGCTCCTGACGTTCATGGTGGCGCTGGTGGGGCTGCTGGTGCTGTGGCCGGTGCTGCCGTACGTGGTGCGGTGGCTGTCGAACGTGGACCGGCTGATGGTGCGGGGGCTGCTGTCGCCCTCGGACGAGCTGGAGCGGCGGATCGCGGAGCTGGAGTCCGACCGGGGGGTGGTGGTGGACACGGCCGCCGCCGACCTGCGGCGCATCGAGCGGGACCTGCACGACGGGGCGCAGGCGCGGCTGGTGGCGCTGGCGATGGGGCTGGGCCTGGCGAAGGAGAAGCTGCTGGAGGATCCGGACGCGGCGGCCGTGATGGTCGACGAGGCGCACGGGGAAGTGAAGCTGGCCCTGCAGGAACTGCGGGATCTGGCGCGGGGGATCCATCCGGCGGTGCTGACGGACCGGGGGTTGGACGCCGCGCTGTCGGCGGTGGCCTCCCGATGCGTGGTGCCGGTGAAGGTGGCGGTGGATCTGGCGGAGCGGCCCGCGGCCGCGATCGAGGGGATCGCGTACTTCACCGTCTCGGAGCTGCTGCAGAACGTGAGCAAGCACGCGGGGGCGCGGACGGCGAGCGTGGAGGTCCGGCGGAGCGCCGGGTCCCCTCCCGCTGCGGCCCGGCTGCTGATCCGGGTCTCGGACGACGGTCGGGGCGGGGCCGCTGTGGGGGCCGGGTCGGGACTCGCGGGGCTGGCGGAGCGGCTGCGGGCCGTGGACGGGGTGTTCGCGGTCGACTCCCCCGAGGGCCGGGGGACGGTGGTGACGGCGGAGCTGCCGTGGCGCGGGCGCGCTGAGCACTGAGCCGTCGGCTCCGCCGTGGATCGGGATCCCCGTCCGGAACGGGGGTCCCGTCCGGAACGGGGATCCCGCAAGGGACGGAGCAGCGGTCCAGGCGGGCTGGATCGGAAGGTGGTGGGGTTATCCCCACCATGGGGACGCCTACCCGCCCGATGGTTTCGCGGGGGGCCGGGCGCGAGGGTGGGGTTGTCATGGGAGATACGGGAAGGGCGGGCCGGGATATGGGTTTCGGGCGAGCGTTGCGGGCCCCCGTGGAGGGGCGGACCTGGCGGGAGTTCGGGTATCTCCTGCTCGGGCTGCCGCTGAGCGTCTTCTACTTCTCGCTCGCGGTCACCGGCGTCAGTCTCGGCGCCGGGCTGCTGGTCACCTTCCTCGGGGTCCCGGTGCTCGCCGGGGTGCTCGCCATGTGCCGGGGGTTCGGCCGGGTCGAGCGGGGCCGGGCGCGGGTCATGCTCGGCGTCGACATCGCGGAGCCGGCGCCCGTCCGGGCGCGCAAGCGGGGCGCGCTGGCCGCCATGGGGGCCCTGCTCAAGAGCGGCAGTGCCTGGCGGCACGTCCTGTACTCCGTGATCCACCTCCCCTGGGCCGTCTTCGCCTTCACCCTGGCACTGGTGTTCTGGACGTACGGGTGGGCGTTCCTCCTGTACCCCGTCTGGTTCTGGGTCTTCCCGGCCTACACGGACATGCCCGGGCTCCAGCTCTTCCAGAACGACGACCACACCTTCTACCTCGACTCCCCCGCCGAGATCGCCCTCGCCTGCCTGGTCGGACTGGCCTTCACCCTGGCCACGCCCTGGGTGGTGCGGGCCCTGACCACCGTGGACCGCGTCCTCATCGCCGGACTGCTCGGCCCCTCGCGCCTCGACGACCGCGTCACCGAGCTGGAGTCGGACCGCGGGGTCGTCATCGACACCGCCGCCGCCGACCTGCGCCGCATCGAGCGCGACCTGCACGACGGGGCGCAGGCCCGCCTGGTGGCCTTGGCCATGGACCTCGGACTGGCGAAGGAGAAGCTGGCCGAGGACCCGCAAGCGGCCGCCCGCATGGTGGACGAGGCGCACGGAGAGGTGAAGGTCGCCCTCCAGGAGCTGCGCGACCTCGCCCGCGGGATCCATCCGGCGGTACTGACCGACCGCGGTCTGGACGCGGCACTGTCCTCGGTGGCCTCCCGCTGCGCGGTGCCGGTACGGGTGTCCGCGGATCTGCCGGACCGGCCCGCGGCCGCGATCGAGGGGATCGCGTACTTCACCGTCTCGGAGCTGCTCCAGAACATCAGCAAGCACTCCGGGGCCCGGACGGCGAGCGTGGACGTGTGGAAGTCCGGGGACCGGCTGCTGATCCAGGTCGTGGACGACGGCCGCGGCGGTGCGCGCGGCGACGGCTCCGGCACCGGGCTGGCCGGTCTCACCGAGCGGCTGGACGCGGTGGACGGGGTGCTGGTCGTGGATTCCCCGGCCGGTGACGGCACCACCGTGACCGCCGAGCTGCCCTGGCGCTCCCGGTAGTCCGGTTCCGGCGGTCCGGTTTCGGCGGTCCGCCCCCCTCCGTCCCCGGTGGGCCCGCCGGCGGCTCCCGCGTACGCCTCATCCGATGATCCCCACCCGCCTCCATTCGGCCCCCGGGCTGGGATGCTTGGCCCGTCAGGTACATCGGACGACGTGGACTCGGGAGCTGCTGGACGTGGAAGACAGGGTGCGGGTGGTCATCGCCGAGGATTCAGTGCTGCTGCGCGAGGGCCTGACCCGGTTGCTGACCGACCGGGGGCATGACGTCGTGGCCGGCGTCGGGGACGCGGAAGCCCTGATCAAGACGGTGGCGGAGCTGGCCGCCGAGGATGCGCTGCCGGATGTGGTGGTGGCCGACGTACGGATGCCGCCGACCCACACCGACGAGGGGGTACGGGCGGCCGTGCGGCTGCGGCGCGAACATCCCGGGATAGGCGTGCTCGTGCTGTCGCAGTACGTGGAGGAGCAGTACGCCACCGAACTGCTGGCCGGTTCCAGTACCGGGGTGGGGTATCTCCTCAAGGACCGGGTGGCCGACGTGCGCGAGTTCCTGGACGCCGTCGTGCGCGTGGCCCGGGGCGGGACCGCCCTGGACCCGGAGGTGGTCGCGCAGCTGCTCGGCCGCAGCAGGAAGCAGGACGTGCTGGCGGGGCTGACCCCGCGCGAGCGCGAGGTGCTGGGCCTGATGGCCGAGGGGCGGACCAATTCGGCCGTGGCCAAGCAGCTCGTGGTCAGCGACGGGGCGGTGGAGAAGCACGTCAGCAACATCTTCATGAAGCTCGGGCTGTCGCCCAGCGACGGCGACCACCGGCGCGTTCTGGCCGTTCTCACCTATCTGCGCTCTTGACCGGAAGACCGGGGCATTGATCAAAACCTTGATCAACTGACACCCTGTCAGGTGAGGCGTTCCCTCGCCCGGCCGCACGGGGCTCGCACCATTTCTGCACGGCACGAAATCTCGGAATCTCTCGGAATCCCGTGGACCCGCGTCATCCCACGGGATTCTCTCGACAGACCGCCGCGGACGACGGTCCAGAATACGAGCGTCCCCCAGGGATGGCCGCCCCTGCCGACGTAGGGTTGACCTTGGGAACGGGAACGCCACGCCTCGAAGGAGGTCCAGTTCAGTGACCAGCCAGGTCAGTAGTCCAGCCGAGCAGGCCGACGGGGCCGAAGGTGCCGTAGTCGGCGAACAGCGGACCCCCCGGGCTCCGGGGGGCAAGGAAGTACGCCGTCTGGACCGGGTGATCATCCGCTTCGCGGGTGACTCGGGCGACGGCATGCAGCTCACCGGTGACCGCTTCACCTCCGAGACGGCCTCCTTCGGGAACGACCTCTCCACCCTGCCGAACTTCCCGGCCGAGATCCGCGCCCCCGCCGGCACCCTGCCGGGCGTGTCGTCGTTCCAGCTGCATTTCGCCGATCACGACATCCTGACGCCGGGCGACGCCCCGAACGTCCTGGTCGCGATGAATCCGGCGGCGCTGAAGGCGAACATCGCGGACGTCCCGCGCGGCGCCGAGATCATCATCAACACCGATGAATTCACCAAGCGCCCGATGGCGAAAGTGGGCTACGAGACCTCGCCCCTGGAAGACGGCTCGCTGGGCGCCTACAACATCCACCCGGTGCCCCTGACCACGCTGACCGTGGAGGCGCTGAAGGACTTCGGGCTCTCCCGCAAGGAGGCCGAGCGCAGCAAGAACATGTTCGCGCTGGGGCTGCTGAGCTGGATGTACCACCGGCCCACCGAGGGCACGGAGAACTTCCTGCGGCAGAAGTTCGCGAAGAAGCCCGACATCGCCGAGGCGAACGTGGCCGCGTTCCGCGCCGGCTGGAACTTCGGCGAGACGACCGAGGACTTCGCGGTCTCGTACGAGGTCGCCCCGGCGACCCGCGCCTTCCCAACGGGCACCTACCGCAACATCTCCGGGAACCTGGCCCTCTCGTACGGCCTGATCACGGCGAGCCGGCAGGCCGATCTGCCGCTCTACCTGGGCTCCTACCCGATCACCCCGGCCTCGGACATCCTGCACGAGCTCAGCAAGCACAAGAACTTCGGCGTACGGACCTTCCAGGCCGAGGACGAGATCGCCGGCATCGGCGCGGCGCTCGGCGCGGCCTTCGGCGGCGCCCTCGGCGTGACCACCACCTCCGGCCCCGGCGTGGCCCTGAAGTCCGAGACGATCGGCCTGGCGGTCTCCCTGGAGCTGCCGCTGCTGATCGTGGACATCCAGCGGGGCGGCCCGTCGACGGGGCTGCCGACCAAGACGGAGCAGGCGGACCTGCTCCAGGCCATGTACGGGCGCAACGGCGAGGCCCCGGTCCCGATCGTTGCCCCGCGGACGCCGGCCGACTGCTTCGACGCCGCCATCGACGCCGCGCGGATCGCGCTGACGTACCGGACCCCGGTGTTCCTCCTCTCCGACGGGTACCTCGCCAACGGCTCCGAGCCCTGGCGGATCCCGGACGTCGCCGACCTTCCCGATCTGAAGGTCCAGTTCGCCTCCGGGCCGAACCAGCGGCTCGCGGACGGCACCGAGGTGTTCTGGCCGTTCAAGCGGGACCCGCAGACCCTGGCCCGCCCGTGGGCCGTCCCGGGCACGCCCGGGCTCGAACACCGCATCGGCGGCATCGAGAAGCAGGACGGCACCGGCAACATCTCGTACGACCCGGCCAACCACGACTTCATGGTCCGCACCCGCCAGGCCAAGATCGACGGCATCCGCGTCCCCGACCTGGACGTCGACGATCCGGACGGGGCCCGGACACTCGTCCTGGGCTGGGGCTCCACCTACGGCCCCATCACCGCCGCCGTCCGCCGCCTGCGGGCCGCCGCCACCCCCGTCGCCCAGGCCCACCTGCGCCATCTCAACCCGTTCCCGAGGAATCTCGGGGAGGTCCTGAAGCGTTACGACAAGGTAGTGGTGCCGGAGATGAACCTCGGGCAGCTCGCCACCCTGATCCGGGCGAAGTACCTGGTCGACGCCCAGTCGTACACCCAGGTCAACGGAATGCCGTTCAAGGCCGAGCAGCTCGCGAAGGTTCTCGAGGAGGCCATCAATGACTGAGGTGACCGACGCCCCCCATCTGCTCTCCCTCGTGCCGAAGGCCGAGGCGAAGCAGTCGATGAAGGACTTCAAGTCGGACCAGGAGGTCCGCTGGTGTCCCGGGTGCGGTGACTACGCGGTACTGGCAGCCGTACAGGGCTTCATGCCGGAGCTGGGACTCGCGAAGGAGAACATCGTCTTCGTCTCCGGGATCGGCTGCTCCTCGCGTTTCCCGTACTACATGAACACGTACGGGATGCACTCGACCCACGGCCGTGCCCCGGCCATCGCCACGGGCCTGGCCACCTCCCGCCGCGACCTGTCGGTGTGGGTGGTCACCGGCGACGGCGACGCGCTCTCCATCGGCGGGAACCACCTGATCCACGCACTGCGCCGCAACGTCAACCTGAAGATCCTGCTGTTCAACAACCGGATCTACGGGCTGACCAAGGGCCAGTACTCGCCGACCAGCGAGGTCGGCAAGATCACCAAATCCACCCCCATGGGCTCGCTCGACGCGCCCTTCAACCCCGTCTCACTGGCGCTCGGCGCCGAGGCCACCTTCGTCGCCCGGACCGTCGACTCCGACCGCAAGCACCTCACCGAGGTCCTGCGCGCCGCCGCCGACCACCAGGGCACAGCGCTCGTGGAGATCTACCAGAACTGCAACATCTTCAACGACGGCGCCTTCGAGGTCCTGAAGGACAACGCGCAGGCCCAGGAGGCGGTGATCCGCCTGGAGCACGGGCAGCCGATCCGCTTCGGCACCGACGGCCACAAGGGCGTCGTACGCGACCACGGCACCGGGGAGCTGGAGGTCGTGGACGTGACCCCCGAGAACGAGTCCCGGATCCTCGTCCACGACGCGCACGGCGCCGGCCCGACCACCGCCTTCGCCCTCTCCCGCCTCGCCGACCCGCACACCCTGCACCAGACGCCCATCGGGGTCTTCCGCAGCGTGGAGCGGCCGGTCTACGACACGCTGATGGCCGAGCAGCTCGACCAGGCCGTCGACGCCAAGGGCAAGGGCGATCTCAGCACCCTCCTCGCCGGCAGCGACACCTGGACGGTCGTCGGCTGATCCCCACCCCGCAGGCCGGCCGGCCCGGAGCCCCTCAGGAGCTCCGGGCCTCGTCGTACGCGGCCCGGGCCGCCTGGACGTCGGCGGTGCGCCGCTCGGTCCAGCGGGCGAGGGCGTACACCTGCTCGGCGGCCTCGCGCCCGAGCGCGGTCAGCGAGTAGTCGACGCGCGGCGGGATCACGGGCTTGGCGTCCCGCAGCAGGAATCCGTCGCGCTCCAGCGTCTGGAGGGTCTGGGCCAGCATCTTCTCGCTGACGCCGCCCACCTCCCGGCGCAGTTCGCTGAATCGGTACGAGCGCTCGACGAGCGCGGCCAGCACCAGGACCCCCCACCGGCTGGTGACGTGCTCCAGGACGCCGCGTGAGGGGCACATCGGGGCCTTCACGTTCACGGCCGGCACGGTCGGCTGCTCACTTACTTCCATACCAGTACCTTACTTTGAAGTGGGTACTTACGAAAGGTTAGCGCTCTCCCTAGGGTGGTGGCATATCCCGAAGCCGGACATGGCCCACGCCAGACGTGGCCCACGCAAGGAGCGCACCATGAGCATCGTCGTCACCGGAGCCACCGGAGCCCTCGGCCGCCTCGTCGTCGAGGAGCTGCTGAAGAAGGTCCCCGCCGAGCAGGTGGCCGTCGTCGTCCGCAGCAAGGAGAAGGCCGCCGACCTGGCCGAGCGCGGGGTCGCGGTGCGCATCGCCGACTACGACGCCCCCGAGACCCTGGCCGGCGCCTTCCGCTCCGGCGACCGCGTCCTGCTGATCTCCGGCAACGAGGTCGGCCGCCGGGTGCCCCAGCACCTCGCCGTGATCGCGGCCGCGCGGACCGCCGGCGTCGCCCAGCTCGCCTACACCGGGATCCTCGGCGGCCCCGAGGCCGACTTCGACCTGGCCGCAGAGCACAAGGTCACCGAGCAGGCCGTCCTCGACTCCGGCCTGCCCTACACGTTCCTGCGCAACGGCTGGTACCACGAGAACTACACCGCCCAGCTGGGCACCGTCCTGGAGCACGGCGCGGTCGTGGGCAGCGCGGGCGAGGGCCGGATCGCCTCGGCGGCCCGTGCGGACTACGCCGCCGCGGCAGCGGCCGTACTGACGGGCGAGGGGCACCTGAACCAGGTGTACGAGCTCTCCGGCGACTCCGCGTGGAGCCTGGCGGAGTACGCGGCCGAGGTCGCGGCGCAGAGCGGCAAGGAGGTCGCGTACAGCGAGGTCCCGGCCGAGACGCACCTGTCGATCCTGACCGGCGCCGGCCTGCCCGAGGGCTTCGCGGCGATCCTCGTCGACGTGGACGCGGCGATCTCCCGCGGCCGGCTGGCCCACACCGGCGGGGACCTGTCCCGCCTGATCGGCCGCCCGACGACCCCGGTGGCCCACGCGATCGCCTCCGCGCTGGCCTGAGCGGGGCCGGCCGCGGCCGGGTCCGTCCCGCCGCGGCCACGCAAGGCCGCGGAGGTGTCATGAGTATCTCCCGTGTACGGGCATGACATCCGCTCCGCCCGGCGCTACCTTCGTGAGGTTGGCCGAATCACGACTGGAGGGCCCCGTGAAGGCGGAGAACGAGCAGCGCACGGGTTTGCTCTACGGATTCGGCGCCTACGGGATGTGGGGGCTGGTCCCCCTGTTCTGGCCGCTGCTCAAGCCGTCCGGGGCCATCGAGATCCTCGCCCACCGCATGGTGTGGTCGCTGGGCGTGGTCGGCGTCCTGCTGCTGGCCCTGCGCCGCTGGTCCTGGATACGGGACCTGCTCCGCACGCCCCGCAAGCTGGCCCTGACCGCCCTGGCCGCGTCGGTGATCTCCGTGAACTGGGGCCTGTACATCTGGGCCGTCAACAACGGCGCCGTCGTCGAGGCCAGCCTCGGCTACTTCATCAACCCGCTCGTCACCATCGCGATCGGCGTGCTGCTCCTCGGCGAGCGGCTGCGCCGGGCGCAGTGGGCCGCGGTGGGCATCGGCGTGGCCGCCGTGCTGGTGCTCGCCATCGGGTACGGACGGCCGCCGTGGATCTCGCTCGTGCTCGCGTTCTCCTTCGCCACCTACGGGCTGATCAAGAAGAAGCTCGACATGGGCGGGGTCGAGTCGCTCGCCGCCGAGACCGCGCTGCTGTTCCTGCCCGCCCTCGGCTACCTGCTGTGGCTGGGCGCGCAGGGCAGGTCCAGCTTCGCCACGGAGGGCCCCGGGCACGCATCGCTGCTCGCCGCGACCGGGCTGGTCACCGCGATCCCGCTGGTCTGCTTCGGGGCGGCCGCGATCCGGGTGCCGCTGTCCACGCTCGGCCTGCTCCAGTACCTGGCCCCGGTGTTCCAGTTCGCGCTCGGTGTCGTGTACTTCCACGAGGCGATGCCGCCGGAGCGCTGGGCCGGGTTCTCCCTGGTCTGGGTCGCGCTGGCGCTGCTGACCTGGGACGCCCTGCGCACCGCGCACAGGACGCGGGCCCGGCTGGAGGCGGCCCGCACCGCCGCCGCGCCGGTGCCGGCCACGGCGGGCGCGCCGGTGCCCGCGCCGACGGCGGCCACGGCGGCCGAGCCCGCGTCCGAGCCCGCGACGTAGCCCCGTACCGCGTCCCCGACACCCCCACGATCCCCGCCACGGAACCCCCGTGGCGGGGATCGTCCGTTTTCCGAACCACCCTGACCGAATCGCGGTCTTGACGGGCCGTCACCCTTCCACCGAGCATCAGGCTCGCACTGACGCACGATCGCTCAATTGCGCCACCCCGCACGTTCCGTTCAATCCCCAACGGAATCCCGGAGTCCCCCACATGAGCCTGTCCGTCTCCCGGCGTCTCGCCGCCGTGACCGCGATCGCGGTCGCCGGCCTGTTCGCCTCCGCCGCCCCCGCCGCATTCGCCGCCCCCACGGCGGCGACCGCGGCGCCGACCCCGCCCGACATCCCGGTCGCCAACGTCAAGGCGCACCTGGCGCAGTTCCAGTCCATAGCCACCGCCAACGGCGGCAACCGGGCCCACGGCCGGGCCGGCTACAAGGCCTCGGTCGACTACGTGAAGGCCAAGCTGGACGCGGCCGGGTTCACCACGACCCTGCAGACCTTCACCAGCAGCGGCGCGACCGGCTACAACCTGATCGCCGACTGGCCGGGCGGCGACCCGAACTCGGTGCTGATGTCCGGCTCGCACCTGGACTCCGTGACCGCCGGCCCCGGCATCAACGACAACGGATCGGGTTCCGCCGCCATCCTGGAGACGGCGCTGGCCGTCTCGCGCGCCCAGCTCCAGCCCACCAAGCACCTGCGGTTCGGCTGGTGGGGCGCGGAGGAGCTCGGCATGGTCGGCTCGAAGTACTACGTGAACAACCTGCCGGCCGCCGAGAAGTCGAAGATCTCCGGCTACCTGAACTTCGACATGATCGGCTCGCCGAACCCGGGCTACTTCGTCTACGACGACGACCCGACCATCGAGCAGACCTTCAAGGACTACTACGCGGGCGTCGGCATCCCGACGGAGATCGAGACCGAGGGCGACGGCCGCTCCGACCACGCCCCGTTCAAGAGCGCCGGCATCCCGGTCGGCGGCCTGTTCTCCGGCGCCGACTACACGAAGACGGCGGCGCAGGCGCAGAAGTGGGGCGGCACCTCCGGTCAGGCCTTCGACCGCTGCTACCACGCCTCCTGCGACACCTCGGCGAACATCAACGACACCGCCCTGGACCGCAACTCCGACGCCATCGCGTACGCGATCTGGAACCTTGGGGCGGCCACCCCCGTCCCGCCGGGCAAGTCCTTCGAGAACACGGCGGACGTGAACATCCCCGACTCCCCCGGCGCCGCGGTGAGCTCGCCGATCACCGTCTCCGGCGTCACGGGCAACGCCCCGGCCACCACCAAGGTCGACGTGAACATCGTCCACACCTACCGCGGTGACCTGGTGGTCGACCTGGTCGCCCCCGACGGCACCGTCTACAACCTGCACAACCGCAGCGGCGGCAGCGCCGACAACCTCGTCCAGACGTACACGGTCAACGCGTCGAGCGAGGTGGCCAACGGGGTCTGGAACCTCCGGGTGAAGGACGGCGCGGCGCAGGACACCGGCTACATCAACAGCTGGAAGATCACCTTCTGAGCCGGGGAGGCGGCTAGGACGAGGCCGTCTGCGGCTCCTGTATGAGGGCCCGGAGCTCCTCGGCGACCGTCCCGATGTCGGCGCGGCCCCGCTTCGCCGCCTCCACCAGGTCGCCGAGCTCCTCGGGCGAGGGCAGCTGTTTGGCTCCCGCCACGCGCAGGTACGAGCGCGTGGCGGCGGCCGCGTAGAACTCGTTCATCGGCGATTCCAGGGCCGGGCACACCGCGAGGGTGTGCAGAAACGCGGCGGCCCGCCACGCGGTGTCCGGGGCGGGCTGTTCGGGCACCAGGACGAGGTCGTTCTGGTGCCGGGCGACCGCGGCGGCCACCCCGGAGGGATCCCACACGGCGGGATCCGACGGGAGATGGTGGGCCAGGGCGGTCCAGGCCCACTCCATGGTGATCTTCAATTGCCGAACCGCTCCTGGAAGTAGCCCCAGTGGTCGGCGAACTCCTCGATGCCGGACAGGAAGTTCTTCCTGTCCTCGTCGAGTTCGCGTTCCGTTACCTCGGTGATCAGCGCGGTGACCGTCGTCCCCAGTGCCGCCGCGCGCGCTTTGAGGCGCTCGTGGAACTCTTCGTCCAGGCGGATGGTGACGTGTCTCGACATGCTTTTCACCGTACAGCGGGCGCGCTGTACACAGGGCCACAACGGCCGAAGGGTGGGCGGGGACACAGTCCCCGCCCACCCTTCGGACAGCTCTGCCGGGCGTGCGGCACTACTTGGCGGCGTCGGCCGCCTGCACCAGCGCGTCCTTGGTGACCGCGCCGACGTAGACCTTGCCGTCGTCCGTGATCAGCGCGTTGACCAGGCGGGTCTTGAAGACCCGGCCCTCGCCGAACGTGCCGTTGACCTTGCCGCCGAGGGAGTCGAGGAACTGCTTGGCCTGCTTCGGGGCGTCCTTGTCGTTCGCGGACTTCTCCAGGTCCTGGAGGCCCTTGCCGGCGCCCGTGTCGATGCGGGCGATGGTCGCCCAGCCCTCGCCGAGCATTTTCGTCTCGCCGCCCTTGCCGCCCATGCCGCCGGTCAGGGCGTCCAGGCCGGGGAAGGAGTCCAGGCCCTTGAACTCCTTGCCGTGGCCGTCCTTGCCCGCCTCGGTGGCGCCCTCGGTCACCTTGGCGCCCTTGGGCGCGGTGAACGCGAAGGTGTCGGCGGAGGGCTTGGCGAAGTCCACCTTGGTGAACCCGGCGTCGACGATCGGCTTGCCGCCCTCGGCCGCGAGCAGCTGGACCCGCAGCGGCACGCCGTTCTTGGCATCCACCGCGATCTTGACCGAGCCGACCGTGGTTCCGCCCTGCTTCGGCTTCAGGACGAGCTGGTACGAGTCCCGGCCGGCCACCTGCGCGGTCTCGCCCACGCTGACGTCCGTGGTCGGGCCGGCGGCCTTCAGCACCTCCTGGGCCAGCTGCTGGGGCGAGGCGCCGCCCAGCCGGTGGGCCGTCTTCTTCTCGTCCTTGCCCGCCGCCGCCCCGGGGTTCTTCTCGTGCCAGACCTCGTTGGCCTTGCTGTCGTAGCCCCACACGTCGGCGCCGTTGTGGATCAGGCTGTACTCGTCCTTGCCGTCCACGAACGTGAGCTTCTGGCGGTCCGGGCCGTCGGCCGCGACGCGCAGGGTGTGCGAGCCGTTCGCCAGCTGCGCGATCTTGTCCTCGGGGTTGGCCGAGCCGCCCGAGACGCCCGAGCCGCCGAGGAAGCCGCTCGCCAGCTTCGGCAGGCCCAGGTCGGTGCTGATCTTCGCGCTGCCCGACAGCTGCTGCACGTCGGAGGCGGCGATCTTCTCGATCAGCTGCTGCGCGGTCACCTTCGGCAGGTCCGGACCGCCGGAGTTCGCGAAGGCCGGGACCATCGCCACGGTCGCGGCGGCCACACCCGCCACCGCTACCGGTACTGCGTACCGGGCGGCCTTGCGGGTCTTTGCGTTCGTTGCCATGTCTGCCCCTACCTCCGTGTCACCCGTTCTGGTGTGTCTCCATCTGACCAAAGGGGAGGGGGTCGGGGCGTCACTCCCCGGGGCCAACTCGGCGTACGCCCCAGGGATGACACGAGGAGGGCCCGGCGTCCCCTACCCGTAGGGGACGCCGGGCCCTTCGCCCCGCGGGCTGTCCTGCCCGGACGTATCCGGGCACACCGGTTGCGTCCTTCGGGCGGTCGGCTAGCCGGCCCGGTGCACCACCGCGTCGCAGAGCTCTTCGAGCGCCGACTTCGCGAAGCACTCCGGCAGCGGCGCCAGCGTGGCCCGCGCGTCCTGCGCGTAGCGGATCGTGTCGCGGCGGGCCTGCTCCAGCGCGGGGTGCACCCGCAGCCGGGCCAGCACCTCCGCGTGGCGGGCGTCGTCGCTCAGGTCCCCGTCCAGGAGGCCCACGAGCTCCAGGTCGGCGGGGTCGCCGCCCCGGGCCGCCATCTCGCGAAGCCGCAGTACGGGCAGCGTCGGGATGCCCTCGCGCAGGTCGGTGCCCGGGGTCTTGCCGGACTCGTGCGAGTCGGAGGCGATGTCCAGGACGTCGTCGGCGAGCTGGAAGGCGGTGCCGAGGCGCTCGCCGTACTGGGTCAGGATGTCGACGACCGACTCGTCGGCCCCCGACATCAGCGCGCCGAAGCGGCCGGAGACCGCGATCAGCGAGCCGGTCTTGCCGGCGATGACGTCGAGGTAGTGCGCGACGGGGTCGCGGCCGTCGCGCGGGCCGGCCGTTTCCAGGATCTGACCGGTGACCAGCCGCTCGAAGGCCTCGGCCTGGATGCGGACGGCCTCGGGTCCGAGGTCGGCCAGGATGTGCGAGGCGCGGGCGAAGAGGAAGTCACCCGTCAGGACGGCCACCGAGTTGCCCCAGCGGGCGTTGGCGCTGGCCACCCCGCGGCGCACGTCCGCCTCGTCCATGACGTCGTCGTGGTAGAGCGTCGCCAGGTGGGTGAGCTCCACGACCACCGCGGAGGGCACGATGCCGGGCGCGTAGGGATCGCCGAATCGGGAGGCGAGCATCACCAGCAGCGGCCGGAACCGCTTGCCGCCGGCCTTGACCAGGTGCTGTGCGGCCTCGGTGATGAAGGGGACTTCGCTCTTGGTGGCCTCCAGCAGACCCGCCTCGACGGCGGCCAGTCCGGCCTGGACATCGGTCTCAAGAGCCTGGTCCCGCACGCTCAGTCCGAACGGCCCGACGACGGTCACGAGGGGTACTCCTGTCTGCTGACGATCACGCTGACGATCACCTGGATTGTCGATGTGTCGCTGCCATCACTCAAGCCAGCGTATCCGGTCTGTTTTCGATCACCGAGAGCGGCCGTCATGTCGCCACCCGCGCACTGCCCGTTGCGCACCGGTATGTTCTTGAGGAGCCGAAACAACCGGAGAATACGTTTTGTCCAGAACTGACACGGCAATGGAGGACCCGGCGGAACCGGTCGACCCGGAGGCGGACCAGCCGCCGCCCTCCGACGGCCACGCGTTCCTCGGCCATCCCCGGGGCCTCGCCACGCTGTCCGGACTGGAGGTCTGGGAGCGCTTCTCGTTCCTCGGCATGCAGGCCATCCTCGTCCTCTACTTCGCGGACACGGTGGCGAACGGCGGCCTCGGCATGGACCCGGGCACCGCGGCCTCCGTCTCGGCGGCCTACGGGACCATGGTCTACCTCGTCTCCGTGGCCGGCGGGTGGCTCGCCGACCGGATCCTCGGTTCGTACCGGGCCGTGCTCTGGGGCGGCGTCCTGATCGCCTGCGGCCACTACGCCATGGCGGTGCCGACGGCCGCCATGACCTGGACGGGCCTCGGCCTGATCAGCGCGGGCACCGGCCTGCTCAAGCCCAACGTGGCCAGCATGGTCGGCAAGCTGTACCGGACGGACGACGACCGGCGCGACGCCGGCTTCGCCCTGTACTACATGGCCATCAACACCGGCGCCTTCGCCGGCCCCCTGATCACCGGCTGGCTCGGCGAGCACCAGGGCTGGCACCGGGGCTTCTCCGCCGCCGCCGTCGGCATGACCGCGGGCCTGGTCCAGTACGTACTGGGCCGCCGCCACCTGGCCGGGCGAAAGCACTCGGCCGAGTACGCCCTCGCCCCCGCCGCGATGCGCCGCGCCGTCCGGCGGATCGTCGCCGGACTCCTCGCCGCGGGCGCCCTCGCCACCCTTCTGGGCGCCGTCGGGTGGCTGACGATGGGCCGTTTCGTCGACCTGCTCACCCTGGTCTCGGTGATCGCTCCGGTCGTCTGCTTCGCGGTGATGTTCCGCAGCCCGCGGGTGACGCGCGAGGAACGCGGACGGCTGCGCCCGTACGTGGTGCTCTTCCTCGCCTCCGTCGCCTTCAACTTCATCCTCTTCCAGGCGTACTCCACGATGATGCTCCTCGCGTCGACGAACGCCCGGACCGAGATCCTCGGCTTCCACTTCCCCGCGAGCTGGTACGCCTCCGCGCTCGGCGCGTTCGAGGTGGCGCTCGCCCCGGTCGTCGCCGCGCTGTGGGCCAAGATGGGCCACCGCCAGCCGCACGCCTCGAACAAGATCGCCATCGGGGTGGTCCTGGGCGGCCTGTCCTTCCTGCTGATGGTCGTCCCGACCTCGGGGCACGGCGGCCAGGCGTACCAGATGGCCGCCTGGTGGATCGTCGGCTCGTACCTGCTGCTCGGCCTCGGCGACGTCCTGCTGGAGACCTCCGGCATGTCGGCCACCACCAAGCTCGCCCCGAAGGCCTTCGCGAGCCAGACCATGGCGCTGTGGTTCCTCTCGCTCGCCCTGGCCAACGGCATCCAGGCCCAGGTGGTCAAGGTCTACGGCCAGGTGTCCGCCCCCGCGTACTTCGGCGTCAACGGAGCGGTCGCGGTGGCGGCGGGGCTGGCCGTGATCGCCCTGGCGCCGTGGCTGCGCCGCACGATGCACCCCGTCCACTGAGAGCCCAGGTGGTGGTTCCCGCATGATCATCCGTACCGAGTTCCCGTACGGGACGGCCCACGAAGATGTCCGGATCCCGATGCCCGACGGCGTGGAGCTGTACGCCCGGATCTGGCGGCCCGTGACCGACGAGCCGGTCCCGGCCCTGCTGGAGTACCTGCCGTACCGGCTGACCGACTGGACCGCGCCGCGCGACTGGCAGCGCCACCCCTGGTACGCGGGCCACGGCTACGCCTCGGTCCGGGTGGACGTACGGGGCCACGGCTGCAGCGGAGGGAACCCGGGCGACGAGTACGACCCGCGGGAACTGGCCGACGGGGTCAAGGTCGTGGAGTGGCTGGCGGAGCAGCCGTGGTGCACGGGGTCGGTGGGGATGTTCGGGATCTCATGGGGCGGGTTCAACTCCCTCCAGATCGCGGCGCTGGCCCCCGAGGCCCTGAAGGCCGTCGTAACGGTCTGCTCGACGGACGACCGGTACGACAACGACGTCCACTACATGGGCGGCTCGGTGCTGGCCGTGGACATGCACGCGTGGGCGGCGACCATGCTGGCCTTCGCGGCGCGGCCGCCGGACCCGCTGTACGCCGGGGACGGCTGGCGCGAGCAGTGGCTGGCGCGGCTGGAGGCCGTCGAACCCCTGATCCACACCTGGCTCGCCCACCAGACGCGGGACGACTACTGGCGCCACGGCAGCGTCTGCGAGGACTACGGGGCGATCGGCGCGGCCGTGCTGGCGGTGGGCGGCTGGCACGACCCCTACCGGGACGCGGTGCTGAGGCTGGTCTCCCACCTGCCGCACGACCGGGTGCGCGGGCTGATCGGGCCCTGGTCGCACCAGTACCCGGACCGCGGGCTGCCGCCCGGTCCCGCGATCGGCTTCCTCCAGGAGACCCTGCGCTGGTGGGACCACTGGCTGAAGGGCGAGGACAACGGGGTGATGGACGAGCCGCTGCTGCGGTCGTGGATCTCGGACTCCCATCCGCCGGCGACCTCGTACGAGGTGCTGCCGGGGAGGTGGGTCGCGGACGCCGGGTGGCCCTCCCCTTCCGTCACCCCGGTCACGTACGCGCTCCAGGGCGCGCCGGTGGCCGTGGCCTCGCCGCAGCACACGGGGCTGGACGCGGGGCGGTTCTTCCCGTTCGGCAACGACGCGGACCTGCCGCCGGACCAGCGGGAGGAGGACGCGAAGTCGGCCTGCTTCGAGTTCCCGGTGGGGCGCGAGCCGGTGGAGATCCTCGGGCGGGCGCAGGTGACGGCCCGGCTGCGGATGGACGTCCCGTACGGGCAGGTGGTGGCGCGGCTGTGCGACGTGGCGCCCGACGGGTCCTCGACGCTCGTGACGCGGGGCGCGCTGAACCTCTCGGCGCGGCTGGGGCGGGACAAGGCGGTGCCGTGGCCGGTGGGCGCGTACGAGGACGTGGTGTTCGAGCTGAACGGCATCGGGCACCGCTTCGCCCCCGGGCACCGGATCCGGCTCGCGCTCTCCTCGGCGTACTGGCCGTGGATCTGGCCGCGAGCCGGCTCGGAGGCGGGGTGGACGGTGGATCCGGCGGGGAGTGCGGTGGTGCTGCCGGTGCGGGCCGCGGCCGGGGCGGCGGCCGCCGCGGACGCGGAGGTCCGCTTCGAGCCGCCCGAGCAGGCCGAGCCGCTGGGGGTGTCGTATCCGGCCACGCTGGACGAGCCGGGGCCGGAGCGGGTGGTCGTACGGGACGTGGCGCGGGGACGGTGGCGGCTGGAGGTGGACCCGCGGTACGGGGGCACGCGGGTGTTTCCGGACGGGCTGGAGTACGGGGAGGAGGCACGGGAGGTGTACGAGATCGACTCGGCGGACGCCTTGTCGGCGCGGACGCGCTCGCAGTGGCGGATCCGCTTGCACCGGCCGGATTCGGGTTGGGACGCCCGGGTGGAGACGCGGTCGGAGGTCCGCTGTGACGAGGGCGGGTTCCTGACCTCGAACGAGGTCGTGTGCCGGGCGGGGGAGGAAGTGGTGTTCCACCGGACGTGGGAGCGGCGCCTTCCGAGGGCGGCGGGCTGAGGGGGGGAGAGGGAGGGCGCCTGGGGGCGCCCTGCGGGGCCGGAAACGAGCGGCGGGGCGGGCGCTCAGCCCGGGTAGAGCCGCTCCAGGACCACCGCGATGCCGTCCTGTTCGTTGGAGAGGGTCAGTTCGTCGGCCACCGCCACCAGCTCGCGGTGGGCGTTGGCCATCGCCACCCCGTGTGCCGCCCACGCGAACATCGGGATGTCGTTCGGCATGTCGCCGAAGGCGATCGTCGACGACGGGCCGACGCCCAGCACCTCGGCCGCCAGCGCGAGCCCGCTCGCCTTGCTGACGCCCGGCGGCTGGAGCTCCACCGTGTGCTCCCCGGCCATGGTCACGTTGACCAGGTCCCCGACCACCGCGCGCGCGACCCGCGTCAGCTCGTCGTCGTCCAGCTCCGGGTGCTGGAGCAGCACCTTGTTGATCGGGGCGGCCCACAGGTCGCACCGCCTGCGCACCCGCACCGTCGGCAGGTGCGGATGCCACATGCGGTAGCCCGGCCCTATCAGCATCTCGGCGTCCACCCCCTCCTGGTTGACCGCCGCGTAGACCTCGCCGATCTCCGCCTCGATCTTCCCGAGCGCCACCTCGGCCAGCTCCCGGTCCAGCGCGACGGAGTGCAACAGGCGCGCGTCCGCCGTGTCGTACACCTGCGCGCCCTGCCCGCACACCGCGAGCCCCTCGTAGCCGAGGTCGTCCAATACGTGACGGACCTGCGGAACGGGGCGTCCGGTGACGATGATGTGCTGGGCGCCCGCGGCGCGCGCCGTCGCGAGCGCCGCGTACGAGCGGGCGGAGACGGTGTCTCCGGCGCGCAGCAGGGTCCCGTCCAGGTCAGTGGCGATCAAGGCGAACGGGGAGGCCGAAAGCGGGGCGGAAGTCACGGCGCAAGGATACGGACCCCTTTGGACAAGTCCTACAAATAGAGCCCGAATCCGGCCTCCCACCGGCCCCACTGGCCACGTAACGTATCAACCAGCCCCCGGGACACCCCCGGTCCGCAGCGAAAGCGAGGCAGTACCCCATGCCCCAGCAGAGCCCCCTCGATGTCCCCGAGGGCGACCCGTTCGGGCCGCACAACCTCCCGTACGGCGTCTTCTCGACCGCCGGGGCCGCCGGGGCCGCCGGCGACGAGCCCGAGCGCCGTCGTATCGGCGTGCGCATCGGCGCACACGTGCTCGACGCGGGTGCGGCCGCGGCGGCGCTCGGTTCCCCGTACGCCGCGCTGCTCGGGCAGTCCTCGCTCAACCCGCTGCTCGCCGCCGGCCGCACCGCCTGGCGCGACGTACGCCGCGCGCTGACCGCGTGGGTGACCGACCCGGGCCACCGCGAGACGGTCGAGGCGCACCTCTTCCCGCTCGACGCCGTCACCCTGCACCTGCCGTACGAGGTCGCCGACTACGTCGACTTCTACGCGAGCGAGCACCACGCCACCAACGTGGGCCGCATCTTCCGCCCGGACGGCGAGGCGCTGACCCCCAACTGGAAGCACCTGCCGATCGGTTACCACGGCCGCTCCGGCACGGTCGTGGTCTCGGGGACGGACGTCGTACGGCCCTGCGGGCAGCGCAAGGCGCCCTCCGACCCGGCGCCGGTCTTCGGCCCGTCCGTCAAGCTCGACATCGAGGCGGAGGTCGGCTTCGTCGTCGGCACCCCGTCCGAGCACGGCCGCCCGGTGCCGCTGGCGGACTTCGAGGACCACGTCTTCGGGCTGTTCCTGCTCAACGACTGGTCGGCCCGCGACATCCAGGCCTGGGAGTACGTGCCGCTCGGCCCCTTCCTCGGCAAGTCCTTCGCCACCTCGGTCTCCGCCTGGGTCACCCCGCTGGAGGCCCTGGAGGCGGCCCGGGTCGCCCCGCCCGCCCGCGACTTCCCCCTCCTGCCGTACCTCGACGACGCCGAAGCCGACCGGCCCGGCGGCTTCGACCTGCGCATCACCGTCTCCATCAACGGGCAGGAGGTCGCGCAGCCGCCGTTCGCGACGATGTACTGGACCGCCGCCCAGCAGCTCGCGCACATGACCGTCAACGGCGCCTCCCTGCGCACCGGCGACGTCTACGGCTCGGGCACGGTCAGCGGACCCGAGGTCGGCCAGCGCGGCTCGCTGCTCGAACTGACGTGGAACGGCCGCGACGCCATCGAGCTCTCCGACGGCAAGCGCACCTTCCTGGAGGACGGGGACACCGTCACCCTCACCGCATGGGCGCCGGGCCCCCAGGGCACCCGCGTCGGCCTCGGCGAGGTCACCGGCCGCATTGTGGGATCCCGCTAGACACGGCCCGGTCCGGCCCTTGGGCCGGACCAGGGCGGGGTCCTGCCGCTGGAGGACGTCCTCGCCGCCGAGTACGGAGCCGGCCGCAACACCGTCCGCCAAGCGCTCGACCTGCTGCGCGGCGGACGGCTCGTCGAATCAGCCGCGCGCCAGGCCCGTCGCCACCGACTGGAACCACGCGCCGTACGAAAACGGCTCGGGCGGGGCGACCTCCATGCCGAGTTCCGCTGCGGCCAGGGCGTAGTCGGCTTCGTCCAGCGGAAGGGCGAGGAGTTCGTGGAGCTCGCCGACGAGGCGGGCGGTGAGCTGGGGGTCGGTGGTGGCGGCGTAGTCCGCGACGGCGGCCTCGTGGCCGGGGAACTCGTCGACGCCTTCCTCGATGCTCCGCTTGAGGTGGTCCGCGAGCACGAGCAGCCAGTCGCCGACCGCGGACTGCGGCATCCCGGTGTCGGGGACGGCGTAGAACTCGCCGAGACCGATCCGCAGGCGGCCCGGGGGATTTCGGCTGTACTCGCGCAGTTGGCGCTCTGCCTCGGCGATGGCCCAAGGCCGGGTGTGCCAGGTGTGGCGCAGATAGGCGTCCAGGGCACGGCTGCGCTGTTCGCTCGTATCGTCTGCGGGCTGCCCGAGATAGGCGCGCATCACCTGATCGAGCTCGCCGTAGCGCCGATCGTGTTCAAGCGGAACACGCCGCTGGGCCCGCCCCCCGGAGGGGGCCGGGCCCAGTCGTGGAAGTGGCGGGGCTACCGCACGAACGTGCTCGCCTGGCCCGCCAGGTCCAGGAAGTACTGCGGGGCCACGCCCAGGACCAGCGTCACCGCCACACCCACCGCGATCGTGGTCATCGTCAGCGGCGAGGGGACGGCCACCGTCGGGCCGTCGGCCTTCGGCTCGCTGAAGAACATCAGGACGATCACCCGGATGTAGAAGAACGCGGCGATCGCGGACGAGATCACACCGACCACGACCAGCACCCCGGCGCCGCCCTCCGCCGCCGCCTTGAACACGGCGAACTTGCCGGCGAAGCCGGAGGTCAGCGGGATGCCGGCGAAGGCCAGCAGGAACACCGCGAACACCGCCGCCGTCAGCGGCGAACGGCGGCCCAGACCGGCCCACTTGGACAGGTGCGTCGCCTCGCCGCCCGCGTCGCGCACCAGCGTGACCACCGCGAACGCGCCGATCGTCACGAAGGAGTACGCGCCCAGGTAGAACAGGACGGACTTGACGCCCTCCGCCGAGGTCGCGATCACACCGGCCAGGATGAAGCCCGCGTGCGCGATCGACGAGTACGCCAGCAGCCGCTTCACGTCGGTCTGGGTCACCGCGATCACCGCACCGGCCAGCATCGTCAGGATCGCCACGCCCCACATCACCGGCCGCCAGTCCCACCGCAGGCCCGGCAGGACCACGTACAGCAGGCGCAGCAGCGCACCGAACGCGGCCACCTTGGTCGCCGCCGCCATGAAGCCCGTGACCGGGGTCGGGGCGCCCTGGTAGACGTCCGGGGTCCACATGTGGAACGGGACCGCGCCGACCTTGAAGAGCAGGCCCATCAGGATCAGCGCCCCGCCGATCAGCAGCGGCGCGTCGTTGCCCATGGTGTCGGCGAGCGCCGGGTCGATCTTGGTGACCGTACCGTCGACCACGTCGGCGATCGCCGCGTACGAGACCGAGCCCGCGTACCCGTAGACCAGCGCGATGCCGAAGAGGAGGAAGGCCGAGGAGAAGGCGCCGAGCAGGAAGTACTTGACCGCCGCCTCCTGCGACATCAGCCGCTGGCGGCGGGCGACGGCGCAGAGCAGGTACAGCGGGAGGGAGAAGACCTCCAGGGCCACGAACAGCGTCAGCAGGTCGTTGGCCGCGGGGAAGACCAGCATGCCGGAGACCGCGAACAGGGCCAGCGGGAAGACCTCGGTGGTGGTGAAGCCCGCCTTGACGGCGGCCTTCTCGCTCTCGCTGCCCGGGACGGACGCCGCCTGCGCGGCGAACGAGTCCACCCGGTTGCCGTGGGCGGCCGGGTCCAGGCGCCGCTCGGCGAAGGTGAAGACCGCGACGACCGCCGACAGCAGGATGATCCCCTGGAGGAACAGGGCCGGGCCGTCCACGGCCACCGCGCCCATCGCCGCGATGTGCGCCTTGTCGCTGCCGTACCCGCCGGCGGCGAGGCCGACGACCGCCGCGAAGGCCGAGGCCAGCGCGGCGACGGCGAGGAACACCTGGACGTAGTAGCGGGACTTGCGCGGTACGAAGGCCTCGACGAGGACTCCGAGGACCGCCGCGCCCACCACGATCAGCGTGGGCGCGAGCTGGGCGTATTCGATGTGCGGGGCCGGGATCCGGTCGACCGGTTGCCCGGCCGCCAGGGTCAGCAGCCCACGGGCCGCAGCCATGGTGCTCACTTCGCCGCCTCCCCGTTCTTGGCCTCGACGGCCACCTGTGGCTTGGGGTCCTTCTCGTGGACGTCGGACATGGTGTGCTCCACCGCCGGGTTGACGATCTGGGTGAGCGGCTTCGGGTACACGCCGAGCCCGATGAGCAGCACGATCAGCGGGGCGACCACCAGCACCTCGCGCAGGCGCAGGTCGTGCATCCCGGAGACCTCCGCCTTCACGGGGCCGGTCATCGTGCGCTGGTAGAGCACCAGCGTGTAGAGCGCGGCGAGCACGATGCCGATGGTGGCGATGATGCCGATGACCGGGTACCGGGCGAACGTGCCGACCAGGACCAGGAATTCACTGACGAAGGGCGCGAGCCCCGGCAGCGACAGGGTGGCGAGGCCGCCGATCAGGAAGGTGCCGGCCAGCACCGGGGCCACCTTCTGCACACCGCCGTAGTCGGCGATGAGCCGGGAGCCGCGGCGCGAGATCAGGAAGCCCGCGACCAGCATCAGCGCGGCCGTCGAGATCCCGTGGTTGACCATGTACAGCGTCGCGCCCGACTGCCCCTGGGAGGTCATCGCGAAGATGCCCATGATGATGAACCCGAAGTGGGAGATCGAGGCGTACGCCACCAGGCGCTTGATGTCCCGCTGGCCGACCGCGACCAGGGCGCCGTAGACGATGCTGATCAGGGCCAGGACGAGGATCGCGGGCGTGGCCCACTTGCTGGCTTCGGGGAAGAGCCCGAGGCAGAAGCGGAGCATCGCGAAGGTGCCGACCTTGTCGACGACCGCGGTGATCAGGACGGCGACCGGGGCGGTGGCCTCGCCCATCGCGTTCGGCAGCCAGGTGTGCAGCGGCCACAGCGGGGCCTTCACCGCGAAGGCGAAGAAGAAGCCGAGGAACAGCAGCCGCTCGGTGTTGGTCGCCATGTCGAGCGTGCCCGCGGCGCGGGCGGCGGTGATCTCCTGGAGCGAGAAGTTCCCGGCGACCACGTACAGGCCGATGACGGCGGCCAGCATGATCAGGCCGCCGACCAGGTTGTAGAGGAGGAACTTGACCGCCGCGTACGAGCGCTGCGCGGCCGCGTTCTCGTCGGAGCCGGCGTGGGCCCGGTCCCCGAAGCCGCCGATGAGGAAGTACATCGGGATGAGCATGGCTTCGAAGAAGATGTAGAAGAGGAAGACGTCGGTGGCCTCGAAGGAGATGATCACCATCGCCTCGACCATGAGGATCAGGGCGAAGAAGCCCTGCGTCGGCCGCCAGCGGGAGGAAGAGGTCTCCAGGGGGTCGGCGTCGTTCCAGCCGGCCCCGATCACGAACGGGATCAGCAGGGCGGTGAGCGCGATGAGCGCCACCCCGATGCCGTCGACGCCCAGTTCGTAGCGCACGCCGAAGTCGGCGATCCAGGCGTGTGATTCGGTGAGCTGGTAGCGGGCGCCACCGGGCTCGAAGCGGACCGCGACGAGCACGGCCAGGGCCAGCGTCGCCAGCGAGAAGAGCAGCGCCAGCCACTTGGCGGCGGTCCTGCGGGCGGCCGGGACGGCCGCCGTCAGGACGGCGCCGACCGCGGGAACCGCGGCCGTCACCGTAAGAAGCGGGAAACTCATCTCACACCGCCCTCATCAGCAGGGTCGCGGCGACGAGGATCGCCGTGCCCCCGAACATCGAGACCGCGTAGCTGCGGGCGTAGCCGTTCTGCAGCTTGCGCAGCCGGCCCGAGGCCCCGCCGACCGCGGCGGCCGTCCCGTTGACCACCCCGTCGACCAGGCTGTGGTCGAGGTAGACGAGCGAGCGGGTCAGGTGCTCCCCGCCGCGCACCAGCACGACGTGGTTGAAGTCGTCCTGGTACAGGTCCCGCCGGGCCGCCCGCGTGAGGAGCGAGCCGCGCGGGGCGACGACCGGGACGGGCCGCCGGCCGTACATCGACCAGGCGAGGGCGACGCCGACGACCAGGACGACCATCGTGGACGCGGTCACCGCCATGGCGCTGACCGGCGAGTTGCCGTGCTCGTAGCCGGTGACGGGCTCCAGCCACTTCAGGAAGCGCTCGCCGATCTCGAAGAAGGCTCCGGCGAACACGGACCCGAACGCCAGGATGATCATCGGGATGGTCATGGAGCTCGGGGACTCGTGCGGGTGCGGCTCGTGCCCCTGCGCATCGGGCTGCCAGCGCTTCTCGCCGAAGAAGGTGAGGAGCATGACCCGGGTCATGTAGAAGGCGGTGATGCCGGCGCCCAGCAGGGCCACCCCGCCGAGGATCCAGCCCTGGGTGCCGCCCTTGGCGAAGGCCGCCTCGATGATCATGTCCTTGGAGAAGAAGCCGGACAGACCGGGGAAGCCGATGATCGCCAGGTAGCCGAGGCCGAAGGTGACGAAGGTGACCGGCATGAACTTCCTCAAGGCCCCGTACTTGCGCATGTCCACCTCGTCGTTCATCCCGTGCATCACGGAACCCGCGCCGAGGAAGAGGCCGGCCTTGAAGAAGCCGTGCGTGACCAGGTGCATGATCGCGAAGACGTATCCGACGGGGCCGAGGCCCGCGGCGAGGATCATGTACCCGATCTGCGACATCGTCGAGCCCGCGAGGGCCTTCTTGATGTCGTCCTTCGCGCAACCGACGATCGCACCGAAGATCAGCGTGACCGCGCCGACGACGGTGACCACCAGCTGGGCGTCCGGCGCCCCGTTGAACACGGCGGCCGAGCGGACGATCAGGTACACGCCCGCCGTCACCATCGTCGCGGCGTGGATCAGGGCCGAGACCGGGGTCGGGCCCTCCATCGCGTCGCCGAGCCAGGACTGGAGCGGCACCTGGGCCGACTTGCCGCACGCGGCGAGCAGCAGCATCAGGGCGATCGCCGTCAGCTTGCCCTCGGTGGCGTTGCCCACGGAGGCGAACACCGGGCCGAAGGCGAAGGTCCCGAAGGTGGTGAACAGCAGCATGATCGCGATCGACAGGCCCATGTCGCCGACCCGGTTGACCAGGAAGGCCTTCTTCGCGGCGGTCGCCGCGCTGGGCTTGTGCTGCCAGAAGCCGATGAGCAGGTACGAGGCGAGGCCGACGCCCTCCCACCCGACGTACAGCAGCAGGTAGTTGTCGGCGAGGACCAGCAGCAGCATCGCCGCGAGGAACAGGTTCAGGTAGCCGAAGAAGCGCCGGCGGCGCTCGTCGTGCTCCATGTACCCGATCGAGTAGATGTGGATGAGCGTGCCGACCCCGCTGATCAGCAGGACGAACGTCATCGACAGCTGGTCGAGCTGGAAGGCGACGTCCGCCTGGAAGCCCTCGACGGGGATCCACGTGTACAGCTTCTCGTGCAGGGTGCGGTCCTCTGCCCCGCGGCCCAGCATGTCGGTGAACAGGGCAACGCCGATGCCGAAGGAGGCGGCGGCGAAGAGGGTGCCGAGCCAGTGCCCGGCCTTGTCGAGGCGCCGGCCGCCGAGGAGCAGCACCGCCGCTCCGAGCAGGGGCGCCGCGATCAGCAGCCCGATCAGATTCTCCACTGTGAGCGCCCCTTACAGCTTCATCAGGCTGGCGTCGTCGACCGAGGCCGAGTGGCGGGTACGGAACATCGACACGATGATCGCGAGGCCCACCACGACCTCCGCGGCGGCGACGACCATCGTGAAGAAGGCGATGATCTGGCCGTCGAGGTTGCCGTGCATCCGGGAGAAGGCGACGAAGGCGAGGTTGCAGGCGTTGAGCATCAGCTCCACGCACATGAACAGCACGATCGCGTTCTTGCGGATGAGCACGCCGGCCGCGCCGATGGTGAACAGCAGGGCGGCCAGGTACAGGTAGTTGACCGGATTCACTTCGAGGCCTCCTCACGGCCGAGGCGCTCCGCCGACGCCTGCTCCAGCGCCTTCAGATCGTTCAGCGCCTGGCTCGACACGTCCCGGATCTGGCCGCGGGCGCGCAGCGTCTTGCTGACGGTCAGCTCGGACGGGGTGCCGTCCGGCAGCAGTCCGGCGACGTCCACCGCGTTGTGCCGGGCGTAGACGCCGGGCGCGGGCAGCGGCGGGAGCTGCACGCCCTCGCGCACGCGCCGCTCGGCGAGCTCGCGCTGGGTGGCGGCCCGCTCGGTGCGCTCGCGGTGGGTGAGGACCATCGCGCCGACGGCCGCCGTGATCAGCAGCGCGCCGGTGATCTCGAAGGCGAACACGTACTTGGTGAAGATCAGCGTGGCCAGCCCCTCAACGTGCCCGGCGGAGTTGACCCGGCCGAGCCCGTTGAAGTGGTTCAGCTTGGCGTTGCCGATGCCCGCGATCAGCAGGACGCCGAAGCCGAGCCCGCACAGTACGGCCAGCCAGCGCTGTCCCTTGAGGGTCTCCTTGAGGGAGTCGGCGGCGGTGACGCCGACGAGCATGACCACGAAGAGGAAGAGCATCATGATCGCGCCGGTGTAGACGATGACCTGGACCACGCCCAGGAAGTACGCCCCGTTGGCGAGGTAGAAGACCGCCAGGATGATCATCGTCCCGGCCAGGCTGAGCGCGCTGTGCACGGCCTTCTTCATGAGGATCGTCGACAGCGCGCCGATGACGGCGACGGTGCCGAGGACCCAGAACTGGACCGCCTCGCCCGTGGAGGTCGCGGTGGCCGCTGCGAGGGCGCTCATGCCTGCACCTCCTCGGCACCGGCCGCGGTCTCGCCCTTGGAGAGCGCCACCTGGCGGACCGTCCCGGGAGCCGCCCCCGTCACCAGCCCGCGGTAGTAGTCCTGCTCGTCCGTGCCCGGGAAGACCGAGTGCGGAGCCTCCACCATGCCCTCGGTCAGGCCGGCGAGCAGCTGCTCCTTGGTGTAGATGAGCGATTCCCGGCTGGCGTCGGCCAGTTCGAACTCGTTCGTCATCGTCAGCGCCCGCGTCGGGCAGGCCTCGATGCACAGCCCGCACAGGATGCAGCGGGCGTAGTTGATCTGGTAGACCCGCCCGTACCGCTCACCCGGGGAGTAGCGCTCCTCCTCGGTGTTGTCCGCGCCCTCCACGTAGATGGCGTCGGCGGGGCAGGCCCAGGCGCACAGCTCGCAGCCGATGCACTTCTCCAGGCCGTCCGGGTGCCGGTTCAGCTGGTGCCGTCCGTGGAAGCGCGGGGCGGTGGTCTTCTGCTGCTCGGGGTACTGCTCGGTGAGGCGCTTCTTGAACATGGCCTTGAAGGTCACGCCGAAGCCGGCCACCGGGTTCTGCCACTTCTCGCCCTGTTCGGCGTCGGACTTGTCAGACATTCTCAGCACCCTCCTCTCGGTCACTGTCAGTATTCGTCCCGCCACTGACAATCAGCTCCCGCTCACTGCGAGGCCGCCTGCGCGGTACGGGTGCCAGCTGCTGGCCGGGCTTGGGCGGTACGGGGAACCCGCCCGCCATCGGGTCGAAGGGCTCGGCCCCGGCGGCCCCGCCGGCCTGCTCGGCGACGGCCTTCTCCTTCCGGTCGCGGAAGAGGTCCGCGACGAAGGACAGCAGCAGGATCGCGACGACCCCGCCGCCGACGTACAGCACGATCTCCGAGAAGTCGTAGTTCTCGTTGCGCAGCGCCCGGACGGTGGCGACGAGCATCAGCCAGACCACGGAGACCGGGATCAGGACCTTCCAGCCGAGCTTCATCAGCTGGTCGTAGCGCACGCGGGGCAGCGTGCCGCGCAGCCAGATGAAGAAGAACAGCAGCAGCTGGACCTTGATGACGAACCAGAGCATCGGCCACCAGCCGTGGTTCGCGCCCTCCCAGAAGTGGCTGATCGGGTACGGGGCCCGCCAGCCGCCGAGGAAGAGGGTGACCGAGACCGCGGAGACGGTGACCATGTTGACGTACTCGGCCAGCATGAACAGCGCGAACTTGATGGAGGAGTACTCGGTGTTGAAGCCGCCGACGAGGTCGCCCTCGGACTCCGGCATGTCGAACGGCGCCCGGTTCGTCTCGCCGACCATCGTGATGACGTAGATGATGAAGGACACCGGCAGCAGCACGATGTACCAGCGGTCGGCCTGCGCCTCCACGATCGCCGAGGTCGACATCGACCCGGAGTAGAGGAAGACGGAGGCGAAGGCCGCGCCCATCGCGATCTCGTACGAGATCATCTGCGCGCAGGAGCGCAGGCCGCCGAGCAGCGGGTACGTCGAGCCCGAGGACCAGCCGGCCAGGACGATGCCGTAGATGCCGACCGAGGCGACCGCGAGGATGTAGAGCATCGCGATCGGCAGATCGGTGAGCTGCATCGTGGTGCGCTGGCCGAAGATCGAGACCTCGTCGCCGGCCGGGCCGAACGGGATCACCGCGATGGCCATGAAGGCCGGGATCGCCGCGATGACCGGGGCCAGGACGTACACCACCTTGTCGGCCCGCTTGACGATGATGTCTTCCTTGAGCATCAGCTTCACGCCGTCGGCGAGCGACTGGAGCATGCCCCAGGGGCCGTGCCGGTTGGGGCCGATGCGCAGCTGCATCCAGGCGACGACCTTGCGCTCCCACACGATGGAGAAGAGCACGGTCACCATCAGGAAGGCGAAGCAGAACACCGCCTTGATCACGACCAGCCACCAGACGTCCCTGCCGAACAGGGAGAGGTCCTCGGCCGCGAGCTGTACCGCGTTCACGCTCCCACCTCCGCGGGGGTGCCGCTGCCGTCGGCCGGGGTCGCCGGGCCGATCCGTACGAGGGTGCCCGGGTGGGCCCCGGTGTCGGCGAGGACGCCGTGCCCGGCGGAGTTCAGCGGGAGCCAGACCACCCGGTCGGGCATCCGCGTGATCCGCAGCGGGAGTTCCACGGAGCCGGCGGGACCGGTCACCGCGAGGACGTCGCCGTCCTTGACGCCGGTCTCGGCGGCCGTGGCGGCCGACAGCCGGGCGCTCGCCTCGTGCCGGGTGCCGGCCAGGGCCTCGTCGCCCTCCTGGAGCAGGCCCTGGTCGAGCAGGAGCCGGTGGCCCGCGAGGACCGCCTCGCCGGCGCCCGGGCGGGGCAGGGGCGCGGTGTCCGCCGACTGCGCGGCGGCGCGCTCCCCGGCCCACGGGCCGAGCGCGTCGAGCTCGCGGCGTACGGCGTGTACGTCGGGCAGCGCGATCGGCCGGTCGGCCGCGTCGGCCAGCATGTGCAGGACGCGGGCGTCGGCGGGGGCGAGCCGGCGGGTCATCTGGTCGGGCTTGAGCGCGGCCTCGAACGGCCGGACCCTGCCCTCCCAGTTGATGAACGCACCGGACTTCTCGGCGACGGCCGCGACCGGGAAGACCACGTCCGCGTGGTCGGTGACCTGCCCGGGCCGCAGTTCCAGCGAGACCACGAAGGCCTCCTGGAGGGCGACCAGCGCCCGGGCCGGGTCCGGCAGGTCGGCGATCTCGACGCCCGCGACCAGCAGGGCGGAGAGCTCGCGGCCCGCGGCGGCCTCGACGATCTGGCCGGTGTCGCGGCCGTAGCGGTGCGGGAGTTCGTCCAGCCCCCAGGCGGTGGCGACCTCGTCGCGGGCCCGCGGGTCGGTGGCCGGACGGCCGCCCGGCAGCAGCGAGGGCAGCGCGCCCGCCTCCACGGCGGCCCGCTCCCCCGCCCGGCGCGGGATCCACACGAGCTGCGCGCCGGTCGCGGCGGCGGCCCGTACGGCGGCCGTCAGGGCGCCCGGCACACCGGCGAGGCGCTCGCCGACGACGATGACCGCACCGGCTCGGCGCAGCGCCTCGGCGGCCTCGGCCCCGCCGGCTTCCAGGCCGGTGCGGGAGGCCAGCGCGTCGAGCCACTCGGGCTCGGTGCCGGGGGCGGCGGCCAGCAGCGCGCCGCCCGCCTTCTCCAGGCCGCGGGTGGCGAACGGGGCGAGGGCGAAGGTCCGCTGCTTGTGCTTGCGGTGGGCCTTGCGCAGCCGCAGGAAGACCCCGGGGGCCTCCTCCTCGGACTCGATGCCGGCGAGCAGGACGGCGGGGGCCGCCTCCAGCTTCGCGTACGTCACGCCCCGGCCGTCGAGGTCCTTGCCGGTGCCGGCGACGGCGGCGGCCAGGAAGTCGGCCTCCTCCGCGCTGTGGATCCGGGCCCGGAAGTCGATGTCGTTGGTGTCGAGGACGACGCGGGCGAACTTGGCGTACGCGTACGCGTCCTCGACGGTGAGCCGGCCTCCGGTCAGGACCCCGGCCCGGCCGCGCGCCGCGGAGAGCCCGGCGGCCGCGGCCTCCAGGGCCTCGGGCCAGCTCGCCGGGGCCAGGACCCCGTCCGAGCCGCGCACCAGCGGGGTGGTGAGCCGGTCGGGCCGCTGCGCGTAGCGGAACCCGAAACGGCCCTTGTCGCAGATCCACTCCTCGTTGACCTCGGGGTCCTCGGCGGCCATCCGGCGCAGCACCTTGCCGCGGCGGTGGTCGGTCCGGGTCGCGCAGCCGCCCGCGCAGTGCTCGCACACGCTCGGGGAGGAGACGAGGTCGAACGGGCGGGAGCGGAACCGGTAGGCGGCCGAGGTGAGGGCGCCGACGGGGCAGATCTGGATGGTGTTGCCGGAGAAGTACGACTCGAAGGGGTCGCCCTCGCCGATGCCGACCTGCTGGAGCGCGCCGCGCTCCAGGAGCTCGATCATCGGGTCGCCGGCGACCTGGTTGGAGAAGCGGGTGCAGCGCGCGCACAGGACGCACCGCTCGCGGTCCAGCAGCACCTGCGTGGAGATCGGGACGGGCTTCTCGTACGTGCGCTTCTTGCCTTCGAAACGCGAGTCGCTCTGCCCGTGGGACATCGCCTGGTTCTGCAGCGGGCACTCGCCGCCCTTGTCGCAGACCGGGCAGTCCAGCGGGTGGTTGATGAGCAGCAGCTCCATCACCCCGCGCTGGGACTTCTCGGCGACCGGGGAGGTCAGCTGCGTCTTGACGACCATGCCGTCGGTGCAGGTGATGGTGCAGGAGGCCATCGGCTTGCGCTGGCCCTCGACCTCGACGATGCACTGGCGGCAGGCGCCGACCGGGTCGAGGAGGGGGTGGTCGCAGAACCGGGGGATCTCGATGCCGATCTGCTCCGCGGCCCGGATGACGAGGGTCCCCTTGGGCACCGACAGTTCGATGCCGTCGATGGTCAGGGAGATCAGGTCCTCGGGCGGCACGGCGGCCTCTCCGCCACCGGTCGGAGCATGAGTGGTGACGGTCATGCGTTCACCTCCGTGTCAGCCCAGAGGGTCGACTTCCTGGGGTCGAAGGGGCAGCCCTTGCCCGTGATGTGCTGTTCGTACTCCTCGCGGAAGTACTTGAGCGAGGAGAAGATCGGGCTGGCGGCGCCGTCGCCGAGCGCGCAGAACGACTTGCCGTTGATGTTGTCGGCGATGTCGTTCAGCTTGTCGAGGTCGGACATGACGCCCTTGCCGGCCTCGATGTCGCGCAGCAACTGGACCAGCCAGTAGGTGCCTTCGCGGCAGGGGGTGCACTTGCCGCAGGACTCGTGGGCGTAGAACTCGGTCCAGCGGGTGACCGCCCGCACCACGCAGGTCGTCTCGTCGAAGCACTGGAGCGCCTTGGTGCCGAGCATGGAGCCGGCCGCGCCGACGCCCTCGTAGTCCAGCGGCACGTCCAGGTGCTCGGCCGTGAACATGGGCGTGGAGGAGCCGCCCGGGGTCCAGAACTTCAGCCGGTGCCCGGGGCGCATCCCGCCGCTCATGTCGAGGAGCTGGCGCAGGGTGATGCCGAGCGGGGCCTCGTACTGGCCGGGGCCCGCGACGTGCCCGGACAGGGAGTAGAGCGTGAAGCCGGGGGACTTCTCGGTCCCCATCGCCTTGAACCAGTCCTTGCCCTTGTTGAGGATCGCGGGAACCGAGGCGATGGATTCCACGTTGTTGACGACAGTGGGGCACGCGTAGAGGCCCTCGACGGCGGGGAAGGGCGGGCGCAGCCGGGGCTGTCCGCGCCGGCCTTCGAGGGAGTCGAGCAGTGCCGTCTCCTCGCCGCAGATGTACGCGCCCGCGCCCGCGTGGACCGTGATGTCGAGCTTCAGCCCGCTCCCCAGGATGTCCTCGCCGAGGTATCCGGCCTCGTACGCCTCGCGCACCGCCTCGTGCAGGCGCCGCAGTACCGGCACGACCTCGCCGCGCAGGTAGATGAAGGCGTGCTCGGAGCGGATCGCGTAGCAGGCGATGATCATTCCCTCGATGAGGGAGTGCGGGTTGGCGAAGAGGAGGGGGATGTCCTTGCAGGTTCCCGGCTCCGACTCGTCCGCGTTCACCACGAGGTAGTGCGGCTTGCCGTCGCCCTGCGGGATGAACTGCCACTTCATGCCCGTGGGGAAGCCCGCGCCGCCGCGGCCGCGCAGACCGGAGTCCTTCACGTAGGCGATGAGGTCGTCCGGGGTCATCGCGAGCGCCTTGCGCAGGCCCTCGTACCCCTCGTGGCGGTGGTAGGTCTCCAGCGTCCACGACTGCGGCTCGTCCCAGAAGGCCGACAGGACGGGCGCCAGCAGCTTCTCCGGGGCGCCGTTCTCGTGCATTTCGGCAGTCACCGTCATCACTCCCCCTCCTCGGTGGCGGCAGAAGCCTCGCCACGCGGGTGCACGACCTTGCCGAGCTGCGGGGTCTCGCCGCGCGCGATGCGCAGCCCGATCAGGGAGGCGGGGCCGGCGCCGCCGCTCGCCTCGACCGCGCCCTCGCGCTCGTCGGGGAAGCCGGCGAGGATCCGGGCCGTCTCCTTGTACGTGCACAGCGGCGCGCCCCGGGTCGGCGCGACGGGCCGGCCGGCGATCAGGTCGTCGACCATGGCCTTGGCGGATTCGGGGGTCTGGTTGTCGAAGAACTCCCAGTTGACCATCACCACGGGGGCGTAGTCGCAGGCCGCGTTGCACTCGATGTGCTCCAGCGTGACCTTCCCGTCGGGGGTGGTCTCGTTGTTGCCGACGCCGAGGTGCTCCTTGAGCTCGTCGAAGATCGCGTCGCCGCCCATGACCGCGCACAGGGTGTTCGTGCAGACCCCGACCTGGTAGTCGCCGGAGGCCTTGCGCCGGTACATCGTGTAGAAGGTGGCCACGGCGGTGACCTCGGCGGTGGTCAGGCCCAGCACCTCGGCGCAGAACCGGACGCCGGTGCGCGAGACGAAGCCCTCCTCGGCCTGGGTCAGGTGCAGCAGCGGCAGCAGCGCGGAGCGGCTGTCGGGGTAGCGGGCGATGACCTCCTTCGCGTCCGCTTCGAGCCGGGCGCGCACGTCGGCCGGGAAGTCGGGGGCCGGAAGCTGGGGCATGCCCAGGCCCACCCCTTGACCGGTCGGATTGGCTGTCATCGGTCGACGCCTCCCATCACGGGGTCGATGGAGGCGACGGCGACGATGACGTCGGCGACCTGGCCGCCCTCGCACATCGCGGCCATGGCCTGAAGGTTGGTGAAGGACGGGTCGCGGAAGTGGACCCGGTAGGGGCGGGTGCCGCCGTCGGAGACGACGTGCACGCCGAGCTCGCCCTTGGGCGACTCGACGGCCGCGTACGCCTGCCCGGCCGGCACCCTGAAGCCCTCGGTCACCAGCTTGAAGTGGTGGATGAGGGCCTCCATGGAGGTGCCCATGATGTTCTTGATGTGATCGAGCGAGTTGCCGAGGCCGTCCGGGCCCATCGCCAGCTGCGCGGGCCAGGCGATCTTCTTGTCGGCGACCATGACCGGGCCCGGCTCCAGCCGCTCCAGGCACTGCTCGATGATCCGCAGCGACTGGCGCATCTCCTCCAGGCGGATCAGGAACCGCCCGTACGAGTCGCAGCTCTCGGTGGTCGCCGCGTCGAACTCGTAGGTCTCGTACCCGCAGTACGGGTCCGCCTTGCGCAGGTCGTGCGGCAGGCCGGCCGAGCGCAGGATGGGGCCGGTGGCGCCGAGCGCCATGCAGCCCGTGAGGTCGAGGTAGCCGACGTCCTGCATGCGGGCCTTGAAGATGGGGTTGCCGGTGGCGAGCTTGTCGTACTCCGGCAGGTTCTTCTTCATGGTGCCCAGGAAGTCGCGGAGCTGGTCCACGGCGCCCGGGGGCAGGTCCTGGGCGAGGCCGCCGGGGCGGATGAACGCGTGGTTCATGCGCAGGCCGGTGATCAGCTCGAAGATGTCGAGGATCAGCTCGCGGTCCCGGAACCCGTAGATCATGATCGTGGTCGCGCCCAGCTCCATGCCGCCGGTGGCGATGCACACCAGGTGGGAGGAGAGCCGGTTGAGCTCCATCAGCAGGACGCGGATGACGGTGGCGCGGTCCGGGATCTGGTCGGTGATGCCGAGGAGCTTCTCGACGCCGAGGCAGTACGCCGTCTCGTTGAAGAACGGCGTCAGGTAGTCCATGCGCGTCACGAAGGTGGTGCCCTGCGTCCAGTTCCGGAATTCGAGGTTCTTCTCGATGCCGGTGTGCAGGTAGCCGATGCCGCAGCGGGCCTCGGTGACGGTCTCGCCGTCGATCTCCAGGATGAGGCGCAGCACGCCGTGGGTGGAGGGGTGCTGCGGGCCCATGTTGACGACGATCCGCTCGTCGTCGGCCTTCGCCGCGGACTGGACGACCTCGTCCCAGTCCCCGCCGGTGACGGTGTAGACGGTGCCTTCGGTGGTCTCCCGGGAGGCCGCGGTGTCCGAGGAGGCGCTGTTCGATGCGTTCTGGGCGTTCATCAGCTGTACGACCTCCGCTGGTCGGGAGCCGGGATCTGGGCGCCCTTGTACTCGATGGGGATGCCGCCGAGCGGGTAGTCCTTGCGCTGCGGGAAGCCCTGCCAGTCGTCCGGCATCATGATCCGCGTCAGCGCCGGGTGTCCGTCGAAGACCAGACCGAAGAAGTCGTACGCCTCGCGCTCGTGCCAGTCGTTCGTCGGGTAGACGGAGACGAGCGACGGGACGTGCGGGTCGGCGTCCGGGGCCGTGACCTCCAGGCGCACCACCCGGCCGTGGGTGATCGAGCGCAGGTGGTAGACGGCGTGCAGCTCGCGGCTCTTGTCCTCGGGGAAGTGCACCCCGCAGACGCCGGTGCAGAGCTCGAAGCGCAGGGCCGGGTCGTCGCGCAGGGTCCTGGCGACGCGGACGAGGTGCTCGCGGGCGATGTGGAGGGTCAGCTCGCCGCGGTCGACGACGACCTTCTCGATCGCGTTCTGCGGGAGCAGGTCCTGCTCCTCCAGCGCCCCTTCGAGCTCGTCGACGACCTCGTCGAAGTAGGAGCCGTAGGGGCGGTGGCTCGCGCCCGGCATGGCCACGGTGCGGACGAGGCCGCCGTAGCCGCTGGTGTCGCCGCCGCTGCGGGCGCCGAACATGCCCTTGCGGACGCCGATCACCTCGGGGCCGGCGGCGGAAACCCGCGGGGCAGGAACGTTGTTGCCGTTCCCGGTGCCGTTGCCGTTGCCGTTCCCGGTGCCGTCGGTGCCTGGGGAGGTCTCGCTCGCGTCGCTCACCGGAGCAGCCCCTTCATCTCGATCGTGGGGAGGGCCTTGAGGGCCGCCGCCTCCGCCTCGCGCGCCGCCTCTTCCCGGTTCACGCCGAGCTTTCCGCCCTGGATCTTCTGATGGAGCTTGAGGATCGCGTCCATCAGCATCTCGGGGCGCGGCGGGCAACCGGGGAGGTAGATGTCCACCGGGACGATGTGGTCGACGCCCTGGACAATCGCGTAGTTATTGAACATTCCGCCTGAAGATGCGCAAACCCCCATGGAGATGACCCATTTGGGAGCGGGCATCTGGTCGTACACCTGCCGCAGCACCGGCGCCATCTTCTGGCTGACCCGCCCGGCCACGATCATCAGGTCGGCCTGGCGCGGGGATCCGCGGAAGACCTCCATGCCGAAGCGGGCCAGGTCGTACCGGCCCGCTCCGGTGGTCATCATCTCGATGGCGCAGCAGGCCAGGCCGAAGGTCGCGGGGAACACGGATGACTTGCGCACCCAGCCCGCGGCCTGTTCGACGGTGGTCAGCAGAAAGCCGCTCGGCAGCTTCTCTTCCAGTCCCATGGGAAATTCAGCCCCTCAGTCCCATTCCAGGCCGCCGCGGCGCCACACGTAGGCGTAGGCCACGAAGACGGTGAGCACGAAGAGCAGCATCTCGACGAGCCCGAAGATCCCCAGGGAGTCGAAGGTGACCGCCCAGGGGTAGAGGAAGACAACTTCGATGTCGAAGACGATGAAGAGCATCGCCGTCAGGTAGTACTTGATGGGGAAGCGGCCGCCGCCGGCCGGCGTCGGTGTCGGCTCGATGCCGCACTCGTACGCCTCGAGCTTCGCCCGGTTGTACCGTTTCGGGCCGATCAGCGTGGCCATGACCACGGAGAAGATCGCAAACCCTGCGCCGAGGGCGCCGAGCACGAGGATGGGCGCGTACGCATTCACGCTCCTCGCTCCTTCCAGTCGTCCTTGACCGTTGGACCGCCGTGCCGGCCGCCCCGCGAAGATCGTCCAACTCGACGGGATCTCATGTGAGGCAGTTCACAAGCCGGACTGGTGGGCATCTTATGCCTGCTCCTCTGTGATCTGCGACACGGGTAACAACACCGAGTTTGTGATCTCCACCACCTGACGAACGATCATCAAGCCCGATAGGTGGTGATCTTCATACGCGAAGCATCCACATGATCACCAAAGGTGACATCCGACCCCGTTTTCGCAGGTGGAAGGCGGATGCCCCTATCAAAGGATGGCGAGTGCAGGCAAATTTGCGGGATCAAGCCTTGCAGGGTAAAGGAAATCGCCGTCGCCCGGCCGGGGGAGGCTCCGGGGACGCGAGTGGACGGCGCCCGGCGCGTGCGCGCGTTCACGAGCGCGGGGGACCGCGCCCACGGGAAGTTCACGGCCGGATCACGGACGGACCACAGCGCCCTCACAGTGAGATGAATCCGTGACCTGCGCCACACCGGATTCTCGGTTCCGAAACGGGGCTTGGCCATCTGTGCGCACTGATGGTAGGTCGCAGATCAATTCGGACTTATTGCTGAAACCCCTTGATCACAGCCTTGTGACGGCGTGTCCGATACGTCCGTTACGGCGTCAATAAGACGCGCGACGCGCCCGGTTAGCCCGGTTCGCGAACAACTGTGGCGCAGACCACGTTTCTTGAAGGGAACCCGGACCCCCTGATAGCGGTTGTCCTCATGTCCCACACCGCTCACATACCCAGCCACCGGAAGCCCCGTCGCAGCGCCTCGAAGCTCGCGGTCCGCGCCGGAGTCGCCGGTGGCGTCCTCAGCACCCTGGCGATGGCCGGCACGGCGAGCGCGTCCCCGTCCGAGCCCGTGACCGAGACGACGCTCGAAATGCCGGTCCTGAACCTGGACCTGGCCGCCGACGTCTCCTCCGCCGTCACCACCGCCGCCGAGAACACGGCCGCCGCCGCCGTCACCGGTGAGCTGCGCACCCAGGAGGAGCAGGCCCGTACGGGCGCTGCCGCCGAGGCGAAGAAGGCCAAGGAAGAGGCCCAGAAGGCCGACGCCGAGAAGAAGGCGAAGGAGGAGGCGGACCGCAAGGCCGAGGCCGAGCGCGCGGGCCGCAGCTCCTCCCGGGGCAGCCTCCAGAACGCCTCCGCGTCGGACTCGGGCTCCGAGCTGGGCTCGGGCACCGTCACCGCCCCGGCGACCGGCTCCGCCGCCGCCATCGTCAACTTCGCCCGCGCGCAGGTCGGCAAGGCGTACATCAGCGGCGGCACCGGTCCGTCCTCGTACGACTGCTCCGGCCTCGTCCAGGCCGCCTACCGCCAGGCCGGCGTCTCCCTGCCGCGCATGTCGCAGGACCAGTCGGCGGAGGGCACCTCGGTCTCCCTGAGCGCCCTCCAGCCCGGCGACGTCCTGTACTGGGGCTCCCGCGGCAACGCCTACCACGTCGCCATCTACGTCGGCGGCGGCAAGTTCGTGGGCGCCCAGAATCCCAGCACGGGCATCGTCGAGCGCTCCCTGAGCTACGACAAGCCGACGGGCGCCGTCCGCATCCTCTGAGGCTCCTGGCGCTCCCGAGGCCCGTCCCGGGCACCTGGGCTTCCCCAGGGGCTCCCTGAGCCCCTCTCAGCGCGCTCGGCGCGTCTCGGCGCGCTCCGGGCCGTCCGCGTACGTCCCGGCACGGCCCGAGGGCCGGCACTCCCCCGCTCGGGGGCGGAGTGCCGGCCCTTTCCGCGTCCGCCGGCGCCCTGAGAGGATGGCGGTGCGCAGCGCCCGATTCAGGCCAGGAGGTGGCGGACCGTGATGACCGACGCGTACGAGGAGAAAGACGGCGCCGCCGACCCCACTTCCGTCCCCGCCGCGACCGGGCTCTTCCTGCTCGCGGTCGGCGGGTGGCTGCTGAACACCACCCGCCCTTGGCACAAACCCGGACATCCCGTCATCCTGGGACTCGGCTGGGCCGTTGCCTTCGCCCTGCTGCTCTGGGGCACGGTGCTGGTGGCCCGCTGCGTGCGGACCGTCCACGGCGGGGAACCGGCCCCGGCCGAAACCGGCGAAGCGGGCCGAACCGGCAAGAAACCGGTCCGCCCCGCTCCCTAGCCCAGTACCCGGCCCCGCCTCAGGCCTTGGGGGCCACCTTCGAGAGGCCGTTGATGACGCGGTCCATGGCGTCGCCGCCCGACGGGTCGGTCAGGTTCGCCAGCATCTTCAGCGTGAAGCGCATCAGCACCGGGTGCGTCAGGCCGCGCTGCGCGGCGACCTTCATGACCTTCGGGTTGCCGATCAGCTTCACGAAGGCGCGGCCCAGCGAGTAGTACCCGCCGTACGTCTCCTTGAGCACCTTCGGGTAGCTGTGCAGCGCGAGCTCGCGCTGGGCCGGAGTGGCCCGGGCGTGCGCCTGCACGATGACGTCGGCGGCGATCTGCCCGGATTCCATCGCATAAGCGATGCCCTCGCCGTTGAACGGGTTGACGAGCCCGCCCGCGTCGCCGACCAACAGCAGGCCCTTGGTGTAGTGCGGCTGCCGGTTGAAGGCCATCGGCAGGGCCGCGCCGCGGATCGGCTGCGTCATGTTCTCGGGCGTGTAACCCCAGTCCTCGGGCATCGAGGCGCACCAGGCCTTGAGGACCTCGCGCCAGTCCAGCTCCCGGAAGGCGGAGGAGGAGTTGAGGATGCCGAGGCCGACGTTGGACGTGCCGTCGCCCATGCCGAAGATCCAGCCGTAGCCGGGCAGCAGCCGGTCCTGCGCGCCGCGCCGGTCCCACAGCTCCAGCCAGGACTCCAGGTAGTCGTCGTCGTGCCGGGGCGAGGTGAAGTACGTACGGACGGCCACGCCCATCGGGCGGTCCTCGCGCCGGTGCAGGCCCATGGCGAGCGACAGGCGCGAGGAGTTGCCGTCGGCGGCCACCACCAGCGGGGCGCTGAAGGTGACCGGGGTCTTCTCCTCGCCCAGCTTCGCCTGCACGCCGGTGATGTGCCCGGTGCGCGGGTCGCGGACGGGCTCGCCCACGTTGCAGCGCTCGTACAGGCGGGCGCCGGCCTTCTGGGCCTGGCGGGCCAGCGTCTCGTCGAAGTCGTCGCGCTTGCGGACGAGTCCGTAGTCCGGGAAGGAGGCGAGTTCCGGCCAGTCCAGCTGGAGGCGCTGGCCGCCTCCGATGATCCGCAGGCCCTTGTTGCGGAGCCAGCCGGCCTCTTCGGAGACGTCGATGCCCATCGCCACCAGCTGCTTGGTGGCGCGCGGGGTCAGGCCGTCACCGCAGACCTTTTCGCGCGGGAACGCCGTCTTCTCCAGCAGCAGGACGTCGAGTCCGGCCTTGGCGAGGTAGTAGGCCGTGGTCGAGCCGGCGGGCCCGGCCCCGACGACGATCACATCCGCGGAGTGTTCGGAGAGGGGCTCGGTCACTGCGGGGTCTCCCGAAGGCTCGATAAGGGGTGCCCAACGGCACGGGACATGTGCAGTCTATGCAGCGAGAGAGATCACGAACCCGAAGGGCTGCCCCGATGACCGCTTCGCCCACCTCGCCCGCCTCGCTCCCCACCGTCCGGCTGCGCGTGCCGACCGACGAGGACGCCCGGGCCTGGCACGAGGTCTTCGACGACCCCGACGTGATGGAGTTCCTCGGCGGTCCGGCCGAGCTGTCCCTGTACGAGGAGTTCACGGCGCGCCAGCGGATGCACGACGCACAGCTCGGCTTCTGCCTGTGGACGCTGCTGGACGCGGACGGCGCGGTGATCGGCTTCACGGGTGCGCAGCCGTGGCCGCAGGAGAAGGCGTGGGGGCCGGTCGGCGAGATCGAGATCGGCTGGCGCCTGGGCCGCTCGGCGTGGGGCAAGGGCTACGCGTACGCCGCCGCCCTGGCGACGCTGGAGCGCGTGCGGGCCGCGGGGCTGGGGCGGGTGGTCGCGATGATCAACGACGAGAACCGCCGCTCGATCGCGGTCGCGGAACGGCTCGGCATGACCATGGCGGAGCGCTCCCCGCTCCCCGGCGGCCGCGGTTACGGCCGCCGCTACGAACTCGTCCTGGCCGCGGGGTAGCCCGGCCCGGGCGGAGAGGCCCGCCACGGCCGGACCGGGCGAGCGGGCGGGCGGGCGGGCGGCGCGTCAGAAGACGGACAGACCGGTCAACGTCGTGAACCGGTCCAGGGACGCGACACCCGCGACGGAGTTGCCGTGCGGGTCCAGGCCCGGTGACCACACGGCCAGCGTGCACACGCCCGGCACCACCGCCACGATCCCGCCGCCCACGCCGCTCTTCCCGGGGAGGCCGACGCGGTACGCGAACTCGCCCGCCGCGTCGTACGTCCCACAGGTCAGCATCACCGCGTTGACCTGCTTCGCCTCGCTCCGCGTCAGCAGCCGCGACCCGTCGGCCCGCAGCCCGTGCCGGGCCAGGAACCGCGCCGCCCGTGCCAGGTCCGCGCAGCTCATCTCGATCGCGCACTGCCAGAAGTAGTGGTCCAGCAGCGTCGGCACCGGGTTGTCGATGTTCCCGTACGAGGCCATGAAGTGCGCCAGCGCCGCGTTGCGGTCACCGTGCGACTGCTCCGAGGCCGCCACCTCCGCGTCGAAGCCGAGCTCGGGGTTGCCGCTCTCCTGACGGAGGAACTCCAGCAGTTCGCTGCTCGCGTCGCCCGTCAGCGTCTGGAGCCGGTCCGTGACCACCAGCGCGCCCGCGTTGATGAAGGGATTGCGCGGAACGCCGTTCTCGTACTCCAGCTGCACCAGGGAGTTGAACGGGTTGCCCGAAGGCTCCCGCCCGACCCGCTCCCACAGGCTGTCGCCGCCCTCGGCCAGCGCCAGCGCCAGCGCGAAGACCTTCGTGATCGACTGGGCCGAGAACGGGACCTGCCAGTCCCCCACCCCGTAGACCTTCCCGTCGAGATCGGCGACGGCCATCCCGAACTGCCCCGGGTCCACGGACGCGAGCGCGGGGATGTACTCGGCCGGGGTGCCGCCGCCCACCAGGGGGGCGACATCGGCCGCTATCTGCTCCAGGAGGGGCTGGTAGTCCACGGGTCCGCCGCGCCCTGCGCCTAGACCGTCTTGACGCCGCGGTGCAGCGCCACGATGCCGCCGCTCAGGTTCCGCCAGGCCACCTTCGACCAGCCGGCCTTCTGCAGCAGGCCGGCCAGCGCCGGCTGGTCGGGCCACTCGCGGATCGACTCGGCGAGGTAGACGTACGCGTCGGGGTTGGAGGAGACCGCGCGGGCCACCGGCGGCAGGGCGCGCATCAGGTACTCCGTGTACACCGTCCGGAAGGGGCCCCACGTGGGCTGCGAGAACTCGCAGATCACGACCTGCCCGCCCGGCTTGGTCACCCGGTACAGCTCGCGCAGCGCGGCGTCCGTGTCCTGCACGTTGCGCAGCCCGAAGGAGATCGTCACGGTGTCGAAGACGTCGTCCTTGAACGGCAGCCTCGTCGCGTCGCCCGCGGTCAGCGGCAGCCAGGCGTGCCGCTTCTTGCCCTCGCGGAGCATGCCGAGGGAGAAGTCGCAGGGGACGACGTACGCGCCCGTCGCGGCGAACGGCAGCGAGGAGGTCGCGGTACCGGCGGCCAGGTCCAGCACCGTGTGCCCGGGGCGCGCACCGACCGCCTTGGCGACCTCCTTGCGCCACAGGCGGGCCTGCCCGAGGGAGAGGACGTCGTTGGTGAGATCGTAGTTCGCCGCCACACCGTCGAACATGGAGGCGACTTCGTGCGGCTGCTTGTCCAGGGAAGCGCGGGTCACTGGCGTTGGCCCCTCAGGTGCGGTGCGGTACGGGTGGGCTGATACCGGGCCATTCTCGCAGGCGGCCCCGGGCCCCACCGCCGGGGGCACAACTGGCCCGATGGACAGTTACGCGGAGCACGCGCGCCCGCGTTGACTGGCGCGTACGGCCTGGAGAAGGCCCACCGAAACACGATGTTCCCGAACAAAGGGCTCCACGATGCCGGCAGGCCATACCACCGGTCACGGTCGAAGTTCCCGTCTCGGCCGCCGCGCCCGGGAGCGGGCCGAGCGGCGCAGGCGGCTCCACCGCACGCTCCTGGCAGCGGCGGCGGTGGCCACCGTGGCGGCGACCGCGTACGCGGTCGTGCCGCTGGACGACGCCTCCTCCGTCTCGGATTCCGTGGCCGCGCCGGCCCCCGGTACGCCCGGCGCCGCCTCCGCCGCGCCCGGCCAGGACCCCGCCGTCGCCCCTCCCCCGGCCTCGGCCGGGTCCGGAGCCTCCGGAGGGTCCGCCGGGTCCGGGAAGCCCGCCGCCGACCCCGCGAAGCCGGGCGGCGAGGGGGGCGGACCGACCGCGGGCAAGACGCCCCGGTCCGGCCCGGGCACCTTCGCGGCCTCCTCCCGTCCGGGGCAGCCGCAGGGCAAGGGGCCCGCCCGCAAGTGGCGGATCGAGGTCGAGGACGGGAGCGGGGTCGACGCGAACGCCGCGGCCCAGTCCGTGGAGAGGATCCTCGGGGACCCCCGAGGCTGGATCAAGGACCCGGCGTACGGCTTCCAGCTCGTCGGGGCCGGCCAGCCGGTGGACTTCACCGTGAAGATCGCCACACCCGCGACCACCGACCGGCTGTGCGAGGTGGTCACCCCGGAGCTGATCGGCGAGACGAACTGCCGGGCCGGCCACACCGTCGTGGTGAACCTCAAGCGCTGGCTGGAGGGATCTCCGCAGTTCAAGGGGGCCGTGGAGGAGTACCGGGCGCTGATCGTCAACCACGAGGTGGGCCATGAACTGGGCCACGACCACGAGACCTGTCCGGGCCCCGGGAAGCCCGCTCCGGCGATGATGCAGCAGATCAAGGGGCTGCTCGGCTGCCAGGCCAATGCCTGGCCGTTCGACGGAAATGGAACCTACCTGTCGGGACCACCCGTCCCATAGGGCAGAGAGATCCGACGGGCCGCACGAGTTGACCGCTCGACCACCGGCCGGGGGCGAGGAGTGGAACCATGCGCGTCGTCAGCTACAGCGTCCCCGTCTGGTTCCCGCCCCGCACGGGGCAGGACGTACCGCCGCAGGCCCAGCTCACCGAGCAGGAGTCGGCCGTGTTCCGGTCCCTGGCCACCGGCGCCTCGAACGCGGAACTCGCGGTCGAGCTCCGGCTGTCCGTCAGCACGGTCAAGTTCCACGTGCACAACATAAGAGCGAAGCTGGGCGGCATCAGCCGCCTCCAGGCCTGCCTCCTGGCGGCCCTGGCCCGCGAGTCCGCCGGCTCGCAGGAACCCGGCCTCCCCGGCACCGATCCCCTCAGGCGAGTTCCAGCAGCCCGCCGAGGCTGAGGACGAGCCCGCCAAAAGCCACGATCGCGCACAGGGCCCGGTAGAGCCCGGCAGACATGTGCCGCGTGGCCGGGCCGAGGTCGCCCCGGGCGTGCCTCGCCAGCTCGGCGTTGGCCTCACCCCGCCGCTCCAGCGCGGTGGCGCTGCCCCCGAGGTTCAGTGCGACCGCGCCGCCTCCCGCGAAACTGAGGAGACCGACGGTCAGCAGGACGACGGCAAGACTCATGAATACCCCCCGGTGATGCACTGTCGCCGGAGGATAGCAGCAGGTCAGGCGGGCAGCGCTAGCGGCGGCGGTGGAGGAGGCGGCCGGATATGACCGTGGCCACGCAGGTGGTGGCGCCCTCGGCGAGGAGCTGTTCCGGGTCGGCCACGGCGAAGGCCGCGAAGCGGGCCGGGGCGCCCGCTTCGAGTGCCCCGTGGAAGGCCTCCTCGGGCGACTCGCGGCCGGCGAAGGGGTCCAGTGAGGGGGTCCCGGGGGCGGCCGCCTGCGGGAGGAGGGTCAGGCCCGAGCGGGAGACCGCGGTGCGGACCGCCGGGACCGTGAGCCTCCCGGCCACCGCCACCACCCCGCGGGCCAGCAGCTTCTGCGTGGCCCGCCGGGCGCTGTTGCCCCAGCGGGACTCCGTCAGCTTCAGCTCGGCAAGCGCCCCGGCGCCGCTGATCGGGTCGGCCCCGAGTTCGGCGGTCTCGTACGGGTCGTCCGGGTAGTACGTCCGCTCCAGCAGCTCGTCGGCCTCGCGCACCAGGAGCCCCGGGGTCAGCACCCCGGGCCAGCGCCGGACCCGCGCGTGCGGGCAGCCCGCCGCGAGCTCCTCGTACGGGCCCACCCGGGCGATCCGGTCGCCCTCGACCAGGACCGCCCCGGCGGGCAGCGGCGCGCGGCCCGCCCCGGGGAACAGGAGGTCGGCGGTGTGAAGCGTCAGCACGGGTAGGTCAGTTCGTGGAGATGAGCTTCAGCTCGGGGTGCGCCGTGCCACCCTCGATCGCCGTCGAGGAGATGTGCGAGACCACGCGGTCGTCGACCGGGTCGTTCGCCGGGTCGTCGTGCACGAGGAGGTGCTCGTACGTCGTCGCGCGCTGCGCCGGGACCCGGCCCGCCTTGCGGATCAGGTCGATGATCTCCTGGCGGTTCGAGCGGTGCTTGGCGCCGGCCGAGGAGACCACGTTCTCCTCCAGCATGATCGAGCCGAGGTCGTCCGCACCGTAGTGCAGCGAGAGTTGGCCCGCCTCCTTGCCCACGGTCAGCCAGGAGCCCTGGATGTGGGCGATGTTGTCGAGGAAGAGCCGCGCGATCGCGATCATGCGCAGGTACTCGAAGACCGTCGCCTGCGTGCGGCCCTTGAGGTGGTTGTTCTCGGGCTGGTACGTGTACGGGATGAAGGCGCGGAAGCCGCCCGTGCGGTCCTGCGTGTCGCGGATCATCGCGATGTGCTCGATGCGCTCGGCGTTCGTCTCGCCCGTGCCCATCAGCATGGTGGAGGTGGACTCCACACCCAGCTGGTGGGCGATCTCCATGATCTCCAGCCAGCGCTCGCCGGACTCCTTCAGCGGGGCGATCGCCTTGCGCGGCCGCTCCGGCAGGAGTTCGGCGCCGGCGCCCGCGAAGGAGTCGAGGCCCGCGGCGTGGATCCGCTGGATGGCCTCCTGCGCCGAGACGCCCGAGATGCGGGCCATGTGGTCGACCTCGGAGGCACCGAGGGAGTGGATGACCAGCTGCGGGAACGCCTTCTTGATCGCGGAGAAGTGCTCCTCGTAGTACTCCACGCCGTAGTCCGGGTGGTGTCCGCCCTGGAACATGATCTGCGTGCCGCCGAGCTCCACGGTCTCCGCGCAGCGGCGCAGGATGTCGTCGAGGTCGCGGGACCAGCCCTTCTTCGTGTCCTTCGGGGCCGCGTAGAAGGCGCAGAACTTGCACGCCGTGACGCACACGTTCGTGTAGTTGATGTTGCGCTCGATGATGTACGTCGCGATGTGCTCGGTGCCGGCGTAGCGGCGGCGGCGCGCGGCGTCGGCGGCCTGGCCGAGCGCGTGCAGCGGGGCGTGCCGGTAGAGGTCGAGCGCCTCTTCCTTGGTGATCCGGCCCCCTGCGGCGGCACGGTCGAGGACAGACTGGAGAGCGGCCTGGTCGGTCACCGGTGCGTCACCTTTCGGCGGTGTCAAGAGGTACGGACCGATCCAGCCTACGCCAGGGCCCGTCGGCGGCTTTCAGGGGATGCGGGTCAGGTCGCCTTCGGGGTTTCCGGCCGGGCCGTCGCCCGACTTGTAGTGGAGCGTCCCGTTGGCGTTCAGGGTGAAGCGCTCGTCGGCGGAGCCGTTGGAGCAGATGCCGGGCGCGGGGTTGGTGCCGCCCGCGGTGTCCAGGACGAGTGAGCGGTCGGTGGCGGAGACCAGTTTCCAGTCGCCGCTGCAGTCGGTGCCGAAGAGCGGCAGGACCGACTTGTCCCGCCCGACGATCTCGCCGACCTTTCCGCCCTTGATCGTGATCTGGAACTCGCTGGGGACCCCCGCGCGGGCGGTGGTGACCGTGCCCTTCCAGGTGCCGGTGAGCTGCTTGGGGACGTCGCCCCGGGTGCCGGCCGGCGCACCCGTCGAGGGCTTGGCCGTCGAGGGGGTGGCGGAGGGGGTCGCCGAAGGGGGCGTGGCGGCGGTGTCGCCGGACGCGTGCCCGTCGGCGTCGCCCCCGGTCCCGGGGAGCAGTCCCAGCCCGTACAGGCCGCCGCCGGACAGCGCGACCAGGGCCGCGGCCGACACGAGGACCAGCGAGCAGCTGAAGCGCCGTCCGGCCGCGTTGAGGGTGACCTGGCGCGCCTGGCCGGGGGCGGTCCGAGGCTGCGGCACCCGGCCCCCGCCCCCGCCGGTCTCGGTGGGGCTGTGCGCCGCGTCGGGGGGCGGCGGCCCGTAGGGGCCGTACGAGGGGGCGGGGCCGCCGGAGCCGGCGGCGCTCCCGTACGAGGGGTCCGGCGCTCCGAAACCGGCCGCGGGGCCCCCGTACGAGGCGGCCGTGAACGGCACCGGCCCGGACGCGGGTTCGCGGCCCGGGGCCGCGGCGCCCTCCGGGGGCCCCGTCGGCGCGGCCTCCAGGTCCAGCAGGGCCATGGCGGCGCGGCTGGCGTCCTCCAGCAGCGGCGCGGGAAGCCAGCCGGGGGCGCGCAGGGCGCCGGAGAGCGCCTGCGCGATCGCCGCCGGGGCGGGCCGGTCGGCGGGGGCCTTGGCCAGGCAGCCCGCGATCAGCTCGCGCAGCTCGCCGGCCGGGACGTCGTCGAGGTCCGGCGGTTCGTGGACCACCTTGTAGAGGAGCGTCGCCGCGTTGTCCCCGGTGAACGGCGGCCGGCCGGTGGCCGCGAACGCGAGCACGGCGCCGAGCGAGAACACGTCGGCCGCCCCGGTGAGCCCCTTGCCGAGGATCTGCTCGGGGGACATGTAGCCGGGGGAGCCGATGGAGACGCCGGTGGAGGTCAGCGATGCCGTGCCTTCCGTGGCGCGGGCGATGCCGAAGTCGATGAGCCGGGGGCCGTCGAGGGTCAGCATCACGTTCGAGGGCTTCACGTCCCGGTGGACCAGTCCCAGACCGTGCACGGCCACCAGGGCGCGCGCCAGGCCTTCGCCGACGGCCCGTACGGAGCCCTCCGGAAGGGGCCCGTGCGCGGCCAGGGCGCCGCCGAGCGAGGGGCCCGCCACGTACCCGGTGGCCACCCACGGCACGGCCGCTTCCGGGTCGGCGTCCAGGACGGGCGCGGTCCACTCCCCGCCGACGCGGCGCGCGGCCTCCACCTCGCGGCGGAAGCGGGCGCGGAACTCCTCGTCGGAGGCGAAGTGCGGGTGCACGATCTTGACGGCGACGGTCCGGCCTCCGGCGCTGCGGCCGAGGTAGACCCGGCCCATGCCGCCCGAGCCGAGCCGGCCGAGCAGCCGGTACGCGCCGATGGTCCGCGGTTCGCCGGCTTCGAGCGGCTGCATCGCGTCCCCCCTCCCCCGTCGGTGCCTGAGCGCTGAGTACCGGGCACTGAGCGCCGGCGGCCGGTCGCGGACCGGCCAAGAGCACCTTAGGGGTGGGCGGCCCGCCGCGGCGCGGTATTCCCCCTCGTGGACGGGAAAGCGAAAAGAGGGGGAATTCCCGGGAAACGGCATTTCCGCCGAACCGGCACGGGAACGGGAACAGGAACCGGAAGGGGAGCCGGAACCGGCGGCCCCGATCGGAAATGATCAGCAGCGCACGCCGTCCCCGTTCAGCAACTCCACCGCGACGTCGGCGTCATAGCCCGTACTCGGTCCCGTACGGCGGGCGAATTCCCTCACACCGGCCAACTGTTCGGGCCCGAAACGGAAGTCGAGCGTCGTGAAGTACCGCTCCAGGAGATCGGCGTCGAAGGCCTCCCAGCGTGCCGCCTGCTCGGCGACCTTGGCGACCTCCTCCAGGGAGAGGTCACGGGAGTCGAGGAAGGCCTCGTGCACCTTCCGCACGACGTGCGGCTCGCGGGCGAGGTAGTCCTTGCGGGCGGCCCAGACGGCGAAGACGAACGGCAGTCCGGTCCACTCCTTCCACATCTGCCCCAGGTCGTGCACGTGGAGGCCGAGCCGGGGCGCGTCGTGCAGCGAGGCGCGCAGCGCGGCGTCCCCGATCAGTACGGCGGCGTCCGCCTCCTGCATCATCAGCCCCAGGTCGGGCGGGCAGGTGTAGTAGTCCGGCTCGACCCCGTACCGCTCGGAAAGCAGCAGCTGGGCGAGGCGTACGGACGTGCGGGAGGTCGAACCGAGGGCGACGCGCGCCCCGTCCAGCTGCTCCAGCGGCAGCTGCGAAACGATCACGCAGGACATGACGGGGCCGTCGCAGCCGACCGCGAGATCGGGGAACGCGACGAGCTGGTCGGCGTTGCGGAGGAACTCCACGAGGGTGATCGGACCCATGTCGAGCTCCCCCTGGACGAGGCGCTCGCTGAGCTTCTCGGGGGTGTCCTTGGTCAGCTCCAGGTCCAGCAGCGTGCCGGTTCTGGCCAGCCCCCAGTAGAGCGGGAGGCAGTTCAGGAACTGAATGTGGCCGACGCGGGGCCGGCTGCGATAGACGTCCACATCGCGAGACTAGCCCCCGGGTCCGCGTCAGCCTTCAGGCGGCCCTCAAACGTCCGGGTGACGTGATCTTTCCCTCTGGTCTCCGCCACGGGGTGCGTGCTAGGCTCGTCGCAAGTTGCAGTTTGGTTTCCCTTGCAGTACGAGGCCTGCGGAGAATGTGACCCGCAGGCTTTTGTAGTTTTCAGACTTCTTAGCAGGTTCTGGAGCAGGGCGACCCTTTGGCCCATAGGAGGGCTCATGGCTACCGGAACCGTGAAGTGGTTCAACGCTGAAAAGGGCTTCGGCTTCATCGCCCAGGACGGCGGCGGCCCGGATGTCTTCGTCCACTACTCCGCGATCAACGCCTCTGGCTTCCGCTCCCTCGAGGAGAACCAGATGGTGAACTTCGACGTCACGCAGGGTCCGAAGGGCCCGCAGGCGGAGAACGTCACCCCGGCCTAATCGCCTGGGCCAACTCTCATCGCGGTTGGAAAAGCAGTACCCAAGGAGCCCTGCTCCTCCGTGCGAGCGGAGGGGCGGGGCTCCTGCCTTTCCCCTCCCGGGTGGGGTGCGGGGAACGCGAACCGCCCCCGGTCGCCGTCGGGACGGCGACCGGGGGCGGTCTGGGGGCGGGTGCGGACCCGAGGGCCTACCGAGCCCGCGTGGTGGCCGGGGCCGGCGTCGTGGCCGGTGCCGGGGTCGGCGTCGTGGCCGCCGTGATCTTCAGGTCCAGGACCAGGACCACGTTGTCCTTCGTGACCAGGCGCAGGTGGTACGTGCCCGGGGCCACGTCCGTGGTGTAGAGCTGCGGCAGCGCGATCTTGCCGTCGGCGCCGGCCGGGGCCAGGAGCAGGCTCGTGACCTTGTTGCCGTCCTTGTCCTTGAACCAGGGGCCCTTGGACTTCGCCGGGTCCACGGGGACCCACGGGCCGTCCTTCTCGTTCTGCTCGACGAGTCCGGCGGTGACCTGCGTGCCCTCCGCGGCCTTGCCCTGGGCCGTGGCCGTGACCTCCAGGCCCGCCAGGACCTTGCCCGCCTCGACCTCCAGGGGCTTGTCCGCGCCTGCGTCGGTACGGGCCAGCTTGTCCGCGACCGGGGCCGGCTTCGCCGTGACGGTGCCGGTGAAGTTCACCGTCAACTGCGCCGCGGTGTTGTACGCGGCCACCCGCAGGGTGAAACCGCCCGCCTTGGCACCGGCCTTCAGGCCGGGCAGGGCCGCGACGCCCTCGGAGTCGGTGTCGACCACGAGGAACGTCTTGCCCTCGGCGCCGATGGTGGAGCCCGTGGTGTCGTCCTTGAGCTCGAAGAGGATGGGCTTCGCGGCGGCCGGCTTGCCGTCGCTGAGCACCGCCTTGATCCGCGGGACCGCCGTGAACGCCGAACCGGCCTCAGCCGTGAGCTCCGCGCTGCCGAGCAGCTCCAGCTTGGCCAGGGTCGGCGCCGGCGTCGGCTTCGGCTCCTCCGGCTTCGGCGTGGGCTTCGGCGTGGGAGTCGGGGTCGGGGTGGGAGTCGGGGTGGGCTTCGGCTTCGGGGTGGGAGTCGGCGTGGGCAGCGTCCTCGTGGGCGGCGGCGTGTAGTCGCCGGCCGGCGGGTTCACCACGCCGGTGGCGCCGTTCTGGTACTGGTGCATGTACCCGAGCACCGTGTTCACGTACTCGCGGGAGTTGTTGTAGCTGAGGATCGCCCGGTCGAGCTGCGCCTGGTCCGAGAGGTCACGGTCGCCCGCGCACAGGTAGAGGCCCGCGCCCAGCGCCGCGTCGTAGATGTTGTTCGGATCGCGCTTGGAGTCGCCGTTGCCGTCGGCGCCCCACTTCGCCCAGGTGGAGGGGATGAACTGGAGCGGGCCGACGGCGCGGTCGTAGACGGCGTCCCCGTCGAACTCGCCCTTGTCGGTGTCCTTGATCTCGGCGAACCCGTTGCCGTCGAGGCGCGGGCCGCGGATCGGCTTCTCGGTGTAGCCGTCGTTCTTGAGTCCGTAGCCGGAGGCGTGGACGGACTCGACGCGGCCGATGCCGGCGATCAGTTGCCAGGGCAGCTTGCAGCCGGGGAGCGCGGCGGCGACGGAGAGCTCGGCCCGCTTGTACGCGTCGAGGGCGGTCGCGGGTATCCCGCTGATCCCCTCAGCGGCCCCCGCGCCCTCGGTGGGCGGTACGGCCGGATCGGCGAGCGGGTCGGGCAGATCGAGGCGGGCGTCGCCGCGGTCGGTGGCCTGGGGGCTGTCCGGAGTGGGCTCGGACTCGCCCGCGTCGGCGGTGGACGTATTGGTCACCACCGCGGCGGTCGTCAGGCTGGCCGCGAGCGCGGCCGTGCACAGGACCTTGCGCGAGGTGTTGACGAGGTGACGGTGAAGCGGCTTCACAGTGCGGCGATCCCCCCAAGGCGGCCGACAAGGTATACGACGGCGGGTCGAGCCGTGGATATCCACTGTCTATCAGGTATTCGGACGCGACTCACCGCCACCCGGGCAGATGTGACCCACCATTCGTCTCGGCTTCACCGGGTCCTCACGGCCGTCCGGACACAGGACGGTGGTCCCGGGTGGAAAGGAACCGAAGTCTAACTGTTTGAAACCCCTTGGGGCTTTGGGATGGTTTCATGGCGACCGGTACCAGGAACGGCCGGAGGCGCGCGCCCCGCGAACGACCGAGGCGGACGGGCGGTGCGCCACGGACGGATCCGGCCCCGCCGGTCCTACGGTGGGATGCCATGACCACCATCGAGCCGGTCCGCGTCCCCGACCTGTCGGACCGTCCCCACGAGCTGACCGTCGAACGGTCGATGATCGCCACCGAGCACACCCTGTACGCGGGATGGACCGAGGAGTTGGACCGCTGGTTCGCGGCTCCCGGCTCGGTCCTGATGCGGGCCGAGGTGAACGCGCCGTTCTTCTTCGAGACGGAGTTCGCACCGGAGCCGGAGGGCCCGAGGACCAGGCACCCGCACTACGGGCGCTTCCTGCGCTTGGTCCCGAACCGGCTGGTGGAGCTGACGTGGGTGACGGGCAGGGGCGGTACGGAGGGCGCCGAGACGGTGGTCACCGTGGAACTCCTCCCGCACCCGATCGGCACCCATGTACGGCTGAGGCACGCGGGGTTCCACGACGAGGCGGCCCGGGACCGGCACGCGGTGGCCTGGGAGCAGGTACTGATCCAGCAGGACGAGGCGCTGACCGGGGAGGAGTGAGGCCCCCGGCGCCGGGAGCGGGGACTGGGAGGACGGGCCCCGACCTGGCTCACCTGGTACGTGTTCACCGCGTTGCCCCGGGTCCGGCGGATCGAGGGCCCCACGCGTCAGCACAACCTCGCGATGCGCCGTGTTTTGCGAAGGTGCGGCGTGCGGCTGCGCGAAGGAAGCGCGCTACCGCGAGGGGTGGCGGGCGGACCCGACGAGTCGGCTGAGGGCCCGCCCACCGCCTTACGGCCACCGCCTAGGCGTACAGCGCGTCGATCTCCGCCGCGTAGCGCTCCGCCACCGCCTTGCGGCGCAGTTTCAGGGTCGGGGTCAGCGTGCCGGCCTCGATGGTGAACTCCTCCGGCAGGATGTGGAAGGCGCGGATGCGGGCCGGGCGGGAGACCGTGGCGTTGGCCGCCTCGACCGCCTCCTCGACCAGGGCCCGGACCGCGGGGTGGGCGGCGGCCGCGGCCGGGTCGAAGGCCTCCAGTCCCTCCCGGCGGGCCCAGGCCCCGATCTCCTCCGCGTCCAGGGTGACGAGGGCGACCGGGTGGGGCCGGCGGTCACCGATGAGGACCGCCCGAGAGACGTACCGGGAGCGCTGGACGGCGAACTCGACCTCCGTCGGCGTGATGTTCTTCCCCGCCGAGGTGATGATCAGCTCCTTCTTGCGGCCGACGATCGACAGGTACCCGTCGGCGTCCAGTGCCCCCAGGTCCCCGGTGTGCAGCCAGCCCTGCTCGTCCAGGACCCGCTCGGTGGCGGCGGGGTTCGCGTGGTAGCCGGGGAAGACCATCGGCCCGCGGACCAGGATCTCGCCGTCCTGCGCGATGCGGACCTCGCAGCCCTCGATGGGCTGGCCGACCGTGCCGTGGCGGGTGGCTTCCGCGTGGTTCAGGCTGATCAGCCCGGCGGTCTCGGTCATCCCGTAGCCCTCGTAGATGGTGATCCCGCAGGCCCGCAGGAAGTCCATGGTCGCCGGGGCGATCGGCGCCGCGCCGGTCACCGCCTGGTTCAGCCGGCCCCCGAAGGCGCCCCTGACCAGCGAGTACAGGTTCTTCTCGGCCTCCTCGTAGGCCGGCCGGTCGGCTTCCGGAAGCCTTCCTTCCGCCGCGAGCACCCCGAGCCGCACCGCCTCCCGGAAGCGCTCGGCGCCGCCCTCCCGCGACTCGGCCATCGACAGCATCACCGAGTGCACCTTCTCGAACAGCCTCGGTACGGACGGCAGGTGAGTGGGCTTCGCCTCGGCGAGCTCGGAGAGCACGTCCTCGATCCGGCCGCCGAAGTAGCACAGCTCCCCGCCGGCCAGCAGGGTCGTGAACTGGATCAGCTGGGCCAGCACGTGCGCCAGCGGCAGGTACAGGTACGTGGAATCGCCCGGTCCGCCGTGGATCAGCGGGCGCGTCGCGTCCTGGACGGCGCCGATGTTGCCGTGCGTGAGGCGGCACCCCTTCGGCAGGCCCGTCGTCCCCGAGGTGTAGATGATCGACGCGTCCGACTCCGGGGTCACCCGCCGTGCCCGCTCCCGGAGTTCCGCCTCCGGGGCCGCTTCCATCTCGGCCAGCGCGTCCATCCGTACGACCGCCCGCAGGGCCGGCAGTTTCGCCCGCAGCGCCTCCACCCGGTCCGCCTGCGCCGCGTCGTCGCAGACGACGGCCACCGCCTCCGCGTCCGAGAGGACCCAGGCCAGCTCCTCCTCCCCCGCCGTCGGGTAGACCGGTACCAGGACGGCGCCCGCCGCCATGATCCCGAAGTGGGTGTACGTCCACGCCGGGCGGGTCTCGGCCAGGACCGCCACCCGCTCTCCGGGCCCGACCCCCAGCCCGATCAGCGCCCGCCCGGTGCGCCGTACGCGCTCGTGGAGTGCGGAGTACGTGACGGTGGCCCAGCCCCCGTCCCCGTCCGGGTCCCGGTGGCGCAGGGCGGTCTCGCCGCCGTACCGCTCCCCCGTCCACTCCGTGAACACCGCCAGCGTCTCCGGTCGCACAGCGTCCATCGCGTTCGCCTCCCTGGGGTCCGTACGGCGTACGGCGCACGGCGCGCGTACGTCCGACCGACGCTAGGCAGCCAAAGCCCCCGTACGGCATGACCGGAAGCGTCACGACCCCTGACCCGAGCGCTCATCCGGGCTACCGTCGTGCCATGGGGAGGCGGACGATCACCGTGCACCACGTGCGTGCCGTGCTCGCGGGGGCGGCGCGCGGCGGCATCGACACCGTGCCGCTGCTCCAAGAGGCGCAGATCCCGCCGCTGCTGCTCGGCGACGACCGGGCACGGATCACGCCGGCCCAGTTCGCCCGGCTGTTCCGGGCGCTGTACCGGACCACGCAGGACGAGTTCCTCGGCCTGTCGGCGGTGCCGAGCCGCCCGGGCACGTTCGCGATGATGTGTCACGCCTCGCTGGGCTGCCGGGATCTCGGCTCGGCGGTGGAGCGTGCCGCGACCTTCTACGGTCTCTTCCCCGGCGGCCCGGAGCTGCTGCTGGAAGTGGTGGGCGCCGAGGCTCGTTTCACGGTGCGCAACGATTTCGCGCGGGACGAGGAGCGGTTCCTGACCGAGTGCGTGCTCGCGATCTGGCACCGGCTGAGCAGCTGGCTGATCGGGCGGCGGATCCCGCTGGCGTACGCGGCGTTCGCCTATCCACCGCCGCCGCACGAGGCGGAGTACGAGGTCCTGTTCGACTGCCCGGTCCGCTTCGGGGCCGACCGGACGGGGGCCGCTTTCGACGCGCACTGGCTGACCGCACCGCTCGTACGGGACGAGGCGGCCATGGACGCGATGCTGCGGCGGGCCCCCTTCGACCTGCTGTCGCGGCCGGAGTACGGGACGACGGTCGCGGAGCAGGTCCGCCGGGCCCTGGCGGGGCAGTTGCGGACCTCCCCGCGACTGCCGGCGCTGGGCGAGGTGGCGGCGCGGCTGGCGGTGTCGCCGGCGACGCTGCGGCGGCGGCTGCGGCAGGAGGGCACCTCGTTCCAGCAGCTGAAGGACCACGTCCGGCGGGACGCGGCGATCGCGGGGCTGGCGGAGGGCACCGAGCCGATAGCGGAGCTGGCGGCCCGCCTCGGCTTCTCGGAGGACACGGCCTTCCACCGCGCGTTCCGCCGCTGGACGGGCACGACCCCGGGCGCGTACCGCATCGCGTCGGGCGGCTGAGCCGGGCGCGTCCCACGCACGTACGGGTGGCAGGGGCCGGGCCGTGAGGGCGGGGTGTGAAGGCGGGTCAGGAAAGGTGAGCTGCGCGGTCAGCGACGTTCCGACCGGTCGGTCACTACGTTCTCCTCACCCATCCCCCGCACGAAAACGATTCGTTGGGAGAGCCGCCCATGCGTTTGCGCATCCCCGTGGTCTTGGCCGCACTGGCCCTGTCACTTACGGCCCCCGTCACGGCGTCCGCCGCCCCCACCGCGACCGTCCCCGGAGCCGCCACCGAAGCCGCCACCGAAGGCGACACCGAAGGCGCGACCGGAGCCGGCCGCCCCGGAGACATCGTCGATGTCGCCCCGTCCGCCTTCCATCCGCTGCCCGGACAGCCGACCGGCACCAAGGCGTGGAAGATCCACTACCGGTCCACCACCGCCGACGGCCTCCCGGACACCGTCTCCGGCACGGTGATCGTCCCGCAGGACGGCCGGACCGGCCCGCGGCCGCTCGTCACGTACGCCGTAGGCACCGTCGGCATGGGCGACTCCTGCGCCCCGAGCAACAACCTCCCCTACGGCACCGCCATGGAGGCCAACCTCATCCAGCAGCTCACCCTGCGCGGCTGGGCCGTGGTCGTCACCGACTACGAGGGGCTCGGCACGCCGGGGGTGCACACGTACACGGTCGGCCCGTCGGCCGGGCGGGCCATGCTCGACGCCGCCCGCGCGGCCACCCGCCTGCCGGGGACGGGGCTGGCTGCGGACACCCCGGTCGGCATCATGGGCTACTCCCAGGGCGGCCAGGCCAGCGGCTGGGCCGCCGAGCTGCAGGGTTCGTACGCCCCCGAGCTGAACGTGAAGGGCACGGCGACGGGCGGGGTCCCGGCCGACCTGCTGAAGGTGGCCGACTTCAACAACGGCTCGTACGGCTCGGGGCTCATCTTCATGGCGGCGGCGGGGCAGGACGCGGCCTTCCCGGAGCTGCGGCTCGACTCGTACCTCAACCCGGCGGGCAAGGCGCTGGTCGCCGGAATGCGGGAGAACTGCGTGGCCATCGACGCCATCGCCGGCTCCTTCAAGCGGATCTCCGACCTCACGACCCGCAACCCGCTCGAACAGCCGGACTGGCAGGCCCGGCTGAACCAGAGCCGGCTGGGGCGGACGGCCCCGGCCGCGCCGGTGTACCAGTACCACGCCCTCGGCGACGAGCTCATCCCGTACGCGGTGGGGCGGCAGCTGCGCTCGGAGTGGTGTGCGAAGGGCGCGAACGTCGAGTGGCAGACGATCTGGGCCGGTGAGCACGTCAGCGGCGCGATCACGCACTCGGTGGCGGCGGGGAACTGGCTCGCCGACCGCTTCGCGGACCGCCCGACGCACGCCGACTGCTGAGGGACGGGCGACCGGGTCCCGGAAACCGGCCCCGGGCCCCGGGCCCCCTTGCCCCCGCCATCGGCACCCGGGCCCCGGGCCTCAGCGGCCCGGGGTACCGGCGTTGCGGACGATGCGGGCGAGGAGGTCGCGTACGGCTGCCACCTCGTCCGGCGTGAGCCCCTCGGCGAGGCGGGCGTCGAGCTTCGCCACCAGCGCGTCGGCCTGGGCGAAGACCTCCTCGCCGCGCTCGGTCAGCCGGATCTCGATGAGCGTGCCGTGGATCGGGTGCGGGGTGCGGGCGACGAGGCCGCGGGCCTCCAGCCGGCCGAGCAGGCTGTTCATGGTCTGCGGGGTCACCGAGAGCTTGCGCGCGAGCTCGGCGGCGTTGATCCCGGGGTTCTCGCTGAGTACGGCGAGGGCCGCCTGCTGAGCAGCGGTGATCCCGGCCTCGCGCACCGCGGCCTCCTTGGCGGCCTGCGTGATGCGCTCGGCCTGCTTGATGTGGATCAGCAGCCGCTCGGAGTAGTGCATGCGCCGAGTGTAGGAGACGGTCACCAGGCCCCGTCGAGATGACAGGCAGCTTGCGTGTACCTATCAGCATGCTGTTAGCTGCATGCATACGAATAACCGCTCTTCCGCAAGGAGCTCACCATGAGTGCCGTCCGCACCCGCCCCGCCCTCGGCAACGACCTCGCACGCGCCATCGTCGACTCCGCCCTCGCCGCGGCCCGGGAGACCGAGCTGCGGTTCGCCATCGCCGTGGTCGACGAGTCCGGCCACCTGAGCGCCTTCGCGCGGATGGACGGCTCGGGGCTGATGACCATTCAGATCGCCCAGGACAAGGCCTACACAGCCGCCGCCTTCGGCCTGAGCACCACCGACTGGCACGAGTTCGTAGAGAACGACGTCCAGCTCGCGCCGGGCGCCCGCACCGGGATCGACCGCCTGGTCACGTTCGGCGGCGGCCTGCCGATCGTCGTCGACGGCCAGCTGGTCGGCGGCATCGGAGTCTCGGGCGGCCACTGGTCGGACGACGTCAAGATCGCCGAAGCCGGCCTCACCGCCATCACCTCCCTCACCTCCGCCGGCTCCGCCCGCTCCGCCACGGCGTAACCCAAGGCCCACACCGCGACCGCCCCGCGACGCCCGTCCAGAAGGGCGGCCGGTTCACCCCGGCCGGCCCGTCGCGGTTCCCGGACACGCGGGACGGCGCCGGGGGCGAGGGCGTCAGGCCCGCCGGTAGAGCGCTTCGATCTCGCGGTCGAACTCGCGGGCGATCCTGGCGCGCTTCAGCTTCAGGGACGGCGTCAGGTGTCCGGCCGCCTCCGTGAAGTCGGCCGGCAGGACCGTGAAGCGACGGATCGACTCCGCGCGCGAGACCAGGCGGTTCGCCTCGTCCACCGCGCGCTGGAGCTCGGCCCGCAGCTCCTCGTCCCGGACCAGCTCGCGCATCGGCATCGCCGTCTTCTTGTGCATCTGCCGCCAGTGCGCCAGCCCCTCGGGTTCCAGGGTGATCAGCGCCGTGATGTACGGGCGGTTGTCGCCGATCACCATGCACTGGCCGACCAGCGGGTGGGCGCGCAGCCAGTCCTCCAGCGGGGCCGGGGCGACGTTCTTGCCGCCGGAGGTGATGATCAGGTCCTTCTTGCGGCCGGTGATCGTCAGGTAGCCCTCGCCGTCCAGCTCCCCTATGTCCCCGGTCGCGAACCAGCCGCCGACCGCCTCCCCCGAGTTCCAGTACCCCGCGAACACGTGCCGCCCCCACAGCAGCACCTCCCCGTCGTCCGCGATCCGCACGGCGGTTCCCGGCAGCGGCCACCCCACCGTCCCGAGCCGCGGTTTCAGCGGCGGGGTCACGGTGCTGGCCCCGGTCGTCTCCGTGAGTCCGTACCCCTCGAAGACGTCGATCCCGGCGCCGGTGTAGAAGGCCGCGAGCCGGCGCCCCAGCGGGGAGCCCCCGCTCAGGACGTACCGCACGCGCCCGCCCAGCGCCGCCCGGATCCGCCGGTACACGAGCGGGTCGTACAGCGCCCGGGCCGCCCGCAGGCTCACCCCCGGGCTCCCGCCCTCGGCGAGCTCCCCGTACCGCTGGGCGATCCGCGCCGCACGGTCGAACGACGAGGCACGGCCCATCCGTTCGGCCGTCGCGCGGGCGGTGTTGTAGACCTTCTCCAGTACGTAGGGGATGGCCAGCAGGAACGTCGGACGGAACCCGGCGAGGTCGGCGAGCAGCTCCTCGGTCGCGATGCTCGGCGCGTGTCCGAGCCTGACCCGCGCGCGCATGCACCCCACCGCCACCATCCGCCCGAACACGTGCGAGAGCGGCAGGAAGAGCAGCGTCGAGGCCGCCTCGGTGGTAGCGGACTTGAAGACGGGGTGCAGGAGCTCGACCGCGTTGTCGGCCTCGGCGAAGAAGTTGGCGTGCGTGATCACGCAGCCCTTGGGCCGCCCCGTCGTGCCGGACGTGTAGATGAGCGTGGCCACGGAGTCCGGCGTACGGGCGGACCGGCGCGCGTGCACGACGGCGTCGGGCAGGTCCTCCCCGGCCTTGACCAGCCGCGCCACCGCGCCCGTGTCGAACTCCCACAGGTGCGCCAGCCAGGGCAGGTTGGCCCGCTCGGCACTGATGATGCGGGCCTGCGCGGTGTCCTCGACCGCGCAGGCGACCGCCCCGGAGTCCTGGATGATCCAGCGGGCCTGGAGCGCGGAGGAGGTCGGGTAGATCGGTACGGTGACCAGCCCGGCGGCCCAAGCCGCGAAGTCGAGCAGGGTCCACTCGTAGGTGGTCCGGGCCATGATCGCGAGGCGGTCCCCCTCGCGCAGCCCCTCCGCGATCAGGCCCTTGGCGACGGCCGTCACCTCGGCCGCGAACTCGGCGGCGGTGACGTCGCGCCAGCTGCCGTCGCGCTCCTTGCGGGCGAGCACCACCTCGCCGGGGGCCTCGCGGGCGTTCTGGTACGGGATGTCCCCGAGCGATCCGCTCACCGGCACGCCGGCCAGCGCCGGCACGGCCGCCTCCCGCACCACCCCGTCGACGACGGTCAGGACGGGCGGTACCAGGGCGGGCGGCACCTGCTGGTGCGGCACCTGCTGGGGCGGCACGGCTTCCACGACGGTCTCCTCGACTGGACTCGACTCCGGAGTTACCGCCGGTAATCTACGCACGGGTAACCCCTCTGACCAGCCCCTGCGCACCCCTTGGACGAACCCACCCCACTCCTCCACACCCCCCGCACCACTCGCACCGCGTGCACCCCGTGCACCCCGTGCACCGAAAACGCGTTGTGCCCCCGCCGCGCCGCGCGGCAGGGTTCAGGACATGGGACATCTGGAAGCCTCGCACCTGGAGTACTACCTGCCCGACGGGCGTGTACTGATCGGCGATGCCTCGTTCAGAGTCGGTGAAGGTTCGGTGGCGGCCCTCGTCGGCGCCAACGGCGCGGGCAAGACGACCCTGCTCCGGCTGATCTCGGGCGAACTCCGGCCGCACGGCGGAACGATCACCACCAGCGGCGGGGTCGGCGTCATGCACCAGTTCGTCGGCTCCGTACGGGACGACCGCACGGTCCGCGACCTGCTGGTGTCGGTGTCGCCGCCGCGGATCCGGACGGCCGCGGCGGCCGTGGACGCCGCCGAACACCTGATCATGACGGTGGACGACGAGGCCGCCCAGCTGAAGTACGCGCAGGCGCTCAGCGATTGGGCCGAGGCCCGCGGGTACGAGGCCGAGACCCTCTGGGACATGTGCACGACGGCGGCCCTCGGCGTGCCGTACGACCGGGCGCAGTTCCGTGAGGTGCGCACGCTGTCGGGCGGCGAGCAGAAGCGGCTCGTGCTGGAGGCGCTGCTGCGCGGGCCGGACGAGGTCCTCCTGCTGGACGAGCCGGACAACTACCTCGACGTCCCGGGCAAGCGGTGGCTGGAGGAGCGGCTGCGCGAGACCCGCAAGACGGTCCTGTTCATCTCCCACGACCGGGAGCTGCTGGCGCGGGCCGCCCAGCGGATCGTCGCGGTGGAGCCCGGCCCGGCCGGATCCGACGCATGGGTGCACGGCGGCGGCTTCGCCACCTTCCACGAGGCACGGGAGGAGCGGTTCGCGCGCTTCGACGAGCTGCGCCGCCGCTGGGACGAGAAGCGCGCCCAGCTGAAGCGGCTCGTACAGGACATGCAGCAGTACGCGGCGCGCAGCGACGAGATGGCCTCGCGCTACCAGGCGGCCAAGACCCGCCTGCGCAAGTTCGAGGAGATCGGGCCGCCGCCGGAGCCGCCGCGCAAGCAGGACATCCGGATGCGCCTCCAGGGCGGCCGGACGGGGGTACGGGCGGTGGTCTGCGAGGAGCTGGAGCTCACGGGGCTGATGAAACCGTTCTCACTGGAGGTCTTCTACGGGGAACGGGTGGCGGTCCTCGGCTCGAACGGCTCGGGCAAGTCCCACTTCCTGCGGCTGCTGGCGGGCGGGGACGTCGCCCACACCGGGGGGTGGAAGCTGGGCGCACGGGTGGTCCCCGGCCACTTCGCGCAGACGCACGCCCACCCCGAGCTGATGGGGCGCACCCTCGTCGACATCCTGTGGACGGAGCACGCCAAGGACCGCGGCGGGGCGATGTCGGCGCTGCGCCGCTACGAGCTGGAGCGCCAGGGCGACCAGCCCTTCGACAAGCTGTCGGGAGGCCAGCAGGCCCGCTTCCAGATCCTGCTGCTGGAGCTGGCGGGCAGCACCGCCCTGCTCCTCGACGAGCCGACGGACAACCTCGACCTGGAGTCGGCCGAAGCGCTCCAGGAAGGGCTGGCGGCGTACGAGGGCACGGTGCTGGCGGTGACGCACGACCGCTGGTTCGCCCGCTCCTTCGACCGCTACCTGGTCTTCGGCTCGGACGGGGTGGTCAGGGAGACCCCGGAGCCGGTCTGGGACGAGCGCCGGGTGCAGCGGGCCCGCTGAAGGCCGTACCGGCTCGGTCGGCATCGTCGCCACGGCCCCAGTGCCAACCGGCCCCAAGTCGTCAACCGAGCAGGCGACCTTCCGGCCGTGGCTGCCGGGGGATCGGCCTGCCGGGACGTCACCTCTTCCTTGTGCCGCGTTCCCCGGCACCTCGCGCCGCCCAAGGAGAGCCCCGTGCCCCGACTCCCCCGCCTGGCCACCGCCGCCACTGCCGCCGCCGCCCTCGTCCTGCTCGTCCCCGCCGCCGCGTCGGCCGGCGAGCCGACCCTGTCCGATCCGCGCATCGTCGCGCAGTTCAGCCGGACCGCCGGGCAGACGCCGGAGAACATCGCCCTCGAACCCGACGGCGCCGCGAACCTGACCCTGTCCTTGGCCCGGCAGGTCGTCCGCGTCGACAAGCACGGGTCCGCCCGGCTCCTTGCGGAACTGCCCGCCGTGCCGAACCCGCAGACCCCTCTCTTCCGCTCGGCCGTGGTGATGGGCATCGTGCGCGCACACGACGGCACCCTGTACGTCAACTACGCCACCGGAACGAGCGAGACCGGCATCTGGCGCATCGGACCCCACGGCGGTACGCCCGTCCAGATCGCGCAGCTTCCGGCGGACTCGCTCCCCAACGGCCTCGCCCTCGACGAGAAGCTCGGCGTGTTCTACGTGGCCGACACGGCCCGCGGACTCGTCTGGCGCGTCCCGCTGAAGGGCGGCACGGCCACGATCTGGGCCGCGGGTGACGTGCTCCAGCCGCTCACCACCGGCGACGGCTACCGGGTCGGCGCCAACGGCATCAAGATCCACAACGGCGCCGTGTGGGTGTCCAACACCGACCGCCAGACCCTGCTGCGCATCCCCGTACGCCGCGACGGCAGCGCCGGCACGATCGAGACCAGGGCGGCCGGACTCGGCTCCATCGACGACTTCGCCTTCACCGGGAAGGACGACACGGTGCTCGCCGCGCTGATCAGGGAGCACGAGGTCGCGCTCGTCCGCCCGAACGGCACCCACGTCATCGTCCTCACCGCACCGGACGGGCTGTCCAACCCGACCGCCGTGGCGGTGTTCGAAAAGCCGAACGGCAAGGACGACAAGGACGGCAGGGACGGCAAGGACGGCAAGGACGGCACTGACGCCACGGTGGACAAGCAGGACAAGGAGGGCAAGGAGAAGCAGAAGGACCCGGAGAAGACCGTCTACGTGACGAGCTCGTCCTACCTCAACCTCACGACCAACCCCAACCTCCTCACGGCCCGCCTCGGCGACGGCGACGAGCACAAGGGCGAGGACGGGAACGGGGACGGAGGCAAGGACAAGGACAAAGACAAGGACGGGGACAAGAGCAAGGCCAAGGGGCAGGGGCAGGGCTAGGACGGCCGGAGGTCAGGCTGCGGCGCGGGACCCGGGGGGCGGGCAGTCGCGGCAGCGGCCGGGATGGGGGGCCCGGAAGGCCCGGTCGCAGCCGTCGCAGGTCTGGAAGGGGTCCGGCCTGCTGACCGGAGTGGGGGCCGGGGGCGCCGGGAGGCGCGGTGGGAGCAGCGCCTTGAGCCGGTACGCGAGTACCGAGGCGGGGCTGCGCATCCGCTCGGGGAGGTTCGCGGACAGGGTCAGCCCGACCGCCGCGGGGTCGGCCCCACGGTCCAGCCAGGCCGAGACGTCGGGCGCGAGGCGTTGTACGTCGCGCTCGGACAGGAGCAGGCGCGGGTCGTGGAGGCGGAGCCCGGCGAGCAGACCGGCCGCCCCGGGGTGGAGGGGGCGCGGGACCGCCTCGGATACGGGGGCCTGCGGCGGCGGCGCGGGCTCCCCGGCCGGTACGGGGGCGGGCTCCCCGGCCGGTACGGGGGCGGGCCCCGGATCCGCTCCTTCGGCCGCACCCCGGGGGTCGGCCGGGCCCGGCTCCGGATCGGGCTCGCGGGCCGGTGGGGGCGGGGGCGGGGCGCCCGGGGTGGGGTGGTTCGGCTGGTTGTACGAGTAGGTGCGCGTCACCACCCGGCCCGTGTCCAGGCGCTCGCGGCGGCGCTCCAGGTAGCCGTGGCGCTCCAGCTCGCGGAGGGCGGCGCTGATGCGCATCTCGCCCTCCGGAAAGCGGGCGACCAGAGCCCTGATGCCGATCGGCGCGCCCTCCGGCAGCGACTGGATGTACCCCGCCACGCCGATCGCCGTCGCCGACAGCCCGCGGTGCTGGAGGAGGTGGTTGCCGACCACGGTGAAGTGACTCGCATGTCGCCTGTTGACGTGGATGACACCGGATCGGGGGGTCCCCGGGTGAAGTCCGGGCGAGGTGCGCGTGGGCGCGCTAGGGTGCTCAAGAGCCATTGGGAAGCCGCTTACTTCCTAGTTGGTCAGGCCCTCGGCCGGGATTGCAGTCCCGTCGGGGGCCGTCTCATGTCTGCGGTTGTCGGGGCGAGCATATGCCCGCCAACCGGCTGCTAATCCAGCTCAGTTGGCACAGTTCACCCGACCGAGCGACGCGGACCGGTGGGGTCGGGTCGGTTGGTTCTTCCTGCCGGTTCTTTGGGTCCTTATGCGTCTAAGCACGCCGGATCGCGGTAACCCGGAACCCGGCCGCGAGCGACAGCTCCGCCCACACCACCTTGGACGGGACCGGTCCTTCCCTTACGCCCCAACGGTCGGCCAGCGCCTCCACCAGGACCAGACCCCTGCCCGTGTCGCGGATCTCCGGCATACGGTCACCCCGGGTGTCGCTCACCTCGATCAGCAGCGTCCCGGGGGTGAGGGTGAGGGCGAGCCTGAAGTCCCGGCCCGGCACGCGACCATGGGTGATCGCGTTGGCCGAGAGCTCCGCGATGATCTGCCCCGGCGCCTCCAAGGGCATGCCCCAGGAGCGGAGTTGTTCGATGGCGAGCATGCGCCCGAGTCGAGCCCCGCGCGGGGTCGCGGACAGCTGGACGTGAAAGTCGGCGAGTTGAGGAATCACGTCACTCAGCGTGGCCGGGCGTGCGTACCGTGGGAAGCGACATCGTCTGTACGTCCCGCGTTTGTCCGGCGCTTGTCCAGCGCTGTCACGGCTGTCCGGACCGGGGTGACGGGTACGGGGCGCTGAGACATCGGCTCGTCGGAGGTGGGCGCGCATGGGCGTGGACGGCAGTGACGGTACGGAAGAGCCCGGCTGGGACGTGGACCCGGAGGACGAACAGGGCGTGGCGGTGCTCGCCGCGCTGGCCCGCCAGCTGAAGGCATGGCGCGCGTCGGCCGGCATGCGGACGGCCGAGTTCGGGGCGGCCATCCAGTACGGGGAGGACCAGGTACGCAAGGTCGAGGCGGGGAAGAGGATCCCCCGCCCCGAGTACCTGGATCGGGCCGATGAAGTCCTGGGGGCGGGGGGCAAGATCGCCGCCATGAAAGCCGACCTGGAACAGGTCCGCTACCCGAAGAAGGTCCGGGATCTGGTGAAGCTGGAAGGCCGAGCGGTCGAACTGTCCGCTTACGGCAACCACAACATCCATGGCTTGTTGCAGACGGACGACTACGCGCGGGCCCTGTTCGAGATGTGGCAGCCTCCGCAGACGACGGAAGAGGTGGAACGTGGTCTGACCGCGCGCATGGCGCGACGGTCGATCTTCGAACGCGTCCCCGCGCCCGCTCTGTGCTTCGTCCAGGAAGAGGTGACCCTGCGGCGCCGTATCGGGGGGACAATGGTGATGCGTGGGCAGCTCGAACGCCTGCTGGAGCTTGCCGAGCTCCGGCACGTCACGATCCAGGTCATGCCGACCCATCTCGAAGAGCATGCCGGAATGGGTGGGTTGATCCAACTGATGAAATTCGCGGACGGATCGGCGGTGGGGCGCTCCGAAGGGGCGTTCAACGGCCGCCCCGTCTCAGATCCGAGGCAGGTCCGGGTCCTCGACCAATGCCATGCCATGATCCGGTCCCAGGCTCTCACGCCACGGGAGTCCGTCGCATTCATCGAGCAAGTGCTGGGAGAGACATGATCCACGCGTCCGAACCGGAGTGGTTCAAGAGCAGCTACAGCGACAGCGGCGACATCAACGACTGCGTCGAGGTGGCCAGCACCCCCGGTGCCGTCCTCGTCCGGGACTCCAAGGACGTCGAGCGCGGCCATCTGGCGGTCGGGTCCGGCGCGTGGGCCGGGTTCGTGGCCCACGCCTGCGGCAGCTGACGGCGACGGCTCAGGCGCGGGTGCAGACGTGCACCGATTCGCTGTGTCCGCCCTCGCTGTGCACGATCCGCAGGACGTCGTTCTTGTACGTCACCTTCAACACCTGGCCGTCACTGGCGTCCTTGTGCCCCGGCGGCTGCCACGGGAACGTGAGCGAGACGTCGTCCCCGACCTCCTTGGGGACCGTCAACGCCTGGCCGCCGGTCAGCCGGTCCACCCCCTTGGGGGCCTCGTACACATCGAGCACCAGGTGGCCGCCGCGCAGCAGCCAGCCCCCGTTCCAGGTGACCGGGGCGGGGCCGCCGGTCCAGGTGATGGTCCAGCCGGAGTTTCCGCCGCCGTCCGCGTTGACGGTGGCCTTCCCCTTCACGGTCTTGCCGTTCGGGGTGGTCGACTCCAGGTTCCAGTCGCCCTTGATGAACGCGTCGAAGGCGCGGGCGACGACCCCACCCCCTGAACCGCTCGGCGTGCGGCCGGTCGGCGTGCCGCCGGTCGCCGGGGCGGCCGAGGCCGGCGGCGTCCCGGGCAGGGGATCCTTGCCCTTGCCCCCGCACGCCGCGACCAGGGAGGCCCCGAACCCGATCGCCAGGTAGCGCAGCGCGTTGCGCCGCCCGATCACCTGCGCCGCCGCACGCATCTCCCGTACCGTCACCAGTCCCCCACCCACGGCCAGTTGGTCAACAGCGACTGACTATAGGCGCAGCCTCGGGGACGGCCTCGTCGGCATGTGGGAACCGTAGGATCCTCTCTCGTGCCCTCATCGATGGACCTGCCCGAGGACCGCGGCTGTCTCCAGTGGGTGCTGGGCGTCCCGCTGGTCCTCGTCCACCTGCCCGCGCTGTACCTCTGCACGCTGCTGCTGGCGGCCGACCCGATCGCGGCCGAGGACCACCGCGCGCGCGACGAAGCTCTCTCGATGGGCGTCGTGGCCCTGTGCCTCTGCTTCGCCGGCTTGTTCCTCTCCCTCCTCCCGGTCTACCGCCGGACGATGAACCGCTGGTGGTACGCCCTCCCCCTTACCCTCGGCACCGTCGCCTACCTCTGCGGCGCGTCCCCGGGCTGACCGGCCTCGACCGCTCGCCAACGAGCTCGTCCGGTACGGCGATCGCACTGTCGTGGCGGTGGCGCGGGTCGACGACCGGAGCAGCCGCGTGTACCTGCGGGGCTTCGGGTGAGCGCCGGCCGCCGAACGCGCCGCGGCCCCCGCCCGGACGGGGGCGGGGGCCGCGGGGTGGGCGGGCGGTTACGCGGCTACCGGGACCGGGGTGCGGTCGGTGGCCGGCTCGTCCAGGGGGGAGGAGGAGGCCGTTTCGTAGGCCTTCTTGTCCAGGATCCCCTCGCGGGCCGCGACCACGACCGGGACCAGGGCCTGGCCGGCGACGTTGGTGGCGGTGCGCATCATGTCCAGGATCGGGTCGATCGCCATCAGCAGGCCGACACCCTCCAGGGGCAGGCCCAGGGTGGAGAGGGTCAGGGTCAGCATGACCGTGGCACCCGTCAGGCCGGCCGTGGCGGCCGAGCCGACCACCGAGACGAAGGCGATCAGCAGGTAGTCGGTGATCGTCAGCTGGACGTCGAAGATCTGCGCGATGAAGATCGCGGCGAGCGCGGGGTAGATCGCGGCGCAGCCGTCCATCTTCGTCGTCGCGCCGAACGGGACGGCGAAGGAGGCGTACTCCCTCGGGACGCCGAGGCGCTCGGTGACCTTCTGCGTGACCGGCATCGTGCCGACCGAGGAGCGGGAGACGAAGGCCAGCTGGATCGCGGGCCATGCGCCCTTGAAGAACTGGATCGGGTTGACCTTGGCGACCGTGGCCAGCAGCAGCGGGTAGACGCCGAACATCACGAGCGCGGAGCCGATGTACACGTCCGCGGTGAAGGTCGCGTACTTGCCGATGAGCTCCCAGCCGTACGAGGCGATCGCGGTGCCGATCAGGCCGACGGTGCCGATGGGGGCGAGGCGGATGACCCACCACAGGGCCTTCTGGAGGAGCTCCAGGACCGACTCGGCGACGGTGAGGATCGGCTGGGCCTTGTCGCCGAGCTGGAGGGCGGCGATACCGGCGACGGCGGCCATGAAGACGATCTGGAGCACGTTCAGCTCGGTGAACGGCGTGATGACGTCCGTCGGCACGATGCCGGTCAGGAAGTCGAGCCAGGAGCCGGTGCGCTTGGGCAGCTTGCCGTCCTGCGGGGTGAGGCCCGTGCCGGCGCCCGGGTTGGTCAGCAGGCCGATCGCGAGGCCGATGCCGACCGCGATCAGCGAGGTGATCATGAACCAGAGCAGCGTGCGCGAGGCGAGGCGGGCGGCGTTGTTCACCTTCCGCAGGTTGGTGATCGACACCAGGATGGCGAAGAAGACGAGCGGGGCCACGGCCAGCTTCAGCAGCTGGACGAAGATGTCGCCGACCTGCTCAAGGGTCTTGGCGAGCCAGCTGACGTCCTGACTGCGGGCGAGCCAGCCGAACAGGACGCCGAGCACGAGACCGGTGACGATCTGGGCCCAGAACGGGAACTTGAAGGAGGCCTTGGCGGGGGCCTGAGGGGTCGCGGACACGGACACACTCCGGTGGGGATGCGCAAAGAGGGGGGAAGAGGAAGAACGGCGTGGGCTCAGCGACAGCCACAACAGGCCGCGGACACGCGGCGGCAGAGGTCGACGTGCAGGCGCGCCACGAGCGGGACGCTCGCGGTCATCTTGTGCGCAACTGTGGTCAACATGTTTAACACGCTAACACTTTCCCTTTGAGGATCTCAAAGGTGCACTTTGAGTCAGGGGCGCACCGCGAAACGCCGAACCGCCCCCGCGCACAGGGCAGTCCAGGCGCGGGGGCGGTTCGGGGTGGTTCGGTGCGGTTCGGAGTGTGACGCAGCTAACGGGTGCGCGGGAACCTACGCGCGGGCGGCGTCGTCGGCCGCGTCCTCCTGGGAGCGGTTCGCGGCCAGCTTCTCCTTCGCGCCGGCGACGCGTCCGGAGATCTGCGCGGACATCTCGTCGCGCTGCTTGCGCAGCAGTACGAAGGAGAGCGGCGCGGAGATCACGAGGGCGAGGAGCACGACCCAGACGGGGTTGGCGTCGCCGAGACCGGCGGGGACCCAGCCCACGTTGACCAGGACGGCGACCAGGACGAGGCATCCGACGAAGATGCCCAGCCGCATCGCGGTGTAGCGGATCGTCGCGCTCGGCTTGAGGGACACGGTGACCCCTTCTCTCTCGTCGGTACGCGCACTCGGTCGACTGCGTGCCCGTCCAGTGAAGCACGGCGCAGGTACGGACAAACCCGCCGGGGTCGCCGCCGGGGGGTCACCGCAGCGGCAGCAGCATCGTGATGTCGTCCCGGTCGTCGTCCGGGGCCACCCGGATGGCGCCCGGGACGCGGCCGACCTCCTTGTAGCCGCAGGCCGCGTAGAAGTGCTCCAGGCCCAGGCCGCCGCGGCAGCCGAGCCGCACCGCCTCGATGCCGTCGAGCGAGCGGGCGGCCTCCTCCACAGCGGCCATCAGCGCGCGGCCCGCGCCCCGGCCCTGCAGCTCGGGGTGGACCATCACGGCGTAGACCCACACCCAGTGCGCTTGGAGGTCGTGCGCGTTGCGGGCGATGACCGCGAAGGCACTGACCCGCCCCGCGGCATCGCGCCCGACGAGCAGGCTGCTGCGGCCCTCGGCGACCGCGGCGAAGTGCTTGGCCACCTCGGGGCGGACGTCGTCCAGGGTGATCTCCGACGCGAAGCCGACCGCGCCGCCGGCGTTGGAGGCGTCGACCCACAGGGCGGCGATGCCTTCGGCCAGGGCGGGGTCGGCTACCGGATCGAAGGTGAAAGTAAGGGCCATGGGCAGAGATTATCTATTACCCATCACCCCCGGCAAACAGATACGCCGAAGGCCCCGGTCCTCGTGGGACCGGGGCCTTCGGTAAGTCTGCGGCGTCAGACGCGCATCGCCTGCGGGGTCTCGCGCAGGTCCGCGTCCGGGCCGGGGTACTCGCGGATGATCTCGTAGCGCGTGTTGCGCTCGACCGGGCGGAAGCCGGCCTCGCGGATCAGCTCCAGCAGATCGTCACGGCCGAGCTTGTTCGGCGTGCCGTAGTTGTCCGCGTCGTGCGTGATCTTGTACTCGACGACCGAGCCGTCCATGTCGTCCGCGCCGTGCTGGAGGGCCAGCTGGGCGGTCTGCACGCCGTGCATGACCCAGAAGACCTTGACGTGCGGCACGTTGTCGAACAGCAGCCGGGAGACGGCGAAGGTCTTCAGGGCCTCCGCGCCCGTCGCCATCGTCGTGCGCGCCTGGAGCTTGTTGCGGACCTTGCCGTCCTGCATGTCCACGAAGTCGTGCTGGTAGCGCAGCGGGATGAAGACCTGGAAGCCGCCGGTCTCGTCCTGGAGCTCGCGCAGCCGCAGTACGTGGTCCACGCGGTGGCGCGGCTCCTCGATGTGCCCGTAGAGCATGGTCGAGGGGGTCTTGAGGCCCTTGGAGTGCGCCAGGCGGTGGATGCGCGACCAGTCCTCCCAGTGGGTCTTGTGGTCGACGATGTGCTGGCGGACCTCCCAGTCGAAGATCTCCGCCCCGCCGCCGGTGAGCGACTCCAGACCGGCCTCGATCAGCTCGTCCAGGATGTCGGAGGCCGACATGCCGGAGATCGTCTCGAAGTGGTGGATCTCGGTCGCCGTGAACGCCTTCAGCGAGACGTTCGGCAGCGCCTCCTTCAGCGCGGAGAGCGAGCGCGGGTAGTACCGCCACGGCAGGCTCGGGTGCAGGCCGTTGACGATGTGCAGCTCGGTGAGGTTGTCGTTCTCCATGGCCTTGGCCAGGCGCACGGCCTCCTCGATGCGCATCGTGTACGCGTCCTTCTCGCCCGGCTTGCGCTGGAACGAGCAGTAGGCGCACGAGGCGGTGCACACGTTCGTCATGTTGAGGTGGCGGTTCACGTTGAAGTGGACGACGTCGCCGTTCTTGCGCGTACGCACCTCGTGGGCGAGGCCGCCCAGCCAGGCCAGGTCGTCGGACTCGTAGAGGGCGATGCCGTCCTCACGGGTCAGCCGCTCGCCGGAGCGGACCTTCTCCTCCAGCTCACGCTTGAGCCCAGCGTCCATCGGCCGGTCGCCTCCTCGGTTGTCCATCTGTCTGTCCTGCCGCCTGCCTTGCCCGACCCCGCAACCGTACTCTTAGCCCTCCTCGGGCAGGTCCCCGACCCGGTTCTCCCACTTGGTGGAGAGCACGATGGTGGTGCGGGTGCGGGAGACGCCCTTGGTGCTGGAGAGCTTGCGGATGATCCGCTCCAGCCCGTCCACGTCGCCCGCGCGGACCTTGAGCATGTACGAGTCGTCGCCGGCGATGAACCAGCAGTCCTCGATCTCCGCCAGGTCGCGCAGGCGGCGGGCCACGTCCTCGTGGTCCGCGGCGTCGGACAGGGAGATGCCGATGAGCGCCGTGACGCCGAGGCCGAGCGAGGCCGCGTTGACGGTCGCCCGGTAGCCGGTGATCACGCCGGCCGATTCGAGCCGGTTGATCCGGTCGGTGACGCTGGGGCCGGAGAGGCCGACGAGCCGGCCGAGCTCCGCGTACGAGGCACGTCCGTTCTCACGAAGTGCCTGGATGAGCTGCCTGTCCACCGCGTCCATATACCTGGAGCCTTCCATTATTCGGCGATCCCGCAAGTTTACGTATAGAATCAAAGGCACACAGGGTCAACACCCTGTGAATCTTTCAACAGATCGGCGATGATCTCGCTGATCTGACGACATCAGGAGTGGTTCACCGTGTACACGATCGAGATGGCCTACGCGCACATGCGACAGCTTCAGGAGCTGGCCAACCGATCCCGCACCGACCAGCCCGCCGCGGCCCACCGCGTCGACCGGACCCGCAAGCTGCGCACCGACAAGAAGCGCTAGTCACCGCTTGCCTCCCGGGGGCGGGACGCTCCACCGAGCTCCCCCTCCCACCTGCGGTAAAGCCGGTGCGGCACCCCTGCCGCATCGAGCACCCGCCCCGCGACGAAATCCACCAGGTCCTGGATGTGCGTCGCACCCGCGTAGAACGCCGGAGAGGCGGGCAGCACCACGGCGCCCGCCTCGTCCAGCGCCACCAGATGCCGCAGCGTCTGCCCGTTCAGCGGGGTCTCCCGCACCGCGACCACCAGTCGGCGCCGCTCCTTGAGCGTCACGCTCGCGACGCGCTGGAGCAGGTCCTTCGACAGTCCGAGCGCCACTCCCGCCACACAGGCCGTGGACGCCGGCACGATCAGCATCCCCTTCACGGGATACGAGCCCGAGCTCGGCCCGGCGGCCAGGTCCCCGGCGCTCCAGTGGCGGACGTCGTCCAGTTCCGGCCGCGGAAACGTCACGGGCCTGCCGTCCGCCCCGCGTTCCAGCCAGGCGGCGAGATCGTCCCGCCAGTGCGCGTCGCGGAACGCGATGCCCGTCTCGTCGAGGAGCGTCAGCCGCGAGGCACGGCTGACCACGAGGTCCACGCTCTCCCCCGCCGCCAGCAGTCCCCGGATCACCGCCGCCGCGTACGGCGTCCCGGACGCCCCGGAAACCCCGACCACCCACGGGGTGCGCTTGCCGTCAGTCATAGCTCCGAGACTATCCGGCCACTGGCGGACGACGCTGAGTAAGGTGCCCCGAGCACCGGCACCGGCCCCGGGGGTGTCCGTCAGAGGGACAGGCCCCGGGCCACCAGGTCCGCCAGGGCGCAGACGAACAGGGCCATGCCGATGAACCCGTTCACCGTGAAGAAGGCGCGGTTCAGGCGCGACAGGTCGTGCGGCTTCACGATCGTGTGCTCGTACAGGAACGCGGCGACGACGATCAGCAGACCGAACCAGAAGAACGGGCCCGCGTCCGTCGCGAGCGCGTACCAGGCCAGCAGGGTCGTGGTCACCACGTGCGCGCCGCGCGCGCCCCACAGGGCCGCCGGGACGCCGAAACGGGCCGGGACCGACTTGACGCCGTCCGCGCGGTCCGCCGCCACGTCCTGGCAGGCGAAGATCAGGTCGAAGCCGCCGATCCAGACGCCCACCGCCAGGCCCAGGATCACCGCGTCCCAGGACCACTCCCCCGTCACCGCCAGCCAGGCGCCCACCGGCCCCATCGCCTGGGCGAGGCCCAGGATGGCGTGCGGGAAGTTCGTGAACCGCTTGCCGTACGGGTACACCACCATCGGGACCACCGCGACCGGCGCCAGCGCCAGGCACAGCGGGTTCAGCAGCGCCGCCGACCCGAGGAAGACGGCCAGCGCGATCCCGGCCCCGGTCCAGGCCGACCGTACGGACACGGCGCCCGTGACGAGCTCGCGCCCGGCGGTGCGCGGGTTGCGGGCGTCGATCTCCCGGTCGATGATCCGGTTGGCGGCCATCGCGAAGGTCCGCAGCCCCACCATGCAGACGGTGACGAGCAGCAGCTCGGCCCAGTGCATGGTGCGGTCGAGCCGGAACATGGCCGTCAGCGCCGCGATGTAGGCGAAGGGCAGCGCGAAGACCGAGTGCTCGATCATCACGAGCCGCAGGAACGCCTTCACCTTGCCGGTCGGCCGCGGCGCCGGGCCGGACCCGATCACCCCGTCGGCGGTTGTCATCATGCGAGTGCGCTCCGGAAGTCTTCGAGGTCGGCGAGGAGCCGGGCTGCCGGGAGCGCGCCGAGTTCCAGGGTCCGGGGGCCGGCAGCGCCGTCCTGCTCGTCCTCGGGCGGGCTGATCCGGGCGGTCAGCCGCCAGGCGTCGGCGGCCGGGCGGGCGTCGAGGCGCAGGAAGTCCCCGGCCTCGACCGTGAACGGCTCGCCCGAGGCCAGGGCGGCCTGGAACTGCTCCGCGAAGCCGTCCGCCTCGACGTCCCGCGCGCCGGGCAGCTCGAACTCACCCGGGCCGGCCCCGTCCTCGTACATCAGCGCCCAGACGTCGCCGGGGCCGGCGAACTCCTCGGGTGTGACGCCCGCCTGCTCGGCGGCCAGCCGGACGGCCGGGTCCGCCGGGTCGATCTCCGGGCGCAGCAGGGCCACGTAGACCTCACCGGCGCCGAGGAAGAGCTCGGGACCCCCCACAACGATCGGGCTCACAGGCCGTACTCCTTCCAGCGGCGGTCCACCAGGGCCGCCGTCGCCGGGTCGGACTCCACCATGTCGGGCCAGCCGCCGTCGCGGGTGTAGCCCTCCTCGGGGAGCTTCTTCGTCGCGTCGATGCCCGCCTTGCCGCCCCAGAACTGCTGGTAGGAGGCATGGTCGAGGTGGTCGACCGGGCCCTCGACCACCGTGAGGTCGCGGGAGTAGTCCGTGTTGCCGAGGGCCCGCCAGGAAACCTCGTGCAGGTCGTGGACGTCGCAGTCGGAGTCCACGACGATGATCAGCTTGGTCAGCGACATCATGTGGGCGCCCCAGATGGCGTGCATGACCTTCTGGGCGTGCTTGGGGTACTTCTTGTCGATCGAGACGATCGCGCAGTTGTGGAAGCCGCCCGACTCCGGCAGGTGGTAGTCCACGATGTCCGGCACGATGATCTTGAGCAGGGGGAGGAAGAAACGCTCCGTCGCACGGCCGAGCGGCCCGTCCTCGGTGGGCGGGCGGCCGACGACGATCGACTGGAGGAGCGGGCGCTTGCGCATCGTCACGCAGTCGATCTTCAGGGCCGGGAAGGGCTCCTGCGGGGTGTAGAAGCCGGTGTGGTCGCCGAAGGGGCCCTCCGGCAGCATCTCGCCCGGCTCCAGCCACCCCTCGATGACGACCTCGGCGTTGGCCGGGACCTGGAGCGGGACGGTCTTGCAGTCGACCATCTCGATGCGCTTGCCCGCGACGAACCCGGCGAAGAGGTACTCGTCGATGTCGCCGGGCAGCGGCGCGGTCGAGGCGTACGTCACGGCCGGCGGGCAGCCGAAGGCGATCGCGACCGGCAGGCGCTCGCCGCGCTTGGCGGCGACCGCGTAGTGGTTGCGGCTGTCCTTGTGGATCTGCCAGTGCATGCCGATGGTGCGCTTGTCGTGGCGCTGGAGCCGGTAGAGCCCGAGGTTGCGCACGCCGGTCTCGGGGTGCTTGGTGTGGGTCAGGCCGAGGTTGAAGAAGGACCCGCCGTCCTTGGGCCAGGTGAAGAGCGCCGGGAGGGCGTCCAGGTCCACGTCGTCGCCGGTGAGGACGACCTCCTGGACGGGGGCCGACTCGCCCTTCACCTTCTTCGGCGGCACGTGCACCATCGAGCCGAGCTTGCCGAAGGCCTCGCGCACGCCGATGAACCCCTGCGGGAGCTCCGGCTTGAGCAGGCCGCCGATCTTCTCGCTGATCTCGCCGTACGACTTGAGACCGAGGGCCTTCAGGAGGCGGCGGTCGGTCCCGAAGACGTTCATGGCGAGCGGCATCGCCGAGCCCTTGACGTTCTCGAAGAGCAGGGCGGGACCTCCCGCCTTGTTCACTCTGTCGACGATCTCCCCGACCTCCAGGTACGGGTCGACTTCGGCCTTGATGCGCTTGAGGTCGCCCTCTCGCTCCAGAGCCCGGAGCAGCGAGCGGAGATCGTCGTAAGCCATAGGGGCCAGTATCCGTCACCGGCTAGCCTGGGAGTGTCACCGGGGCCCGAGGCGGGTCCCCCGTCACTGCTGGGGAGTCGGTCCCACACCGTGCTGCGCTATCTGCCGTTCCTGCTGATCATCGCGCTGACCATCTACGCCTTCATCGACTGTCTGAACACGCCGGAGGAAGAGGTCAAGCACCTCCCCAAGGTGGTGTGGGTGATCATCATCCTGCTGTTCTCGATCGTCGGTCCGGTGGTCTGGCTGTTCGCGGGCCGGCAGCGGTCCGGGGTGGGCGGCGGACGCGCGCGCCGCACCCAGTGGATCGCCCCCGACGACAACCCCGAGTTCCTGCGCTCCCTGAACGAGGACCGCGACAAGGACAAGGACAAGGACTGACGGCTCCCGTCACAGGGCCGAGGGCAGGACGCGGGGCAACCTTCTCCGTGCGGCCGGCCGAGGTGATTTCCACGGTGCCGGCGGTGACCGTCCAGGCCTGCTCGCGGTCGACGGAGTGCTCCGGGCCGCCGGCGCCGGCCTCGAACTCGGCTTCCTGCTCGGGCTCGGGTTCCAGCTGCTGATCGGCGAGTTCACCCGGCGGCTCGACACGGCCGGGTACGGCGACCTGCGGCCCGCGCACGGCATGGCCTGCTGACCGCCGCCGCGGAGGAGCACCTGGCCGTCGCCGGGCGGATCCTGCACCAGCTCGAGGCCGAGCTCGGCACCCGCGTCGACCTCCCCGCCCTGCGCCGGGAACTCACCGGTCTGCTGCGCACGCTGAACGGTGACGGGGAGCTGCCGCCGCTGCGGCCCGTGTGGCATTGAACACGTTCAAGGCGGCTGCAAGAATGTGCGGATGCCGAGGAACAGCGGGGGGCCGCGGGTCGTCGACACGATCCTGCGCAATCTCCTCGCGTACGGGGTCGCCGTCGCCGCCCTGCTCGCCATGGCCGGCGGCGATCCGTACGCCGCCCACGCCACCCCCGCCGTCTACGACGCCCGCACCGACGAGATCGTCGGCACCTGGCGCTGCGTCGACGGCACCGAGGTCGTCTTCCGGGCCGACGGGAGCGCCACCGTCACCCTCCTCAACGGGCAGGAGCGGGACTACGACCACGGCTGGCGCCTGTCCGGCACCGGCACCTGGAAGCTCATCAGCCGCGAACGCGCCGGCTGGAACTACGGCCAGCACGTGCGCCTGCGCCTGCCCGACCTCTACAAGTGGACGTTCGAGCTGCGCCGCGACCACCGGCAGACGCTGGAGCTGTACTTCTTCTACGGCGATCCGCACGCCCGCAGCGCCTACGTTCTGGAGAAGGACCCGTAGGACGCGCGCAGCTCGGCCCAGCGGGCGTCGGTCCACCGGGACCAGTCCGTCGGATGACCCTGGAGGGCGGATTCCAGCAGCTCGAAGTGGTGGTGCCAGGCGGCCAGGCAGTCGAGGCGCTCCTCGTCCGTCCCGGCCCGCTCGTCGAGGAAGCGGATCACGGTCGAGTCCGTGCCCACCGCCTCCAGGTGGAAGCGCATCCGGCCGTGCCCGTCCACCGTGTACTCGACGACCCGCTCGACGTCCCAGGCCGTGACGTGGCCGGAGACCGTCGACCCGCCGTTCAGCCAGTGCAGGGTGACCGCCCCGCCCAGCCTGCGCTCCAGTACGTCCGCCGCGGCCAGCCAGCCGCGCAGCCCGTCCGCCGTGGTCAGGGCGGGCCACACGGCCTCGTACGCGCTCGGCACGTGGACCTCGAAGCGCAGCAGCCAGCGGCCCTCGCCGCGGCTCTCGCTGGTGGCATGACTCACCGGTGCCGGCCTCATGCCACCAGCGTCCCACTCCCGCGGGCCGTGCGCCCGCGGGTGCGCCTCCCGCGCGTCAGCGGCCGCGCGTCAGACGCCCGCGTACGAGTGCTTTCCGCTGAGCAGGATGTTCACGCCGTAGTAGTTCCAGATCCAGCAGGCGAAGGCGAAGAGCGCGAGGTACGCGGCCTTGCGGCCCTTCCAGCCGGCGGTCGCGCGGGCGTGCAGGTAGCAGGCGTACGCCACCCAGGTCACGAAGGACCAGACCTCCTTGGGGTCCCAGCCCCAGTAGCGGCCCCAGGCGTCGCCCGCCCAGATCGCGCCCGCGACGATGGTGAAGGTCCACAGCGGGAACACGGCCGCGTTGATCCGGTACGAGAACTTGTCGAGCGAGGCCGCCGAGGGCAGCCGCTCCAGCACCGAGGAGCGGAAGCGGCCCGGCGTGCGGCCCTGCTCCAGGTGGCTCTCGTAGGAGTCGCGGAAGAGGTAGAGGACCGCGCCGGCCGCACCGATGTAGAAGACCGCGCCGCAGAAGATCGCGGTGGAGACGTGGATCCACAGCCAGTACGAGTGCAGGGCCGGGACCAGCTGGTCGCTGGCGGTGTAGAGCCAGGTGGTGGCGATGCCGAGGTCCAGCAGGACCGTGGTGACCAGGATCAGGCCGAGCCAGCGGACGTTCTTCTTCAGCGCCAGGAGCGCCAGGTAGGCGCCGACGGCGACGGTGGAGAAGGTCACCGAGAACTCGTACATGTTGCCCCAGGGGGCACGCTGCACGGACATCGCCCGGGTCACGACGCCGCCCGCCTCGATGACGAAGGCCAGGGTGGTCAGCGAGACCGCGATGCGGCCGTACAGGTCGCCGTTCTCGGTGCCGCCGGCCGCGCCGGGACCGTCCGGGACGTCGCGGGTGCCGGCGGCGGAGCGTGTCACGACCTTCGGCTTGTCGAGGACCGCGGTCCCCCCGGTCTCACCGGAGCCGAGGGCCCCCTTCTGGCGCACCTGCACGGCCGGGGCGGCGGCAGCGGTCGCGGCCTTCGCGCCGGTCAGCGCCGCGGCCGTACGGCCGACCTTGCTGCGGCTGCCGAAGGTCCACTCGGCGATGTGCGCGAAGAAGGCGAGCATGTAGACCGCCATCGACGAATAGATCAGATAGTTGCTGATCTGCGCCAAATTCTCGTTGACTTCGGCTGCGAGCGGCGTCATCCGCGCTCCCCTTCGACAGTTGCCTTGACAGGTTGGTCGGGCGCCGTGGGCGCCTGCTGGTGGAGGGCGGCGGCGAGCTGCCCCAGCTCCTCCGGGAGCTTGGCCGACTCGCTGCGGCCGAGGCCGGCCATCTCGACGACGGTCACGCCGTCCTCGCCGGCCACCGCGCGCACCCAGACCCGGCGGCGCTGGATGAACAGGGAGGCGGCCAGGCCGCCGATCGCGGCGATCGCGCCCCCGAGGGCGAGGCCGCTGCCGGGCTGGCGGGTGATCGAGAAGGTGGCCCAGCGCTCGATGCCCTCGAACTTCACGGTGCCCGCGCCGTTCGGGAGCTCCATGGTCTCGCCGGGCAGCAGCCGCTTCTTGAACAGCTGCCCGTCGGGGTCCTTGAACTCCTGCATCTTGGAGGTGTTCAGCTGGTACACGTTCTGCGGCAGGCCCGAGTCCACGCCGAGGCTGCCGTGGTAGGCGCTGAGCGCGAGGACCGGGAACTTCAGGTCCGGGAACTGGGAGAGCATCGTGCCCTTGCCCGCGCCGGCGAAGGTCGGCACGAACATGGCGTTGAAGCCGAGCTGCTCCTTCTTGCCGTCCTTGTCGTGGTAGCCGTCCGGCACCTTGACGGCGCCGGAGGAGCTGAGGTTCGCGTCGAAGGGCAGCATCGGCACGGCGTCCTTGTAGATCACCTTGCCGGTCGGGTCGGTCACCGAGATGACCGGCGCGTAGCCGTGGCCCAGCAGGTAGACCTTGGAGCCGTCGACCTCCATCGGCTTGTTGACCTGGATCTCGCGCTTCTGCGGGGCGCCGTGCGCGCCGTCGCTGAAGGTCACGTACGCCTTGAAGTCGCGCGCCGTGCCCTTCTGCGGACCGCTCTCCTCGTACGTGGCGTCGAACTTGTCGAGCGTGAAGGAGAAGGGCGAGAGGTCGTCGGGGTCGAACCAGCTGCCGTACTTGAAGTCGTCGTACTGGGTGAGCGTGTTCGCGAAGCCCTTGCCGCGCAGGACGAGCTTGCCGCCCTCGGACTTGAACAGCTGGCCCCAGGCGAACGCGATCAGCATCACGATCAGGGCGACGTGGAAGAGCAGGTTGCCGGCCTCGCGCAGGTAGCCCTTCTCGGCGGCGACGGCGGACGTGCCCGCCTCGGTACGGAACCGCCTGCCGCCGAGGATGGTCTTCGCCTGCGCGAGGACCTCCTCGGGGGCCGTCTGCGTACGCCAGGTCGCGTACGCGGGCAGCCGGTCCAGGCGCCTGGGGGCGCCGGGCGGGCGCCCGGTGAGCTGGCCGACGAACTGCCAGGTGCGCGGGACGATGCAGCCGATCAGCGAGATGAACAACAGCAGGTAGATCGCGGAGAACCACACCGAGCTGTAGACGTCGAAGAGCTGGAGCTTCTCGGCGGCCGGGACCCAGAAGGAGTGGTCCTTCTTCCACTGGGCCACCTTCATCGCGTCGACCTGGTTCTGCGGGACGAGCGAGCCGGGGATGGAGCCGAGGGAGAGCAGGAATAGGAGGATCAGCGCCACCCGCATGGAGGTGAGCTGGCGCCAGAACCAGCGGACCCAGCCGATCACCCCGATGCCGACGGGACCGCCGGAGTCCTCTGCGGGGGCGGTGGAGAGCTGTGCGCCGGCGGCCGCCTCGGCGGAGTCCTCGGACGGGTTCGACGCCTCGGTGGACGTCCTGTCTGTCGTACTCATTCGTGTGTAGTCCTCAGATCCCCACCGTGAAGGTTTGGGTCCAGCTCTGCATGTCGTTGACGATGCCCGTCCACAGTCCCGTGACGAGCAGCAGACCGGTCAGGACCAGCATGGCGCCGCCGATCCGCATCACCCATGCATAGTGCTGCTTCACCCAGCCGAAGGCTCCGAGCGCCTTGCGGAAGGCGATCGCCGTGAGCACGAAGGGCAGGCCCAGTCCCAGACAGTAGGCGACGGTCAGCAGCGCACCCCGGCCGGCGCTCGCCTGGTCGAGGGAGAGCGTGGTGACGGCCGCGAGCGTCGGCCCCATGCAGGGGGTCCAGCCGACACCGAAGAGCACCCCGAGCACGGGCGCGCCGATCAGACCCGCCGTCGGCTTCCTGTGGAAGCGGAACTCGCGCATCGTCAGGCCCGGGATCAGGCCCATGAAGAAGAAGCCGAGAACGATCACCAGGCCGCCGAGGACCCGGGAGATGACCTCGTTGTTCTCCCGGAGCGTGGACCCGAAGTAGCCGAAGAGCGCCCCGGTGGAGACGAACACTGCCGTGAAGCCGGCGATGAACAGGAGGGCGCCCCCCAGCATCCGTCCGCGCCGCGCCTCGGCGAGGTCGGCTCCGCTGACGCCGGTGACGTAGGAGAGGTAGCCGGGGACCAGCGGGAGCACGCAGGGCGAGAAGAAGGAGACGAGTCCGGCGAGGACCGAGATGGGCAGCGCCAGCATCAGGGCCCCGCCGAGGACCGTCGTGTTCACGCCGGTCGGCTCGGCGGCCAGGGTGAGGAGCTCGGGGACCACTGGGTCACTGCTCCGCGAGCACGGGGTCGATCATGGAGCGCAGCTGCTGCTCGCTGATCGCGACGAGCGTGCGGGCGGCGATCCTGCCCTGCTTGTCGAGGACGATCGTGGAGGGGATGGCCTGCGGGTTGAGCGTGCCGGCGGGGAAGCGGAGCAGCAGCTTGCCGTCCGGGTCGTAGAGGCTCGGGTAGGTGATCCCGAAGTTCTCCTCGAACGACGTGGCGTTCTGCTTGCTCGTGTCGCGGGTGTTGATGCCGACGAACTGCACGTCCTTGCCGGCGTCGGCCAGCTCCTTCGACACCTTCGCGAAGTTCGGGGCCTCGGCGCGGCACGGCGGGCACCAGGAGCCCCACACGTTGAGGACGACGACCTTGCCCTTGAGGGCCGTGGTGTCGAGCGTCTTGCCGTCGACGGTCTCGCCGTCCAGCTTCGGGGCGTCGGTGCGTGCGTCCTTGGAGACGGTGGAGATGCCGCCGGCGCCGGTCACGTAGTTGCCGCCGGAGGAACCGTTCGGCTTGCCGCCGTCGTCGCTGCACGCCGACAGGGTCAGAGCGCTCGCGAGGGTCACCGCGGTGAGCAGGAGAGCACGGCCAATTCTCATGTGAAAAGTTTCGCATGAGCGATTTGCGGATCTTTCCCGCCCCCCGGAGGGTGCGCCGAACCGCTGGTCAGACCGCGGAGAGGTATGCCTTCCAGCCCCCGGCAGGCGACTGACCCGGGGCCAGCTCCTGGAGTTTCGCGAGCAGCTTGGGGTCCTGTGCGTCGATCCAGTCGGTGAACTGCCGGAAGGACACGAGCCGTACGTCCTTTTTGTCCGACATGCCCTTGAGGGCCTCCTCCACGGCATCCATGTAGATGCCCCCGTTCCACTCCTCGAAGTGGTTGCCGATGAACATCGGCGCCCGGTTCGTCTCGTACGCCCTCCGGAAGCCGCCGAGGTAGGAGGCGGTGGCCTGGGTCCGCCAGGCGGGGTAGTTGGAGGGCACGCCGCGGGTGGTGTTCTTCGACTGGTTGGCGAGGATGTTGTAGTCCATCGACAGCACCTCGAAGGAGTGCCCGGGGAAGGGCATGGACTGCAGCGGCAGGTCCCATACGCCCGACTTCTTCACCGGCCACACCTGGACGCCGCCGGGCGAGGAGGCGTCGTAGCGCCAGCCCAGCTTCCGTGCGACGGGCAGCAGGTTGTCCTGGCCCAGCAGGCACGGGGTGCGGCCGCCGACGAGCTCCTTGCGGTAGTCGAAGGGCAGCGGTTCGATGTCGGTGAAGCCGGTGTTGGTCCGCCAGCCCGTGACGAACGACACGGCCTGGTCGATCTCGCTCTGCCAGTCGTCGGCGGTCCAGTGGGCCACGGAGCCGGAGCCGCCGCAGAAGTGGCCGTTGAAGTGGGTGCCCACCTCGTGGCCGTCGAGCCAGGCCCGGCGCACGCAGCCCAGGGTGTTGCGGACGTTCTCGTCCTTGAGGTAGCCGATGTCGGAGGCCCCGACCGGGTTGTTCGGCGGCTTGTACAGGTCCTTCTTCGACTCGGGCAGGAGGTAGAGGCCGGAGAGGAAGAAGGTCATGGCCGCCCCGTGGTCCTTGGCCAGCTTGAGGAAGCGCGGGAAGAGGCCGTTGCCGATCTCCCCCGCCCCGTCCCAGCTGAACACCACGAACTGCGGTGGCGTCTCGCCGGGCTGGAGCGGTACGGGCGCAGCCGGCTGGTGGGGCTGCGGGCCGGTGTCTGCGGTGGAGCCGTCGCCGATCGGCCGGACGGCGGCCGCGGACGGAGACTGGCCGGGACCGCCGCCGGGACCGCCGGGGCCGGGGCGGCCCGGGCGGTCGTCGGCTCCGCAGCCGACGACTCCGGCGGCGACCGCCGCCGCGCCGAGCCCGAGCACTCCCCTTCGGGTGAAGTCGCGCGTCGCCCTACTCATACCGTTCATGAATAGTCACATAAACGGACTTTTCAGCGAAGTCGAGTTCCCCCACGGTGTTTCGCGTACGACTTGTACTACTTTTTAGGCGCCGAACGCCTTGGACTTGCCCTTCACCGGCTTCGCGCCCGCGAGCAGGTGCGCCGGGACCAGGTCCCGCGCCGGCTCGCTGTAGCCCACCGACACCAGCCGGTCCCCGTCGTACGTGAACGACGTCAGCGAGGCCAGCGTGCACTGCCGGCGCCGCGGGTCGTGCCACAGCCGGCGCTTCTCCGCGAAGCTCCGCACGATCCAGATCGGCAGCTGGTGGCTGACCGCCACCGCCTCGTGGCCGCGCGCCGCGTCGCGCGCCGCCTCGATGGCGCTGGTCATGCGGACGACCTGCTCCACGTACGGCTCGCCCCAGGACGGCCGGAACGGGTTCGTCAGGTGCTTCCAGTTCGCGGGCTTGCGCAGCGCGCCGTCGCCGACGCCGAAGGTCTTGCCCTCGAAGACGTTCTCCGCCTCCAGCAGCCGCGCGTCGCTCGCCACGACCAGGCCGTGGGCCTTGGCGACCGGCGCCGCCGTCTCCTGCGCCCGCTCCAGCGGCGAGGAGACCACGTACGTGATGTCACGGTCCTGCAGGTGGTCCGCGACGCGCTCGGCCATCTCGCGGCCCAGCTCGGAGAGGTGGTAGCCGGGCCGGCGCCCGTACAGGACCCCGTCCGGGTTGTGCACCTCTCCGTGGCGCATCAGGTGGACGACGGTGATCTCGCTCATGCGGTGGCCTCCGGGGTGGCCTGCGCGGCGGCGCGGGCGGCGGCGGGGAGCGCGGCGGCGATCCGCTCGACCGCCCGCTCGTCGTGGGCGGTGGAGACGAACCACGACTCGAAGGCCGACGGCGGCAGGTAGACGCCCTGCGACAGCATCGAGTGGAAGAAGCCGTTGAAGCGGAAGGACTCCTGCTTCTTGGCGTCGTCGTAGTTCTTGACCTCGTCCTCGGTGAAGAAGACGGAGAACATGTTGGACGCGGTCTGCAGCCGGTGCGCCACGCCCTCCTTGGCGAGCGCATCCGTGACCAGGCCCTGGATCTGCGCGGAGACCGCGTCGACCTTCTCGTACGCGGCCGCGTCCAGCAGGCGCAGCTGCGCGAGGCCCGCGGCGGTGGCGATCGGGTTTCCGGAGAGCGTGCCCGCCTGGTAGACCGGGCCGACCGGGGCCAGGTGGCCCATGACGTCGGCGCGGCCGCCGAAGGCCGCGGCCGGGAAGCCGCCGCCCATGACCTTGCCGAAGGTCATCAGGTCGGGCTTGACGCCGTCAACGCCGTACCAGCCGGCGCGGGAGGTGCGGAAACCCGTCATGACCTCGTCGGAGACGTACAGCGCGCCGTTCTCGCGGCACAGGTCCGCCAGGCCCTGGTTGAAGCCGGGCGCCGGGGTCACGACGCCCATGTTGCCGGGCGCGGCCTCGGTGATCACGCAGGCGATCTCCCCGGGGTGCGCGGCGAACGCCGCCCGTACCGCTTCGAGGTCGTTGTACGGCAGCACGATCGTGTCGCCGGCCTGCGCGCCCGTCACGCCGGGAGTGTCCGGCAGCGCGAAGGTCGCGAGCCCGGAACCGGCGGCGGCCAGCAGCGCGTCCACGTGACCGTGGTAGCAGCCGGCGAACTTCACGACCTTGGCCCGGCCCGTGAAGCCGCGCGCCAGCCGGATCGCCGACATGGTCGCCTCGGTGCCCGAGGACACCAGGCGGACCTGCTCGACGGGTGTGACGCGGGCGACGATCTCCTCGGCGAGGGCGACCTCGCCCTCGCCGGGCGTGCCGAAGGAGGTGCCGCGGGCGACGGCGGCCTGGATGGCCTCCACCACGGCCGGGTGGGCGTGGCCGAGAATCATCGGTCCCCACGAGCAGACCAGGTCGACGTACTCGCGGCCGTCGGCATCGGTCAGGTACGGACCGGTACCGGACACCATGAACCTGGGCGTTCCGCCCACGGCGCGGAACGCGCGCACCGGAGAGTTCACGCCGCCAGGCGTCACGAGGGACGCACGGTCAAAGAGAGTCTGCGAGACTTTGGCTTCATACGGGTACGGGTAGCTCACACCAGCCATGGTCTCATCAGGCCGCGACTGACTTGCGGACGGGCGTTTCACCGCGCCGCCCCGGGGGAGGTCACTGCCATGATGATCAGGCTGCGTGGCGGGGGCCGCGGGGCCGGGGCAGGCAAGACCAGTCGGGTGGAGATATGCAACGCGGTGGTGGACCGGGCGAGGGTACGGACGGCCTCGACCCGCAGCGCGCCCGCGAGGCCCGCGAAGCCCGCCGCCGCGGCAGGCACCGGCGCCGGGCCGCGGACGCGGTCGATCCGGTGCCGGGACCGCCGGAGTCCCCGGACGGCCTGCCAAAGGGCCGCGGCATGGGCGTGACGTACAAGTACTTCGGCGCGCCCGACGGCGCGACCGCCGCCCGGGTCCCGGTCACGATGCGGCCGGAGGAGCTCGGCGGTGACGAGCTCGGCATGGGCGGCCTCTTCACCAAGATCAAGCCGGAGACGGTGGCCGCGATGGTCCTGACCGGCATCGAGGGCATACCCCTGCACAAGGTGCCCCCGCTGGAGCTGGTCGTCCTCCACCCCGACTACGCGGTGGTCAAGCTCCCGATGACGGTGGTCGACCCGCTGCGCGGGATCGGCGAGGAGTCGGTCGGCGCGGCGGCCTTCATCTGGTCCACGGTCCCGGACCGGGGCGGCCCGCGCGACGCGTTCAACGTCTACCAGCTGCTGCACGAGTGGCAGGACTTCAGCCACCGCCTCCACGAGGCGGGACACCAGCCGTACTGCCTCGTCTGGCCCTGAGCCGCGGCCCGGGGGCCGCGGATGCGGGTGCCCGGTGCGGCCAGGGGGCCGGATCCGGTCAGCCCGCGGCCAGGATCTTCTGGGCGCAGTCGCGCAGCGGTGTGATGCGGATGCGCGCGGCGGCTCCGTTGTGGACCGCGTTGGTGAGAACGACCACGTACCGGCCCGTGGCGGGGGCCAGGAACAGGCTCGTACCGGTGAACCCGTGGTGGTACGCCACGCTCCCGCCCGCCCCCAGGATCCAGCCCAGCCCGCGCTGCAGGCCAGGCTCGATCTCCGCCTGCGGGACCAGGCTCATCCGGAACCACCGGCCCAGCGGGCTCTCGCCCCCGGCGAGCAGGTGCTCGGCGTACGTGGCGAGATCGGCCGCCGGGGCGAAGACCCCGGCGTGGCCGGCGACGCCCCCCATGATCGCCGCGTTCCCGTCGTGGACGGCGCCCCAGAGCCGGTCGTGCCCCTCGGGCCGCTCGGTGGGCGCGACGCGTGGCTCCTGCCGGACCGGGCCGTAGGCGGTGTCGGGCATGCCCAGTCCGGCCCACAGGTCCGCGGCGAGCTCGTCGAGGGGCCGGCCGTGGACGTGCGCGAGGGCGAGGCCGAGGAGGATGTAGCCGCGGTTGACGTAGCGGTGGGTGCCCGGGAGGTTCTCCATCAGCTCGTGGCAGATCAGCTCGTGCAGCGGGCGCTCCGTCAGGTCGTAGAGGTCGAAGCGGGTGGCGGCCCGCAGGCCGCCGGTGTGCGAGAGCAACTGCCGCACGGTGGCCTCCGCACTCGGCATCGCACCCTCCATCGGCGGCAGGAACTCCCGTACGGGCGCGTCCAGGTCCAGCAGCCCCGCGTCGAGGGCGCGGCCCACGAGCGGCCAGGTGGCGGTGACCTTCGTCAGGGAGGCGATGTCGTAGACGGTGTGCTCGTCGGGGGTGCCGGGGCCGGTGAACGGGGAGACGACCCCGGCCGAGAGCACGGCCCGCGCGCCGGGCGCCGTACCGCTCGCCTGCCGCGTACCGCAGACGACGACACCGCCCGGGGTGGCGCCCTCGGCGACGATCTCGTGCAGCACGTCGTGCAGCGCGCCGATCTCGGCGGTCGTGAACATCGGTGCGGCCTGGTCCATCGGGTTCATCTACGCCTCCGGCTCGGTGGATAGTCCCGCCGTCCAGCGTGGCCACGGCGCCCGGCGAGCGCCCGGCGCCGCGCCGGAGGCGACCGGAGGTGATCGAACGCTACGGGCCGTCCGCCGGGGGGATGTTCTGGTTCAGGCGGAACACGTTGCCCGGATCCCACTGCGCCTTCAGCGCCCGGAGCCGGCCGAGCTTGCGCTCCCGCGCGCCGTACGCCTGGCGCACGCGCCGCTCGCCCTCGTCCATCAGGAAGTTCACGTACACGCCGGCGTGGTACGGCTCCATCGCGGTCCAGAACTCCCGGACCCACCCGCACTCCTCGGCGAAGCCCTCGGGCGTGTCGCGGATCCCGTTGATGTTCAGCATGTGGCCCAGGCGGCGGCCCGCGGCCGCCGTGTCGTCCTCGCCGACCCGGGCGACCGCCCCGCCCAGCTGGAACAGCGGGAACCCGCTCTGCGGGGAGGCGATCCGCCCCGCGTACCGCGCCATCGTGTCCAGCGCCCCGTCGTCGAGCCGGTCGAGGCCGCAGCCCCGGAAGTAGTACCGCCAGCCGTGCGGGAACGAGGCGTCGAACATCGCCTGGTGCGCCAGGTACGGCTTCGGCCGGCACAGGTCGAGCAGCGGCCGCCCGAACTCCCGCATCGGCCGCATCACTTCCTCCCCCGCTTCCGGCCCGCCCACCCAGCAGGCGATCACCATGACCACCGGCCGGCCGTGCAGCTCCGGCGGGATCGCCGGTGACGGCGGGGCCTTGCGGTGGACCACGATCGTCGTCAGCTCGTCCGGCACGTCCGCGATCCAGTCCCGGTAGAACCGCATGACCTGCGGCGAATCCTCCACCGGCCACAGCACGGGCCCGGCGAGCACGGTCGGACCGACCGGATTCAGCCGGAACGTGAACTCCGTGACGATGCCGAAGTTCCCGCCCGCCCCGCACATCCCCCAGAACAGCTCCGGCTCCCGCGCGGCACTGGCCGTGAGCCGCTCCCCGGCCGCCGTGACCATGTCCACCGACAGCAGCTGGTCCACGCTCAGCCCGTACTTGCGGCTCAGCCAGCCGATCCCGCCGCCGAGGGTCAGCCCCGCGACGCCGGTGTGCGTGACGATCCCCGACGGCACCGCCAGCCCGAACGGCTGTGTCGCCGCGTCCAGCTCGCCGAGCAGCGCCCCCGCACCGACATGGACCGTACGGGCCTGCGGGTCGACCCGGATCTCCTTCATCGGCGACAGGTCGATCACCAGGCCGCCGTCGCAGACCGAATGCCCCGGGAAGCTGTGCCCGCCGCCGCGCACCGCGACCGGCACACCGCTCTCCACCGCCCACTTCAGTGCCGCCACGACATCGGCCGAACCGGTACAGGGCGCGATCAGGGCGGGATGCCGGTCGACGGCTCCGTTCCAGATCCGCCGGCGCTCCTCGTACGAGGCGTCCCCGGCCCGCACCAGGCTGCCCCGGAACCCGCGGGCCAGCTCCTGGTACGCGCGGTCGTCCAGGCGTACCGGCGCCGGTACGGGTGTCGCCGCCGGTGCCCGTGACCCCGTCGGCGCGGTCGATGCACCCATGGGACGAGTCTTCCACCGCGCCGATGCGCGGGCCAGCCGTGGACCGCCCGCGCGGGCCTCCGTCAGGCGGTCGTCAGGACCAGGCGGCCGCGGGTGCCCGGCTCGGCCAGGCGGGCGTGGGCCTTCACCGCGTCCGCCAGCGGGATCGCCTCGGAGACCCGCAGGGTCAGTGCCCCCGCGTCGACCAGGCCCACCAGCTCCGCGAGGAGCGCGCCGTCGGCCGCGACCTCCTGCTCCACCACCCGGATCCCCCGCTCCGCGGCCGGGCCGGCGTGCGGGCGCAGGCCCACGTAGACCCCGCCGTCACGGACGAAGCCGAGCGCCCGCTCCCCCAGTACGGCCGCGTCCAGCACCCCGTCCACCGGTCGGGCCGGAGCCGAGCCGCGCGGGACGAACTCCGCCGCGCCCAGCGACCGTACGAACTCCTCGTCCGACTCCCCCGCCAGGGCCGTCACCACCAGCCCCGCCCGTACGGCGAGCTGCACGGCGAGCCCGCCGACCACGCCGGCCGCCCCGGTGACCAGCACCGAGGACCCCGGAGCCAGCCCCAGCAGTCCCACCGCCCGGGCGGCGGTCAGCCCGCTCAGCGGGAGCGCGGCCGCGGCCGCGTCGTCGACGGTGGCCGGGGCGGCGGCCACCGCCGAGGCGTCGAGCACCGCGTACTCGGCGTGCGTGCCCAGCGGCTTGACCGGCCCGTAGTGCAGTGCGACCACCCGCTGCCCGGCCGTCCAGCCGGTGACCCCGGCGCCGACCTCGTCGATCTCGCCGGCCACGTCCCAGCCGAGCCCGAGCCGCGTCCCGGCGCCGCCGAAGACCCCGGCGCGGACGGCGCCGTCCACCGGGTTCACGCCGGCCGCCGCGACCCGGATCCGGACCTGGCCGGCGGCCGGCCGCGGGACCGGCACCCGCACGATCTCCACCTGCTCCGGTCCGCCGAAGGCGGTCACGACGGCCGCCCGCATGGTCTGCTCGCTCTGCTCGGTCTGCGCGTTCTGGCCCATGGTCTCTCCCCGATTCGGTCGGTTTCGTTCGCCCGTTCCTGCGAGCACTAACCTAGGGAGAGGTACTCTCCTTTCGTAAGTACGTACTCGAAGGTGCGTACCCGACCCGGAAGTGGGGCACCCGATGGCCACCCGTACCGCCGCGACCCGCCGCGAAGAGGCCCGTCACGCCTACGACGCTTTCCTCAAGGAGTGCCCCACCAGCCAGCTCCTGGCCCGCATCAGCGACAAGTGGGTCGGCCTCATCGTCGCCGCGCTCGCCGAGGCCGAGGACAACTCGATGCGCTACAGCGACCTCGGCCGCAAGATCCCCGGCGTCAGCCAGAAGATGCTCACCCAGACCCTGCGCTCCCTCGAACGCGACGGCCTCGTCACCCGCACCGTGACCCCCACCGTCCCCGTCCGCGTCGACTACCGCCTCACCGGACTCGGCTCCAGCCTCGCCTGCCTCCTCTCCTCCGTGAAGCAGTGGGCCGAGCACCACTTCGACGAGGTCGACGCCCACCGCACCGCCTACGACGGCGCCGGCGCGTGATCCCGGTGCGTGACCGGCGGCGCGCTTCGGCCGCGTGATCCGGCCGCGCGCTCGGGCCGCGTAATTCGGCCGCGACGGACCGGCCCCGATGGCATGCTGGCAGCGTGAACGGACCCGGCATTCAGCTCACCCTCGCGCCCGAACTGCGCCTCTTCGCCCCGCCCAGCCGGCGCGGCGACCGCGTACCGACCGCCACCGACGGCGCCTCCAGCCTCGGCCACGTCGTCGAATCGGCCGGCGTCCCGCTCACCGAGGTCGGCCGGCTCCTCGTCGACGGGCGCGAGGTGCCCGTCTCGTACGTGCCCGGCGCCGGGCAGTCCGTCGAGGTCTTCGGCGTCGACCGCCCCCAGCGCATCCCCGGCGACGCGCCCCTGCGCTTCCTCCTCGACGTCCATCTCGGCACGCTCGCCCGCCGCATGCGCCTGCTCGGCGTGGACACCGCGTACGAGAACGAGGACATCGGCGATCCCGCCCTCGCCACCCGCTCCGCCGCCGAACAGCGCGTCCTGCTCTCGCGCGACCGCGGACTCCTGCGCCGCCGCGAGCTGTTCGCCGGCGCGTACGTCTACAGCGACAACCCCGACGAGCAACTCCGCGACGTGCTCGGCCGCTTCGCCCCCGCCCTCACCCCGTGGACCCGCTGCACCGCGTGCAACGGGCCGCTGCGCCAGGCCGACAAGGACAGCGTCGGGGACCGGCTGGAGAGCGGGACGCACCGCTCGTACGACGTCTTCGCGCAGTGCACGGCGTGCGAGCGCGTCTACTGGCGCGGCGCCCACCACGCCCGGCTGGAGCGGATCGTCAGCGAGGCCGTCGAGGAGTTCGGCGGCGTGGCCACCCCGTAGCGGCCACCCCGTGACGGCCACGCCGTGAGGGCCACCCCGCCGCCCGGAGCAGGTCAGAAGGCGTACGAGTCGCCCGTGTCCAGCGCCAGCACCGCGTGCTGGTTGTTGGACGCGTCGCGGTCGGACGCCCCGCCGTTCCACCAGGTGTCGATCCGCACCACCACCTCCGGCACCGGGTCCTTCAGCTCCAGCAGCAGCCCGATGTGCCGGCCGCGCCCGTGCAGCGGCAGCGCGCCCGTCTCGCACACCACCTCGCGCAGCCCGGCCCGCGCACAGCCCTGCGCCAGCTCCTGCCGGTCCGCGAGGTCCGCCGACAGCCGCACCCGCAGCGCCGCGTTGGGCAGCGCGGCCGGCCCCTCGTTCTGCGGTACGACCCACACCCGCAGCCTCCCCTGCGACAGGGACACCCGCCCGTGGTACGCCACGTCGGCCTCGGGGCCGCGCCGGGCGGCCGCCCCCGCCTCCCCGGACGTTCCGGCTGCCCCGGACACCCCGAGGACCAGCAAGCCCGCCACCACCACACTCCGTACGGCACCACGGCGCACCGCCACCACCTCCACGCGCGGAGGCTAGCCAGCACCGCCCCCGGCCGGTCGGACCATCACACGAACGAGGGCGCGCCCCTCGCCCGACCGGCGGCCGCCGACCCGGCCCCGGAGCCCCTCTGCGTACGCTTCGAGCCATGCTGATCGCCCGCTCCGCCGCCCTGTTCGCCCTCGCCGCCGTCCTGGAGATCGGCGGTGCCTGGCTCGTCTGGCAGGGCGTGCGCGAGCACAAGGGCTGGGCCTGGATCGGCGCCGGGGTCATCGCCCTGGGCCTCTACGGATTCGTCGCCACCCTCCAGCCCCAGGGCGACTTCGCCCGCGTCCTCGCCGCGTACGGGGGTGTCTTCGTCGCGGGCTCCCTCGTGTGGGGCGCGGTCGCCGACGGTTACCGCCCCGACCGCTGGGACGTCACGGGCGCCCTCGTGTGCCTCGCCGGCATGGCGGTGATCATGTACGCCCCGCGCGGCCGCTGAGCCCCGCCTATGCTGGCGGGTATTCGTCCGTACGAACGACCGAACGACCTGACGACCGAATGACCGAACGACCGAGGAGCCCGCACATGAGCACCGCCGCCACCCGGACCGCCGTAGTCACCGGCGCGAGCAGCGGCATCGGCGCGGCCACCGCCCGGCAGCTCGCCGCCGCCGGCCACCACGTCGTCCTCACGGCCCGCCGCAAGGACCGCATCGAGGCCCTCGCCGCCGAGCTGACGGCGGCCGGCCACTCCGCCGCGGCCCACGCGCTCGACGTCACCGACCGCGCCGCCGTCGACGCCTTCGCGGCCTCCCTCGACCGCTGCGACGTGCTCGTCAACAACGCGGGCGGCGCCATCGGAGCCGAGCCCGTCGCCACCGGCGACCCGGCCGACTGGCGCACGATGTACGAGGTCAACGTCATCGGCACCCTCAACGTCACCCAGGCCCTCCTGCCCGCCCTGATCGCCTCGGGCGACGGCACGGTCGTGGTCCTGTCCTCCACGGCGGGCCACGCCACGTACGAGGGCGGCGCCGGCTACGTCGCCGCCAAGAACGGCGCCCGCGTCCTGGCCGAGACCCTCCGCCTGGAGATCGTCGGGGAGCCGGTCCGCGTCATCGAGATCGCCCCGGGCATGGTGAAGACCGAGGAGTTCGCGAAGACCCGCTTCCGCGGCGACGCCGAGAAGGCCGAGAAGGTCTACGCGGGCGTGGCGGCCCCCCTGACCGCCGACGACGTGGCCGACACCATCACCTGGGCCGTGACCCGCCCCAGCCACGTCAACATCGACCTGCTGGTGGTCCGGCCCCGCGCCCAGGCCTCGAACACCAAGGTCCACCGCGACCTGTAGGCGCCGTACGCCCCTACGGGACCAGCCCCGCGCTCCTCAGGGCGGGCATGAGGGCCGCCGGCTTCAGCCCGGCGGCCCTCGCCGCATCCAGGGCCCGGCCCAGGTCCGCGGCCAGTGTCGGCGTGAAGTGCGGCAGCACGATGTCCCCGGCCTCCAGCGGCCGGGCCGGCGCGGGCACGTCGGTCCAGGTGGTGACGTCGTACGTCCACGTGACCAGCGCCTTCACCCCGCACGCCTTGGCCGCGGCCCGCACCTCGTCGTTCACCACCCCGAACGGCGGCCGCAGCAGCTTCGGCTCCCGCCCGAACGCCGCCATCGGATGCTCAGCCCTTGATGCAGATGACCTGCTTGAGCTTGGCCACGACCTGGACGAGGTCCGTCTGCTGGTCGATGACCTGCTCGATCGACTTGTACGCACCCGGGATCTCATCGACCACGCCCGAGTCCTTGCGGCACTCGACGCCCTTGGTCTGATCCGCCAGGTCGCGCGCCGAGAACCGCTTCTTCGCGGCCGTCCGGCTCATCTTCCGGCCCGCGCCGTGCGAGGCCGAGTTGAACGACTTCTCGTTGCCGAGGCCCTTGACGATGTACGAGCCCGTCCCCATGGAGCCGGGGATGATCCCGTAGTCGCCGCTCCCGGCGCGGATCGCGCCCTTGCGCGTGACCAGCAGGTCCATGCCGTCGTACCGCTCCTGCGCCACGTAGTTGTGGTGGCAGCTGATCTCCCGGTCGAAGGAGACCTTCGCCTTCCGGAACTCCCGGCGGAGGACTTCCTTGAACAGGCTCATCATCACGGCCCGGTTGTACTTGGCGTACTCCTGGGCCCAGAAGAGGTCGTTGCGGTACGCCTCCATCTCGGGCGTAGCCGCGAGGAAGACCGCGAGGTCACGGTCGACCAGCCCCTGGTTGTGGGAGAGCCCTCGGGCCACGTTGATGTGGAAGTCGGCCAGCTCGTTGCCGATGTTCCGCGAGCCCGAGTGCAGCATGAGCCACACCGAACCGGACGAATCAATGCACACTTCGCAGAAGTGGTTTCCCTGCCCGAGGCTTCCCATTTGCCGCATCGCCCGGTCCCGCCGGAACTTCACCGCGTCCGCGATGTGGTCGAACCGCTCCCACAGGTCCCCGAACCCCGCGTCGGGGAAGCCGTACAGGCGGTCCGGGTCGACCGGGTCGCGGTGCATGCCCGCGCCCACCGGGATCGCGCGCTCGATCTTCGAGCGGAGGGGGGACAGGTCGCCCGGGAGGTCGTTCGCCGTCAGGGAGGTCTTCACCGCCGACATTCCGCAGCCGATGTCCACGCCCACCGCCGCCGGGCACACCGCGTCCTTCATCGCGATCACCGAGCCGACCGTGGCCCCCTTGCCGTAGTGGACGTCCGGCATGACGGCCAGGCCCTTGATCCAGGGGAGACCGGCGACGTTGTGCAGCTGCTGCATCGCGCTCGCCTCGACCGACGCGGGGTCGGCCCACATCCGGATCGGGACCTTCGCTCCCGGTACCTCTACATACGACATACGGCTTCAATCCCCCGAATAAGAAAAAACGTCACCCTTGACCACAAAGCAGACAGGGGACCGGCGCCGGCACCAGCGCGTGCGATAGACATTGTGTTCATCCGCGTCCAAAGCGCGGCAACGCAATTTTCCTGACTGCCGGGCGGCCCCGGCCGGTCGAAGGGGGCCAGTGGACGTGCAGCGCAAGGCGGTACGGCAACGACGACGGGTCCTGCCGGGCATCGCGATGCTCACCGCGCTCATGGCCGGCGCGGCCGGCCTGACCGGGTGCACCAGCGGCGGCGGCTCCGGGTCCGACACCGACTCCAAGGCGGGCGACAGCAGCCCCCTACCCGCGCCCGCCGGCAAGTACCGCATCCTGCCCGCGCCCTGCAAGGCCGTCGACGGCAAGCGCCTCAAGGCCATGCTCCCGGCCGGGGACAGCCTGACCGACGCGCAGCGCGCCCAGCTGTACGCCGGGGTCGCGGACACCTCGTACGACGGCGACCGGCACGTCGGCTGCCGCTGGACGGCGCAGTCGCCCGAGGAGACCCGGCTGCTGTCGGTCGGCTTCGAGCGCGTGGTGTCGTACGACCGGACGCTCATGAGCGACGACGACAAGGCCCGGCAGGTCTACGTACGGCGGCTGACGGACGCGCACCTGCCGTTCCCCGGCCCGACCACGAGCCCCACAGCGAGTACGGGCTCCAGCGCACCGGCGTCCCCCGGCGCACCGCCGCCTGCCGCCGGGCAGTCGCCCTCCCCGGGCGTCTCCGGGAGCCCGTCCGCACCGCCGCCGGAGCTCGGCTCCCGGGTGCTCGAAGGGCTCGGGGCCGAGGCGTACGTCGAGGACAAGCTGAGCGCCGCGGGCGCGAGCGCGGCCCAGGGACGGACCGTGCGGATTGTGTTCCGCACCTCGAATGTCATCGTCACGGTCGAGTACGTCGTACAGCCCGCGCTCCCCGGCACGGTGCCGCCGAGCCCCGAAACCCAGGACAAGGCACGCCAGTTGGCGCAGGCCCTCGTCGAGCGTTTCAACGAGTGAGCGGGGGCGCGCGGGGCTCGGCGTGACGGCGCGCACAGCAGGCGCGCGCCGGGTCGGGCTACCGTTGTCCGCGTCCCGCGCCCGCCCCCGAACCCGCCCCCGAGTCCGAACCGAGCCCGTTCCGGGCCCGCACCGCGTCCCCGGAACGCGCCCCACCACGTACTGACTGAAGGAACCATGCACCGATCTGCCTCGCGCCTGACCCGCGTTCTCGCCTGCGCAGCCGTCCCGGTGATCCTCACCGTCGCCGGCTGTTCGTCCGACTCGGGCAAGGACTCCGCTTCGGGCGGGGACAAGAAGCCCGGCGCGTCCTCGTCGGCCAAGCCGAGCGGCAAGGCCTCGGCCGCGCTGGAGAAGCCGGCGTTCGCGGCGCTGCCCGACCCGTGCAAGGCGATCCAGACGAAGACGGTCGAGACCCTCGTCCCGGAGGCGAAGGACAAGAACGGCACCGCGACCAAGTCGAACGACCTCGCCGCCCGCGCCGGCTGCTCCTGGAACGGCCTGGACGAGGACGGGCTGAAGGGCTCGCAGTACCGCTGGCTGTCGATCTCCCTGGTCCGCTACGACTCCCACTCCTCCCTGGGCGGTGCGAACAAGCGCGCCGAGGACCAGCTGAACAAGCAGGTCGAGGCGGCGAAGGCGACCGAGGGCGCGACGAACGTGAAGGTCGAGCAGGCGAGCGGGATCGGCGACCAGGCGTCGTCGATCGTGTACGGCGTGAAGAAGGAGGTCGACTTCTTCAACACGACGATCGTGGCGCGCACGCAGAACGTGGTGATCACGCTCGATTACAACGGTGCGGCCTACGAGGGCGCCGGCGCACCGGATCAGGCCAAGCTGCTCGAGAACGCGATCGCCGCGGCGAAGGAGGCGGTCGGCTCGGTCGCCGCCGCCAACCAGCCGCAGGCCCCTCAGCAGCAGCCTGACCAGCAGGCATCCCCCTCCGCGCAGTAGGCGCCGGCGGGTCCGGGCGGCGCGGCGGGCGGCGCGGACGGCGCCCGACGGGAGGCTGACATTCAGTCACCTGTGCGGTCACCCGTACGCTGTGCCTGCCATAGCTCGACAAGGGGAGGGGATCGCGGGTGGCCGCGATGCAGCTGACTCGTACGCACCGGATACTCATCGGCGTCGTGGTCGCAGGAGCCGTGGTCATCGCGGGGATCGGTTTCGCCGGTTCGTACGCGGCGGTCCGCGCGCTCGCCCTGCAGAAGGGGTTCGGGAACTTCTCGCTGGTGTTCCCGATCGGCATCGACATGGGCATCTGCGTGCTGCTGGCCCTGGACCTGCTCCTGACGTGGATCCGGATCCCGTTCCCGCTGCTGCGCCAGACGGCGTGGCTGCTGACCGCGGCGACGATCGCGTTCAACGGCGCGGCGGCCTGGCCCGACCCGCTGGGCGTGGGCATGCACGCCGTGATCCCGATCCTGTTCGTGGTCACGGTGGAGGCGGCCCGGCACGCGGTGGGCCGGATCGCGGACATCACCGCGGACCGGCACATGGAGGGTGTCCGCATCACCCGCTGGCTGCTGTCGCCGCTGCCGACGTTCAAGCTGTGGCGCCGGATGAAGCTGTGGGAGCTGCGCTCCTACGAGCAGGCCGTCGGCATGGAGCAGGACCGGCTGATCTACCAGGCCCGTCTCCAGGCCCGGTACGGGCGCGCATGGCGGCGCAAGGCCCCGGTGGAGGCGCTGATGCCGCTGCGCCTGGCCCGCATCGGCGTCCCCCTGGCCCAGACGGCGCCGGAGGGCCTCGCGGCGGCGGGCATCGACCCGCTGCTGCTGCCTCCGGCGGCGGCGTCGGTCGCGGCGGTCGCGCCGGGAACGGCCCCGGCGGCCCCGGCGGCTCCGGTGGCTCCGGCCCTGGAGGCGGCCGCGCAGGAGGTCCCCGGGCCGCAGGCGGCGCGGCCCGCCCAGGCCCCGGCGGCGGTGTCGCCGGGAGCGGTGCCGACCGGGGCGGTCCCCCCGGTGACGCACGCCCCGCCGCCCTACGCGGTGGAGCCCACGGCGATGCCCGCGGCGCACGACAGCGCCTGGTTCGCGGCGCCGCTGGCCCCGCAGGCGGCGTACGAGGGCGGCTACAACCCGCAGTACGTGGAGGGGCTGGAGCCGACCCCGGTCATGCCCCCGACCGGCCCGGACCAGGAGCAGGAGCAGGACCCGGGGCAGGTCCGGGAACGGCTCCAGGGACAGCTCATGGAGCCGCAGCCGGGGCAGGAGCAGCTGCCGACTCCCCGGCAGGAGGCCCGGCCGGGAACCGGTGAGCCCGTCTCCGACATCGACGAGGCGAAGTTCACGGAGGCGGCGTACGAGGTCTTCCGGACCTACATCGAGGAGAACGGCAAGGTCCCGAGCCCCGAGCAGGTGGACATATACCTCTCGGACCGCCACGGGATCAACCACCCGCTGGCCTTCCGGACGATCAGCCGGCTGATGCCCGAGCTGAAGCAGCGCTACCAGCGCGACCTGGAGAACGAGCACATCTCGTAGCCACCCCCCGGCCGCCGCGCCCCGGCCGCCGGGACCGCGCCAGGCACGCGGAAGGGCCCGTACCCCGAGGGGTGCGGGCCCTTGCGCGTACGTATCGGACGGCTCAGGCGGCCAGCAGCTTGCGCACCCGGTCCGCGCCCACGGCGAGGAGCAGCGTGGGCAGGCGCGGACCGGTCTCCCGGGTCACGAGCAGGCGGTACAGCAGCGCGAAGAAGGTGCGCTGCGCGACCTTGAGCTCCGGCGTCGGCTTGGCGTCGGGCTCCAGCCCCGCCATCACCTTCGGCACGCCGTAGACGAGCGTGGTGAGCCCGTCGAGCGACCAGTGCGAGTCGAGGCCGTCCACCAGCAGCCGCAGCGACTCACGGCCCTCGGCGTCCAGGGAGGACAGCAGCTCGGTGTCGGGGGTCTCGCGCACCAGCGTCCGCTGGTCGGCCGGGACCTGGGTGGTGATCCAGTTCTCGGCGCGGTCCAGCCGCGGCCGCACCTCGTCCAGCGAGGTCAGCGGCTGCGACGGGTCGAGGTCGGCCAGGATGCGCAGGGTCTGCTCGTCGTGCCCGGCGGTGATGTCCACGACCGAGGCGAGCGTGCGGTACGGCAGCGGCCGCGGGGTGCGCGGCAGCTCGTGCGAGGCGACGCGTACGGCACGGGTGTGCGCGGCGGCGTCGGCCGGCAGCACCGAGCCGTCGGCGACCTTGGCCTCCAGCTTGTCCCACTCGTCGTAGAGCCGCTGGATCTCCTGGTCGAAGGCGATCTTGAAGGACTGGTTGGGCTTGCGGCGCGCGTACAGCCAGCGCAGCAGCTGCGGCTCCATGATCTTCAGCGCGTCGGCCGGGGTCGGGACCCCGCCCTTCGACGAGGACATCTTGGCCATGCCGCTGATGCCGACGAACGCGTACATCGGTCCGATCGGCTGCTCGCCGCCGAAGATGTGCACGATCTGGCCGCCGACCTGGAACGAGGAGCCGGGCGAGGAGTGGTCGACGCCCGAGGGCTCGAAGATCACGCCCTCGAAGGCCCAGCGCATCGGCCAGTCGACCTTCCAGACCAGCTTGCCGCGGTTGAACTCGCTGAGCTTGACCGTCTCGGTGAACCCGTCCTCGGTGCAGACGTAGGTCATCTCGGTGGTCTCGTCGTCGTACGAGGTGACCTTGGTGAAGTCCTTGCCGCACTGGCCGCAGTAGGGCTTGTACGGGAAGTAGCCGCTCTCGCCGGCGCTGCCGTCGTCCTCGGCGGCCGCGCCGGAGCCCTCGGCGGCCTCCAGCTCGGCCTCGTCGACCTGCTTCTGCTGGGGCTTCTTGCCGCCCGGCTTCTGCTTGGTGCGGTACTGGTCGAGGACGGCGTCGATGTCGCCGCGGTGCTTCATCGCGAACAGGACCTGCTCGCGGTACGCGCCGGAGGTGTACTGCTCGGTCTGGCTGATCGGGTCGTACTCGACGCCCAGCTCGTCCAGCGCCTCGACCATGGCGGCCTTGAAGTGCTCGGCCCAGGTCGCGTACGCCGATCCGGCCGGCGCCGGGACGGAGGTCAGCGGCATGCCGATGTACTGGCCGTAGGTCTCGGGGTCGACGCCGGGGATGCCGGCCGGGACCTTGCGGTAGCGGTCGTAGTCGTCCCAGGACAGGACGTGGCGGACCTCGATGCCGCGGCGGCGGATCTCGTCCGCGACCAGGTGCGGGGTCATGACCTCGCGGAGGTTGCCCAGGTGGATCGGGCCGGAGGGGGAGAGTCCGGAGGCGACGACGACGGCTTTGCCCGGGGCTCGGCGCTCCGCCTCGGCGATGACCTCGTCCGCGAAACGGGAGACCCAGTCGGTCTCGGTGCTGCTCTGGGCGCTCTGAGCCACGACACGTCCTTCTATCTCGAATGCTGGCTTCTCGCCATTCTCCCAGACGGAAGCAGCCCCTCCGAGGTTGCCCGCGGGGCTCCCTTATCCCGGGAAACGGGACGGCCCCGCGTGGGATACTCGGGGCTTGTCGGAACAACCAAGTGCAGCTTCAGGCACGACCTCACAGGAACGGCAGCTCATGGCCTCGGTCCCTTCCCTCGCTTCCTCCGTCAATCAGCGCGTCGCGGACGCCCTTGCCTCGGCACTGCCGGAGGCCGGTGGCGCCGACCCGCTGCTGCGACGAAGCGACCGGGCCGACTTCCAGGCCAACGGCATCCTGGCGCTCGCGAAGAAGGCCAAGGCCAACCCGCGCGAGCTGGCGACGACCGTGGTCGAGGGCATCGCCGCCGGTGACCTGATCGAGGACATCGAGGTCTCGGGCCCCGGCTTCCTCAACATCACCGTCTCCGACCGGGCGATCATGGAGACCCTCGCCGCCCGCGCCGGCGACGACCGCCTCGGTGTCCCGTACGCCGCGAACGCCGGCACGACGGTCATCGACTACGCGCAGCCGAACGTCGCGAAGGAGATGCACGTCGGCCACCTGCGGTCCGCCGTCATCGGCGCCGCGATGGTCGAGATCCTGGAGTTCACGGGCGAGAAGGTGGTCCGGCGCCACCACATCGGCGACTGGGGCACCCAGTTCGGCATGCTCATCCAGTACCTGCTGGAGCACCCGCACGAACTGGACCACAAGTCGGAGGCGGAGGTCTCCGGCGAAGAGGCCATGTCCAACCTGAACCGCCTCTACAAGGCCTCGCGCGCGCTCTTCGACTCCGACGAGGAGTTCAAGACGCGGGCGCGGGCGCGGGTCGTGGACCTCCAGGCGGGCGACGAGCAGACCCTCGCCATGTGGCAGCGGTTCGTGGACGAGTCGAAGATCTACTTCTACTCCGTCTTCGACAAGCTGGACATGGACATCCAGGACCAGGACGTGGTCGGCGAGTCCGGCTACAACGACATGCTGGTCGAGACGTGCAAGCTGCTGGAGGACTCGGGCGTCGCCGTCCGCTCCAACGGCGCGCTGTGCGTGTTCTTCGACGAGTACAAGGGCCCGGACGGCAACCCGACCCCGCTGATCGTCCAGAAGTCGGACGGCGGCTTCGGTTACGCCGCGACCGACCTGTCCGCGATCCGGGACCGCGTCGGCAACCTGAAGGCGGACACCCTCATCTACGTGGTCGACGCCCGCCAGTCGCTCCACTTCAAGATGGTCTTCGAGACGGCGCGCCGTGCGGGCTGGCTGAACGACGAGGTCAAGGCCGTGCAGCTGGCCTTCGGCACGGTCCTCGGCAAGGACGGCAAGCCGTTCAAGACCCGCGAGGGCGAGACGGTCCGGCTGGTGGACCTGCTGGACGAGGCGGTGGAGCGGGCCGCCTCGGTCGTGCGCGAGAAGGCGCAGGACCTCACCGAGGCCGAGATCGCGGAGCGTGCGGCCCAGGTCGGCATCGGCGCGGTGAAGTACGCGGACCTGTCGACTTCGGCGGCCCGTGACTACAAGTTCGACCTGGACCAGATGGTGTCGCTGACGGGTGACACCTCGGTGTACCTCCAGTACGCGTACGCCCGCATCCAGTCGATCCTCCGCAAGGCCGGCCAGGCTCGGCCGACCGCCCACCCGGAGCTGGCCCTCACGCCGTCCGAGCGGGCGCTGGGCCTGCACCTGGACCAGTTCGGCGAGCTGATCGCCGAGGCGGCGCAGGAGCACGCCCCGCACAAGGTGGCGGCCTACCTGTACCAGCTGGCGTCGCTGTACACGACGTTCTACGCGGAGTGCCCGGTCCTCAAGGCCGACACCCCGGAGCAGGTCGAGAACCGCCTGTTCCTGTGCGAGCTGACCGCCCGGACGCTCACGAAGGGCATGTCCCTCCTGGGCATCCGCACGCCCGAGCGCCTCTGACCCCGCCCGCGGGCGCGCGGCTTACGACGATCGGCCTCCCCTGCTGACGGCAGGGGAGGCCGATCGTTCAGGGATCCGCTCAGTGGCGCAGTGGATCAATGGATCAGTGGATCAGTGGATCAGTGGATCAGTGGATCAGTGGATCAGTGGATCAGTGGATCAATGGATCAGTGGATCAGTGGATCAGTGGATCAGTGGATCAGTGGATCAGTGGCTGATCGGGTAGGAGTGCCGACCCGTCGCCTCGTCGATCTCCGAGTGGGCCTTCTGCAACATCTGGGACGCGAGATCCATCAGCGCGCGAGCGCCGGCGATCTCTTCCCCGACCCGCAGCTGCTCCGGATCGGAGGGGTGGCGCATGGCGTAGCCGTGCGCCCTCATCTCGGAGCCGTCACCGAGCCTGACCATGGCCGCCGCGCTGGTGCGTTGGCCTTCCTCGGTGAATTCGAGCTCCACGTGCCACCCGACGAGTGTGGGCATGGTGCATCACCTCCAGGGGGTCACCCTGCCTCCAGGGTGCGCCCGGGGCGGTGGGAGCGCGAGCGGGCTCCGGGGGGGCGGGGTGGGGAGGCGGGCCGGGGTGCCGGGG
>NZ_LFML01000006.1:104105-104737 GCF_001044425.1 Streptomyces roseus
CCAGCCACACCCCGCTCACGAGTCCCACCGGCCCCGGCCAGACCGGGGGCGCAGCAGATCGCTACACACTTCTCTCGGCTTAGCGTCCGGCGACCGTCTGTGGCCGGACATAAGCCGCCCAGGCGAAGTTCCTGGACCGCTTTTCCGGCGTCTGCGGCCCGTTTGGGGCGCAGGAAGAGGCCCGTGGGGGTGAACAGAGGGCGAAAGGCCGCGAGTCGGAGCCTGATGTTGGATGTCTCAACCTCTCACTCCGTTAGTGGCTGTGGGGAGCCTCGATCACTGGACGAAAGGGACAAACAGCCCGCTGTTGCGGGCCGGGAGGGCTCAGGGCCGGTGGTGGGCGGCTTATGTCCAGCCACAGCCGGTCGCCGGACGCTGAGCCGAGAGGAATGTGTGGCGGTCTGATGCGCCCCCGCACGGCCGGGGCCGGTGGGACTCCTGAACTGGGGGTGGCTGGACCGGGTGGGGAGGTCGGCATCCCTGACGCACCCGTGTGGATGACTGTCCCCCTGACCGTTCCTTCGGGGGCTTCCCGGCAGTCTTATGGCATTCCGGGGCGGGCCGGGCGGTCAAGGGTGGAGCGCAGCGACATCGCGGAGCGACGCGACCGCAGGGAGCGCCCTTGACGGCCC
>NZ_LFML01000006.1:105014-227927 GCF_001044425.1 Streptomyces roseus
GTCTCCGATGCCGGCCAGCCGGAGCTCAGGCTCCGGTGACGCCGCCGAGGAAAGCGGCCCAGGCCGTGGGCGCGACCGCCAGCTCCGGACCGGCCGTCACCTTCGAGTCCCGGATGTGGACGGCTTCGGGGCATGCGGCGACCTCGACGCAGTCGTCACCCTCGCTGCCGCTGTACGTCGACTTGTGCCAGGAGAGGGCGACCTCGACGCAGTTGTCGCCGTCGCCGCTGCTGTAACTGCTCTTGAACCAACGCAACTGGGATCTGTTCACAGGTCGCCTCGCATTCGCATCAACAAGCCCACGCTGTCTGCAGGGTTGAGGGCCTGAATGCGAAGTTTGGCATACCGCTGGTGGAGAACGCTGACGTCTTTCGGGTCATAGATGACCCGACCCGACTGCTGCCCTTCGCTGTACCCCACCCACTCGTGGTCGTTCGTTTCGAGAAGACAGAAGGGCCCACCGAGACCAACGTGTTGCTGGCTCACTCTTGGCATCATCTGTAGGTCGACATTGGGCAGCGCCGTGCACTCCAGCAGGTGGTCGATCAGCTGTCGGGTTACGACCGGTCCGCCGGTCTGCCTCTCAATGACACCCTCTTCGAGGATGAAGCTGAAGACTGTGTACGGGGTGCGGGACAGTAGCTTCTGCCGGTCCAGGCGGGCCACGATCCGAGCCTCCGCCTCTTCCGTCGTGGGTGGCGGCAGTACGGCCCTGACCAGTGCACGTGCATAGGGCTCGGTCTGTAACAGTCCGGGGACCGAACGGGACTCGTACGTATTGAGCGTGACCGCTTCCTCCTCGTGCTCCGCCCAGGCTCTGAACCAGGACGCCAGCCCCCGCCTTCGCGTCAGCTCCCTCGCGGCGATGCGGAGGACGCCGAAGGCGTCCAATGCCTCCTCCGCTCGGTCTACGAACGTCACCGACGGATGGCGCCGCCCCTGTTCCACCGAGCCGACGTACTGGACCGAGTACCTGACGCGTTCCGCCAGTTGCTCCTGAGTGAGCGCGGCGCGTTTACGGAAGGCCCTCACCGTCGCGCCGAAGTTCCGCAATCCCCCGTCCGGTCCTGTCCCGCCGTCACCACTCTCATCCTGGCTCGCCATCGCGGTCACCTCCCGCATTCAGCTTCACGGGCGGTAACCGCGCCTGTCCAGAACGTGAACTCGTACAGATGAAAAGTAGCGGTCGACTTTCTGGCAACCGCCCCGCTCGCACGAGACGTTGCTCCCATGACCGGAGCCCCTGTCCCCGCCCAGCCCCCCGTACTCACGTTCACGCAGCGTTTCAGCAGCACCCGGCGCGGGGCCCGCCTCGCACGGTGTCTCGCCATGGTCGAGCTGCACGACTGGGGGATCCCGCACCGCAGCCCGCTCTCCGAGGACGCGGAGCGGATCGTCGCCGAGTTCACCGCCAACGCCGTCACCCACGGGAATGCCGCCGGACGCGACTTCGAGCTCAGGCTGACGCTCCTCGGCAGCGTGCTCCGCATCGAGGTGTCCGACGCCCGCCGGGAGCGGCGGCCCGCCGTCCGGCCGCACGCCCACCAGGCCGAGGGCGGCTACGGCCTGCGGATCGTCGACGCCGTCGCCGCTGACTGGGGTGTCACGGACCGCCTGATCGGCAAAACGGTCTGGGCCGAGCTCGGCCGACGGTGATATCTTTTTTGAGAATCGTATATACGCCCAGCCTGGAGGCCGCGATGACCCGAACGGTGATCGACCTGGACGACGAGGCCTTGGCGGAAGCCGCCCGGCACCTCGGCACCACGACCAAGCGGGACACCGTGAACGCCGCCCTGCGGGAGATCGCCGACCGCCGACGCAGAGCGGCAGCGGTGGAGCGGATGCGGCAGATGGTCGTCGATGGCGAGATCGACTTCTCCGGCATCGAGGGCGGCGATGGCGCGGACGATGCGGACGGCGCGGACGAGCCGGGAAGGCGATCGGCTGCGTGAGCGAGAGCTTCCTCATCGACACCAGCGCGCTCATCCGCTTCTACCGTCGGCAGGCGGCTCCCGCATGGGACGAGGTGGTCACCTCGGGAGTCGTGGGGCTGTGCGAACCGGTCCGTCAGGAGTTCCTGCGTGCCGTCGGAGGTCGCCCGACCTACTACGAGGCCGATGGCCTGCTCCGGGAGACCTTCCCGTACTTCGTGGCCCGCGACTCCGTATGGGAGGAGACCGCGGCGCTCCAGCAGAAGATGGCCGACGCGGGCTGCCACCGGTGCGCGAGCCCCGTCGACCTGTTGGTCGCCGTCACCGCGCAGCACCACAAGCTGACCGTCCTCCACCAAGACGCGGACTTCGAGACCATCGCCCGCATCACGGGGCAGCCCGTACGGCGCATCGCGAACTGAGAGCGCGGCCGCTCGCGCGCGTGCCGCCGACCAGGTCCTGGGCCCCCTGAGGCCGAGGTTCGCGGACGCCGGCCGGGATGCTCTCCCACCGGAGACTCACGCGGAACCCTCCGGGACGAAGACGCTCACCCGGTAGCTCGTCGGGTGGGTGAGGCGGCCGCAGAACTGGTCGATCCGCACGCACTCCGGTGAGATTCCGCGCTCGGCGGCGAGGCGGCGGACGTACTCCTTCAGCTCCGTCTGCTCCTGCGTCGAGAACAGCGGTTCCCAGTGGCCCGGTACGGCCGCGGCCCGGCGGTGGGCACGTTCCCGGCTTCGTTTGCGCTTCTGTTGGCCCGGCATGTGATCAGCCCCCTTTCGGGGGCCATCGTCGGGCCGGCCGTGTGTCCGCGTCGAACGGATTACAGGTACTGCGCGAAGTCGTCCAGGATGCGCAGGATTTCGGGTTCCCGCTCCGGCGGGAGCTGGAGGACGACCTCCTCGATGCCGAGGTCCGCGTAGTGGGCGAGCTTGCCCGGGTTCGGGTGGACCGCGTACGGGACCACCTGGAGGTTCTTCGGGTCGCGACCCGCGGTCTCCCAGACCTGGCGCAGCGCCGGCAGGGATTCGGTGAGGCCGCCCCCGCCGATGGGGAGCCAGCCGTCGGCGTGGTCGGCGATGGCCGCGAAGAGCTTCGGGCCGGCCGCGCCGCCGATCAGGATGCGGGGGCCGTGGAGGGGGTGGCCGGGGCCGAGTTCGCGCGGGGCCTGGAGCGGCTTGGGGTGGGCCTGGCTGGCCTGTACGGAGCAGTACTCGCCGACGTACGCGGTGGGTTCCGGCGCCCACAGGGCGCGCATCAGCGCCATCCGGTCCCTGACCAGTTCGCGGCGGGTGGGCCACTCGACGCCGTGGTCGGCGGCTTCCTCGACGTTCCAGCCGTAGCCGATCCCGAGGGTGAAGCGGCCGCCGGAGAGGTGGTCGAGGGTGGCGATCTGCTTCGCGAGGGCGATCGGGTCGTGCTGGGTGACGAGGGTGATGCCGGTGCCGAGCCCGAGGCGTTCGGTGACGGCGGCGGCCTGGCCGAGGGCGACGAAGGGGTCGAGGGTGCGCCCGTACATCTCGGGCAGGTCCCCGCCCATGGGGGCGGCGGTGTCGCGGGCGACCGGGATGTGGGTGTGCTCGGGGAGGTAGAGCCCGGCGAACCCGCGCTCCTCCAGGGCTCGGGCGAGGCGGACGGGGGAGACGGTGTGGTCCGTCAGGAAGATGGTCGTGGCGATCCGCATGGCAGGGGCACCTCCGTGGCTCTTCGGTGGAGGGCCACGCTACGGCCTGTCCGCACGATTGTTGAGGGGGTGTCAGGCCTTGACCGCGTTGACCACGGGGTAGCGGACCTGCCAGCCGGTGGAGGAGACCTTCGGGCCGTGCAGGGAGGGGCCCTGGGTCATTTCGAGGGCGAAGTCGTCGGCGAGTTCCAGGAGGGTGGCTCGGCCTTCGAGGTCGGCGAGCCAGGCGCCCGGGAGGGCGGTCTCGCCGTGCAGGGCGCCGAGGAGGGCCCCGCAGAGGGAGCCGGCGGCGCCGGAGTCGCCGTCGTGGTTGACGGCGAGGCGCAGGCCGTGCGGGACGTCCTCGGCGACGAGCGCGCAGTAGACGGCGACGGCGAGGGCGTCCTCGGCGGCGCCGGGGCCCTGGCCGCTGTCGCCCAGGGCCGACACCGTGCCGGCGGAGGGCGTCCCCTGGGGGGCGGCCGCCAGTGCCCGCTGGAGGGCGTCGGTGACGGCCTGGTGGCCGGGGCGGGCGCCGAGCAGTCCGAGGGAGCGCTGGACGGCCGCGTCGAGGGAGTCGCCGCGGGTCAGGCCGTGCACGATGACGGCGAAGGCGCCGGCGGTGAGGTAGGCGGCGGGGTGGCCGTGGCTCTGCGCCGCGCACTCGGTGGAGAGTTGCAGGACGAGCCCGGGCTCCCAGCCGACGAGCAGGCCGAAGGGGGCGGAGCGGGCGGCCGCGGCGGCGTCGCGGGCGGTGGGGTTCTTCGGCTGGTCGAGGGTGCCGAGGACGGTGTCGGCGAAGCCGGTCAGGCAGGCGCGGTCGGGGCCGCGGCGGGCGTAGAGCCACTCCTGCCGGGCGAGCCAGCCGTTGTCCGGGCGGCGCTCGTCGGGGCCCCAGTCGTGCTGGGTGGCGGCCCAGCGGAGGTAGGCGCGGTGGATGTCGGTCGGCGGGTGCCAGGCGCCGGTGTCCCGGCGTACGTGGGCGCGGATCAGCCCGTCCACGGTGAACAGGGTGAGCTGGGTGGCGGCGGTGACCGTGCCGCGGGGGCCCTGCGGTCCCGGGGCGGGGTCGGTCAGCCCTTGCGGGCCGTGGGCTTCGCGGATGGCGTCGAGGGAGAGCGCGGCCACGGGGGCGCCGAGGGCGTCGCCGACGGCGGAGCCGAGGAGCGCCCCGCGGACGCGGCTGCGGAAGTCCTGCTGCTCGGCCCGGCCCCAGAGCCCGGCGACGACGCGGGTCCGCCCGCCGAGCGTCGCTCCGGGCTGCGCCGCGGGGCGGGCTCCGCCGACCCGGGCGGCGATCCCGGCCGCTGCCGCGGCGCCGCCCACCGGCCGGGTGCCGGTGACGGGGCCGGCACCCGAGACGGGGCCGGTGCCCGCGCCAGGGCTGCCCCCCGCGACGGGGCCGGTGCCGCTGTCGACACCGGTGTCGGGGTCGGGGCGGGGGCCGGTGCCGGGGCCGCTCACCGGCGGTATGGAGTGCTTCTCGGTCGTCGTGTCGTCCATTGCGATCCCCCTGCCCCGCCCGGCATGCTCTGGCGCGCACTGTAATGGACACGTCTGATCGAATCCGGAACGGGGGCGTCCAGCAGGCCTCATGCGCTGGCGGAACGGCTGGAATCCGTAGGCCGTTCCCTCGGCATGACGTGCCCGTCCGGTCCGAAGAGGCTGGTAGACGCCCTGGTGACAGCGCTTGATCAACAGGTGGCACGTTTTGCCACTCGCCTTGGAGCCGGTCGGTTTCGGCCATGTCTCGTTCATGCAGAGTTATCCGACGGCCAACAGCCTCAAGGGCATGAAGAAGGCACTCCTCGCCGCGACCGTCGTCGCCTCCGCGCTCACCGCTTCCCTGGTCGCAGCCCCCGTCGCCACCGCCGCCTCGGCCTCCACCGGCTGGGACCTCCCCTGGAGCAACCACCACAGCCGCACCACCTCCATCCCCTTCACCGAGGCCACCGTCACCGCCGACGCGGGTGGCACGTTCACGCTGAAGTGGAAGGCCCAGGGCGTCAGGCGGGTCGAGATCAAGGCCAACGGCAAGGTCGTCGCCAAGGGCGGCGTCCAGGGCACCGCCGTGGTCTCCGGCCTGCCCGCCGCCGACCGCCAGTGGTTCGACTTCAAGGGCGACCGCGGGGAGGGCCTGCGCCTCGCCGACCGCCACATCGCGCTCGACGGCGCGGTCAACTTCCGCGACGCCGGCGGCTACCGCACCACCACCGGCCGGTGGGTCAAGATGGGCGAGGTCTACCGCTCCGACGCCCTCGACAAGCTGACCGCCGCCGACCTGGCCAAGCTCCAGCGCCTGCGCGTCAAGAACGTCTTCGACCTCCGCATGACGAGCGAGCGCACCAGCGCCCCCGACAAGGTCCCGGCCGGCGCCACGTACACCGTCGCCGACGTCTTCGCGGGCTCCGGCTCCTTCCAGACCCTGCCCAAGTCCCCCGACGAGGCCGTCAAGGCCATGGTCGACGCCGAAAAGGCGATGGTCGGCGGCGAGGGCGGCAAGAAGGCGTACCGGCAGGTCTTCGAGGGCCTTGAGCGCGACCGCGACCGCGCCGTCCTCTTCCACTGCACCGCCGGCAAGGACCGCACGGGCTGGGCGAACGCCGCCCTGCTGACTGCCCTCGGCGTACCGGCTGACACGGTCATGGCCGACTACCTGGCCAGCAACGACTACCGCAAGGCCGCCAACGACGCGATCCTGTCCCACCTTCCGGCCCCGCAGGCCGCCGTCTACAAGCCGATGCTCGACGTCCGCGCCGAGTACCTGAACTCCGGCTACGACGAGGTGAAGGCGGAGTACGGCACCTTCGACCACTACCTCGAGGACGGGCTCGGCATCGACGCCCGCGAGCTGAAGCAGCTCAAGAAGGACCTCCTCGTCGGCTGATCCACCGGCCGCACCGGACGCCGGAAGGGCCCGGCCGGGGAAACGATCCCGGCCGGGCCCCTCGCGCGGGCCTCAGTCCAGCACCGGCAGCAGCTCCGGCAGGTGCCCGTCCGAGGCGCGCGCCGCCTGCTGCCGCTCCTGCGGCACCTCCCCGTACAGCGTCGTACGGGCCCTCGCCGGCCGGCCCGCGGCCTCCGCGACCGCGATGAGGTCCCGTACGGACTTGTACGAGCCGTAACTCGACCCCGCCATCCGGGAGATGGTCTCCTCCATCAGCGTCCCGCCGAGGTCGTTGGCCCCCGAGCGCAGCATCTCGGCCGCGCCCTGCGCACCCAGTTTCACCCAGCTCGTCTGGATGTTGGTGATGTGCGGATGCAGCAGGATCCTGGCCATCGCCGTCACCGCGCGGTTGTCGCGGACCGTCGGACCGGGCCGGGCGATGCCCGCCAGGTACACCGGCGCGTTGGTGTGGATGAACGGCAGCGTCACGAACTCCGTGAAGCCGCCGGTCCGCTGCTGGATCCGGGCGAGCGTGCGGAAGTGCCCCAGCCAGTGCCGCGGCTGGTCCACGTGCCCGTACATCATGGTCGACGAGGAGCGGATCCCCAGCTCGTGCGCCGTCGTGATGACGTCGATCCAGTCCGCCGTCGGCAGCTTCCCCTTGGTGAGCACCCAGCGGACCTCGTCGTCCAGGATCTCGGCCGCCGTGCCCGGGATGGAGTCCAGTCCGGCCTCCTTGGCGGCCGTCAGCCACTCCCGTACGGACATCCCCGTCCGCGTGGCGCCGTTGACGACCTCCATGGGCGAGAACGCGTGCACGTGCATCCCCGGCACCCGCTTCTTCACCGCGCGCGCGATGTCGAAGTACGCCGTCCCCGGCAGGTCCGGGTGGATGCCGCCCTGCATGCACACCTCGACCGCGCCCACGTCCCAGGCCTGGGCGGCCCGGTCGGCGACCTGGTCGAGGGACAGCGTGTACGCGTCGGCGTCCGTGCGGCGCTGTGCGAAGGCGCAGAAGCGGCAGCCGGTGTAGCAGACGTTCGTGAAGTTGATGTTCCGCGTGACGATGTACGTGACCTCGTCGCCCACCACCGACTTGCGCAGGTCGTCCGCGATCCGGCACAGCGCGTCCAGCGCCGGGCCGTCCGCGTGCAGCAGGGCGAGGGCCTGGTCGTCGGTCAGCTTCGTCGGGTCGTCGGCGGCCTGCGCGAGCGCCGCCCGTACGTCGGTGTCGATGCGCTCCGGGACCATGCCGGGGGCGGCCGCCTCGCGCAGCGCCTCCCAGTCCCCGTAGACGTCGTCGAAGTCCTCGCGCCGGTCGCCGGTGCGGCCCTCGGTGTCGATGGTGGCGTGCAGGTCGGTGCGCCCGTACGACCCGAACCCCTCGTCGGGCTCCTGCCAGGGGCGGCCGACGACCTCGGCCTCCGGGTTCGCGAGGCCGGTCTGCGGATCGGCCAGCGCCCGTACGTGCGGCAGCAGCCGCGGGTCCAGCCACGGCTCGCCGCGCTGCACGAACTCCGGGTACACGCACAGCCGCTCGCGCAGCTCGAAGCCGGCCGCGGCGGACTGCTCGGCCAGTACGTCGATCTGCGGCCAGGGCCGCTCGGGGTTCACGTGGTCGGGGGTCAGCGGCGAGACGCCGCCCCAGTCGTCGATGCCGGCCCGGATCAGCCGCGCGTACTCCCCGTCGACCAGGTTGGGCGGCGCCTGGAGGCAGCCGGAGGGACCCATGATGTGCCGGGCGACGGCGACCGTGGCGACGAGGTCGTCCAGCTCCGCGTCGGGCATGCCGCGCATCGCCGTGTCCGGCTTGGCGCGGAAGTTCTGGATGATCAGCTCCTGCACGCCGTGGTACGAGCGTGAGACGCGGCGCAGCGCGAACAGCGACTCGGCCCGCTCCTCGTAGGTCTCCCCGATCCCGATGAGCAGCCCGGAGGTGAAGGGAACGGAGGAGCGCCCGGCGTCCTCCAGGACGCGCAGGCGTACGGCCGGCTCCTTGTCGGGGGAGCCGTGGTGCGGGCCGCCGGGCTCGGACCACAGCCGGGTGGCCGTGGTCTCCAGCATCATGCCCATCGAGGGCGCGACGGGCTTGAGCCGCTGGAAGTCGGCCCAGGACATCACGCCGGGGTTCAGGTGCGGGAGGAGCCCGGTCTCCTCCAGGATCAGGATCGAGATGGCCCGCACGTAGGAGATGGTGTCGCTGTAGCCCGCCGCCTCCAGCCACTCGCGGGCCTCGGGCCAGCGGTCCTCGGGCTTGTCGCCGAGCGTGATGAGGGCTTCCTTGCAGCCCAGCGCGGCGCCCCGGCGGGCGATGTCGAGCACTTCGTCGGGGGACATGAACATCCCGTGGCCGGCCCGGCGGAGCTTGCCGGGGACGGTCGCGAAGGTGCAGTAGTGGCACTTGTCGCGGCACAGCCGGGTCAGCGGGATGAACACGCTCTTCGAGTACGTGATGACGCCCGGCCGCCCGGCGGCCGCGAGGCCGGCGTCGCGGACCCGGGCGGCGGAGGCGGCGAGGTCTTCGAGGTCTTCGCCGCGGGCCTGGAGGAGTACGGCCGCCTCGGTCGCGTCGAGCGCGACGCCGTCGCGGGCTCGCCTGAGCGCGCGGCGCATCGCGTTTTCGGTCGGAGTCGTCATGCGGTGAGCATACGATCCGACGTCCCCGCGGGGAGGGGGCGCCGGGGGCTCATCGCATCAGCTCACCGGCGTTGACCAGCAAGGACTGGCCGGTTATCGCCCGTGCCCGGTCGGAGGCGAGGAAGACGGCGGCGTCGGCGACGTCCCCGTCGGTGGCCAGATCGGGCAGCGCCATGCGCTCCGTGAGCCGCTTGTGCACCTCGGCTTCGGGGACACCCTCGGTATGCGCGGTGAAGGTGACGAAGGCCTGTACGGGCGGCCCCCACATCCAGCCGGGCAGCACGGTGTTGACCCGGATCCGGTGCGGGCCGAGCTCGCGGGCCATCGAGTACATGGCGGAGGTGAGCGCCCCCTTGGAGGCGGCGTACGCGGCCTGCCGCACCTCGTTGGGCGCGGCGACGGCGGACTGCGTCCCGATGATGACGACGGAGCCGCCGCGCTCTTTGAGCGCGGGCAGGCAGGCGCGGGTCATGCGCAGCGTGCCGAGGAGGTTGACGTCGAGGATCTGCTGCCAGGTCCCGAAGTCGGCGTCTTCGAGGCCGCCGAAGTAGGAGTCCCAGGCGGCGACGTGCACCACGGCGTCGATCCCGCCGAACCGCTCGCGCCCCAGCCCGGCCAGGGCGGCACACTGGGCCTCGTCGGAGATGTCGGTGGGCAGGTACGCCGTGTGCCGGCCGTCGGGGTCGATCTCGGCGGCGGACTTGGCCAGATTGGCCTCGGTCCGCGCCCCGAGCACGGCGTTCCCTCCGTCGCGCACGACGGCGGCGGCGACCTGGTGGCCGAGTCCGGCCCCGACCCCGGAGACGATGACGGTCTTCCCTTGCAGCAGCATGCGGGTGCCTCCCAGCGCCGGGCCTGTAGGTGACGGTGCGTCAGATTACGGGTGGGGCGCCGAGGAGGGAAGGGGTGGGACCGGGTTCGGGGAAGGCGTGTGGCGGTGGCGGGAGTGCCGGTTCCTCTCGTGGTCAAAGACCAAAGAACCGGGGAAAGAACCAGACCGAACCCCTCCAGCCTCCCGTTCGACCGCAATCGCTCGGTCGGGTGAATCTGTCCAACTGGACTGGATTTGCGTGGGGTTGGCTGGCACATGCTCGCCGCGACAACTCCAGACATGAGACGACCCCCGGCGGGACGGCAATCCCGGCCGAGGGTCTGATCCACGAGGAAGAAGAGACCTTCCCGATGGCCTTTCAGAAGCTTAGCCGGGCCATGCCCGCATCGCTCCGCGCCCCGCGCGGAACCGCCCGATCCGGTGGCGTTTCCGGCGTCAGGCACGTCAATGTCCCCCTCGCGGCCAATTTCACCGTCGTGAGCAACCTGCTCGCCCAGAGCCGGGAGCTGTCGCTGCTCGCGATGGGCGTCGGCCTGCACATCCAGTCGCTGCCCGAGGGCGCCCAGGTCAGCATCCGGGCCCTGGCCGAGCGCTTCCCCGAGACCGAGTACCGCATCGGCCGGGCCCTCGGTGAGCTGGAGGCCGCCGGATTCCTGCGCCGCACGCGGCTGAGGATGCCCAGCGGCAGCATCGTCACCCGCACCGTGTCCTACAACCTCCCGCTGTCCGAGACCCCGCCGGACCCGGGGCCGTCCCCGGAGCCGCCGAGGCCGGGGCTCGGCCCAGACCCGGACCCGGAGCCGGACCCGGACCCGGAGCCGGAGCCGGAGCCGGACCCGGAGCCGCCGAGCCCCGCCCCCGAACCGCCCGCGCCCGAACCGCCCGCGCCCCAGCCCGCGTCCGCGCCCGCGCCGGGGCCGGTGTCCGGCGCCGAGTCGGCGGGCGGCCCCGTACGGAACCCTCGGCCCGCCCGGGACGTGCTGCGGGTGGCCGGGGAGCTGCTGGCCGGGCTGCGGGTCCGCGAGCCGCGCCTGCTGCTCGCCGAGCGGGACGTCGAGCGCCTCGCGCCCGGGGTCGTGGAGTGGCTGGACCGCGGGGCCGCGCCCGAGGCCGTACGGCGCGCCCTCACCGCGGACGTACCGCCCGACCTGCGCAATCCGGCCGGGCTGGTCGCGTACCGGCTGCGCGCCGCCCTCCCGCCCCCGCTGCCCCGAAGCGACCGGGGGCCCGCCGGCACGCCGCCCCCCGACCGGGCCGTCCACCCCTTCCGGACCTGCGACGGCTGCGAACGCGCCTTCCGCTCCCCGACGCCCGCCACCCACTGCGGCGACTGCGCGGCCCACGCCCGAAAGGCTGCCCAGCATGAAGGTGATGACTCGGCCCCCTGGGCACAGACGAGGAGGTCCGGGACTACCCGCTCCTCGGCATCCCCGTCTACGCCGTCTTCGACCCCCGCACCGCCACGGGCGCCGTCATGTCCGACATCCACCCGACGCCCGAGGGCCCCCGCTACGCGACCCGCAAGGACTTCGTCTACGGCGAGGACGTCACCATCGCCGACTGGACCATCTCCACCGACGGCCTGCCCCGCTACGCGGAACCGGGGGAGTAGTCCGCGACCGCGCCCGCCAGGCGGCTCAGGCCCTCCGCGATCTCGGCCGGGGTGTGCGTCGTGAAGGACAGGCGCAGGGTGCGGGGGTCGGGGGTCCCCGTGTGGAAGGGGGCGCCCGGGACGAAGGCCACGGCGCGGGAGAGCGCCGCCGGCAGCAGCGCGCCCGCGTCGTGGCCCTCGGGCAGGCGGGCCCACACGAACATGCCGCCCTCGGGGCGGTTCCACCGCGAGCCCTCCGGCAGGGCCGCGCCCAGACCCGCCAGCAGCGCGTCGCGCCGCTCCCGGTAGGCCGCGCGGACCGTGGCGATGTGCGCGTCGAGGTCGGCGGTGCGCAGGTAGTGGGCCGCCGCGAGCTGGTCCACGGTCGAGGTGTGCAGGTCCGCCGCCTGCTTGGCCACCGCCGCCGCCCGCCGCAGCGCCTGCGGCGCGCGCAGCCAGCCCAGCCGCAGTCCCGGGGCCATGACCTTCGAGAAGCTCCCGAGCAGCGCCGTACGGTCCTCCGCCCCCGGGTGCGCCGCGAGCCACGGGACCTCCGCCCCCTCGAACCGGAGCTCCCCGTACGGGTCGTCCTCCACCAGCCACAGCCCCCGCCGCGCCGCGATCTCCGCCACCGCCGCCCGCCGCGCGCCCGGCAGGGTGCGCCCGGTCGGGTTCTGGAACGTGGGCACCGAGTACAGGAGCTTGGGCCGCTCCCGGGCCGCGATCTCCTCCAGCTCGTCCGGCCGCATGCCCTCCCCGTCGCAGGGCACGGGTATGACCCGCGCCCCGGCCAGCGCGAAGCACTGGAGGGCCGCCAGGTACGTGGGGTTCTCGACGAGGACGGTGTCGCCCGGCTCCACCAGCGTCGAGGTGATCAGGGTGAGGGCCTGCTGGGAGCCCGTGGTGACCACCAGGTCGTCCGCGCCGGTCCGCAGCCCCCGGGCCGTCACCCGCGCGGCCACCGCCTCGCGCAGCTCCGGCGCGCCCTCGGTGGTCGAGTACTGGAGCGCCCGGCCGGCGGACTGCGTGAAGGCGGCGTCGTACGCGGCCCGCAGGCCCTCCGTGTCGAAGAGTTCGGGCGCGGGCAGGCCGCCGGCGAAGGAGATCACCCCCGGGCGGGCGGTGAGGGCGAGGATCTCGCGGACGGGCGACCCGGCGACGGCCGTGGTGCGGGCGGCGAACGCGGGCGGGGGGACGGTGGCGGTCGCGTACATGGTGCTCCTTCGGGGAGGCGGGTGCGCGCATCCTAGACGCGGAAGCGTGTAGACAGCACCTATGTGTCAGGGAGTGGAACGCGGCACGGGGTCCCGTCGCCGGTCTCGTCATCTGACGCCACATCAGCTAGACCCTTGGGCATGACGACACACGAGCACCGCGAGGACACCCGGCCCGAGGACTACGCCGGTCTGGCGGCCGTCGGCCCGTACGGGGTCCGCCCCGGCCACGCGCTGATCACGATGGTGGAGCCGCACCCGGGCCACGAGTACGCGTACAACCGCTGGTACGAGGACGACCACTACTACGCCGGTGCCATGGCCATGCCCTGGATGTACGCGGGCCGCCGCTGGGTCGCCACCCGCGAACTCCAGGAGCTGCGCTACCCGGAGAAGTCGGCCGTCGCCCAGCCCGTCACCGCCGGGTGCTACCTCTCCACGTACTGGGTCACCGAGGGCCGCTACGACGAGCACATGAAGTGGACGGTCGGCATCAACAAGCGGCTGAACCGGGACGGCCGCGTCTACCAGGACCGCACCCACGTGTTCACGTCCTTCCAGGACCACGAGGCGACGGTCTACCGCGACGGGGCGGCGGGCCCCCGGGACTTCCACGCCCTCGACCACCCGTACGCCGGCCTGGTCCTCCAGGTCGTCGACGCCGACGGCCCCGAGCGGCGGGCGGAGCTGCTGGAGTGGCTGCGCTCGCGCGCCCTGCCGGAGCGGCTGCACGGATCGCCGGCCGCGATGGTGACGGTCTTCCGGCCGACTCCGCTGCCCGGAGACCGGATGACGTACGTCAAGCAGGTCGAGGGGGTCGACACCCGGCTGACGCTGCTGTGGTTCCTGGAGGCCGATCCGCGCACCTGCTGGGACCGGTTCCGGGGCCTGGACGCCGAGGTGGCGGAGGCCGGGGCGGGGCGGGTGGAGCTGGTGGCGCCGTTCATCCCGACGGTGCCGGGGACGGACCGGTACGTGGGGGAGCTCCGCTAGGAGGTGGAACTGGGGCCGGGACATGGCCGAGCCCCCTCGGCCGGGACGGCGGGCCAGTCGAGAGGGCTTCAGTCAGTGGTGCGGGTGATGCGGTTGTGGCGCGTGATGCAGAGGAAGGATCGGTGGGGCCGTACGCCGTGACGTTCAGGCGAGGCGCCCCAGCCGGCCCTCGGTGACGTCGGCGACGAAGGAGGTCCAGGAACCCGGCGCGAAGGTGAGGGACGGGCCGTCCTGCACCTTCGAGTCGCGCACCGCGATGGCCTCCACGACCGGGGACTTGACCTCGACGCAAGCGCCGTTTCCGCCGGAGTAGGAGGACTTGATCCAGTTGTCCGTGGCGCCCTGACGAATAGCCATGTTTCTCTCCGGTTCAGCGAGTTGTGCCAGTGAGGTGTCGGCCATTTCGCTTCCCTGACCGACGTGATCGACGCTACCGGCACCTCCGGACAGGTGAAGGGGTCATTCACCCGACCGAGTGGCATATTCCATTCAGGACTTCTGTGGCTGGGGAGTGACGGTGTACCGTACCGGCCCCCCTCGCCACCTGCCCGGTTTCCTCCCTTTTTACCTCGTTCTCGATTCCTCCGGCTCCTTGGCGGACACCCTCTAGCGTCCTTTGCTCGCGTACTCGTCGATGATCTCGGCGATGAACTGCCGCGTCTGTTCCACGTTGAGGGCCTGGGCGCGCAGGTGCTCGTACATCACGCTGTACTTCTGGACGTCGTTGGCCTTCTCCAGGTAAAGGTCGCTCGTCACGCCCTCGATGTAGACCACCGTCGAGTCCGAGGCGTCCGGGAACTCCAGGATCGCGTACTGGCCGTTCACGCCCGGGTGGGCGCCCATCGAGAACGGCATCACCTGCACGGTGATGTAGGGCTGCTCGGACTGCTCTATCAGGTACTCCAGCTGCTTGATCATCAGCTGGGGGTCGCCCACGTGACGGCGCAGCGCGGCTTCGTCGATGACCGCCCACAGACGCAACGGCCCGACTTCCGGATTGTTGTTGTCCGTCTCGGAGAGCCGTTTCTGCCGGTGCATGCGCACTTGTACGCGCTTCTCGACGTCGACGGGTGCGGTCTCGGGCAGCGCGCCGCGGATGAGGGCCTGGGCGTACTCCGGGGTCTGGAGCAGGCCGGGCACCATCTGGGGTTCGTAGGTGCGCAGGCTGGCGGCATCGGTCTCCAGACCGATGTACACGCTGTACGGGATGTCGCCGAAGGCGTGCCACCACCCCTGCTGGCGGGAGTCCTTGGCCATCTGCATGAGGGAGTCGACGAGCCGCCGGTCCTCGACCTCGTACACGTCGCGGACGTCGCGCTGGCTGATGGAACGGCGCCCGTTCTCCAGCCTGCTGATCTTCGACTGGGAGACGAGCAGGCGTTCGGCGACCTGCTCGGCCGTCATGCCCTTGTCTTCGCGGAGCTTGCGCAACTCCATGCCCAGTCGGCGGCGTCGGACGGTGGGATTGACATTGGACGCCACGTGAACGGCACCTCCGCCTTCTTCTGGTTCTGTCTCTCTGCGTGTCTGATGGTGAGCAGACTGCCACCGAAGGGCGGGGCGGCGCCGGAGAACGGCCCGGAAATGCAGACGCGCGGGACGGCGGGGCCGGCGGACCGGCCCCGCCGTCCCGCGCGCTGGCGGCTCCCGAACCGGGTCATCGGGGACGCCGGTTGCGGCGATGGCGGTTCGGTGGAGCGGTGAATCGTTACAGCGGCGGAGCCGAAGTTCATTCGGTCCGGTGGTGCCGGTGGTGCCCTGGTTCAGGTCGTTCAGGTCGTTCAGGTCGTTCAGGTGGATCAATGGATCAGTGCGCGGCCACACCGGCGCGTGCCATCGCGCCCGTCCGGCGCGCCTGCATCGGTACGCCGTTCGCCGTGGCCCGGGCGGCCGGCGGGGCCGCCGGTGCGCGGTCGCGGCGCGGCTGCGCCGCCACGCCGTTCTGGACGTCCATGACGGCGTGCGCCACGAGACCGCCCATCGGGTCGTGCCGGATCAGATCCCGCAGCCGGGATCTGGACGACCGCCCCTCGTTGCCGGGGTACAGGTGCTTGCCGAGTCCGACCGCGTGGGCCAGTGCGGCGAGCGCCGCGGTCCGCGGGTCCGGCGGTACGCCGGTGCGGATCGCACTGTCGAGCCGGGCACGGATCTCCCGGCTGATCGCCGTGTCGGTCGCCTGGTAGCGAGTCGTCGGCAGCACTCCGCACATCTGGCCCGCGACGGCATGCACCATGCCGCAGCGCTCCAGGTGAGCGAGGTAAATCTGGCGGAGCCCCAGCCGGGGTCCACCGATCCAGTGGACGGCCCGTACCGGGCTGCCGCGCCTGCGCAGCAGTTCCAGTGCGGAGTCCAGAGTCGGATCTCCTGTCGGCCGTGGCATCACCACGGCGATACGATCCCCGTCAGGGGCTATCCGTCCTGCCAGAGCCAGCTCTACTAGCTGTGCCCCGGCCAGGCCGAGGTCGAGCGACTGCGGCTGCGCCGTGGTACCCGTGGTCGGGTCCAAAGCGAGCAGCAGAAGCTCCTCCGGAATTGTTCTGCGGCTCCTGCCCATCCATGCCTCCCCGCGTGGATGAGTGACAGGGTGACGCCTCTCACATTCATCTGTCGAGAGCGCCTGGTCGTTTTGTGGGGTAACGGCAACTATGTCGTTCTCGTCTGGCGCGGGGGCGATGCTCCCTAGACGGGACACTGTTAGACATTCGGACAGCCGGACGTAGTGGCGATCGAGGAGGAACTGGTGGCGGGCGAGTCCCCCGACAAGTCGGTTGATGAAGGAGCGCCGGGGGCGGCGATGTCCTCCGCGGAGCGTGACCCGAGGCTGTCGGTCTTCCGGCCGCGGGAACCGGAGTCGGGTACCGCGGGCGAGAAGGGTGACCCGCTGCGCGACGCGGTGGCGGCGTGGGTGGCCACGACGGAGGACGAGACGGAGTCCTCCGGTCGGGTGGACTCCGAGGCCGATTCCGAGGCTGACGCGGATGCGGATGCGGATGCGGATGCGGACGCCGACGGCTACAGCGGTGCGGACGCCGACGCTGCCGCGGAAGCGGCCCCGGATCCGGTCGACAGCGATCGCACGACGGCCCTGCGCACCCCGTCGCCCGCACCGGCCGAGCCCGAGTCCGCTCCGGCCCCGACCTCCGACGAGACCGACGTGCCCGAGGCGGCGCCCGCCGCTGCCGAGCCGGGTGAGGCGGCCCGGGAGCAGCCGCACGACAGCGAGCGCACCGCGGTCTTCCGGGCCGTGCGGCCCGGCGGCGGTACGGACGCCCCGGCGCCCGCCGCCGGGAAGCCCGTCGACGGTGAGCGGAGCCCGGCGACTTCCGGTTCCGGGACCGCGCGTACGGATTCCGCTTCGGCCGATTCCGCATCCGGTACGGACAAGTCCTCCGTTGTCGACGCGGCGGCCGGGCCCTCTGCGGACGAGAGCGAGCGCACGGCCGTCTTCCGCGCCGTGAAGCCGGGTTCGGCCCCCGCGCAGGGCGGTTCGCCCGCTCCTTCGGCGGGTTCCGCTTCGGCCCCTGCCGACGGCGAAGCCAAGCCCTCGGCCGCCAAGTCGGGTTCCGCTTCGGCGGACGAGAGCGAGCGCACCGCCGTGTTCCGGGCCGTGAAGCCGGGGAGCGCCGGGCGCGGCCCCGTCGAGGGCGGCAAGGACTCCGGGGACAGCGAGCGCACTGCCGTGTTCCGGGCTCCGAAGGTGGATTCCGCATCCGGCCCCGCCGGCAAGGATTCCGACGGGGCGGCCGACAGCGAGCGCACCGCCGTGTTCCGCGCCGTCAAGCCGGACACCAAGGACTCCGCCTCCGCGCCGACCTCCGCGCCGACCTCCGCCCCCGATGCGCAGAAGCCCGCCGCCTCCCGGCCCGTGCCGCCGAAGGCGGTCGGCGGGGAGCGGGCCAGCACGTTCGTCCCGCTGCGCAAGGACGACGTCCCGGCTCCGCCCAAGCCCGCCCCCACGGCCTCCCCGGCAGCGGCTCCCGCTCCGGCCAAGGCCCCGGCCAAGGCCCCGGCCCCGGCTCCGGCCAAGGCCGCCCCGGCGGCCCGCGTACCCGTATCCGAGGGGTCCGAGCGGACCACGCAGCAGCCGCTGCCTCCCAAGCCGCCGCTCGACATGCTCGCGGACCTCACCAACAACCCGCCCCCGCCGCCGAGCCCGATGCGCACGGCGATCCGGCGGTTCAAGATCTACGCCCCGCTCGTCGTCCTCCTGGCGATCGTCCTGGCCGTCGTCCAGCTCGTGCGCCCCATGCCCGAGCCGAAGCTCACGATGACCGCGAAGTCCTCGTACACCTTCGACGGCGGCAATCCGGTCCTGCCCTGGCCGAAGGAGGGCCAGGGCTACATGGCCGCCGCCGGCCTCGGCACGGTCGGCAGCTTCGGCGAGCAGAAGCCGGTGGCCATCGGCAGCGTCGCGAAGACGATGACGGCGTACGTGATCCTGAAGGACCACCCCCTCAAGAAGGGGGAGAAGGGTCCCGCGATCGACGTCGACCAGACGGCGGTCGACGACGGCGCCAAGAGCTCCGAGGGCGAGTCCACGGTCGGCACGCTCAAGGCGGGCGACAAGATCACGGAGTACGACGCCCTCGCCGCGATCATGATTCCGTCGGCCAACAACGTCGCGCGGCTGCTCGCGCGCTGGGACTCCGGCGGCGACCAGGACGCGTTCGTCAAGAAGATGAACGAGGCCGCCAAGGAACTCGGCATGACCAACACCACGTACACGGACCCCTCGGGTCTGGACGCGACGACGGTCAGCACCGCGGAGGACCAGGTCAAGCTCGGTCTCAAGGTCGTGGAGATGCCGGAGCTGGTCGCGATCACCAAGCTGCCGGAATGGACCGACGCGTACGGCAAGAAGTGGCGCAACTACAACACCCTCATCCCGGGCAACGGCGCGCTCGGCATCAAGACCGGCTCCACCACCAAGGCCGGCGGCAACCTGCTCTTCGCCGCCGAGAAGCAGGTCGGCAAGACCAGGCAGCTGATCGTCGGCGCGGTGCTCGGCCAGTACGGCGTCCCGATCCTCGACACGGCGATCGCGGCGAGCAAGCAGGTCATGCTGGCCACGCAGAAGATGCTGGTGAACGCGCCCGTCGTGAAGAAGGGCGACGTCGTCGGGTACGTGGACGACGGCCTGGGCGGCCACACGCCGGTCGTCGCCACCGCCGACGTGGAGGCGGTCGGCTGGCCGTCGCTCACCGTCAACGTCAAGCTCTCCCCCGGGGACGGCAAGCTGCCCCAGACCGCCAAGGCGGGCACCGAGATCGGCGTCCTGACCGTCGGCGAAGGGGCCAGCCAGGTGAAGGTGCCGGTGGCGCTGCAGAGCGACCTCGCCGCGCCGGGCATCGGCAGCAAACTGACCCGTGTCGGCTGATCGCCCCCGCGGTACCGAGTGATTCCGGCGCCCCGGGCAACCCCGGGGCGCCGCCGCGCGTCTAGCGAGCCGGGAACGGCACGCAGAAGTTCGATCGATGCTCCGGTGAACCCGGGGAGTCCGGGAAGTCCGGGGAATCCGGGGAGTAGGGCAGTGACCACCGCTGAGCAGCAGGGCCAGGGTGACCGGGGTGCGTCCGGAGCCGCCGGTGGCGGCGATGTGCCCGGGGCCGCGCCCGGCGGCACAAGGGCCGTCCCGCCCGCGGCGGTCGCGACGCCCGCCGCACCCGGCCCGGCACCCGGCGCCTCCGCCTCCGCCTCCGCTTCCACCTCCGCCAACGGCGCCGTCTCCGCCTCCGCGGGTTCCCGCTTCCTCGGCCTGCTCCGCCGCCACCCCGTGCTCGTCGCCACCGCCGTGGCCGCCCTCCTGCACGTCATCTGGTTCTTCAGCTTCGCCAACAGCGGCGGCGACCTGGCCGCGCAGGACGCCTGGGCCGAGTTCGTCGGCCGCCACCCGGACTCGGCGTACAACCTGGCCTGGTACGGCGGCATGCACCCCGTCTCGTACAGCGTGGTCTCCCCGTACGTGATGCACATGATCGGCGTGCGGACCACGATGATGGCCGCCGGTACGGTCTCGGCCGGGCTGCTCGCGCTGATCCTGACCCGCAGCCGCGGCACCGTCCGCGAGCCGCTGTGGCCGGCCCTCGCCGGGGTGTACGGGCTGCTGTGCAACGCCCTGTCCGGCCGGGTCACCTTCGGGCTCGGCGCGATGTTCGCGCTCGCCGCGGTCGCCGCCGTCTTCTGCTGGCCCCGCAAATGGGCGGAGCGGCGCTGGGCCAAGGCGGCCGTCGCGGCCCCGCTGGCCGCTCTCGCGACGGCCTCCAGCCCGGTCGCCGGGCTCTTCCTCGGGGTGATCGCGGCCGCGCTGTTCCTGAGCCGGCGGCGCCCGGGGGCGTACGCGCTGGGTCTCGCCCCGGCGGCGGTCGTCGGGCTGTCGGCCTGGCTGTTCCCGTTCTCCGGGACGCAGCCGATGAAGCTGGGCTCGGCCGCGCCGCCGTTCGTGTTCGGGCTGGCGATCCTCTTCCTCGTACCGAAGCGGTGGAAGACGGTCCGGATCGCCTCCGCCGTGTACGCCTTCGGAGTGCTGCTGACCTGGGCGATCGACTCGCAGGTCGGCTCGAACGTCACCCGGCTGGTCATGCTGTTCGGCGGGGCCGTGCTGCTCGCGGCCCTCCCGTACGCGGTCCCGCGCAGCCGGCACTGGTACGCGGTGCTGTTCGCGTTCATCGGGCTCAACGTGTGGATCACCGCCAACAGCATCACGGACATCGTCCGCACCACCCCGGTGGCCGCCTGGAACCGGGAGCTGGCCCCGCTGGTCGACCAGCTGCAGAAGGCGGACGCGGCGCGCGGCCGGGTCGAGGTGGTACCCGCCAGCAGCCACCGCGAGTCCTCCGCCTTCCCCTCGCACGTGAACCTCGCGCGCGGCTGGAACCGGCAGGCCGATCTGGAGCGCAACCCGCTCTTCTACGACGACACCCTCACGGCCGCGAGCTACCGGGAGTGGCTGGACCGCTGGGCCGTGCACTACGTGGTGCTGCCGGCCGACAAACCCGATTCGGGCGGCGAGGACGAGGCGAAGCTGGTGCGCGAGGGGCTCCCGTACCTGGAGCAGGTGTGGGGCGACCGGAACTGGCGGCTGTTCAAGGTCGACGCACCGACGGACCTGGTGTCCGGGCCGGCCACGGTGGTGCGGGCGGGTGCGGACCAGCTGGTCGTGGACGTGAAGGCGGCCGGGCGGGTGTTCGTACGGATCCCGCACTCGCCGTGGCTGGGGCTGGTGGACGGGGAGGGCAAGCCGGTGCCGCCGCCGCAGGAGACCTTCGCGTCGAAGGCCCGGGGCGGGGGCGCGGGCTCGGGCGCGCTGGGCAGGGAGTACGCGAACACGGCGGGCTGCCTCTTCAAGGCCGCCCCCGACGCGGCGGGCGACGTCTGGACGGAGCTGCTGGCCCCGGGGCCGGGGGTGTACCGGGTGGCGGCGAAGTACCAGCTGCCGCGGGGGACGCCCTGCCCGGAGGAGCTGACCCGGTGGCTGGCGGGCCAGCCGCAGCGCCCGGCCGCGCCGCGGCCCTGACCGGCTTGATCGCGAGTTTTTACGCTCGGTCCGGGTGCGTTGCTCCGCATATCTGCATAAGATCCCAATAGTCCGATTGGGTGCTTCCCGAGGGAGTTGACGACGGGATGAGCAAAGCGCAGCAGAGGCAGGATTTCCGAGAGGCCTTCCAGGCCCAGGAGCCGGATCGGCCGCCACGCCCGGCAGGCCACGTCTTCGACGGGCTGGTGCGGAGCAAGGTCAAGGGCGGAGCGCACACCAAGGCGGCCCTGAAGCGGGCCGGTACTCCGCAGGGTGACCGCATCGGTGAACGCAGCAGAGGCCTGAGCTGATCCCGAGACCCAGAACGCGCGTCTGACGCCCCAGCCCTCCCGGCCCCGGCCGGGAGGGCTCTCGCACGGCTCCGGCCGGCGGCCACCCCACCGACGACGTCATCATGCGGAAGGGCACCCACCGACTCCGGCAGGTGCCCTTCTCCACTGTGCCCTCGGCAGGATTCGAACCTGCGACACCGGCTTTAGGAGAGCCGTGCTCTATCCCCTGAGCTACGAAGGCGGGGGCTTGACGAAAACGTTGCGGGAAACCCCAGAGGGATCGCCGGAGCCGCTTCGGCAAGCGTGCTGGCCAGATGACGTGCGCCCGCCCGGCTGGAACTGCCCTCGCGGACACTTTCCCCGGCACACGCCTGGTAGTCGCCTGACCGCTGACAGCCTAGCGGATCGTGCTGGGAGTGGTCGCATGGATTGCCGCAGGCACGGATCGGAGCCGAAGGCACGGTCGTGACCTGGGGGTTCTGAAGCCAGGGCACCCGAGCGTGGAGGCCGGGTACGCGGTGAAGGACGCGGGGGACGGCCGCGCGTCCGTGCTGTCTTCTCCAGAGGCCGGGGTCGAACTGGCCGTGCACGGACCTGGATGCTCTCGAGGACGCGGGCCTTGGCCGCACCGCAGCGCGTGGCGGAGGCGACGGACCCGTGCAGTTCGTTCCTCCTGAGACATGCGGAAGTGCCTTACCGCGATGGCGGCTTCGTCCGGCAGATCCGGTCGGCCCTGCGGGCCCGGCTTCCCGCGGTCTCCGACGAAGGGCGGCCTCTGGCCGCGACGCCTCCGCGCCGGGGAAATGCGGACGGGTCGGTTTGAGGTCGAACGTGACGGTCCATGGGACTCCCATGGAATTCCTTCGTCCCGCCGGCTGGGAGGAGGCGCTCGCCGCCAAGGCCGCGCACCCCACCGCCGTGCCCATCGCCGGCGGTACCGACGTCATGGTCGAGATCAACTTCGATCACCGCCGGCCCGAGTACCTCATGGACCTGAGCCGCATCGGGGCGCTGCGGGAATGGGAGGCCGGCGAGGACGTCGTACGGCTCGGGGCCTCCGTCCCGTACACGCAGATCATGGAGCACCTGCGGACGCCGCTCCCGGGCCTGGCCCTCGCCTCGCACACCGTCGCCTCGCCGCAGATCCGCAACCGCGGCAGCGTCGGCGGCAACCTCGGTACGGCCTCCCCGGCCGGTGACGCGCACCCTGCGCTGCTCGCCGCCGGTGCGCAGGTCGAGGTCGAGTCCGTACGGGGCTCCCGGCTGGTCCCCATCGACGAGTTCTACACCGGAGTCAAGCGCAACGCCCTCGCCCCCGACGAGCTTATCCGGGCCGTGCACGTCTCCGTGGCCGACGGGCCCCAGCAGTTCTCCAAGGTCGGCACCCGCAACGCCATGGTCATCGCCGTCTGCGCCTTCGGCCTGGCCCTGCACCCGCGGACCCGGAGCGTCCGCACGGGCATCGGCTCGGCGGCGCCCACGCCGGTCCGGGCGAGGACGGCCGAGGAGTTCCTGGCCGCGGCCCTGGACGAGGGCGGGTTCTGGGAGTCCCGTACGGCCATCAGCCCGGCGATCGTCAAGCAGTTCGGGGACCTCGCCGCCGCGGCCTGCAACCCGATCGACGACGTGCGCGGCACCGCCTCGTACCGCCGGCACGCCGTGGGCGTCCTGGCCCGCCGCCAGCTCCTGTGGACCTGGGAGGAGTACCGCGGCCGCGGAGCCGCCTGAGCCCGCGCACCAAGGCGCCCCGCCGCGCCCTGTCCCGCCCCAGCGCGCCCCCCGCCCCGCCCCGCAGGATCCTCACACGGCCATCGGGGTGTGCAGCTCCACGACGACCTCCACCTCCACCGGCGCGTCCAGCGGCAGCGCCGCCACCCCCACCGCGCTGCGCACGTGGATGCCCGCGTCGCCGAAGGCGGTGCCGAACAGCTCGCTGGCCCCGTTGACCACGCCCGGCTGGCCGGTGAACCGCGGATCGCTGGCCACGAACCCGACCACCTTGACCACCCGCTTGACGGCCGACAGGTCGCCGGCCACCGAGGCGATCGCGGAGAGCGCGTTCAGCGCGCACTGCCGGGCCAGCCACTTGGCCTGCTCCTCGGTCACCTCGGCGCCGACCTTCCCGGTCAGCGGCAGTGCGCCGTCCACCAGCGGGAGCTGGCCGGAGGTGTACACGTGATGTCCGTTGACCAGGGCGGGCACGTACGCGCCCAGCGGGGCGGGGGACTTCGGGAGGGTGAATCCGGCCGCGGCCAGCCGCTCCTCGGGGGTACCGGTCGTCATCCTGCTCTCTCCTCGGTTCGGTCGCGCGCTCTCAGGGGCGGGTGATGCGGACCTGGAAGCTGCCGTTGCGCAGCTCGCCGACCACCGAGACGCTGATGCCGTTCTGCTCGTCGGTGAAGGTCTCACCCGGCCGGAACGGCGCGTCCGACAGCTCGCCGTGCACGTTGGGCCGCCGGGTGCAGCCGCCGCTGCCGACCGCGCTGTCCGAGACGGCGACGGGCCCGCGCCCGGTGTCCACCTGCGAGTCCACCTTGTAGATCAGGACGCCGGGCTTGCAGACCGCCTCGTCGTTCCCGGCCTGGGTGCGCACCTCGACCGCGTACCCGGCGGTATCCGACAGCGGTACGAAGGCCAGCTTGGTGCCGCCCTCCACCGCCAGCGGGGTCAGGGTGTGGTCGCTGACGCCGGATTTCGAGGCGCAGCTGATCTGGGAGCTGTCCAGCCAGCCCAGCTTCCACTTGTGCCAGCCCAGCAGGTCGTTGTTGGCTCCCCAGTCCTCGCTCATGATGTCCCAGTGCCCGACCGAGCCCCCGCCGTCGGAGGTGTAGAGGTCGGGCAGCCCGAAGACGTGCCCGTTCTCGTGCGGGAGCACGCGGAAGCCGGTCTCCCGGTACGTGCCGGAGCCGTCGTCCTGGCGGCTGTAGACGAAGGACGTGTTGGCGAGCGGTACGCCGTCGGCCATCGGGGCCTCGGCGTTCCCGGAGAAGGTCACGGAGAGCACGGTGTCCAGGGCGGACGGTCCGGCGTTGGGCGTGACCAGGACGTTGATCAGGTCGTAGCGGCTGAAGTCCACCTCCGCGTCGGCGGCCTTCACGATGTGCTCGACGAGCTGGCGGTAGCCGGGCTCGTACGCGGACCCGCGCCCGATCCCGTACGCGGCGAACGGCATCGGCATCCGCAGCCAGGTCCTTATGGGGGCCTCGGCCCGGTACGTGAGCCGCCCGTACGAGCTGGTGCGGAACCAGTCGGAGGTCTGGGGGAAGAACTCCGCCATCCGGTCGAGCGCGGTGCCCTCGCCCTTGGCGTCCGGGAAGTCGATCATCAGGTTCAGTGCGCGGACCTCCCCGGTCGAGCGGGAGTACCCGGGCGGGGTCGGCAGTCCCTCGGACATCTGGACGCCCATCGCGCCGGTGATCCGGCAGGGCGCCAGCGCCGACTCGGCGCTCGTGGCCACCGGTCCGGCGGCGGAGTGGCTCCGGCTGGATATCCCGGTGCTCGCGGTCGCGGTGATCCCGAGGGCCAGCACGGTGAGGCCGATGTACGCGCCGGCGCGGCGTGGTGTGCGTATCCGGTGGCGGGTCTGCGGCATGGAGATCGCCTTCGGGTCCGCGGCAGCCGGCCGGGCCCGGACTGCGCTCTGTGCGATCACCCTCCGTCGGCTGCGGCGCGCCCGCGCGTCGGGTGCGTCCGAACGGGAGGTGGCATGTGACCCAGGTCACACAAGAGAGTGAAATAACCGGGGACGCAATCCCCGTTTGTACGGGAGTCCCGCAAAGCGGGGACCGACTCCCCGTTTGGGGGGCGGGTACGAGACCCAAGGTCCAGGGAGGCCTCGCATGAAGCGCCCCACCACCTCGGCGGCGGCCCTGTCCGCCCCGGAGGCGGCCGTGGACCTGTCGGCGGCGGAGCTGTGCCCCCACCCGGCGGACGCGGCCGGCGCCCCGGCGTGCTCCCCGGCCGCGGAGGCCGGCCCGGTCCCACGTCCGCGCGCGGACGCCGTGCGCAACCGCGAGCGGATCCTGGTGGCGGCGCGCGAGGTACTGGTGGAGCAGGGCTCGGCGGCGCCCTTCGACGAGATCGCCCGCCGGGCGGGCGTCGGCAACGCGACCCTCTACCGGCACTTCCCCGACCGTGCGGCCCTGGTCCACCACGTCGTGCTCTTCGTCATGGAGCGCGTCACGGTCCAGGGCGAGGACGCCCTCGCGCAGGAGGCCGACGCCTTCGCCGCGCTGTGCCGCTTCACGCACGCCGCGGCGGACGAGCGGATCGGCGCCCTGTGCCCCATGCTCGCCGGGGACTTCGACGGCGAGCACCCCGAACTCATCGCGGCCCGCGAGGCCTTGACGGAAACCGTCGAGACCCTCGTGACCGCCGGTCAGCAGGCCGGGCTGGTCCGGACGGACATCGGTGTCGGCGACCTGATGGTCGCCCTCTCCCAGCTCAGCCGGCCCCTGCCGGGCATCTCGTGCATGGCGGTCGAGGGGTTCGTGCACCGTCATCTCCAGCTGTTCCTGGACGGGTTGCGCGCACCGGCCCGCTCCGAACTGCCGGGCGAGGCGGCCACCCTCGAAGACCTGAGGCAGAAAACCATGTGACGCGCGGGGTCGCGCCCGCTAGCGTCGTAAACCCGTCTAAAACAGCGTCAAGCAGTCCAAAAGACTTCGTTTCAGTCATTCCGCACAGTAAGTGGGTATCCCCATGTCAAAAACAGCCGCGCCCGCGCCGCTGGCTGCCGAGCCCAGTCGCTGGAAGGCACTCGTCTTCATAGCCCTGGCCCAGCTGATGGTCGTCCTCGACGCGACGATCGTGAACATCGCCCTCCCGTCCCCCCAGACCGCCCTCGGCATCTCCGACGGCAACCGCCAGTGGGTCATCACCGCGTACGCGCTGGCCTTCGGAGGACTCCTGCTCTTCGGCGGCCGCATCGCCGACAAGTGGGGCCGCAAGAACGCCTTCATCGTCGGCCTCATCGGCTTCGCCCTCGCCTCCGCGCTCGGCGGCGCCGCCAACGGCGAGGCGATGATGCTGGGCGCCCGCGCCCTCCAGGGCGCCTTCGGCGCACTGCTGGCCCCGGCCGCGCTCTCGCTGCTGGCCGTCATGTTCACCGACGCCAAGGAGCGGGCCAAGGCCTTCGGCATCTACGGTGCGATCGCCGGTGGCGGTGGCGCCGTCGGCCTGATCCTCGGCGGCTTCCTCACCGAGTACCTGAACTGGCGCTGGACCTTCTTCGTCAACATCCCGTTCGCGATCATCGCGGCCGTGGGCGCGTGGATGATCATCCGGGAGCCCGCGGGCGGACGCAACCGCGCACCGCTCGACATCCCCGGCGTGATCCTGTCGACCACGGGTCTGGTCGCCCTGGTCTACGGCTTCACCCGCGCCGAGTCGGCCGGCTGGTCGGACGCGCTGACCGTGACCATGTTCGTCGCCTCGGCCCTGCTGCTCGCGGCCTTCGTGCTCGTCGAGTCCCGCGTGAAGTCCCCGCTGCTCCCGCTGCGCGTCCTGCTGGAGCGCAACCGCGGCGGCGTCTACCTCTCGCTCGGCCTGGCCGTCATCGCGATGTTCGGCCTGTTCCTCTTCCTCACGTACTACCTCCAGGTCGTGAAGGGCTTCTCGCCGGTCAAGACCGGCTTCGCCTTCCTGCCGATGATCGCCGGCATGATCACGGGTTCCACCCAGATCGGTGCCCGTCTGATGACCCGGGTCCCGCCGCGGCTGCTGATGGGCCCGGGCTTCCTGCTCGCCGCCACCGGCATGCTGCTGCTGACCCAGCTGGAGGTCGGCTCCTCCTACCCGGCGCTGATCCTGCCCGCGCAGCTGCTGCTGGGCCTCGGCATGGGTACGGCGTTCATGCCGGCCATGTCGCTGGCCACCCACGGGGTGAACCCGGCCGACGCCGGTGTCGCCTCCGCCATGGTCAACACCTCGCAGCAGGTGGGTGGCGCCATCGGCACCGCGCTGCTGAACACGATCGCCGCCTCGGCGACGACCGCGTACCTGACCGACCACGCGGCCGAGGCTGCGGCGGGCGGCCCTGCGGCGAAGCTGATCCAGGCCCAGGCGATGGTGGAGGGCTACTCCTCCGCCATCTGGTGGGCGGTAGGCATCCTCGTCGCCAGCGCGACCATCGCCCTGACGCTCATCACCACGGGCCGGCCGGGCGCCGGCGGTCCGGTGGCCTCCGGTGACGGCGCAGGCGCGGACGCCGAGGTGAAGATCCCGGTGATCGCCCACTGACGCCGCCGCGCGGCTCGGGGAGCCCCCGGGAATGACTGACGACCCCCTGTCGTCCACCTCGTGTGGACGACAGGGGGTCGGTCCGTTCCAGGCCCCGCGCGGACGGCCGGGGAGCACCCCGCGACGGGCTTTCGGAGCGTTCGGTGCAGTTCGGAGGGGAATGGGTTGGTTGTACAGGCAACCAGAAGGGGCCCGGTGGTCGTCTTCGGGGGTGGAGTGAGCGGCCACGGCAGGCACCGCACGGTGTGACGGCGGTCACCTGGGCGCGGCGGCGGGGCAGGATACTGCAAGATCTCCAAAAAGAGGGACCGGCGTGGGAATTCTGTCCCGATTCCAGTCGTTGTTTCCTTCGGAAGCGGGCACTCGGGAGAGTGTCCAGGGAACGCACCGCGAAGACACCCCGCGTTCCGGCAGCCGCACCGCGACCTAACTCATTGCAAGGGAGCACGCATGGCAACCCGCGCCGTCGCCCGTAGTCAGTCCAGGGGCAGCGCCCGCGCTGTGGGCGGGGAGATCGCCGACCGCGACCTGGTGGGCATGTACCTCGACGAGATCGCGCGCACCCCGCTGCTCGACGCGGCCAAGGAAGTGGAGCTCTCCCAGATCATCGAGGCGGGCGTGTACGCCCGGCAGATCCTCGACGGGGAGATAGACCGTGAGGGCGAGAGCCCGGCCCGCGAGGAGCTGGAGGCCATCGCCGCGGAGGGGGAGCGGGCCAAGGAGATCTTCATCCGCTCCAACCTGCGCCTCGTCGTGGCCGTCGCCCGCCGCTATCCGCGCAGCGGCCTGCCCCTGCTCGACCTGATCCAGGAGGGCAACGCCGGCCTGGTGCGCGCCGTCGAGAAGTTCGACTACGCCAAGGGCTTCAAGTTCTCCACGTACGCGACGTGGTGGATCCGCCAGGCCATCACCCGCTCCATCGCCGACCAGTCCCGCACCATCCGCCTCCCCGTCCACCTGGTCGAGGAGCTCGGCCGGATCCGCCGCGTGCAGCGCGAGTTCAACCGCGAGAACGGCCGGGACCCGGAGCACGCCGAGATCGCCGCCGAGCTGGACACGACGGAGAAGCGCGTCGGCGACGTCCTGGACTGGGCGCGCGACCCGGTCAGCCTGAACATGGCGGTGGACGACGAGGGCGAGACGCAGTTCGGCGACCTCCTGGAGGACACCTCCGCGATCTCCCCCGAGCAGTCCGTCCTGTCCCTCCTGCGCAGCGAGGAGCTGGAGGACCTGCTGGGCAAGCTGGACCAGCGCACCGCGTCGATCATCAAGATGCGGTACGGCATCGAGGACGGCCGCGAGCGAACCTTGACGGAGGTCGGCAAGCAGCACGGGCTGACCCGCGAGCGGATCCGGCAGATCGAGAAGCACGCCCTGCTGGAGCTGAAGCGGATGGCCCACGACACGGGCTTCGACGCGGTCGCCTGACCCGGGCCGACCGCCCCCCGAACGAGCCCCCGGCGCCCACCCCCCCGGCGCCGGGGGCTCCCCCCTGCCCCTGCTCGCCCCCCTACCCACCGCCCGTACTCACCCCTCCGGCGCCGGGGCCGGGCCCACCGCCGCCATGAGCCGGGACGCCAGCGCGCGCGCCGCCGCGGCCAGGATCTCGGGGGTGTGCACCGTGAAGGGGACCGCGGTCAGCGCCAGCCGGGCCGCCACCCACTCCGGGGAGTCCCCGCTGGAGAACCGCACCCGGCAGCCCCCGCCCACCGGCTCCGCGTGCTGGCGCAGCCACCCCGGCAGCACCTCCGCCGGGGCCCCGAACGAGACGTCCACCGCGTAGGTCTCCCCGCTCCGCAACCCGCGCCGTACGAACTCCGCCGCGTCCACCGGAAGCTCCCGCGGCGCGAACCGGGCGCCCGTCGCGAACGGCTCCGCCACCCGGTCCACCCGGAACGTCCGCCAGTCCCCCCGGTCCAGGTCGTACGCCACCAGGTACCACCGGCTCCCGGTGCTGACCAGCCGGTACGGCTCCACCAGCCGCTTCGAGTCCGCCCCGTCCCGCGCCCGGTACGCGAACCGCAACCGCTCGGGCCCCGCCACCGCCGCCGCGATCGTGGTGAGCGTCCGCGGGTCGATGCTCGGCCCGTCCCCCCGGGTCACCGCGATCGTCGCCGACTGCAGCGCCCCCACCCGGCGCCGCAGCCGCCCCGGCAGGACCTGCTCCAGCTTCGCGAGGGCCCGTACGGACGCCTCCTCCACCCCTTCGATCGCGTGCCCGGCCCCCGCCCGCAGCCCGACCGCGATCGCCACGGCCTCCTCGTCGTCCAGCAGCAGCGGCGGCATCGCGGCCCCGGCCACGAGCCGGTACCCGCCCTCCGCGCCCAGCGTGGCCTCCACCGGATAGCCCAGCTCCCGCAGCCGCTCGATGTCGCGGCGGATCGTGCGCGGGCTCACCCGCAACCGCTCCGCCAGCTCGCTCCCGGGCCATTCGCGCGGGGTCTGGAGGAGGGAGAGCAGGGTCAGCAGCCGTGCCGGGGTGTCGGTCATACGATCCACATTGCCATGGGAAATAGGACACCATCTGGCCTAGATGGCGTCTAGGTTTCCTTCCATGACCTCCGAGACCACCTCGCCCGCCGATCGCCGCCGCTGGCTGGCGCTAGCCATCGTGATGACCGCGTCCTTCATGGACCTGGTCGACGTCACGATCGTCAACATCGCGATACCCAGCATGCGCCAGGACTTCGGCGCCTCCACCAGTGCGATCCAGTGGATCACCGCCGGCTACGCGCTCGCCTTCGCCGCAGGCCTGATCACGGGCGGCCGTCTCGGGGACATCTACGGGCGCAGGCGCCTCTTCCTCGTCGGCGTCGCCGGCTTCACGGCCGCCTCGCTCCTGTGCGGCATCGCGGCCGACCCCGCCATGCTCGTCGCCTCCCGCCTCCTCCAGGGCGGCATGGCGGCCATGATGGTGCCGCAGGTCCTCGCGATCATCCACGTCACCTTCCCGCCGCACGAGCGCGGCAAGGTGTTCGGCATGTTCGGCGCGATCGTCGGCCTCGGCGCGGTCTCGGGGCCGATGCTCGGCGCCCTGCTCACCGAGTGGAACCTCTTCGGCCTCGAATGGCGCACGATCTTCCTGATCAACCTTCCCGTCGGCATCGCGGCCGTGATCCTGGGCCGCAAGTTCATCTCGGAGTCCAAGGCCCCCAAGGCCCTGCGCCTGGACCTGGTCGGCATGGTCCTCGCGACCCTCGCCCTGGTCATGCTGATCTTCCCGCTCACCCAGGGCCGCGAGAACGACTGGCCGCTGTGGGGCTTCGTCTGCATGATCGCCTCGCCGCTGGTCTTCGCCGCCTTCATCGCATACGAGAAGTACAAGATCAAGAAGGACGGTTCCCCGCTCGTCGAGCTCTCCCTCTTCCGGATCAAGAGCTTCGCCGGCGGCATCACGGTCCAGCTGGCCTTCGGCCTGGCGACCGGCATCTTCTTCCTCGTGTGGACGCTCTACATGCAGATGGGCCTCGGCTGGAGCCCGCTGCGCGCCGGCACCACCGGCATCCCCTTCTCCATCGCCGTCTCCGTCGCCGCCGGCCTCTCGGTCGAGAAGCTCGTCCCGCGGTTCGGCCGCAAGGTGCTCCAGGCCGGCGCGCTGACCATGGCCGCCGGCCTGCTCCTTTACATCTGGGAGTCGCAGCACTACGGCATGGGGATCGCCTCCTGGCAGATGGCCGCGCCGCTGGTCGTCATGGGCGCCGGCATGGGCCTGATCGTCGCACCGCTGAACGACACCATCCTGTCCCAGGTGCCGCGCGAGCACGCCGGCTCGGCCTCGGGCCTGATCAACACCACCGGCCAGATGGGCAACGCGCTCGGCCTCGCGCTGACCTCCGTCGTCTTCTTCGGCTCGATCGCGGACGACCGGGTCCTCGGCGCACCGTACGTCGAGGCCTTCCGCGGCGCGCTGTGGTGGGTCGTGGCGGTGCTCGTCGTGATCTTCGCGGTGATGTTCGTACTGCCGCGCAGGCAGATCCCGATGGAGGAGCGTGAGGGCGGTACGCAGGCCCCCGCCACCGAGGCCGTCCCGGCCTAGAGCCTCCCGAACCCCTCCGGGCATGTCCGCTTCTGTTGGCGGGCATGCCCGTTTGGCTTTGTATGTTCCGATATCGGCGTAGGGTGGGGTGTAACCCGCCGAAACGGACGTGAACCCACATGTACGCACCGGAGCGCCGGCAGGAGATCCTCCGGCTCGCCCACGCGGCGGGCCGGATCGACGTCCTCTCCCTCGCCGACCGCTTCCAGGTCACCGCCGAGACCGTACGCCGCGACCTCAAGGCCCTGGACCGGGCCGGCCTGGTCCGCCGCGTGCACGGCGGGGCCATCCCGGCCGGCCGCCTCGACTTCGAACCGGACCTCACCGAACGCGAGGCCACCCGCGCCGGCGAGAAGGACCGCATCGCGACCGCCGCCCTCGCCGAGATCCCCGAGGGCGGGAGCATCGTCCTCGACGCGGGCAGCACCGTCGCCCGACTCGCCGCCGCTCTCCCCGTCGACACCGCGCTCACCGTGGTCACCCACGCGCTGCCCGCCGCCGCCCGTCTCGCCTTTCATGCCGGCGTCGACCTCCACCTCGTCGGCGGCCGCGTCCGCCACCGCACCCGGGCCGCCGTCGACGCCTGGGCGCTGCGCGCCTACGCCGAGATCCGCGCCGACGTCGCCTTCCTCGCCGCGGGCGGCTTCTCGGTGCACGGCCTGTTCACCCCCGACCTCGCGGAAGCCGCCGTCAAGCGGGCCGCGATGGCAGCCGCCCGCCGGGTGGTGCTGCTCGCCGACTCCTCGAAGGCGGGCCGGGAGCACTTCGCGTGCTTCGGCTCCTTCGCGGACGTGGACCTCCTGATCACCGACCAGGGGCTCGCCCCTGCCCAGCAGGCGGCCATCGAGGCCGCCGGTACGGACATCGTGCTCGTATGATCCTGACCGTCACCCCGAACCCCTCCCTCGATCGGACCTACGAGGTCCCCTCGCTCCACCGGGGCTCGGTGCTGCGCGCCACCGGCGACCGCGTCGACCCCGGGGGCAAGGGGGTCAACGTCTCCCGCGCGGTGGCCGCAGCCGGAGTCCTCACGACGGCGGTCCTCCCGCTGGGCGGCGTCGCCGGCGCGCTGATCGCCGAACTGCTGGGCGTACAGGGCGTGGACGTCACGGCGGTGACGGTCGCCGGGCAGACCCGCTCCCACATCGCGCTGGTCGAACCGGACGGCACCCTCACCAAGATCAACGCCCCGGGCCCCGCGCTCACCGCGGAGGAATCCGCCCTCCTGCTGGAGACCGTCCGCACCGCCGCCGGCCGGCCCGACTGGATCGCGGCCTGCGGCAGCCTCCCGCGCGGCCTGCCCTGCGACTGGTACGCCGCCCTGGTCACCCGCGGCCACGAGGCAGGCGCCCGGGTCGCCCTCGACACCTCGGGCCCAGCGCTGACTGCCGCCCTCCCGGCCCGCCCGGACCTGGTCAAGCCGAACGCCCCGGAGCTCGCCCAGGCGGTCGGCCGCCCGCTGACCACCCTCGGCGAGGCCATCCGGGCGGCCCAGGAGCTCCGGTCCCGGGGTGCGGGCGCCGTGCTGGCCTCGCTCGGCGCGGACGGGCAGCTCCTGGTGAGCGCCGAGGGCACCTTCCACGGCACCGCCCCCGTCACCGCCGTCCGCAGCGACGTCGGGGCGGGCGACGCCTCCCTGGCCGGGTTCCTGACCGCCGGCGGGACCGGCCCCAAGGCCCTCGCCTCGGCCCTGGCCCACGGGGCGGCGGCGGTCCGGCTCCCGGGCAGCGCCATGCCGACCCCGCAGGACCTGTGCCCGCAGGAGGTCCGCGTCACGGAGAACCCGCACCCGGAGCTCCGCCTCTCCGCCCCAGCACGTCCCTGAGGGGCGGTCACCGCACCCGTGCGCATGCGCTCACCGCCCCGTGCGTCCGCGGTCACCGCACCCGTGCGCGCAGCTCCATCGCGCCGCGCGCGGCCGCCTCGCTCTCGTACACCTCGCACATGTGCCGCCCGTCCGGCGTCGCCGTGTGCTCGACCTCCCACAGGCTGAGCTCGCTGCCGTCCAGCAGCACGAACGAGTGCTCGTACAGGTTGAATCCCGTGCCCCGGCCGTCCGTCGTGAAGGGCCGGGTCCCGAACGCCTGGGTGATCTGGTGCGCGTACGCCGAGCGCAGCAGCAGCGCCGTCTCCTCGCCGGGCCGGTCCGCGTTCTCCGCGCGCCGCAGCACCCGGCGGGCGTGGTCGGCGGACTCCTCCACCGCGTACTTCCGGTGGCGCCGCGCCGGAGCCGTCGCCGCGAACAGGGCGCTCAGCCCCGCCACATCGGCGTCCGACTCCTCTTCGGCCGCCGACGCCGGATCCAGATCCGGGTCGAACGCCGCCTCCGCCGGGGCCTCGCCGAACAGCCGGGCCACCGCCAGGCAGGCCTGCGCCTTGCCGACGAAGACCTCGTGCCGGATCGTCCGGTCGCCCGCCAGCCGGTACACCAGCTCCCACAGGGAGGCCGAACCGCCGTCGGACAGCAGGTACGTGTGCCGGTGGGTCTCCCGCCACAGGCCCGCCGCCGGACTGTGGTGGGTGGCGTACAGCGAGGAGCTGTGGGCGAGCGCCGTACCGAGGCGCTCGACCAACCGGTCCGGCAGGTCGAAGGAGTTGAGGGCGCGGCCCAGGAGTCGCTCGAGGTGCGCCTCGGTTGTCTCGTACGGATCGCTCAAGGTGGGTCTCCAGGCCGTCGCAGCTTGTGACTTAGCGGAAGCTCAACGTAGCCCCTGGGTCTGACATCACGTCCGGGGTTCGTTAAAACGTCCGGGAAGCATCAGGGGTTCCCACCACCCCTTCAGGTCAACTTGACCCGGGATGTGCATGGTTCGCCCGGGTCTGTGCCGGAGCGCGGGAACATGGGCCGTATGGCAACGAAAACAGTGGGCCTTCCCCGCCAACAGGGAGCGCCCTCCCGTCGGGACGAGGACGAACCGGAGTCCGGCCGGCGGCCGCCCGCCTGGCTGCTGGTGCTCACCGGGGCCGCCGGGGTGCTGGCGTCCTGGGTGATCACCCTCGACAAGTTCCTCCTGCTGGAGGACCCGGACTTCAAACCCGCCTGCAGTCTGAACCCGGTGGTCTCCTGCGGCAGCGTCATGAAGAGCGACCAGGCGGCGGCCTTCGGGTTCCCCAACCCCCTGCTGGGGCTCGTGGCGTTCGGGGCCGTCGTGTGCGTCGGCGCGGGACTCCTGGCCGGCGCCCGCTACCGCGGCTGGTTCTGGCTGGGACTGCACGCCGGGATGCTCTTCGGGGTCGGCTTCTGCACCTGGCTGATGGTCCAGTCCCTGTACGAGATCAACGCGCTCTGCCTGTGGTGCTGCCTGACCTGGACGGCCACCCTGCTGATGTTCTGGGCCGTCACCGCGCACAACGTCCGCACGGGCGCACTGCCCGCCCCCGGCCCCGTACGGACCTTCTTCGCCGAGTTCGGCTGGGCCCCGCCCGCCCTGCACATCGGCGTGATCGGCATGTTGATCCTCACCCGGTGGTGGGAGTTCTGGACCGGCTGACGGCCCTGCACGCCCGAGGGCCCCGGCAGCTGGACGCTGCCGGGGCCCTCGTCACATCGCTCCACGCAGCGGAGGTCAGCTGCCGCTGGAGAGGTTGCCCGACAGCACCGGGATGTTGTCCAGGATGTGGGAGAGCGGCTCGTCGCCCTTGGCCTGGGTGGAGTTCTCGGTGCACTGCTGGTTCATCGGGTTGGACAGGACGTTGATGTCCTGGACGCCGACGTTGACCAGGGCGAGGATCGACTGCGCGTTGACCTTGACCGGCAGACCGATGCAGGGCTTGTTGAGGGTGCCCTGGACCAGGCCGAGCTGCGGGCTCATCGCGCCTTCGGTCTTCTGGTTGCCGTAGATCTGCTGAGCACCGTTTCCGTTGACGGTGTTGATCCCGTTGTCGTTGCCGATGGCCATGGCCGGGGCCGCAACAGCAGCGCCCGCGCCGACGGCGGCGGCGGTGACCGCGGCAGCAGTCATGATCTTCTTGAGCATCATTGGTCCTTTTGTCGCACGAGTGCCCGCTAGTGGAGCGCCCTGGTCAACTGCCCTCCCCGGGGGTTGGTTCCGCTGCTTCACTCAAACGGCCCGTCGCGGCCGAAGATTTCCCCGTCCCGGGTGAGCCTTCTGCGGACGCGTGCGCGAAGCCCGTACGCAGCGCCCAGAGGCGGGCGGGCGGCCCGCGGTCCGGTTGCGCTCCGTTGAAGGTGTTCGCACGGTGGGTGAGGAAGCGGATCGCTCGGGTCCGCCTCTGTGCGACCACCAAAGGAACAGCCATGCACCGCACGAAGCCGTCCCGCGTCCGCGTCCTCGTCCCGTCGGCCCTCGCCGCCGTCATACTCTCCGGCGCGGCCGCCCCCGCGGGCGCCGCGGACGGTGACACGGCCGCCGCCGTCCGGCACAGGATCGCGGCCGTCCAGCAGCAGGTCGACCGCCGCGCGGCGGCCGCCGGGCCGCTCGACGACCTCCTCGCGCAGATCACGGCCATCCTCGACGGGCTCACGAAGTCCCTGGAGGGGCTCCTGCCCGGGGTGAAGATCCCGCCGATCTCGCTGCCGACCCTGCCGAGCCTTCCGGCGATCCCGGCCATCCCGGCGCTGCCGATCCCGTCCCTGCCGGAGGTCCCGGCGATTCCCGAGATCCCGGCGATCCCGGAGGTCCCCGTCTCCCCGCCGGCGGCTCCGGTCTCCAATCCGGCCGCGCCCGCCGCCAAGCCGGCGACTCCGGCGTTGCCCGCCGTCCCGGCGAAGCCCGTCAGTCCGGTCAAGCCGGTCAGTCCGGTCAAGCCCGTCAGTCCGGCGAAGCCGGCCAAGCCCGACCTCACGCCGGTGGAGATCACGCCGGAGCTCCCCGCCCTCCCGTAGCGGGGAGGCATGATCGCAGATGAACGGCCGAAAACCGCGCGCGATTACGACTATTGAGCTGAACAGGTTCGATCGCGCGCGGGGCCGTGTCGTTCGGGACGCTGGACCGTTTCGCTCGGTGTGAGCCCCACGTCGGGGCAGAACATCGAACAGAAGGTGCACTTCCCATGAACTCTGCCAAGAAGGCCGCCCTGGTCCTGGCCACCGCCGGTCTCGCTGCGGCCGGTGCCGCCGGCTCCGCCATGGCCGACTCGTCGGCCGAGGGCGCGGCCGTGGGTTCGCCCGGTGTGGCTTCGGGCAACCTGGTCCAGGTCCCGGTCCACGTCCCGATCAACGTCTGCGGCAACTCCGTCAGCGTGATCGGCCTGCTGAACCCCGCGTTCGGCAACGTCTGCGTCAACGACTGACGTCAGTCGGCACACCTGACTGTGGGCGCCACCGGCCTCGCCGGTGGCGCCCACAGTTCTTTCTCTCCCGCGGATCCCGCCGGGGGCGGGGGACCGGACCGGCTCAGTGGGCCCCGCCGTTGAGGTGGACTCCGCCGAGCAGCGGGGAGGCCTCCGTGGCCCCGTTCGCCACCTTGAGCACCTCGCCCGGAGCATCGTTGCGGACCTTGTTGACGCGCTGGGCGGTGTCCACGACCTTGGTGACGGTCTCGCCCTGCTCGGCCAGCCCGTTGCCCAGCGTCTGTGGGAGCGACTCGGTGACCGGGGCCAGCGAGTTGACGGCCTCGGTGGCACCGCTCGTCAGACTCATGGGGGGCATCGCGACCGGCGCCGCTGCCGCGAAGGCGGGAGCGGAGGCGCCGAGGGCGGCAACGGAGCCGGCGATGACCGCGGCGACCTTCGTGAGCTTCATTATCGAAATCCTCTTCTTTCGTGGACAGAGGTGTCAGCGGAGACCGTCGCGCCGCTTTCGCCCTGGGTAACGATTACCCGCCGCTGCGGAAACGCGTACGGCAACGGCCGGAGATCCCGACGAGGGATTCTCCGGCCGATATTTCTTCCGATTACCGGTATTGCCGGTCAGGCGTTTCGGGACCTCCGGTACAGAATGGCGCCGCCCAGGATGAGAGCCGAGGCGAGGGCGGCCGCGGCGCCGGGCTGACCCGCACCCGTCGCGGCGAGCTCCGGCGCGGACGCCTGCGCCGGAGCGGGCGCCGGAGCCGGTACGGGCGCGGGGGCGGCCGGGGTCACCGGGGCGGGAGCCGGCGCGGGCGCCAGGTGGATCGGGGTGTCACCGGCGGGGGCGGCCGGCGGCTGGTCGGCGGGACGGACGACCTCGGGCGCCGGGGCGGGCGCCGGGTGCTCCTCGAAGTGGCTGCCGTGCGGCGGCGCCGGTACGGGGCCCTCCTCGCCGACCGGCGCGGGGGCCGGGAGCGGGCGGGGCGCCTCCGCGACCGGAGCGGGGAGCGGTACGGGTGCCTCGTGGACCGGGGCCGGCAGCGGCATCGGAGCCGGGACCGGGGCCGGCGCGGGCACCTCGTGCACCGGGGGCTTCGGCTCCGGGTGGGGGAGGGGCTTCGGCGCGGGGTGGGGCTTCGGCGCCGGGTGCTCCGCCTCCGGCCTGGGCTGCGGCTTCGGGTGGGGACGCGTCTGCGGCCGCTCGGGAGCCGGGGGAGCGTGGTGGGCGGCCGGCGCCGGGGCGGGGAGGGCGTGCGGTTGGTCGTCGCACTCCTCCTCGTCCGAGCTCCCGTAGCCGTCCTCGTGGCGCGGCTCCTCGTACCGGGGGGCGGCGTGCCGCGGCGCGTGGTGGCGGGCCTCCTCGGGGCGCGGCTCCTTGTGGCGCGGCTCCTCGTGGCGCTGCTCGGGCAGCGCGTGCCGGCCGCCCTGGTGCTCTTCGAGGTAGCGCTCGAACGCCTCGGCGTGTTCCGGGCTGAGGTAGCGCTCGTATGCGTGGTCGTAGTCGCGGTCGGCGGCCGAGCCGGTCGTGGTGGCGCACGTGTTCCCCATCGCGGGGTTGAGCGCCGCCCCGCCGTCCACGCTGTTGCCGCACACGTTCGGCGCGAGGGTGATCGGTACCGAGACGCTGTTGCCGGACACCACGCCCGGCGACTGCGAGGCCTCGGCCATCGCCCCCGGGTGCGCGTAGGCCGCGCCGGTCGCGATCGACAGCAGGCTCGAGGCCGCCGCCGCCGTGAGCACCCCCTTGCCCAGTACCTGTCGGCTCAGTACCTGTCGCATGGGTCCTTCCCTGTCTACCGGCACTCCCGCCGGTGCTTAATCGAAGGTGGCCTCGGAGTGCACCGCCGTGCACTCCGAGGCCACCCCGAGGAGGTTTGCCCTTGCGGGCAGGCGCTTCGTCAGGCGTTGACGCAGGTGTTGCCGAACGCGGGGTTCAGCAGGGCGATCACGTTGACGGTGTTGCCGCAGACGTTGACCGGGACGTGCACCGGAACCTGGACGAGGTTCCCGGAGAGCACGCCGGGGGAGCCGATGGCCTGGCCGTCGGCAGCCGCGTCGGCCATGGCGGGCGAGGCGGCACCGGCGGCCATGAGAACGCCGGCGGCCAGCACCACTGCCTTCTTGTACGTCATGAGATTTCGATCCTTCCCGCAGGGGCGTGTCCACTGCAGAAACAACAACGAGTGGGTCCGGAAAAAGAAACAGGCGACTTTCGCGAGTGGCTCCGCGAATTCACCCAGGGCGTACGCCGGCCGGAATTCCCGACGGATTGACGCGCTATTCGCGGCGGGGGCGGGAGGGGCGGGTGCGCGGCCCGGACAAGCGGCGAGGCCGCCGCGACCCGGAGGGTGCGGCGGCCTCGCGTGCGCGGGCTGCGGTCAGCTGCCGGCGGAGGCGTTGCCCGACAGGACCGGGATGTTGTCCAGGATGTGCGAGAGCGGCTCGTCGCCCTTGGCCTGGGTGGAGTTCTCGGTGCACTGCTGGTTCATCGGGTTGGACAGGATCGGGATGTCCTGGACGCCGACGTTGACGAGGGCGAGGATCGACTGCGCGTTGACCTTGGCCGGCAGCGCGATGCAGGGCTTGTTGAACGAGCCCTGGATGAGCGCCATCTGGGGGCTCATGTTGCCGTAGGTGGCCTGGTTGCCGTAGATCTGCGAGGCGCCGTTGCCGTTGACGGTGTTGATGCCGTTGTCGTTGCCGATGGCCATCGCCTGAGGGGCCATCGCGGCACCGATGCCCACGACCGAGGCTGCGGCAGCCGCGGTGGCCATCATCTTCTTGATCATTGTCGTCCCTTTTTTGCTGGATTGCCCGGTGGTGCAGCACCCGGGTCAACGCCCCGGTCCCGGCTCGGGTTGCGTGGCTTCACCCGGATGCCTGGGTTTCGAGCGGCCTGATTGACGGTTCGGCTGACAGTCGGACCGCCGGACCCCCGGTCAGGCGTTGACGCAGGTGTTGCCGAACGCCGGGTTCAGCACGCCCACGAGGTTCGCCGTGAGGCCGCAGACGTTCACGGGGACGTGGACCGGGACCTGGACCAGGTTGCCGCTCAGTACGCCGGGGGACCCTGCCGCGAGGCCCTCGGCCCCGGCGTCCGCGGAGGCGAGGCCCGCGCCGCCCATCAGCACCGCAGTGCCGGCGACCGCCAGGGTGGTGCCGCGCATCAGCCTCTTCTTCATCTCCGTTTTTCCTTTCGGTTCGAACAATGGTGCTCCGCATAACGACCCGCCGCCTGCGAGGGTGCGTGTTATCGCCCAAAAGGCCGTACGAGCGAGTCCGGCGTGATTTCCCGCCTGCTTTCTGACAAAGTTCACTTCTGTTTTGTCCCCTTGATCGAAAATGGAGACAGGGTCATGGGTTCGTCCCGCGGAATCCTCGGCATGCTCGGCCTGCTGTCCTGCCTCGCACTTTCGGTGAACGTCCCGGTCGCGGCCGCCTCCGCCGCCTCCGCCGCGGCCCCGCCGGGCCCCGCCGCCCCGGCCGCGCGGGAAATGGCCAAGGTCCCCTTCGCCCAGCGTTACCAGGCCGTCCAGCGCGGCGGACTGGTCCGCGCCTCCAACTCCTCCATCGCCTGCCGCAGTGCGCAGGCCCCGGACGCCGAGCCGTGTGCCGAGGTCAGCCGGGGTGCGGCGGGGGTCAACGGCGATTTCGACATGTTCTACAGCGAGGTCGACAAGGACCCCGACACCTACAACTCCACCCGGGCCGAGCTCAAGGTCCCGCAGGGCGCGAAGGTCTCGTACGCCCGCCTGTACTGGGGCGGGAACCTGCGGGTTGGCGAGCAGAAGCCGCCGGAGGACAACGGCCGGGTGCTGGTCGCCGAGCCGGGCGGGGCCTACAAGGAGGTCCTCGCCGACACGGTGATCGGCCACCGTTCGGACGCGGGCAGCGATGCCTACCAGGCTTCGGCGGACGTGACCCCGATGGTCCGCAAGGGCGGCGCCGGAATGTGGACGGTGGCCCAGCTGAACATCGCGATGGGCCACTCCGAGGTGGGTGCCTGGGGCGGCTGGACGCTGGTCGTGGCGTACGAGCACCCCCAGGAGCCGGTGCGCCGGATCTCGGTGTGGGACGGCTTCGAGCAGATCGCCGCGGGCGCCGGCCCGGCGGCGGCCGACACGGTAGAGATCGCGGGCCTGGACGCGGCCGCCGGTTCCGCGGGGAAGGTCGGGGTGGTCGCGTACGACGGGGACCGCGGGACGCTCGGGGACTCACTCACGGTGACCTCCGACAGTGGCCGCCGGGTGGCCATCAGCGATGCCGAAAATCCTTTTAATGATGTTATGAATTCCACGATCACGGAATTCGGCGATGCCTCGTTCGTGCGACAGCCCGAACATGTGAACAATCTCGGATATGACGCGGACGTGTTCGACCTGAGTCCCGCCCTGTCCGGTGGCGCCCGCAACCTGAGCTTCAGGTTCACGGGCGAAAGCCAGGGTCAATTCCTCGGCGTGCTCTTCGTTCAGACAGACGCGCGCCGCTGAACGTAGGAGACCACTCCGCGTGCCGACACAGCCTCCCCCAGCGCAGCCCTCCCGTGCGCAGGTTCCGATTCCCCGCCCCCTGTCCGTCCTGCACCTCGTCCAGCCCGTCGACGGCGGCGTCGCCCGCGTCGTGGCCGACCTCGTCCGCGCCCAGACGGCCGCCGGCCTGCGGACCGCCGTCGGCTGCCCGCGCGGCGGACAGCTCGCCGACGCCGCTCGTGACGCCGGGGCCGAGGTGCTCACCTGGCGCGCCGGCCGGGCCCCCGGCCCCGACCTGCCCGCCGAAGTGCTCGGCGCCCGCAGGGTCATCGGCCTGGCCGGGCCGGACGTCCTGCACGCCCACAGCGCCAAGGCGGGACTGGCCGGGCGGCTCGCCGTGCGCGGGGCCGTGCCCACCGTCTTCCAGCCGCACGCGTGGTCCTTCGACGCCGTCGGCGGGGCCACCGCCGCGCTCGCCCTGCGCTGGGAGCGGTTCGGGGCCCGTTGGGCCGACCGGGTGCTCTGCGTCAGCGAGGCCGAGCGCCGGGCCGGGGAGGCCGAGGGGATCTCCGCCCACTGGTCGGTGATCCGCAACGGAGTGGACCTCGACCACTTCCGCCCCGGCGGCCCCGACCGGGAGGCCGACCGGGCTCGCGCGCGTACCGAACTCCCTTTGCCCGCAGCCTTCGTGGGCGACGGTCCGCTCGCCGTATGCGTGGGCCGGCTCTGCCAGCAGAAGGGCCAGGACATCCTGCTCCGGGCCTGGCGGGAGGTGCTCGGCAACGTCCCGGAGGCCCGTCTCGCGCTCGTCGGCGACGGCCCCGACACCGAGAAGCTGCGCCGCAGCGCCCCGCCCGGAGTGCTCTTCGCCGGCGCCGCTCCCGACATCCGACCGTGGCTTCGGGCCGCCGATCTCGTTGTACTGCCGTCGCGGTGGGAGGGCATGGCGCTCGCCCCGCTCGAAGCCATGGCCTGCGGCCGACCGGTCCTGGTCTCCGACGTCAGCGGTGCCCGGGAGAGCCTGCCGCCCGGTCAGGGACGGCTCTGCCTGGTACCGCCGGAGGACCCGACGGCCCTGGCCAAGGCCCTGGGGCGGCTGCTCGCCGAACCGCGGCTGCTCGCCGAACTCGGGGAGCAGGCCCAGCAGCACGCCCGGACCGACTTCGACGTGCGGCGGACCACGGACGCGGTCACCGGTCTGTACCACGAACTGCTGGGCAGGCCCCGGCCCTTGAACCAGGAGCGCATCAGCCGATGACGATGGACAGCGCACCCGCCCGGCACACCGGGCAGGGCGGCACGGGGCCCGGCGGCGCCGCCGCCGGCACCGCAGCCGTCCGACGGTCCGTGACCGCCATCCACCCCCCACGCCGGCCGAGGGCCGACCAGGCCCGGCCCCTGGCGCGGCCGCAGCGGGTCCGGCGCCGCGACGGGGTCCTCCCGCTGCTGACCGCCGACGCGCTGGCCGCCGTACTCACCACGACGCTCACCACGGCGGTCCTGTCGGCGCCCGGGACGGCGGTGCCCGCCGAGGCGGCCGCCCCGATGGCCGTCCTGCTCGCCGTCCTGCACGCCCAGGCCGGGCTGTACCGGCCGCGGCTCGCGCCCTCCGCGCTGCTGGAACTGCCCGCGCTGGCCGGGCGGGCCGCCATCCTGTGGTGCGCCTTCGCCGCGGTCGTGGCCGCCACGGCACCGGGCGGGGCCATGGCCTGGCCGGCCCTGCTGGGCGCCGTCTGCGCGCAGACCGTGCTGACGTGCGCCGGGCGCGGGCTGGCCAACGGGCTGCGCCGCCGCGCGGCCCGCCGCCGGCCCGCCTCCGCCCTCGTCGTCGGCCCCGGCGCGGGGGCGAGCGCGGTCGCCGCCGCCCTGCACGGGCGCCCCGAGTACGGGCTGCGGCCCGTCGGGCTCGCCGCCACCGGCGACCCGGAAGGCGAGGGCGGCGCCGTGCCGGTGCTCGCCACGCACGAGGACATCCGGCGCGCGGTCATCCAGAACTCGGTCCGGCACGCGGTGTTCACCCGCCCGCCGGAGGCCGACGAGCGCACCGCCTCCCTGGTCCGGCTCTTCCACGACCACGGCTGCCGGCTCTGGCTCGCCGACCCGGCCGGCACCGCCAAGGTGACCGGCATGCGGGTGGCCCAGCCCGCCGACCAGCTGTGGGGGTACGCCGTACAGCCGCTGCTGCCGCGTCCGTCGCGGCCGGTGGAGCGCTGGGTGAAGCGGGCCATCGACGGCCTGCTCGCCGCGCTCGCGCTGCTCGCCGCCGCGCCCGTGATGGGCGTGTGCGCACTGGCCGTGCGGATCGCCGACGGGCCCGGGGTGATCTTCCGGCAGGAGCGGGTCGGCCTGTACGGGCGCCCCTTCACGCTGCTGAAGTTCCGCACCCTGCGCGCCGACGAGCACGAGTCGGCCACCCGGTGGACGGTCGCGGGGGACCACCGGATGAGCCCGGTCGGCTCCTTCCTGCGCAAGTCCTCGCTGGACGAGCTGCCGCAGCTGTGGAACGTCGTACGGGGTGACATGAGCCTGGTCGGACCGCGGCCCGAGCGCCCGTTCTTCGTGGCGAAGTTCGCCGCCGTCCACCCCGGCTACGAGGCCCGGCACCGGATGCCCGTGGGCATCACCGGGCTCGCCCAGATCAACGGCCTGCGCGGGGACACCTCCATCGAGGACCGGGCCCGCTTCGACAACCACTACATCGACACCTGGTCGCTCTGGCAGGACCTGTGGATCCTCGCCCGCACCGCGGCCTCCTTCTTCCGCTTCCGGCTGGGGGGCAGCTGATGAGCCTCGCCGTATCCCCGTTCGGCGCCGGGGCCGCCGGCCGGTCCGGCCCGGCCGGGCTGCTGCGGCGGCACTGGCCGCTGGTGCCGCTGGCCGCGACCGTCCTGCTGCTCCTCGCCCCGATCGCCGCGGGCGACGCGAGCACCTCCGGCAAGGTCGGCCCGGCCGACGCCGCCTCGCTGCTGCTGGTGGTGGTCTGCGCGGTGCAGGCGCTGCGCGGCCGGGTGCGGGAGCTGAGCCCGCTCGGGGTGCTGGTGCTCGGCGTGCCCGCCGTGGGGCTGGCGGTGGCGACCGCGACCGCCGGCGACCCGTACGCGGCGCTGCCCGGGTTCGTGCGCTACCTCCAGGTGTTCGTGCTGGTCCCGGCGGCGATCGTGCTGCTGGTGCGCGACGCCGGGGAGTTCCGGCTGGCCGCCGGGTGCTTCGTGGTGCTGGCCCTGGTGCAGGGCGCGGTGGGGGTCGTGCAGTTCGCGACCCACACCGGGGCCTCGTACCAGGGCGAGGACATCCGCGCCGTCGGCACCTTCGGGCCCGGCGACGTGATGGGCATGGCCACGGTGGTGGCGTACGGGCTGGTCGCTGCGACCGCGGCGGCCCTGGCCCCGGGACTGCCGGGCCGGGTGCGGCGGATCGCGGGCGGGGCGGCCCTGGTGCTGGTGGTGCCGCTGGTGCTGTCGTTCAGCCGGGGCGCGTGGATCGCCACGGTCGGCGCGGCGGTGCTGGTGATGGTGCTCGCCGGGATCCGGCGGGCGCTGAAGGTGCTGCTCGCGCTGGTCGCGGCCGGGGTGGTCCTGGTGGGCGGGTTCGGGGTCGGCTCCGAGATGGTCGCGGAGCGGCTGACCTCGATCACGCAGGTCTCCAGCGCCCCCGACCAGTCGGTGACCGACCGGTACACGATGTGGGCCGCCGCCGGGTCGATGTGGCGCGAGCGGCCGGCGGTCGGGGTGGGCCTCAAGGGCTTCCCGGCCAACCGGGACGGGCACTCCTCGCTGGGGCTGTCCTCCGGCAGCGACACCGCGGGCGCGGGGCAGGCGTACATCCGCCAGCCGCTGCTCTCCCCGCACAACATGTACCTGCTGGTCCTGAGCGAGCAGGGGCTGATCGGGCTGACCGCGCTGGCGGGCGGCTGGGCGGCGCTGCTCGTCGCGGGGCTGCGGCGCTGCGCGCGCGGCGGCGCCGGGATCCGGGACTGCGGACTGATCGCCGTCGGGCTGTTCGTGTGGCAGCTGATCGACTTCCTGTACGCGGACATCGGAGGCCCCTCCACCGTCCTGACCGGAGTGATCATCGGTCTGGCGGCCTGGTGGGCCCTGCCCTCGCCCTCCGGAGGGGACACGGCCGCCGCCGCGGCGGGCGGGCGCACCGGCCTCGTGGCCGCACCGCGCGCCGCCTCGGGTGCGGACGGCCGGTGACCGATACGACGCCCTGGCGGCCCGCCCCCGGCCCACCGGCCGGGGCGGGCCCCGCCCGCGTCCCGGGCTCGCCGGCCCGGGCCGCACGACGGAAACCGCCCGAGGGCGAGGGGCCCGTACGGGACGAGCCGCCCGCCGGGACGGCGGGCGGGAGCACGGCTGCGGCTCCGCTCGGACGGTTCCTGGCCAAGGCCGCCGCCGTCACCGCCGGACTGACCGCCGCCGGGGCGGTCTTCGGGCTGTTCCGGGACCAGACCATCGCGCACCTCTTCGGGGCCGGGCACGACAGCGACGCCTTCCTGATCGCCTGGACCGTGCCCGAGATGGCCTCGACGCTGCTCATCGAGGACGCCATGGCCCTGCTGATGGTGCCCGCGTTCAGCCAGGCCCTCGCCCGCCGGGCTGCCGCCCGCGCCGGGCTGACCCGCAAGGCCGCCCGCGACCAGGACCCCGTACGGCTGCTCGTGGGGGCCACCCTGCCGCGGCTGGCGGTGTTCCTGGCCGCCGTCGCCTCCCTCCTCGTCGTCGCCGCGCCGCTGGTCGTCGCCGTGCTCGCACCCGGGCTGCCCGACCCGGCCCTGGCCGTGGAGTGCACCCGGATGACCGCGCTGACCGTGCTGTCCTTCGGGATCGCCGGGTACTTCAGCGCCGCGCTGCGGGCCCACCGCTCGTTCGTGCCGCCCGCCGCGATCTACGTCTCGTACAACATCGGCATCATCGGGACGATGATCGCCCTGCACGCCGTGTGGGGGGTGCGGGCGGCCGCCGCCGGGGTCGCCGCCGGCGGACTGCTGATGGTGCTCGTCCAACTGCCCTCGTTCGTCAGGAACGTGGGCTTCGGACCGTCCCGCGCCCAGGGCGCACCGCGCAGCCAGCGCGACCGGGACCGGCCCACCCTCATCGCGTTCGGCCTGATCGCCCCGGTGATCTTCTTCGCGGTGTTCCGGCAGTCGCAGGTGCTGGTCGAGCGCTTCCTGGCCGCCTCGCTGCCCTCGGGGGCGATCTCGCACCTGAACTACGCGCAGAAGGTCGCGCAGATGCCGATGGTGCTGTCGCTGATGATCTGCACCGTCACCTTCCCCGTCGTCGCCCAGGCCATGGCCGGAGGAGAGCGCGAGAAGGCCCGGCGGCGCGTCGAGCAGGACCTGGCGCTGGCCTCCCTCGCCGTCCTCGTGGGCAGCGCCCTCGTCATCGGATACGCGCCCCAGATCATCCAGGTCCTCTTCGAACGCGGCGCGTTCACCCACCGCGACACCCTCGCCACCGCCTCCGTCATGCGGGTCTACGCCCTCGGACTGCTCGGCCACTGCCTCGTCGGGGCGCTGTCCCGGCCCTTCTTCTCGACCGCCCGGCCCACCTGGTTCCCGGCGCTCGCGATGGGCGCCGGACTCCTCGTCAACATCGTGGCCGGAGCCTTCGCCGTCCGCTGGTGGGGCACGTACGGCATCGCCGCCGCCAACGCGGCCGGCATCTCCACCACCGCCGCACTGCTGCTCACCGGGCTCGGCTCGCGGATCGTCGCCATCCAGGTCCGCCGGGTCGCGCTCAGCATCGGCCGCCTGTCCGTCGCCGCCGTCGGGGCCTGCGCCACCGGCTGGATCGCCGGGCCGATGATCCCCGACCCGCTGCTCAGCGCCGCCCTCGGCTGCCTGCTCGTGCCCGCCATGTTCGGCGCCTGCGGCGTGGCCATACGGGTGCTCGAAATCACCGCCCTGCCCGCCCAGATCGCCCAGATGACCCAGAGGTTCCGCAATGCCCGCTGACACCCGCACGGAGCCGGCCGCCCAGGTGGTCCCCGCCCGCCGGACCGCCTCGCCGTGGGTCCTGATGTACCACTCGGTCGCCGAGTTCACCGATCCCGCCGAGGACCCGTACGGCATCACCGTCACCCCGGCCGCGCTGGAGGCGCAACTCCTGTGGCTGCGCTCGCGGGGCCTGCGCGGGGTGTCCGTCGGCGAACTGCTGCGGGCCTGCGCCGCCGGGCGCGGCGCCGGGCTCGTCGGGCTGACCTTCGACGACGGCTACACCGACTACCTGACCCGGGCGCTGCCGCTGCTGCGCCGCCACGACTGCACCTCCACCCTGTTCGTGCTGCCCGGGCGGCTCGGGGTGGACAACGTGTGGGACCCGCTGGGCCCGCGCAAGTCCCTGCTGACCGCCGAGGGCATCCGCGAAGTCGCGGCCGCGGGGCAGGAGATCGGCTCGCACGGACTGCTCCACCAGGACCTCACCGCCGCCCCCGACGACATCCTCCAGCAAGAGCTGCGGGGCAGCAGGGAGCTGATCCGGGAGCTGACCGGAACCCTGCCGCAGGGGTTCTGCTACCCGTACGGGCACCTCGACGCGCGGGTCGTCGCGGCGACGCGGGCCGCCGGGTACGGGTACGCCTGCGCCATCGACCCCGGCCGGCTGGCCGGCCCGCACGCCCTGCCGCGCACCCACGTCAGCCAGGCGGACGGGCCCGGCCGGCTGCGGATCAAGCAGCTGCGCCACCGGGTCGGGGAACTGCGCCGGGCGGTGGCCCGGTGAGGACGCCGCGGGCGCTGCACATCATCACGGGGCTCGGCGTCGGCGGCGCCGAGCAGCAGCTGCGGCTGCTGCTGCGCCACCTGCCGATGCGCTGCGACGTGCTGACGCTGACCAACCCGGGGCCGGTGGCCGAGGGCCTGCGCGCCGACGGGGTCCGCGTGGTGCACCTGGGCATGAAGGGCAACCGGGACCTGGGGGCGCTGCCGCGGCTGGTGCGCTTCATCCGGCGCGAGCAGTACGACCTCGTGCACACGCACCTGTACCGGGCCTGCGTGTACGGGCGGCTCGCGGCCCGGCTCGCGGGGGTCGGGGCGACCGTGGCCACCGAGCACTCGCTCGGCGAGGACGAGATCGAGGGCCGGAAGCTGACGGGCGGGGTGCGCGCGCTGTACCTGGCCAGCGAGCGGCTGGGCGCGGCGACCGTCGCGGTGTCGGACACCGTGGCGGCGCGCCTGGAGAAGTGGGGGGTGCCGGCCGCGCGGGTGCACGTCGTACCCAACGGGATCGAGGCGACCCGCTTCCGCTTCGACGAGGGGGTGCGCCGGGCCACGCGGGCCCGGATCGGGCTGCCGGAGCGGGCGTTCGTGGTCGGTGGGGTCGGCCGGCTGGTGCCGGGCAAGCGGTTCGACTCGCTCGTACGGGCGGTGGCGGCGCTGCCGGGGGCCCACCTGCTGCTGGTCGGGGACGGGCCGGAGCGGGCGGCGCTGCGGCGGCTGGCCGCGGAACTGGGCGCGCAGGGCCGGATCCACCTGCTGGGGGAGCGGGATCCGCTGGGCGACGGCGCCGACGGGCGCACGCCCGGGATCCCGGCGCTGCTCGCCGCGATGGACGTGTTCGTGTCGCCGTCGCGGGAGGAGGCGTTCGGGCTGGCCGTGGTGGAGGCGCTGGCGGCGGGCCTGCCGGTGCTGCACGTCACCTGTCCCGCGATCGACGACCTGCCGGCCGCGCAGGCGCCGGGGGCCCGCCGGATCGGGACCGGGACGCAGGAGCTGGTCGCCGCCCTGCGCGGGCACATGGAGGCGGGCGCGCGGCGTCTGCCCCAGCCCCCGGTGGTGCGCCGCTACGACATCGCCCGCAGCGCGGAGCGCCTCCTCGCGGTCTACGCCCTGGCGCTGCCGGGGCCCCGTCCCGCCCCGACGCCGCCACCGGGCGCCTCGAACGACGACGTACCCCCGACGGGGTTCCCCGCGCGGGGGCCCGAAACCACTCCCATCCCTCCAGGAAGGCACGTACATGGCTGACACCGCCGATCCGCAGAAGACCGACCAGAAGAAAGCCGACCAGAGGAAGGCCGAGCAGAGGAAGGCCGACCCGGCGAGGGCCGGGCAGAAGAGGGCCGGCCAGAAGAGGGGCGAGCGCCGCCGCCGGGCGCGGCTGCTGCCGGCGCCCGCGTGGTGGCCGCTGCCCGCCGCCGCCGTGCTGGGACTGGCCGCGGGAGGGGTGTACGGGGTGCTGAAGGCCCCCGAGTACGCCGCCACCAGCTATGTCGTCGCCGTACCGGACGACACCACCGAGCCGGCCACCGCCCTCGGCTTCGCCCAGGCGTACGCCCGCATCGCCACCAGCAGTTCCACCCTCGCCTACGCCCAGCCGCGTGCGGGCATCAGCGCCCGCGAGCTCCGTACGCACGTCCGCGCCGAGACCTCCCCCGAGTCCCCGATGATCGCCATCACCGGTACCTCGAAGAGCGCGGGCGAGGCCGCCGACATCGCCAACGCCGTCGCCGACGCGCTCTCGCTGAGCAGCAATCAGGCCGCCAAGAACACCGGCGTCCAGCTGCTCCTGTTCAGCCAGGCCGTCGCGCCGAGCGAGCCCGCCTCGCCGTCCGCCGCCATCAGCGGGGCCGTCGGACTGTGCGCCGGCGGGCTGCTGGGCGGCCTGTGGCTGCTGGCCCGGCCCGCCGGCCGCGCCCGGCGGCCCGAGGAGCAGCCCGTCGCGGCGCCCGTCGTCGAGGAGTACCCCTCCCTGCCCGCCCAGGGTGAGCACACCGAGACCAAGGAGAAGGAGTCCGTGCGATGACGACGGGCTCCACCGGGGCCCTGACGGTGACGCTGTGCCGCGACCCCCGGCAGTTCGCCTCGCTGGACGAGCCGTGGAACCGGCTCATGCGGGCCTGTCCCACCGCCACCCCCTTCCAGAGCCACGCCTGGCTGCACTCCTGGTGGCTGTCGTACGGCAAGGACGGACGCCTGCGGATCGTGCTCGTCCGGCGCGGCGAGGAACTCGTCGGCGCCTGCGCGCTGATGCTCGTCCACCGGCCGCTGCCGCTCCTGGTGCCGCTCGGCGGCGGCATCACCGACTACTTCGACGTGCTCGTGGACGCGGAGTACGCCGACCAGGTCGTCCCGGCGCTGGTGCGCGGCCTGCACCGGGCCGCCCGCGGCGCGGTCGTCGACCTGCGCGAGGTACGGCCGGGGGCCGCCGCCGAGGCGCTCTTCGAGCAGTGGCAGGGGGCCCGGAGCAAGCTCACCGACTCCACCTGCATGGAGCTGCCCGCGCTGCCGTTCGACGAGCTGGTCAAGCGGATGCCGGCCTCCGGGGCCCAGCGGGTCCGGGCCAAGCTGCGCAAGACCGACGCGGCCGGGATCGAGGAGCGGGAGGTCACCGAGCAGGAAGTGCCGCGCGCCGTACGGACGCTGCTGCGGCTCCACGAGAAGCAGTGGCGCGGTCGCGGGGTGACCCCGGAGCACCTGCGGCCCCGCTTCGCCGAGCACCTGACCCGGGCCACCCGGCGGATGGTGCGGGCCGGCGAGGGCCGGCTGACCGAGTTCCGGCTGGACGGGAAGGTGGTCGCCGCCAACGTCACGCTGCTGTCGGGGGCGCTCAGCGGCGGCTACCTGTACGGGGCGGACCCGGACCTGCGGACCCGCAAGGTGGACGTGGCCACGCTGCTGCTGCGCTACGAGGCGGGCCGCGCCCTGGCGGAGGGCCGCCCGGTGGTGAGCTTCCTGCGCGGCAACGAGCCGTACAAGAACCACTGGCGGCCCGAGACCGTCGTCAACCAGCGGCTCCTGCTGGCCAGGACGGCGCTCGCGCCCCTGCTCCGCCTGCACGAATCGCAGGTGGCGGGGCGCGAGCGGGCGGTGGACGCGCTGCGCGAGGCGCTGCCGGCCGCCAGGGACTGGCGGGCGCGGCTCAACGAACTGCGGGTCCGATGACGGCTCTACCAGGGCCAGAAGCCGGAGTCCTTGCCCCAGTCGATCTTGATGCAGACCGACTGCTTGCCGACCAGCTTGGAGAGCCACTCGCCGAAGTTGACCGGCACGCACCACTGCGTGCTGTTCGCGGGCGGCTCGGGCTCCGGCACGACCGGGACCGGGGTCGGTGCGGGGGGCAGCACCGGCGAGGGCTCCGGGAGCGGCACCGGCACGGGGTCCGGGCTGGGACCGGTACCCGGGCCCACCGGGGTCTGCGGCGAGGGGACCGCCGGCGAGGGCACGGGCTCGGGCGAGGGGCTCTCGGGTGCCGGGACCTGCGGGCTCGGCTCGACCGGTTCCGGGGAGACCGGAACGGGCTCGGGGGCGGGGACCGGGACCTCGGGCGAGGGCACGGCGGGCGAGGGCACGGCCGGGGAGGGCACGGCCGGGGAGGGCACGGGCTCCGGCACCGGCTCGGGCGCGGGTTCGGGACTCGGGCTGGTGCCCGGGGTCTCGGGCGACGGGACCGGAGCCGGGATCTGCGGGCTCGGGACCACCGGCGAGGGCACGGGGATCCCGGGGGTCGGGATCTGCGGCGTCGGGACGGACGGGGTGGGGACCGACGGGGTCGGGACCGAGGGGGTCGGCAGGACCGGGGTCGGGACCACCGGCGTCGGGATGACCGGTGTCGGAACCACCGGGGTCGGGATCACCGGACCCGGCCGCTCGGGTGCGAGCGCGGCCCGGAAGGCCTTCGCGGAGCGGGGGTTCTGCTTGCACTGCCACACGCCGTGCGGGCAGTAGTCGGTGATGGTGTGGTAGAGCGGCTTGTGCTGCTCGATCCACTTCAGCATGCGCTGGACGTACGTCGGGTTGTCGCCGTGCCGGAACAGCCCCCACTCCGGGTACGAGATGGCTTTGCCATGCGCTTTCGCGAAGTCGACGTGCTGCTGGAGCCCGTACGGCTGCTTGACCATCTCGTCGAAGGTCTTGCCGGGAGCCTGGTCGTACGAATCCATGCCGACGATGTCGACGACGTCGTCGCCGGGGTAGCAGGCGGTCCAGCCGATCGCGTCCGAACCGCGGTTCGGGGCGTAATCGAACTTGAACTGCTGACCGGGGACGGAGCGCATCGTGTTGACGATGCGGTTCCAGTACTCCTTCCACCCCTGCGGGTCCGGCGCGCAGCGGTGCGTGTACGTGGCCCCGTTCATCTCCCAGCCCAGCACGATCACCGTGTCCGGGACGCCCAGCTCCACCAGCCGGTGGGCGAGCTTCTCGAAGTGGTGGTCGAACTCACCCTCCGCGCCGGCCCGGATCAGCCGGGCCACCTCGCGGTCGGGGACGTGGTCCTCGTTGTGCTCCTGCATGGGCACGTTGAGGACGAAGAGCCGGTCCGGCCTGGCCCGGCGCCACTGGGCCCAGGCCTCCAGGAAGTCGGGGTTCTCGATGCGGGCCCACCGGTCCCCGGGCAGATAGGTGTGCCCGACCCGGATCTCCTTGCCGCCCAGCCAGCGCGACAGCTGCGGGATCCGGGCGACCCCGCTCTGGCCGGAGTCGAGAAACGCGCCCATCGCGATGTCGGAACCCTTGGGCTGCTCCTTCTCGGGGGCCGCGAGCGAGGCTCCGGTGGCGAGCAGCCCGGCCGTCACCGTACCGATGCAGGTGCTCGCCAGTCGGCGGTGTGGTCTGGGCATGGCGTCTCCCGAACTTTCCTGAATCGGTGTGCTTGTCAAAGACGTTAGGCATCACATCTGACGAATGGCCTGTCCGGTGACCGCCGCATAGGCCATTCGCAGCTGCGTATCCTCCCCGTTTGGTCCGACTAGGTGAAAGACACCGTTCCCATGCACGCGTTCGACGGCCATGTGCCCGCAGTAGTGCTCAGACTCGATCGGAATCCGTTCCACCACGGAACCCTCGGCGCCGTCAGATCGCTCGGGCGCAGGGGCGTGGAGGTCCATGCCGTCGTCGAGGCCGGGGGAGGTCCCATGGGGCGTTCGCGCTACCTGCGCGCCGTCCATCCCGGACCGGACGGGGGGTTGGCCCCCGAGACCCCGGAGACGCTGCTGGAGTGCCTCGTCGGGGTGTCGGAGCGGATCGGCCGGCCCGCGGTGCTGATCGCGATGGACGACCTGAGCGCCATCGCCGTGGCGCGGATCGCGCCGATGCTCGACGGGCGGTTCCGGATCCCCCACCAGCCCGACGGCCTGCCGGCCCGGGTGGCGGACAAGGCGGAGCTGTCGCGCCTGTGCGCGCGCTGGGACGTCCCGCACCCGGAGACGGTGATCCCGGCGAGCGGCGCCGAGGCGGCGGAGGCCGCGTGGCGGCTCGGCCTGCCGGTGGTGGCCAAGTGGAGCCGGCCCTGGCTGCTGCCCGCGGGCGCGGGGCTGCGCAGCACCACGCTCGTGCACTGCGCCGCCGAGGCGCGCCGGCTGTACGAGCGCACGCAGGAGGCGGGGAGCCGGCTGCTGCTCCAGCGGTTCCTGCCGGCCGGGGCGGACACCGACTGGTTCTTCCACGGCGCGTTCGGCCGGGGCGGGCATCCGCTGCTCGCGGGATCGGGCCGCAAGGAGCTGTCCTGGCCGGTGCGGACGGGGCTGACGGCGGTGGGCCGCTGGCTGGCGGACCCGGCGGTGGAGGAGGCGGGGCTGCGGCTCGCCCGGCGCCTGGGCTACCAGGGCATCCTGGACCTGGACTTCCGCCGGGACGAGGACGGCTGCTTCCGGCTGGTGGACTTCAACCCCCGGCCGGGGGCCCAGTTCCGGCTGTTCACGGACGCGGGCGGGCTGGACGTGGTCCAGGCGATGTACCTGGATCTGACGGGGCAACGGGTACCGGAGCCCTCGGGCGGCCCGGGCCGGGTCTTCGTCGCGGAGAACTACGCCCTGCTGGCGGCGGTCCGCGGCCGACAGCTCCCGTGGCGGTCCGGCGCGGTCGCCCGGGGCGCCGTGCCCGCACCGGCGCGCTCCGAGGAGACCGTGTCCGGGCAGGACCAGTCGGCCGGGGGCGCGCAGTCCGGGGCCGAGCGGCCCGTGGCCGAGTTGACGGGCGCCGAGTCGACGGGCGCCGAGCAGACGGCCGCCGAGCGAGCGGGTGGCGTGCCGGTGGGGGGTGAGCGGTCCGGGGCCGAGCGGTCCGGCCGGGCGCGGCCCGGACCCGTACGGGTGGCGCCGCGGGCCGAGCGGGGGCGGGTGGAGGCGGCCTGGTTCGCCGCCGACGACCCGATGCCCTTCCTGGCGATGCTCGCCGCCTTCCTCGGCCGGGGCGCGGGGAAGGGCGTGCGCGCCCTTCGCGGCGTACCGGCGCACGGCCGGCGCACGGCGCGCGCCGTGGTGCGCGCCCCGCGCCAGCGCGGCCGCGACCTGGCCCCGTCGGCCACCCCGGCCAACCCCGCGGCCCCCGCCGAACCGGACGAGCTGGTGACCCGGTGACGCGCCGTCACCCGCCCCCGCCCCCGCCTGCCGCCGCGGGCGGGGGAACGGGAACGGGCAGTAACGCGTGGTCCATGAGACTGGAGGGATAGCAGTGACGCGGATCAACGATCTCGTCGTGGTCGGCGCAGGGCCGTACGGGCTGTCGATCGCCGCGCACGCTGCCGCGGCCGGGCTCGGCGTACGGGTGCTCGGGCGCCCCATGGCCTCGTGGCGGGACCACATGCCCGAGGGCATGTACCTGAAGTCGGAGCCCTGGTCGTCCAACCTGTCCGCTCCCGGCGGCCGGCACACCCTCGCCGCGTACTGCGCCGGGCGGGGGCGGGCGGCCGAGCACGGCAACCCGCTCCCGATCGACGTGTTCAGCTCGTACGGCATGTGGTTCGCCCGGCACGCCGTCCCCGAGGTGGAGGAGGTGACGGTCACCGAGGTCTGCCCCCAGGGCGACGGCTTCCTGGTCCGCACCGCCGAGGGGCCGCCGCTGCCCGCCCGTACGGTCGCGCTCGCCGTCGGGGTGATGCCCTTCGTCCACCTCCCCGAGCCGCTGCGGGAGCTGCCGCCCGGCCACTGCTCGCACAGCAGCGGCCACCGCGACCTGTCCCGGTTCGCCGGACGGGAGGTCGCGGTGATCGGGGCCGGGCAGGCGGCCCTGGAGACCGCCGCACTGCTGGCGGAGAACGGGGCCCGGCCCTGCCTGGTGGCCCGCCGGTCCCGGCTGAACTGGAACACCGTCCCCCAGCCGCTGGAGCGCCCGCTGCTGCGCGCGCTGCGCGAACCGCACAGCGGCCTCGGCACCGGCTGGCGCAGCTGGGCCTGGTCGGAGCTGCCGTGGGCGGTGCGCCGGCTGCCCGCGCCGACCCGGGAGCGCATCGCGGCGACCGCGCTCGGGCCCGCCGGGGCCTGGTGGCTGCGGGACCGCTTCGAGCGCAGCGTGCCGGTGCTGCTGGGGCACCGCCTGCACCGGGCGGCGGCGGTGGGCGAGCGGACCCGGCTCGGGCTGACCACCGCGTCCGGGGAGTCGGTCGTCCTGGACGTCGCGCACGTGGTCGCGGCCACCGGGTTCACCCCGCACCTGGGGCGCCTGGAGCTGCTGGACGCCCGGCTGCGGGCCGTCCTCGACACCGTCGGGGACGGCGGTACGCCGGAGCTCAGCGCCGGCTTCGAGTCCTCGTGGCCGGGTCTGTTCTTCGCCGGCCTGTTGACGGCTCCCTCATTCGGCCCTTCCATGCGATTCGTGCACGGTGCGGGGTTCACGGCGGGGAGACTGGTTGCAGGAGTGCGAAAGCGCCTCGGTGGCCGGGGCGGGCCGACGGGCTCCACCGGGACCGTACGGCCCGACCGGGCCGGTGCCGGGCATCCGAAGACGTCTCTGCGGTGAGGTCGAGAGGGGTCCGCGATGAGTGCGGAGCAGCGAGCACAGGGCGGCCGTGGCTGGGTGCGCATTCCCGCGAGCCGGGCGGAGCAGCCCGGCTCGGCCGGGCCCGCCGCGAGGCCGGCGCCCAGGCCCGCGAGCAGGACCGCCTCCTCGCCGTACGCCCCCGGCGCGTACGCCCCCGGCGCGTACGCCCCTCCCGGGCACGCCGCTCCGGACCAGCCGACGATCTACCTCTCCCTCGTCAGGCGCTGGCAGGAGGCCGGGCGCACCCTTCCGGGGCATCCTGACGAGGAGTGGGAGCGGCTGATCTCCCAGCCGTGCTGGCCCGGCCGTTAGGTGGTGTGTCTCTCGTGGCAGCGGCGGAGCGCGACAGATCCGGGCAGGGCAGCCGGGACCCCGTGACGGGGCCCGGCGAGCGGCTCGCGCTGAACGGCATGGGCAGCTTCGAATGGGACCTGGAGGCGGGGACGCTGACCCTGGACGAGTCCGGGCTGGTGGTCTTCGACCTGGAGCGGGAGGAGTTCGACGACACCCCGGAGGGGCTGGGGCTGCGGATCCCGGCCGACGACGGCGCCCGGCTGGCGGAGTCCACGCAGACGGCCCTGGACGGCGGCATGGAGACGTACGGCTCGTACTTCACCGTGCAGCGGCGCGACGGCGTCGACCAGTGGACGCACACGCAGGGCCGGATCCAGCGGGACGCCGACGGCCGGCCCCTGCGGATCGTCGGCATCGTCCGCGACGCCACGGCCGAGCTCGCGCACGCCACCGTGCTGCGCAAGCTGGAGTCGGCGCGGGCCCAGCAGGCCGCCATCGTGCAGCGGACGACGGAGGCCCTGTCGCGGGCGGTGACGGTCGACGACGTCACGGCCACGCTGACCGGCGCGGGGGCGCTGGAGCGCCTCGGCGCCGACGGGCTGGCCCTGGGGCTCGTCGAGAACGGTGCCATCAAGATCATCGCGCTGAGCGGGGAGTCGCTGGAGATCCTCAGCGAGCGGCGGTTCACCCGGCTGGACGGCTCGCTGCCGCTGTCGCAGGCGGTGCTCACCCGCAAGGCGCGGTTCGTCACCTCACTGGCCGAGCTGGCGGGGGAGTTCCCCATGCTCGCCGACTACCTGCGCCGGATCCGCTTCGACGCCGCCGCCTACCTGCCGCTGATCGCGCAGGCCAAGGCCATCGGCGGGCTGGTGCTGTTCTACCGGCGGCGCACCGAGTTCAGCCCGGAGGAGCGCAACCTCTGCCTGGGCCTGGCCGGCATCGTGGCGCAGTCCCTCCAGCGGGCGCTCCTGTTCGACCAGGAGCGGGAGTTCGCCACGGGGCTCCAGGCCTCGATGCTCCCGCGCCGGATCCCCGAGATCAGCGGCGGGGAGATCGCGGTGCGCTACCACTCCGCCTGGAGCGGGCGGGAGGTCGGCGGGGACTGGTACGACGTGATCGCACTGCCCCGGGACCGGGTGGGCATCGTCGTGGGGGACGTACAGGGCCACGACACGCACGCGGCCGCGATCATGGGCCAGCTGCGGATCGCGCTGCGGGCGTACGCGGGTGAGGGCCATCCGCCCTCCACCGTCCTGGCCAGGGCCTCCCGCTTCCTCGCGGAACTGGACACCGAGCGGTTCGCGACCTGCATGTACGCGCAGGTGGACCTGGAGACCGGCGGCGTACGGGCGGTCCGCGCGGGCCACCTGGGGCCGCTGATCCGGCACACGGACGGGCGTACGGGCTGGCCCAACGTACGGGGCGGGCTGCCGCTCGGGCTGGCCTCGGTGTTCGAGCAGGAGGACTTCCCCGAGACCCGGCTCGACCTGGTCCCCGGGGAGACGCTGGTGCTGTGCACCGACGGCCTGGTGGAGGAGCCCGGCACCGCCATCACCCAGGGCATGGAGGCGCTGGCCCACGCCGTGCGCAGCGGTCCGCAGGAGGCGGGGGCACTCGCCGACCACCTTTCGGACCGCCTCTGGGAGCGCTGGGGCTCAGGGGACGACGTGGCCCTGCTGGTCCTGCGCCGGGCCCCCGACCCGGGCACCCACCGGGCTCCGCGGATCCACCAGTACATCCACCAGGCGGACCCTGAGGGGCTCTCGGAGGCCCGCTACGCCCTGCGCCAGGCCCTGCGCGACTGGGGCATGCCGGACCTCGCCGACGATGTGGAACTGGCCGCCGGGGAACTGCTGGTCAACGCCCTGCTGCACACGGACGGCGGGGCGGTGCTCACCATGGAGGTGCTGCCGGAGCCGGTCCGACGGATCCGGCTGTGGGTCAAGGACCGCTCCAGCGTCTGGCCGCGCCGGCGCACCCCGGGCGAGGCCGCGACCACGGGGCGCGGGCTGCTGCTGGTGGACGCGCTGGCCACGCACTGGGGCGTGGAGTCCCGGGGTGACGGCAAGGCGGTCTGGTGCGAGTTCGACGTCGCGGGCACCACCCGCGGCGTGGGGTGACCGTACGGTCACCCCGAGTTGTGGGATGCCGGAGCCGGGGTGATGATGCCGTCCATGGAACGGACGACCACACGCAACGGGACCCCGCCGTGCACCGGCTGAACAAGCGGCCGGGCAGGGGGGCCGCGACCGCTCTCCTCGCGCTGCTCCTGCTGTCCGCCGGCGTGCCGGCGGCCGTGCACCGTGCGGCCGGGCACCCGCAGGCGGATCCCGGCTGCCGGACCGTCGCGTTCATGTCGATGACCGGCGCGGCCCCCGCCTGCAGGTAGGGGCGGCCGCGGGCCGCGGGCGGGCCCGGTCGGCGCCGGCTCAGCGGTGCCGCTGCTCCAGACGGACGTCCTGCTCGGCCCGCGCCAGGTAGGACACGCTCACCTTGAACCCGGAGTGCAGGCTCGCCGACTGGAGCGCGGCCTGGGCGCCGGCCGCGCCCGGGTGCAGGTCGACCAGGGCCGGGTTCACGTCGGCGGACGCGGACCAGTCGTGCTCCCGCCCGTCGCAGTCGGCCTCCTGGCCGCCGAAGCCCAGGCGGGTGGAGTCCTGGGTGAGCGTGACCTGGATTTGCACTCCACGGGGGGACGAGGGCGTGCACACGTAGGTCCCGTAAAGGGTGACGCGGCCGCCTCCGGAAAGGTGACCGACCTCCTGTACGGAAATCGAATTCTCGTGGGAACGGGCGTCGGCGGGGGCGGTGAACGCGGTGCCGGCGGCCAGTGCGGAAAGCGCCGTCACGGCCAGGCGGCGGGTGGGAACTCGCATCAATCCTCCAGGGGGGTGGGTCGGAACAAAAGCGCCGAAACGCATTGTGCTGGCAGATGGCGGGCAACTCCTCGCGCACACCCGTGTCGGTGTGTGCAATTGCCCGCTCGGGCGCGTGAGACTGGCCGGAATACCTCCCGAAGGTCCCCGAAGGGATCACTCATGCGCCAGTCCGCTTCCGTCCTCGCCGCCGCTCTCCTGCCCTTCCTGCTGCTCGGTGCCACGGCCTGCTCCGGCGCCCCCGAGGGGCCCGCGCTCGCCCCCGCCGCGGCGCCCGCCGTCCCGGTGGACGACGGCGCGCCGGGGGCCGGGGAGGATCCGGCGGCCCCGGGGACGGCCCGGTCCGCCTCGAAGGACGCCCATGTGGGTGATGCCGTACGGGTGAGCGGCCGCCAGGTGGGCCGGCACCTGCAAGCCGTGCTCAACGCGTACGTCGACCCCGCGGTCAGCGTCGAGAAGGACTACGCCCCGCCCGCGGGCAAGCGCTGGGTGGCCGCCTCGATGTCGTTCGTCAACGTCGGCGGGGACGCGTACGGGGAACTGGGGCAGATGTGGGCGTACGACAGCGCGGGAGGGCGCCACCGGGTGGTGCCGACCGGTGAACTCACCACCGGAAAACCGCTCGTCTTCGATTCCCTCGCCGTCGGCCAGCGGGCCGAGGGGTGGGTGGTGTTCGAAATTCCGGAAAAGGCGCGCATCGTGCGGCTCCAGTACCAGGACGCGAACATGCAGGCGAATACCGGAGAGGGATTCTGGGCCGTCTAGCCCGCCCGGGTGAAAGGCCGGAAAGGGTCGGCGGAGAGAGCACTAGGGTGCGGCGCATGACTTCTACTCAAGCCGAAACCGACCGGTCCCATCTCGGCACCCTTTCGGTGCTCGCCTGGATCGGCGACCCCGCCGAGGGCCACGACATCCCGTACCTGCTCGCCTACACCCTCGGCGACGGGCCGCAGGGGCGGGAGGCCGGCGAGACCGCCGCCCGGGGGCTGCTGGAGGAGATCGGCCTGCCCATCGGTGACGTGGTCATGGACGGCACCCGCAACCCGGCCGGCTTCCCCGTGCAGATCGTGCTCGCGGACAACCAGGTCGCGCTGACCCTGCCGGGACTGAACGCGACCTGCACGGCCCCGGACGAGTGGGTCGCCGCGGCCAACGAGAGCGGCCAGGCCTACTTCCTCTTCGCCACGCGCGCCTGGCCCGAGGCCGTCCCGGGCCGGCCGGTCGACCCGAAGACCCTTCAGGAGTTCGCGGGCGACGAGTCCGTGCTCACGGGCAGCGCCCACTGCGTGCTCGCGGTGCGCCGCCTGCAGTAGGGCGCTCCCTGCCCGCACGCGAGCGCGCTCCCTGCCCGCCACGCGAGCGCTCCCGCGGGTCCCTCGCCGGCTCCGGCCGCCGGGCTGCCAGCCCGCCCGGCGGCCGGCCGCGCCCCTCAGGGGCGTTCGAAGGCGAACTTGAGTGAGCGCACCCGGTTGTCGAAGTTCGAGCCCGCCAGGTCCGGGAGCCCTACCGCCCGCAGTGCGACCGGCCGGGTCAGCAGCTCGCGGAACAGGGCCTTCATCTCCACCCGGGCCAGGTGCGCGCCCAGGCAGAAGTGCGGGCCGCCGCCACCGAAGCCCAGGTGCGGATTGGGCGAGCGGGTGATGTCGAAGGCGTCGGGGTCGGGGAAGACCGCCTCGTCGCGGTTGGCGGAGGCGTAGTACAGCACCACCTTGTCGCCGGGACGGAACAGGTGTCCGCCCAGGGTGTGTTCGGCGGCCACGGTCCGCCGGAACTGGATGATCGGCGTGGAGTGGCGGATCATCTCGTCCACCGCACCGTCCGCGTACGTCTCGAAGTCCGCGAGCAGCAGGTCCCGCTGGGCGGGGTGGTCGGTCAGCAGGCTCAGCCCGTGGGTGATCGCGTTGCGGGTGGTCTCCACCCCGGCCACCATCAGCAGCGAGAAGAACGCGCCGAGCTGGCGGGCGTTGAGGGCCTGTCCGTCCACATCGGCGCGGACCAGGGCCGAGATGAGGTCGTCCGTCGGGTTCTTGCGCCGCTCCCTGCCGATGCCCGCGACCATCCGCTGCATCCTGGCCAGCGCCCGCAGCCCGCGCCCGGGCATCCGCAGCCGGGCGCCCAGGCCCCGCTCGACGCCGATGTTCTCCGAGGCGTGGTTGACGCGGTCGGCGATCTCGGCGCGGTGGTGCTCCGGGATCCCCATCATGTTGCAGATGACCTCCAGCGGCAGCCGGGAGGACACGGCCGAGACGAACTCGTCCGGCTCCTGCGCCAGTACGTCGTCCACGATCCGGGCGGCCACCGCGTGGATGTCCGCCTCGGCCGCCGCCAGCAGCCGCGGGGTGAACGCCCGCTGCACGATCTTGCGCAGCTGCGCGTGGTCCGCGCCGTCCAGGTTGACCATCGAGTCCCCGAACAGCGCCCGCACCCAACGGGCCGGCTCGGGCGTGGTCACCCCGGGCGCGCTGGCGAACACCTTGGGGAGCCGGCTCGCCTCCTGCACGTCCGCGTGCCGTACGAGGGCCCAGTGGCCGCGGCCCTTGCCCTCGGGCACGTAGACCGGCGAGTCCAGGGCCCGCAGCCGGGCGAACGCCGCCAGGCGCGCCGCCGGGGGCTGCTGCCAGAACGCCGGGTCGGCGAGCTCCCCGTACTCCGCCACCGCCGCGCCCGTGTCCGCGTACCGCTGTACCGGGACCTTCATCGTCTCTTCTCCCTGTCGCCGGCGCGCTCGCCGCGGCCGTCGCGGCCGCGGCGCCCGCCGTCCTCACGCACCAGAACGCGTCCGGTCGGCCAAGGTCACGCCCACGGCGACCGAGGCGGAGGCGACCAGCCCGGCCCACAGCACCGCCAGCGGCCCGGCCCACGCGCAGGCGAGGATCGCCACCGCCGTCAGCGGCAGCACGAGCTGCTGGGCCGTGCCCCGCTTGAAGTGGCGGGAGTGCAGGAGCCAGACGAAGGCGAGGAAGAGCGCCGCGGGAACGCACACCGCGAGATGGGCGGCCAGGGCCGAGACGTGGGCCTTGCCGACGGCGTGCTCGATCGCCACTTCGAGGCCGGCCCCGATGGCCGCGGCCGAAGCGAAGATCACGTAGTGCCCGTACCCCCACGGGATGGCCTCGCGATTGCTGCGCAGCCGGTCGTGCGCGGGGACGGCGAAGTAGATCCACCAGGCCGCGAAGACCAGCAGCAGCCCGCCGGCCGCGATCGGCAGCAGCTCGCCCAGCGCCTCGTGCTCGTCGATCGCCGACTGGACCGCGACCGTGCTGGCGGCGATGGTCTCGCCGAGCACGATGATGGTGAACAGGCCGTACCGCTCGGCGATGTGGTGCGGGTGCCACTGGGTCTGGTAGCTGCGCTCGGCTACGGCCGGGATCAGCAGCTCGATCACGACCAGGGCCAGGAACAGCCATCTGCGGGAGTGCTCGGGGGCTGCGAGCAGCGCCACCCAGCCGGCCTGGCAGACCAGCAGGCCGATCGCGTACATGAGCGCCGTGCGCCGGGCCGGACCCCGCTCCCCGGCGGCGGCGCGCAGCCACTGCACGGTGAGCGCGAGCCGCATCACCACGTAGCCGAGGACGCAGATCGTCCAGTCGTTGTCGTTGAAGGCGCGCGGGATCCCGGCCGCGTAGATGAGCACGCCGGCGATCTGCACGAGGGTGGCGATCCGGTACGGCACGTCGTCGACGTCGTAGGCGGAGGCGAACCAGGTGAAGTTCATCCAGGCCCACCACACCCCGAAGAACACGAAGAGGTAGCCGGTGATGCCGGCGCCGACATGGTCCTCGGCGAGCGCGTGGACCAGCTGCCGGCCGGCCTGCGCGACGGCGACGACGAAGCAGAGGTCGAAGAACAGCTCCAGCGGTGTCGAGGCCCGGTGGCTCTCGTGCCGGCTGCGGGAGGTCATCGGTACGTACGTCATACCGCACAGGACAGCAGCCCCGCGCCGCTCGGCAGGCGAGGCGCGCGGCCGGGGTCCCGGACGGGGTCCCGGACGGGGTCCCGGACCTGGGCACTGTGGACGAGGGGACCTTGTCCTTCCCGGCCGCACGACGTTCTCCTCTGACGCCGGGGGGTGTGCGGGACGGAACCTGGAGGGGTCAGGACCCTCAGGAGTCTTCTCAAACCCCCAGGACATGCCATGAGTTCCGCCACGCAGGAGCTGCGCACGGAGACGGGCCGCCGCGCGCAGGCGCCCGATCCGGCGCAGTACCGCCCCGGCCGCACCATCACGGACTGGACGCCGGAGGATCCGTCGTTCTGGCGGACCACGGGCAGGCGGGTCGCCACCCGCAACCTGTGGATCGCGGTGCCGGCCCTGCTCGTGGCCTTCGTGGTCTGGCAGGTCTGGAGCATCACGGCGACGAACCTGAAGGACGTCGGCTTCGGCTTCAGCCGGTCGCAGCTGTTCTGGCTGACGGCCGTCCCGGGCGTCACCGGCGGTACGGCGCGGATCCTCTACACCTTCCTCGGACCGATGATCGGCCAGCGCAGGTTCACGGCGATCTCGACGGTGGTCCTGATCGGCCCGCTGCTGTGGCTGGGCTTCGCCGTGCAGAACCCGGACACCCCGTACGCCACGATGATCGCGATCGCCGCGCTGTGCGGCATCGGCGGAGCGAACTTCTCCTCCTCGCTGGCCAACATCGGCTTCTTCTACCCGAAGCGGGAGAAGGGCAACGCGACCGGCATCAACGGCGGCCTGGGCAACCTCGGGGTCTCGGTGGTCCAGTTGCTCACCCCGATCCTGATCACCTCGTCTGTGCCGGCGATCGGAGCGGGGCAGCGGAAGGCGGACGGCTCGCAGATCTACCTCCAGAACGCGGCGTTCGTCTGGATACCGGTCCTGGTCGTGCTCGCGGCTGTGGCCTGGTTCGGGCAGAACGACCTGAAGGTGGCCTCCACCCCCTTCAGCCGGCAGAAGGTCATCTTCAAGCGCAAGCACAACTGGCTGATGACCTGGCTCTACGTCGGCACGTTCGGCTCGTTCATCGGCTTCGCCGCGGCCCTGCCGCTGCTGATCAAGACGACCTTCCCGGCGTACCCGGTGGCGACGTACGCCTGGATGGGCCCGGCGCTCGGCGCACTGGCGCGCTGGGCGGGCGGCTGGATCGCCGACAAGCTGGGCGGCGCCCGGGTGACGATCCTGTCCTTCGCGGGCATGGCCGGCTCGATCATCGGCGTGATCTCCTTCCTTCCGGCCGGCTCGGACCAGGGCTCCTTCCCCGGCTTCTTCCTCTGCTTCCTGTTGGCGTTCTTCTTCTCCGGCATCGGCAACGGCTCGACGTTCCGCCAGATCCCGGTCATCTTCCGGGGGCAGCACCTGAAGGGGCTGACGGAGGGCACGCCGCAGTACGCGGCCGCGCTGAAGCAGGCGGAGATCGAGTCGGGTGCGGTCACCGGTTTCACGGCGGCGATCGCGGCGTACGGCTTCTTCTTCATCCCGGCGATGTTCGCCAACTTCTCGGTGACCGGCGCCATGTGGGGATTCGTGGGCTTCTACGTCAGCTGCGTGGCGGTGGCCTGGTGGTTCTACGCCCGCAAGGGGGCCGAGGCCCCGAGCTAGGTGCATGTGACTCCAGGGGGCGGGTTGACAGGAACGCGGCCCTGCACCACCCTTTCACGACTTGGCTAGTGAAAGGGTGGTTTCGGCGTGCTGGAGTACCGCATCGACCGGCGCAGCGGCGTCGCCACATACCTCCAGATCGTCCAGCAGACCCGTCAGGCGCTGCGCCTGGGCCTGCTGGTGCCCGGCGACAAACTGCCGACCGCGCGCGAGGTCGTGGAGGCCACCGCCATCAACCCGAACACCGTGCTCAAGGCGTACCGCGAGCTGGAACGCGAGGGGCTCGTCGAGGCGAAGCGGGGACTGGGCACCTTCATCCGGAGATCCCTGGGCAGCGCCCCGGCCGACTCCCCGCTGGTCGAGGAACTCGCGGACTGGGCGCGACGGGCCCGGGCGGCCGGGATGGAACGGGACGACGTCGCGGCGCTCTTCGCATCCGTACTCGAACGACAATTCAAGGAGGACGGCGACTCATGACGGAAACCGTGATCGAGGCGGAGGGCCTCGGCCTGCGCCACGGACGCCGGGGAGGGTGGGCGCTGCGCGACTGCTCCTTCCGGTTGCGCGAAGGACGGGTGTGCGCACTCGTCGGCCCCAACGGGGCGGGGAAGTCCACGCTGCTGACCCTCGTGGCCCGGCTCGCACTCCCCACGGAGGGCACGGTGCGGACGGCGCCGCCCGAGGCACTGGCCTACGTGGGCCAGGACAAGCCCCTCTACCCGCAGTTGACCATCGCCGAGACCCTACGCATGGGCCGTGAGCTCAACCCCGGCCGGTGGGACGCGGGGGCGGCCGAGCGGATCGTGGAGGGGCTGGAGCTCGACCCGCGCACCAGGGTCCGCGCCCTCTCCGGCGGTCAGCGCACCCGCGTCGCCCTGGCGCTGGCCCTCGGCAAGCGCCCCGCCCTGCTGCTCCTGGACGAGCCGATGGCCGACCTGGACCCGCTCGCCCGGCACCGGCTGATGGGCGCCCTGATGGCCGACGCCGCCGAGCACGGCACCACCGTGGTGATGTCCTCGCACATCCTCACCGAGCTGGAGGGCGTCTGCGACCACCTCCTCCTCGTCGACGGCGGCCGCATCCGCCTCAGCGGCCCCATGGACCAGGTCCAGGCCGCCCACCGGCTGCTCACCGGTCCCGTTGCCGCCCGCGCCGAACTCGCCGCGCACACCGTCGTGGAGACCCGCACCACGGGCCGCCGGATCACGGCGCTCGTGCGGCCGAGGGGGCCCGTCGACGGCCGGACCTGGGAGACGGTCCACCCCTCGCTGGAGGAACTCCTGCTCGCCCATCTGCGCTCGCCCGACGCCCCGCCGTTCGCCGTCGACGACCTGCTCGCGGGTACGGAGGTGCCGGCATGAGCGCGCTGACGCCGAAGGGCCCGTACTGGGTCACCGTCCGCCAGCACCGGCGCGTGCTGTGGGCGGTACCGGCCTTCGTGGCCGCGGCCCTCGCCGTGACGGTCGCCTTACGCGTGGGCGCGGGGGACCCGTACTCCGGCCCGTCGCCCGTCCCGCTCCCGGACCGCGGGTACGACCTGCTGCGGCTCTTCCTGCAGTCGGCGGGCGGGGTGCTGGTGTTCCTGCCGTCGCTGGTGGGGGCCTTCGTGGCCGGTCCGATGACCGCGCGCGAGCTGGAGAGCGGCACCTGGCGGCTCGCCCTCTCCCAGTCGACGACGGCGAGGGCGTGGCTCGGCGCGAAGGTGGCGGTGGCGGCGGGGGTCTCGGTGCTCGGCTCGGCCGCACTGGTCGGCGTCTACCGCCTGGGCTGGGGCCGCGTGTTCGGCACCTACCAGCTCCACTGGGCAGACCGCGGGCCCTACCAGGCGGGGGGTCCGGTGCTCGTCGCCTACTGCCTGCTCGGGGTCCTCGTGGGCCAACTGGTGCGGCGCACCCTCGCCGCCATGGCCGTCACCGGCCTCCTCGTCGGTCTGGTGATGCTGGCCCTCGGCGCCCTGCGGTGGTCGCTCCTCCCGGTGCAGACGGTGATCACGTCCCTGCCCAGCGGGCGCAGCGCCGAGGGCCTGCCGGGTTCGGCCCTGCTGATGGACTTCGGACTCGTCACCGCCGCGGGCGGGCGCCTGCCGGCGGACGCCTGCGTCGAGCGGACCGGGCGCCTGTACGACTGCCCCGCCGACATGGACGTCACCGGCCGGTACGTCGAATTCCATCCGGCCTCGCACTACTGGCCGACGCAGCTCCTCGAAACCTCCCTGATCCTGGCCCTGTCCGCAGGGCTCCTCTACGCCGCCTTCCGGCTCGTGCGTACCCGGCGGCAGGGCTGAGAGGTCCCTTGTGAAGATCTTCACAAGGAAGGTCAGGGTCGTTCGGCCTGACTGAAACCGCAGGTCGAATGCGGTATCGGCGCGGGTGGTCGGTGGAGATGCGGGACCTTCGGACGTCGGATCGGGACCAACGCGGCCCCAAATGATCGATCAAAAGGCGTGCAATGGAGTCAAGCGATGACGCGACGGAAGAAGGTGCCGGCCATGACTGCCCCTGCTGCGCAGACCACGAAGAACGGCGAGGCCTGGGAAGGCTTCAAGGGCGGTTTGTGGCGCGACGCCATCGACGTCCGCGACTTCATCCAGCAGAACTACACGCCGTACGAGGGCGGCGACGAGTTCCTGGCCGGGCCCACCCCCCGTACCACCGCCGTGTGGAAGGCCGTCACCGACACGTTCCCCGAGGAGCGCGCCAAGGGCGTCCTCGACGTCGCGTACGACATCCCCTCGACCATCACCGCGCACGCGCCCGGCTACATCGACCGCGACAAGGACCTGATCGTCGGCCTCCAGACCGACGCCCCGCTCAAGCGGGCCATCATGCCCAACGGAGGCTGGCGCATGGTCGCCGGCGCCCTGGAGACCTACGGCTACCCGGTCTCCGAGGAGCTGGAGAAGGTCTTCACGCAGTACCGCAAGACGCACAACGCCGGTGTCTTCGACGCCTACACCCCCGAGATCCGCGCCGCCCGCAAGGCCGGCGTGGTCACCGGGCTGCCGGACGCGTACGGCCGCGGCCGCATCATCGGCGACTACCGCCGCGTGGCCCTGTACGGCGTCGACCGCCTCATCGCGGTCAAGAAGGAGGAGAAGGAGGAGCTGAACTCCCTCTCCGCGAGCCCCCGCCCGCTGGAGGAGACGATCCGCCTGCGCGAGGAGCTCGCCGAGCAGATCCGCGCGCTCGCCGAGCTCAAGGCGATGGCCGCCTCCTACGGCCACGACATCTCGGGCCCCGCCCGCACCGGCCGCGAAGCCATCCAGTGGCTGTACTTCGCGTACCTGGCCGCCGTGAAGGAGCAGAACGGCGCGGCCATGTCGCTCGGCCGGACCTCCACGTTCGTCGACGTCTACCTCCAGCGCGACATCGAGGCCGGCCTCCTGACGGAGGAGCGGGCCCAGGAGCTCGTCGACGACTTCATCATCAAGCTGCGGATCGTGCGCTTCCTGCGCACGCCCGAGTACGACGAGCTGTTCTCCGGCGACCCGACCTGGGTGACCGAATCCATCGCCGGCATGGGCGAGGACGGCCGCCCGCTGGTCACCCGTACCTCCTTCCGCTACCTCCAGACCCTCTACAACCTGGGCCCGGCCCCCGAGCCGAACATGACCGTCTTCTGGTCACCGCGGCTGCCGCAGGGCTTCAAGGAGTTCTGCGCCCGCGTCTCCATCGACACCTCCTCGGTGCAGTACGAGTCCGACGAGCTGATGCGCCCGCGCTTCGGCGACGACACCGCGATCGCCTGCTGCGTGTCCGCGATGCCGGTCGGCAAGCAGATGCAGTACTTCGGCGCCCGCGTGAACCTCGCCAAGACCCTGCTCTACGCGATCAACGGCGGCCGGGACGAGAAGTCCGGCGCCCAGGTCGGCCCGGCGAGCGGCGCCATCACCTCGGAGGTCCTCGACTACGACGAGGTCATGGCCAAGTTCGACACGCAGCTGGAGTGGCTCGCCGACACCTACGTCCACGCGCTGAACGTCATCCACTACATGCACGACAAGTACGCGTACGAGCGCATCGAGATGGCGCTCCACGACCGCGACGTGCGCCGCACGATGGCCTGCGGCATCGCCGGCCTGTCGGTCGCCGCCGACTCGCTGGCCGCCATCAAGTACGCCAGGGTCACCGCACACCGCGACGGGACGGGCCTGGTCACCGACTACACGGTCGAGGGCGAATACCCGGCCTACGGCAACAACGACGACCGGGTCGACTCCATCGCCGTCCGGCTGGTCGAGGAGTTCATGCGCAAGGTGCGCCGCCACCCGACGTACCGCGGCGCCGAGCACACCCAGTCGGTGCTGACGATCACCTCGAACGTCGTCTACGGCAAGAAGACCGGCAACACCCCGGACGGCCGCCGCGCGGGCGAGCCGTTCTCCCCGGGCGCCAACCCGATGAACGGCCGCGACACGCACGGCTACGTCACCTCGGCGCTGTCGGTCGCGAAGCTGCCGTACGAGGAGGCCGAGGACGGCATCTCGCTGACCAACACCGTCACCCCCGACGGCCTGGGCCGCACCCCCGAGGAGCGGATCAAGAACCTGGCGGGCGTCCTCGACGGCTACATGGCGAGCGACGGCTTCCACATGAACGTCAACGTCCTCGACCGCGAGGTGCTGCGGGACGCCATGGAACACCCGGAGAACCACCCGCAGCTGACCATCCGGGTCAGCGGCTACGCGGTGAACTTCGTCCGCCTCACGCGGGACCAGCAGCTCGACGTGCTGAACCGCACCTTCCACGGCTCGCTGTAACCCCGCGGACGTGCGGTCCGGGGCCGGCCCTCACCCGGCTCCGGACCGCCCGCCAAGGATCTCCCACCGCGATCGAGAAACGACGGACCACAGCTCAAGGGGTGCCCCCGCCATGACCGTCCTGCTTCCCCTCCCCACGACCCCGGCCGCTGCGGCGACCCACCGGCCCAGCGAGGGCTCGGTGCACTCCTGGGACCTGTCCACCGGCGTCGACGGACCCGGCACCCGCTTCGTCACCTTCCTCTCCGGCTGCCCCCTGACCTGCCTGTACTGCCACAACCCCGACACCTGGCGGATGCGGGCCGGCAAGCGCACCTCGGCGGACGAGGTCATCGCCGAGGCCCGCAAGTACACGCGGTTCATCGCGGCCTCGGGCGGCGGCGCCACCGTCTCCGGCGGCGAACCGCTGCTCCAGCCCGTCTTCGCGGGCGAACTGCTGCACCGGCTGAAGCACGAGCTCGCCCTGCACACCGCCCTGGACACCTCCGGCTTCCTCGGCGCGCGGGCCACCGACGCGCTGCTGCGCGATGTGGACCTCGTCCTCCTGGACATCAAGTCCTGGGACCGGGAGACGTACCGGAAGGTGACCGGGCGGCCCCTCCAGCCGACGCTCGACTTCGCCCGCCGCCTCGCCGACCTCGGCAAGGAGGTGCACCTGCGCTTCGTGCTGGTGCCGGGGCTGACCGATGCCCGGGAGAACGTCGAGGGCGTCGCCGCCTTCGCCGCCGGTCTCGGCAACGTCGCGCGGGTCGACGTACTGCCCTTCCACAAGCTGGGGGAGGGGAAGTGGGAGGTGCTCGGCAAGGAGTTCGCACTGCACGACACCCCGTCGCCCACGGCGGAGCAGCTCGCACGGGCCAGGGCGGTCTTCGAGGCCCGGGGGCTGATCGCCGTCTGAGGCGCGTGAGCTGTGCGGGTCCGTGGCGGGATCACTCGTCCGGCCGACCCGCGCCTAGGTCATAACGGGCCTGATCGGTACAGAACGCCTAGCGTGGTGCTGTGTCCGAGCCCTCAGAAGCCCTCGCCGCGGAGCCGCCGCCGTCGCCGTCCGCGCCCTCCTCCGCGCCTCCGCGCCCGTCCGCGCCGCCGCTGACGGGGAGCCTCCCGCCGGCCGGACCGTCCGTCACCGCACGGGCGACGCTGGCCGGCACGGTCGTCTCGCTGCTGCTGATCGCCGCGATCGTGCTCGGCAGCCGGCTCCTGCGCGACTTCGACTCCGCGCTGCTGCCGTACGCCGTCGCCACCGTCTTCCTCGCCTTCGGCGTGGCCTACCGGTACACGGTCTGGGTCTCCGCGCCCGGCGCCCGGCGCCTGTTCAAGAAGGGCTTCGGCAGCTTCTTCTCCGCCGCCAACTTCCGCAAGGCACCCACCGCCGTGCCCCGGATGATCGCCACCTACCTCGGCTTCCAGAAGTTCCTGGGCGCCCGCTCGCGCTCGCGCTGGGCCGCCCATCAGCTGATCTTCTGGGGCTGCCTGCTGGCCGCGGCCATCACCTTCCCGCTCACCTGGGGCTGGTTCACCTTCACCTCCTCCACCGGCTCGGGACCCGGCTACGAGATGCGGATCTGGGGTTTCAAGATCCTCGGCGTCAACGCGCTGAACGTCGTCGGCTGGCTGATGTTCCACGGCCTGGACCTCGCCGCCGTGCTGGTCATCCCCGGGGCCTCGTACTTCCTGTGGCGGCGCATGAAGGACCGCGGTGCCATCACCGGACAGCGCTTCGCCTACGACCTGCTGCCGCTGATCTGCCTGATCGTGATCTCGGTGACCGGGCTGCTGCTGACCTTCTCGTCGATCTTCCTGCACGGCGGCGGCTACGAGTTCCTGGCCCTGCTGCACATGGTGTCGGTGGTGTTCACCCTCATCTACATCCCGTTCGGGAAGTTCTTCCACATCGTGCAGCGGCCCGCCGCCGTCGGCATGCAGCTGTTCAAGTACACGGCCCGCCAGGACGAGCAGGTCTTCGCCTGCAAGCGCTGCGGAGAGCCCGTGGACACCGCCCCGTACGTGGAGAACCTGCGCGCCACGATGCGGGACCTGAAGCTCGACTTCAACGCCTTCGTCGAATACTGCCCGCGCTGCAAGCGGGTCCTGCGCGGCAACGCCTACCTCGCGCACGTCAAGAAGGGCTTCAAGTGACCGCGACGGACCCTCCCAAGCCGGCCCCCCTGCCCCTCGACCCGTCGATCGCCCCGCCCGGCACGCGCAACTTCCGCGACGCGGGCGCGATCCCGGCCGACCAGTGGCACGCCGACCAGAACGGCGAGACCCTCGTCCCCACCCACTGCTGCTTCTGCGGTGTGCAGTGCGGGATGTACCTGCGCGTGGACCGCGGCGGCAAGGTGTTCGGCGTGGAGCCCCGCAACCACGACATCAACCGGATGCGGTTGTGCCCCAAGGGCATCAACGCCTACCAGCAGGTCAACCACCCCGACCGGCTCACCGCCCCGCTGATGCGCCGCTCCCGGGACGAGGAGTTCCGCGAGTGCTCCTGGGACGAGGCCCTGGACTTCACCGTCTCCGAGATCCGCCGCATCCAGGAGGCGTACGGGAACGACGCGTTCGGGCTGCTCGGCGGCGCCAGCCTGTTCTCCGAGAAGACCTACCTGGTCGGCAAGTTCGCCCGGGTCGCCCTGAAGACCAAGCACGTCGACTACAACGGCCGCCTGTGCATGGTCAGCGCCGCGGGCGCCAACAAGCTCGCCTTCGGCATCGACCGGGCCGGCAACCCCTTCTCCGACATCCTCCTCACGGACTGCCTGCTCATCGCCGGGTCCAACGTGGGGGAGTGCTTCCCCGTGATGACCCAGTACCTGTGGGGGGCGCGGGACCGGGGCGCCACGCTGATCGTGGTGGACCCGCGCGAGACGGCCATCGCCCGCACCGCCGACATCCACGTCGCGCTGCGGCCCGGCACCGACTCCGCCTTCTTCAACGCCGTCCTGCACGTGATCGTCGCCGAGGGCCTGACCGACGAGGCCTACCTCGCCGCCCACACCACCGGCTGGGACGAGGTCAAGGCGACCGTCGCGCAGTACCCGCCCACCCGCTCCGCCGAGATCTGCGGGGTGCCCGCGGAGCAGATCGTCCAGGTCGCACGCGTTTTCGCCGGTGCGGGCAAGGCCATGGCCTGGCACGCCCGCGGCATCGAGCACCACTCCCAGGGCGTCGAGAACTGCCTCTCCGTCATCAACCTGTGCGTCGCCACCGGCAACATCGGCAAGCCCGGCGCCGGTTACGGGACCATCACCGGCCAGGGCAACGGCCAGGGCGGACGCGAACACGGCCAGAAGTCCGACCTCCTCCCCGGCGGCCGTTCCATCACCAACCCGGAGCACCGGGCGCAGATCTGCCGGATCTGGGGCATCGAGGAATCCGAACTCCCCGGCGCCGGCACCTCCATGATGGAGATGGTCTGGCAGATGCAGCGCCGGGAGATCCGCGGCCTCATCGGCATCTGCAACAACCCCTTCGTCTCCCTTCCCCACTACGCGGTGGTCAAGGACGGCTACGACACCGCCGAGTTCCACGCCCAGTTCGACTTCTTCCTCTCCGAGACCGCGGCCAACGCCCACGTCGTCTTCCCCGTCACCACCTGGGCCGAGGACGAGGGCGTGATGGCCAACGCCGAGGCCCGCGTGGTCAAGCACAACAAGGCCCAGGAGCCCCCGGCCGGGGTGCGCACCGACACCTGGGTCATCTGCGAGCTCGCCCGGAGGCTCGGAGCCGGAGCGCACTTCGACTTCCCCGGCTCCCGCGAGGTGTTCGAGGAACTGCGGATCGCCTCCGCCGGCACGGTCAACGACTACTACGGCATCACCTACGACCGGCTGGAGGAGACGGGCGGGATCGCCTGGCCCTGCCCCTCCACCGAGCACCCGGGCACACCCCGGCTGTTCGAGGACGGCCGTACCTACCACCCCGACGGAAAGATCCACCTCCAGGTCGTGGAATGGCATCCGCCCATGGACCCCTACACCGAGGAGTTCCCCCTCTCCCTCACCACCGGCCGAACCGTCGCGCACTTCCTCTCCGGCAACCAGACCCGCCGCCTGGGCGCCCTCGTCGAGCAGACTCCCCGCCCCTGGGTGGAGGTCCACCCCTCGCACGGCTTCGGGAACGGCGACCCGGTCCGGGTGGTCACCCGCCGCGGCAGCGAGGTCTTCCCGGCCCTGGTCACCGAGGCCATCCGCCCGGACACCGTCTTCATCCCGTACCACTGGCCCGTCCCGACGGCCGCGAACGCCCTGACCATCGACGCCCTCGACCCCCGCTCGAAGATCCCCGAGTACAAGGTCTGCGCCGCCCGGATCGAGGCCGCCGAGCACGTCGACGAGGTGCCCGCACCGCCCATGGCCTCGGGCCACGAGGCCTACCCGGAGGTCCAGGCCTCCCGCACCGACCGCCTGCCCCCCACGTCCCCGCAGGGCCGTGGCACGGCGGAGAGGAGCTGACCCCGCCATGATGGGCCGCACGATCTTCATCGACCCGGGTCGCTGCATCGGCTGCCAGGCCTGTGTCTCCGCCTGTCGCGAATGCGACTCCCACCGCGGCAAATCGATGATCCACCTGGACTACACCGACCCCGGCATGTCCGTCGCCTCCCTTCCGACCGTGTGCATGCACTGCGAGGACCCGGTCGCCCCCTGCGCCGAGGTCTGCCCCGCCGACGCGATCCTGGTGACCGCCGACGGTGTGGTCCAGCAGGCCGACACCACCCGCTGCATCGGCTGCGCCAACTGCGTCAACGCCTGCCCCTTCGGCGTCCCGAAGATCGACCTCCAGGCGAAGCTGCAGATGAAGTGCAACCTCTGCTACGACCGCACGGCCTACGGCCTGGCCCCGATGTGCGCCACCGTCTGCCCGACCGGTGCCCTCTTCTACGGAACCCTCGAAGAGCTCCAGGCCGAACGCCCCGGTGTCCAGGTCGCCGACTCCTTCGCCTTCGGCGACGTGATGGTCAGCACGGGCGTCGCGATGGTCGTCCCCGCCGACAAGGTCCAGTGGCCCGTCCCCGGCGGCCTGCCCGTCGTCGAGATCAACGGAGTGGATGTCCGATGAGCCTGACCGAACCGCCCCCGCCCGCCACGGGACCGGAACTCGCGGGAGAGGACGCCGCCGAGCGGCTGCGCGACCGGATCAGCGCCGACTCCCTCACCACCCGCCGCGACTACCTGCGGATCGTGGCCACCGTCTCGGGCGGCCTCGCCATCGGCGGCGTGGGCGTCGCCTCCGGCATCCTGCACCGGCACGGCGACAGCGAGAGCCTGCCCCGGACCAAGAAGGTCGCCGACCGGCTGGCGCCGGGAGAGTCCGTCGCCTTCCGCTTCCCCGGAGACGAGGACCGGGCCCTGGCCGTACGGCTGTCGGACGGCGCCCTCGTCGGCTACTCCGCCGTCTGCACCCACCTGGCCTGCGCCGTGCTGTGGCGCGAGGACCGGGGCGCCGACGGGGAGCTGTACTGCCCCTGCCACGAGGGCGTCTTCGACGCCCGCACCGGCGGGGGGACCGCGGGCCCGCCGCCGCGCCCGCTCCCCAGGATCTTCCTGACCGAGGAGACCGACGGCAGCGTCTGGGCCGTCGCCACCGCCCGGTCGGGAGAGTCGGCGCGGGAAGCCCTGTGCCGGCAGTTCGGCGAGGACCGGCCCGACATGGCCCGCCGGCTCGGCTGCCCCGGCGCGGACCGGGCCACCGAGAGCAGGCGCACATGAGCGACGGCGCCCTGCCTCCGCGCCCGGACTACCAGCCGGGCAGCGCCCAGCCCCGCCTGAACCGGCCGGTGCGCGAGCGGTATCCGCAGATCCGCCCCACCAGCGGCTACGGAGACCCGCGGATCCGGCACACGGGCCCCGGTCCGGGCGCCGGCTCCGAACAGGAGCCGGAGCGCTCCGCGAAGCTCAACGCCCGCCTGGCCCTGGCCCTCACGGTCGTGATCGGCCAGCTCTGGGCGCTGACGGTGACCGTCAACGAGTGGATGGAAGGCAACACCGGCACGGCCTGGTGGGCTGCGGGATTCCTGATCCTGTCCTTCCTCGTCGTGCTGGGACTGTGGCTCCTCGACCCGAAGGACCGATGACCATGTCCATACCAACCCCCACGCCCACCCCCTCCCCGGTGCGCTCGCACCGCCGCGAGACCTACAAGCCGGGCGCCACCATCGGCGACTGGCGGCCCGAGGACGAGGGGTTCTGGCAGTCCACGGGCCGTACCGTCGCCCAGCGCAACCTCTGGGTCTCGATCCCGGCGCTGATGCTCGGCTTCGTGGTCTGGCAGGTCTGGTCGGTCACCGTGGTCAAGCTGAACGACGTCGGCTTCGGCTTCTCGAAATCCCAGCTGTTCTGGCTGACGGCCATCCCCGGCATCACCGGTGGCACCTTCCGGATCCTGTACACCTTCATCGGGCCGATCTTCGGCGAGCGGAAGTTCACCGCGTTCAGCACGATCATCCTGATCGGGCCGATGCTGTGGCTGGGCTTCGCGCTCCAGGACACCGGCACCCCGTACTGGGAGCTGGCGCTGATCGCGGCCGTCTGCGGGATCGGCGGCGCGAACTTCGCCTCCTCGATGGCCAACATCGGCTTCTTCTTCCCCAAGCGGGAGAAGGGCAGCGCCAACGGCCTCAACGGAGGTCTGGGCAACCTCGGCGTGAGCGTGGTCCAGCTGGTCGCCCCGCTGGTGGTCACCGCGGCGGTACTGGGCGCCCCCGCGGGCGGTCCGCAGCACGACGCGAAGAAGAACACCGACATCTGGCTCCAGAACGGCGCGTTCCTCTGGGTGCCGCTGCTGGTGATCGTGGCGCTGCTCGCCTGGTTCCTGATGAACGACCTCCGGGTGGCCGCGGCCCCCTTCAGCCAGCAGAAGATCATTTTCAAGCGCAAGCACAACTGGTTGATGACCTGGCTCTACGTGGGCACCTTCGGGTCCTTCATCGGCTTCGCCGCGGGCCTGCCCCTGCTGATCAAGAACAACTTCGAGGCGCAGGGCTACCAGGCGACCACCTATGCCTGGATCGGCCCGTTCATCGGCGCGCTCATGCGCTGGGCCGGCGGCTGGCTCTCCGACAAGATCGGCGGCGCCAGGGTCACCATGCTGTCGTTCGTGGGCATGGCCGCGTCTCTGGTCGTGGTGATCTTCGCGCTGCCCTCGGGTGGCGACCGGGGCAGCTTCTGGGCCTTCTTCATCGGCTTCCTCGCCGCCTTCGCCTTCTCCGGGCTGGGCAACGGATCGACCTTCCGGCAGATCCCGGTGATCTTCCGGGACCAGCACATGCGGGAGGCCCAGGGCCAGGGGCCGGAGGCTCAGGCCGCGGCGCTGAAGCAGTCGGAGATGGAGGCGGGCGCCGTCACCGGCTTCTCCTCCGCCATCGCCGCCTACGGGTTCTTCTTCATCCCCGCGATGTTCGCCGCCATGTCCGTCACGAGCGCGCTGTGGCTCTTCATCGGCTTCTACGCCACCTGCCTGGCCGTGTGCTGGTGGTTCTACGCCCGCCCGGGCGCCGAGGCCCCGAGCTGACCCCGGGCCGCCGGCAGGGCGGGAGCGGGGTCGCGGGCCCAGGCGGGGGCGGCCGTACTCTGGAGGCATGAGCAGCGCCCCCGCTTCCGACCCGCAGTCCCAGCAGCCCGAGCCCCGCCCCGAGCCCGGCCCGCGGCCCAAGCCCCGGCTCGTCTTCGACGACCCGCTGGACCAGCAGTCCTCGGACGACCCCGACCGCGGGTGGGGCGAGCGGCCGGCCTCCGCCGGGAGCGCGGCCGACCTGGCCCGCTTCCTCGACGAGAAGCCGCCGCACCACGTCTGACCCGTCAGTAGCCCTGACCGGGGTGACCGTACTGGCCGCCCTGACCGCCGTACCCGCCCTGGCCACCGGGGGCGGCCTGGCCGCCGTGGCCCACCTGGCCCACCTGGCCGTTCTGGCTGTTCCGGCCGCGCTGGGCGACGAGCTCGTCCCGGATCTCCTTGAGGACCACCAGCTCGGTGATCTCCATGGTCTCCTGGACGCCCTCCCTGGCCTTGCGGCGCTGCTCCATCCTGGCCAGGTACTTCGACATCGGCAGCACCATCAGGAAGTAGACGACCGCGGCGGTGATCAGGAAGGTCAGTGCGGCGTTCAGCACCGAACCCCAGAGGATGTTCACACCGGTGGGCTCCCCCTTCGCGTCGATGCCGCAGGGGGCCTTGAGGCAGGACGTGTAGCCGTCCAGGCTCTTCGTCCCCACGGCGCCGACCACCGGGCTGATGATCCCCTTCACGACCGAGTTCACGATGTTCGTGAACGCGGCGCCGATGACGACCGCCACCGCCAGGTCGACTACGTTGCCGCGCATCAGGAAGGCCTTGAAGCCTGCCAGGACGCCTTCCTTCTTGTTCTCGCTCACGACTGAGCCTCTCTTCGAATCCGCCGAACATGGAGCCAACGGTTCCGAAAGCTACGGCAGTCCGGGCCCGGCGTGTCCAATCGGTGCCCGTCTTGCGGTGACTTGGCTGCACGCACGTCCGATTCAGCACAGTGTCACCGCCAACCGTGCCACCGCGCCCGCCCCCACGAGAGCCCGCGCGGTCTCCCGGGGGACCGACAGGACGACCAGCGCCCCGGCGTCCCCGACACCCTTCTCCGGAGCGGGCACCTCGGCCACGCGCGCACCGGCGGCCACCACCCTCGGCGGCCCCGCGCGCTCCGCCGCGACCACATCCACCCGGTCCCCGGGCCGCAACAGCCGCACCGTCGCCGCGTCCGCGATGCGCACCGGCGCCGACACCCACCGCACCGCCGCCGGCGGCGGTTTCACCGCAGGCGGCGCAGCCGCGCCCCGCGAGGCCTGGGCCGCCTCCGTCCCGCCCACCACCGCCAGCGCGGCCGCCAGTACGGCCAGGCCGGCCGAAGCGGCCCGCCGCCGGCGCCGCACGGCCCGGCGCAGCCGGTCCCCGCCCCGACCGACGCGAAGCGGGGGAAAGGCGGGCACGGGCCGGGCGGGAGGACACGGGGAAGAGGCGGAAGGGGCGGAAGGGTCGTAAGGGGCGGAAGGGAAGGAGAAGCACGAGGACTTGGACATGACGGCCACCACCGGCGAATCGATTTCCGACGCCCGGACCCAGCGCCCGGACACCCCTCACGATCCGCCGCCCCGCCGAATCCCGCTCACCCCTGTGGACAATCCCCAGCCTGTGGACAACGCCATCACCCACACGAGTGGCCGCCCCGCCGACGTCGGCCCGACGACCGCCCGTCCTCGTTTCCCCGTACCCGCTACGGCAGCTCGATGCCGAGGTCCCAGCCGTCGTGGGCGTGGGTGCACAGGCAGGCGCGGGACTCCGTCGCGGGAAGGGCGGAGACCGCGTCGAAGAGCACCTCGCGCAGGCGGTCGACGTTCTCGCCGAACACCTTCAGGACCTCCGTGTGGGACACGCCCTCACCCGTTTCCGCGCCCGCGTCCAGGTCCGTGACCAGCGCCATCGACGTGTAGCAGAGACCCAGCTCGCGGGCGAGGACCGCCTCCGGGTGGCCTGTCATGCCGACGACCGACCAGCCCATCGCCGCGTGCCACTTCGACTCGGCGCGCGTCGAGAAGCGGGGCCCCTCGACGACGACCATCGTGCCGCCGTCCACCGGCTCCCACGCGCGGCCGCGCGCCGCCGCCAGCGCCACCGAGCGGCCCACCGGGCAGTACGGGTCGGCGAAGGTGGTGTGCACGACGTTCGGGACGGATCCGTCGGGCAGCGGCTCGCCGTCGAAGAAGGTCTGGGCGCGGGACTTCGTACGGTCGACCAGCTGGTCGGGAACGAGCAGCGTGCCCGGGCCGTACTCGGTGCGCAGGCCGCCGACCGCGCACGGGCCGAGCACCTGGCGGACGCCCACCGAGCGCAGCGCCCACAGGTTGGCCCGGTAGTTGATCTTGTTGGGCGGGAGCTTGTGGCCGCGGCCGTGGCGGGGGAGGAACGCGACCTGGCGTCCGGCCAGCTCACCGAGGAAGAGGGAGTCGCTCGGGGGCCCGTACGGGGTGTCCACCCGGACCTCGCTGACGTCCTCCAGGAAGGAGTAGAAGCCCGAGCCGCCGATGACACCGATCTCTGCGTTAGCCATGCCGCCACCCTAGCCGGGCATGCGCAAGGCCCCGCCGCCCGGAAGGGGCTGCGGGGCCTTGCGAAGAACGGACGGGATCAGGCGGCGATCAGGCGGCCGACGTCGAGCTGCTGCTCGCGCTGGAGGACGACGAGGACGACGAGGACGTCGACGAAGCGGCCGGGGCGGCGGCAGGCGTCGACGGCTTCGACGAGGCAGGCGTGCTGCTCGACGAGGCGCCGCGGCTGTCGTTCCGGTAGAAACCGGATCCCTTGAAGACGATGCCGACCGCGGAGAACACCTTCTTCAGGCGTCCCTGGCAGTTCGGGCACTCGGTCAGTGCGTCATCGGTGAACTTCTGCACGGCCTCAAGGCCCTCGCCGCACTCGGTGCACTGGTACTGGTAGGTCGGCACGAATTTCCTCCTGGCACTCTGACTCGATGAGTGCTAACGACGTTCCATGGTGACGTATTCCGGCCGATCAGTCCACCGTCACCGGCACGCGGTGACCGACACCACGCTCGTTCACCCGCGCGGCAGGGACCTCCGGGGCGCCGGCGGCGGGCGTTCCCGCCGACGAGCTGATGATCCGGCTCGGCGCTTTCGGGGCCAGGCTCGACCGCAGCGCGAGCAGGGTCGCCAGCGCCAGCACGGTGCCCGCCATGGGCACCAGGAAGCCGTACGAGGACCCGTGCGCGTCCGTCAGGCGCCCGGCCACGGTCACGGCGGTGGCCTGACCGAAGGCGACGGCGCCGGTGAGCCAGGTGAAGGCCTCGGTGCGGGCGTTCGCCGGGATCAGGGACTCGATCATGGTGTAGCCGGTGATCAGGGCCGGGGCGATGCACAGGCCGACGACCAGGCCGAGCGCGCCCAGCAGGATCATGGAGTGCGCGGTCCACAGGACCGAGGCGGCCACGGTGAGGCCGGCGTAGCCGAGCAGCAGCCGGCGGCGCGGGCCGATCTTCCAGGCGATGGCGCCGCAGGCGATGCCCGCGGTCATGTTGCCGGCCGCGAAGACGCCGTACAGCAGACCGTTGGCGCCCGGGTTGCCGATCTCGTTGGAGAAGGCGGCGAGCGAGACCTGCATGCCGCCGAAGACGGCGCCGATGCCGAGGAAGGCCACGATCAGGACGCGCAGGCCCGGGAAGGACAGCGCGGAGGCGTGCTTCTCGCCCCCGGCCGCCACGGTGTGGAGCTTCGGCTGTGTGGCGCGCTGCGCGGCGAAGACCAGACCGCCGGCCAGCGTCAGCGCCGCCTCGGTGATCAGGCCGGCGGCCGGGTGGACGCCGGTGCACAGGGCGGTGGCCAGCACCGGGCCGACGACGAAGGTGAACTCGTCGGTGACGGACTCGAACGCGGCGGCCGTCGGCAGCAGCGGGGAGCCCTCCAGCCGGGCGGCCCAGCGGGCCCGGACCATCGGCCCGACCTGCGGGACGGAGGCGCCGGCGGGGACGGCCGCCAGGGCCAGCGCCCACACGGGAGCGCCCAGCAGCGCGAGCACCACGAGGGTGGAGACGGCGGCGGAGTGCATGAGGACGACGGGGACCAGCACGGCGCTCTGGCCGCGGCGGTCGGTGAGCTTGCCCATCACCGGGGCGGACAGCGCCATCGAGACGCCGGTGACGGCGGCGACGATGCCGGCGCTGCCATAGGAACCAGTGGTGTGCTGGACCAGCAGCAGGATGCTGATGGTCAGCATGCCGAAGGGGAGCCGGGCGGCGAATCCCGGGAGAACGAAGCCGATGGCGCCGGGCGTGCGAAGGAGCTGCCCGTAGCCGGGGCGGGCGGACGTGTCGGTCGTGACCGCGGATGTCACGGCCTGGCCTTTCCGCTGCCTGGTAGAGCGTCCCCGTCTGCGGACGGTGTGCCGCCTCGTGAGCGACCGCACCCGTACATGTGGGAGCCCCGAGAGCTGTCCTCTTGCGCAGAACCGAGTGATACCTGGGCGCCCACTGCGGGAGGGAGCCACGGCCGCTTTGCGGTCGCGCCAGCTCTGCGTCAGGCAGAGTTGGTTCGATGTGGTGTGCCTTTATCGTACAGGCAGACCCGGTGTGTGTCCTGTGATTCCGGCGACATGTGGTGTCTTCACCTGCGATTAACTGGAAGTTCGCATTCCGGGGCCCATGAAAGCGGGGTGAAACCGCCCGCAAACCCCGAAAACACAGAATTAGAACGACACTCTAACGCTCTGTTGACGTCAGGTCCGGGGCCCGCGCCCCGTCTCAGTGCCCGTTCGTGCCCGTTCCCAGCCAGCCGGCCAGCTTGCCGCCCCGCGCCACCGCCCGCAGCCGGGCCTCCGCCGCGTCCCGTACCGGATCCGTGGCCACCACCAGCAGCTCGTCCCCGCGCCGCAGCACGGTCGAGGGCAACGGTACGAAGCTCTTCGCGTCCCGGACCACCAACGTCACCGACGCCCCCGGCGGCAGCCGCAGCTCGCTCACCTCGACGCCGTGCATCCGCGAGGCCTCGGGAATGGCGAAGGACAGCAGGTGTCCGCGCAGCTTCTCCAGCGGCGCCGACTCGATCCCCAGGTCTGCCGCTCCCTCGTCGCCGGCCCCGAGCTCCAGCTTGCGGGCGAGCCAGGGCAGGGTCGGCCCCTGGACCAGGGTGTAGACGACGACCAGCACGAAGACGATGTTGAAGACGCGTTCGCTCCCCTCGATCCCGGTCACCATCGGGATGGTGGCCAAGATGATGGGTACGGCGCCGCGCAGCCCCGCCCACGACATCAGGGCCTGCTCCTGCCAGGGGATCCGGAAGGGCAGCAGGCTGAGGAAGACCTCCAGCGGGCGCGCCACCATCGTCAGCACCAGCCCGATCACCACGGCGGGCCAGAAGTCGTTCACCAGCTCGTGCGGGGTGACCAGGAGCCCGAGCAGGACGAACATGCCGATCTGGGCGATCCAGCCGAGCCCGTCCGCGAACCCCCGCGTCGCGGGCCAGTGCGGCAGCTTCGCGTTGCCGAGCACCATCGCGGCCAGGTAGACGGCGAGGAAGCCGGAGCCGTGCGCCATCGCGCCGGCCGCGTACGCCGACACCGCGATCGCCATGACGGCGATCGGGTAGAGGCCGGAGGCGGGCAGGGCCACGTGCCGCAGGCCGTACGCCCCCAGGAAGCCCACCGACAGCCCGATCGCGACGCCGATCAGCAGCTCCAGGGCGATCTTGCCGACCAGGACGTACCACTGGTCCACCGGGCCCACCGTCGCGAAGGCGACGACCAGGATGACGACGGGAGCGTCGTTGAAGCCCGACTCCGCCTCCAGCACACCCGTGATCCGGGAGGGCAGCGGGACCTTGCGCAGTACGGAGAAGACGGCCGCGGCGTCGGTCGAGGAGACGACCGCGCCGATCAGCAGGGACTGCCGCCAGTCCAGCCCGACCAGGTAGTGCGCGCCCGCGGCCGTGACGCCGACGCTGATGGCGACGCCGACGAGCGACAGCATGATCGCCGCCGGCAGCGCCGGTCTGATCTGTTTCCACTTGGTGCCCAGACCACCCTCGGCGAGGATCACGACGAGCGCGGCATAGCCGATGACCTGGGTGAGCTCGGCATTGTCGAAAACGACGTTGCCTATGCCGTCCTGGCCTATCGCTATGCCTATGCCGAGGTAGATGAGCAGGCTGGGGAGGCCGCTGCGTGAGGAGATGCGTACCGCCGCGACGGCGACGAGCAGCACGAGCGAGCAGACCAGCAGGAGCTCATTGAGCGTGTGGACGGTCAGCGGGCGGCCCTTTCCTCAAGCGCCCGGCGGAACGTTCCTCCAGGCGACAAGTCCGGCAAGATCGGCAGGTACTTCGTTACCTTACCTAATATTTGACGCGCTCTTTACGCGATACCCACATTGTGAAACGCCTGTTCGGCCCTGTCCTCGTCACCTCGACCCCTGGCGGATCAACGGACCCGGTGCTGCGCCTATGGTTGCTCCCAGCACTCCCAGGACCACCCTGCCCCTCTAAGGACAGCGATGCCCGCCAACGAAACCGCTCCTCCCGTCAAGAAGAGGGGACGACGCGCCCGTCTGATCGTGCTCGTGCTGGTCCTGGCGCTCCTGTCGGGCTTCGGGTACGGGACGTACTGGAGCATGGACAACGTCCGCGCCTCGTTCCCCCAGGCCACCGGCAGCCTCAAGGTTCCCGGGCTGGCCGGGACCGTCGAGGTCAAGCGCGACTCCCACGGCATTCCCCAGCTCTACGCGGACAACGACGACGACCTCTTCCGCGCGCAGGGCTTCGTCCACGCCCAGGACCGCTTCTGGGAGATGGACGTCCGGCGCCACATGACCTCCGGCCGGCTCTCCGAGATGTTCGGCGACGGCCAGGTCGAGACGGACGCCTTCCTGCGCACGCTCGGCTGGCGCCAGGTCGCGCAGGCCGAGTACGACACGAAGCTGTCGCCCGAGACGAAGAAGTACCTCCAGGCCTACGCCGACGGGGTCAACGCGTATCTGAAGGGGAAGTCCGGCAAGGACCTCTCCGTCGAGCACGCCACCCTCAAGCTCAGCGACGACTACCAGCCCGAGCAGTGGACGCCGGTGGACTCGGTGGCCTGGCTCAAGGCCATGGCCTGGGACCTGCGCGGCAACATGCAGGACGAGATCGACCGCGCGCTGATGGCCAACAAGCTCACGCAGGCGCAGATCGACGAGCTCTACCCGCCGTACCCCTTCGACCGCAACAAGCCGATCGTCGACGCCGGCAAGATCGAGGGCGGCAAGTACGCGCCCCAGGGCTCGGCCGCCGGCTCCAACGGCTCCGGCAAGGGCTCCGGCGGCAGCACCGCCACCGGCTCGCAGGCCTCGACCGGCGCGCAGGGCCCGGCCGCCCCCACGGCCCCCACGGCACCCACCGCCCCCACCGGCCTCGCGGACGACACCACCGCCCAGGGCGCCACCGTGGGCCTGCGCAAGTCGCTGACCTCCCTCGCCGCGACCCTGGACAAGGTCCCGGCGATCCTCGGCCCCAACGGCAGCGGCATCGGCTCGAACTCCTGGGTCGTCTCCGGCCAGTACACGACCACGGGCAAGCCGCTGCTCGCCAACGACCCGCACCTGTCCCCGCAGCTGCCCTCGGTCTGGTACCAGATGGGCCTGCACTGCCGCACGGTCTCCAACCAGTGCAAGTACGACGTCGCCGGCTACACCTTCTCGGGCATGCCCGGCGTGATCATCGGCCACAACGCCGACATCGCCTGGGGCATGACCAACCTCGGCGCCGACGTCACCGACCTGTACCTGGAGCAGGTCAAGCCCGAGGGCTACGTCTACGACAACAAGGTGGTCCCCTTCACGACCCGTGAAGAGGTCATCAAGATCGCGGGCGGCAAGAGCAAGAAGATCACCGTCCGCACCACCAACAACGGTCCGCTGATCTCCGACCGCAGCGACGAGCTCGGCACGGTCGGCAGCCGCGCCCCCGTCTCCAGCTCGGCCCCCGACCGCGGCAACGGCTACGCCGTCGCCCTGCGCTGGACCGCCCTCGATCCGGGCAAGTCCATGGACGCCGTCTTCAGCCTGGACCGGGCCAAGGACTTCGCGAGCTTCCGCGCCGCCGCCCGCGACTTCGAGGTGCCCTCGCAGAACCTGATCTACGCCGACAACAAGGGCGCCTCCGGCAACATCGGCTACCAGGCCCCCGGTCGCATCCCGGTGCGCGGCGCCGGCGACGGCCGCATGCCGGCCCCGGGCTGGGACTCCAAGTACGCCTGGAAGGGCGGCAAGGACGGCAACGCGGGCTACATCCCGCAGGACGAGATGCCCTACGACTACAACCCGGCGCGCGGCTACATCGTCACCGCGAACCAGGCGGTCGTCGAGAGCGGGACCGGGGCGGGCAAGTACCCGTACGTCCTGACCACCGACTGGGGCTACGGCGCACGCAGCCAGCGGATCAACGACCTCATCGAGGCGAAGACCAAGGACAACGGCAAGATCTCCACCGACGACATGCGCACCATGCAGATGGACAACGGCAGCGAGATCGCCGCGCTGCTGACCCCGATGCTGGCCAAGATCGAGGTCTCGGACCCGGACGTGCGCTCCGCGCAGAAGCTGCTGGAGGGCTGGAACTACACCCAGGAGCCCGACTCGGCGGCGGCCGCGTACTTCAACGCGGTGTGGCGCAACATCCTCAAGCTGTCCTTCGGCGACAAGATGCCGAAGGAGCTGCGGATCGAGGGCAGCTGCATGAACGTCCAGGAAGAGAGCAGCGGCCCGGTCGACGACCTGGCCAAGACGGTCCGCGAGTGCGGTGCGCGCGACGCCGACTCGGCACAGCCGGACGGCGGCGACCGCTGGTTCGAGGTGGTCCGCCGCCTGGTCAAGGACGAGAAGTCGGCCTGGTGGCAGACGCCGGCCGCCCGCAACCAGCCGGCGACCGCCACCCGCGACCAGCTGTTCGCGCGGGCCATGAAGGACGCCCGCTGGGAGCTGACCGCCAAGCTGGGCAAGGACCAGTCCACCTGGAGCTGGGGCCGCCTGCACCAGCTGACGCTGAAGAACCAGACCATCGGCACCGGGGGCCCCGGCTTCATGCAGTGGCTCCTCAACCGCGGCCCGTGGAACCTGGGCGGCGGCGAGGCCACCGTGAACGCGACCGGCTGGAACGCCTCCAGCGGGTACGGGGTCACGTGGGTCCCGTCGATGCGCATGGTCGTGAACCTCAACGACCTGGACAAGTCGCGCTGGATCAACCTGACCGGCGCCTCGGGCCACGCGTACCACGACAACTACACGGACCAGACGACGATGTGGGCCAAGGGCGAGCTGCTGGACTGGCCCTTCGGCAAGGAGGCCGTGGACAAGGCGACCACGGAGACCCTGACGCTCAAGCCGTGACGGTTCCCAAGACGTGGGTGACGGCCCTCAAGCCGTGAACCTGACCACCCCCGACGGGGTGGCCACCGCCTGAACGGGGTGGTCGTGCGGTTCCTCCGGGACCCTCGCGACCACCTCTTCGTCATAGAGGAGCACGACCAGCGCGGGATGCGCCCCGGCGCGCGCCAGGCGCGCGAGCACCCGGTCGTACGAGCCCCCGCCGCGCCCCAGGCGCATCCCGCGCCCGTCCACGGCCAGCCCGGGCAGCAGCACGGCGTCGGCCCCGGTGACCGCGTCCGGCCCGAGCCGGGGCCCGGCCGGCTCCAGCAGCCGCATCTTCCCGGGGTGCGCGGCCTCGGCCAGGCTGCCCGGGCCCTCGTACGCCGCCCAGTCGAGGTCGTTGTCGGGCAGCAGCACGGGCAGCAGCACCCGCTTCCCGGCGGCGAGCAGGGCGTCCAGGAGATCGCGGGTGCCCGGTTCGGAGCCGACGGAGACGTACGCCGCCACCGTCCGCGCCCCGGCCAGCTCGGGCAGTTCACAGGCGGAGCGGGAGAGCGCGCGGGCCGACGTACGCAGGGCATCGGCGGACAGGGCCCGGCGGGCGGTGAGGAGTTCCCGGCGCAGCCGGGCCTTTTCGGACGGGTTCGGCGGTTTCTCTACCACAGCTGACTCTGAATTCCCTTCAAATCGGGGCAATGTCGGATCTATTCACCGGAATCAAGCCCGGAGCGGTCCGCGTGACCCACTATCGTTCTGCCCATGACTCAGTTGCACCCTGTGATCAAGAAGGCCGTGATCCCGGCCGCAGGTCTCGGTACCCGCTTCCTTCCGGCGACGAAGGCGACGCCCAAGGAAATGCTCCCCGTCGTGGACAAGCCGGCCATCCAGTACGTGGTCGAGGAGGCCGTGTCGGCCGGCCTGGACGACGTCCTCATGATCACAGGACGTAACAAGCGCGCCCTCGAAGACCACTTCGACCGCAACTACGAGCTGGAGTCGGCCCTCATCGCCAAGGGCGACGACGACCGCCTGAAGAAGGTCCAGGAGTCCAGCGACCTGGCCACCATGCACTACGTCCGCCAGGGCGACCCGCGCGGCCTCGGCCACGCCGTCCTGTGCGCCGAGCCGCACGTCGGCGACGAGCCCTTCGCCGTCCTCCTCGGCGACGACCTGATCGACCCCCGCGACCCGCTGCTGCGCCAGATGACCGACGTCCACGCCCGCACCGGCGGCACCGTGATCGCCCTCATGGAGGTCGACCCCGCCAGCGTCCACCTGTACGGCTGCGCCGCCGTCGAGGCCACGGACGAGGCCGACGTCGTCCGGATCACCGGCCTCGTCGAGAAGCCCGACCCGGCGGACGCGCCCAGCAATTACGCGGTCATCGGACGGTACGTCCTCCACCCCGCGATCTTCGACATACTGCGGGAGACCGAGCCGGGCCGCGGCGGGGAGATCCAGCTCACCGACGGCCTGCAGAAGCTGGCCGCCGACGAGACCGTGGGCGGCCCGGTGCACGGCGTGGTCTTCCGGGGCCGCCGCTACGACACCGGGGACCGCGGGGACTACCTGCGGGCCATCGTCCGACTCGCCTGCGAGCGGGAGGACCTCGGCCCGGAGTTCCGCACCTGGCTTCACCGTTACGTCACGGAGGAGATGTAGGAACGTGAGCAGCCGCGCACCGCAGGACACCGGCCGGGACGCCCAGCGCCTGTGGTCGGTCGACGAGCACCTCGCTGACGTCCTCGCCGCGATCCGGCCGCTGGAGCCCATCGAGCTCCAGCTGCTCGACGCCCAGGGCTGCGTCCTGGTCGAGGACGTCACCGTGCCCGTCGCGCTCCCGCCCTTCGACAACAGCTCCATGGACGGCTACGCCGTCCGCACGGCCGATGTCCAGGGCGCGAGCGAGGAGTTCCCCGCGGTGCTGACGGTGATCGGGGACGTGGCGGCGGGCAGCGCCGAGCTGCCCACCGTCGGCCCCGGCCAGGCCGCCCGCATCATGACCGGCGCCCCGCTGCCCCCCGGCGCGGAGGCCGTCGTACCGGTCGAGTGGACCGACGGCGGTACGGGCGGCGGCGCGGCCGTCGGCATGACCCCGGCCAGCGCGGCCCCCGAGCGCTCGGGCGGCGAGGTGCGGGTGCACCGGGCCGCCGAGGCGCGGGCCCACGTCCGCGCGCGCGGCAGCGACGTCCAGGCCGGTGACCTCGCGCTCGCCGCGGGCACCGTCCTCGGCCCGCCGCAGATCGCGCTGCTCGCCGCCATCGGGCGGGGCACCGTACGGGTGCGCCCGCGCCCCCGCGTCGTCGTACTCTCCACCGGCAGCGAGCTGGTCCAGCCGGGCGAGTCGCTGGCCGCGGGGACGATCTACGATTCGAACAGCTTCGCGCTGGCCGCGGCCGCGCGCGACGCGGGGGCGATCGCCTACCGGGTCGGGGCCGTGGCCGACGACGCCGAGACCCTGCGCTCCACCATCGAGGACCAGCTGATCCGAGCGGACCTGCTGGTGACCACCGGCGGCGTCAGCGTCGGCGCGTACGACGTGGTCAAGGAGGCGCTGACCTCGGTCGCCGCCGCGGACGACGGGGCCGACGGCGGCCTGATGGACTTCCGCAAGCTGGCGATGCAGCCCGGCAAGCCACAGGGCTTCGGCACCATCGGCCCGGACCACACCCCCCTGCTGGCCCTGCCCGGCAACCCGGTGTCCTCGTACGTCTCCTTCGAACTGTTCGTGCGGCCCGCGATCCGCGCGCTCATGGGCCTGGCCGACGTCAGCCGGCCCAGCGTGCGGGCCGTGCTGGAGGCCGACAAGGCGCTGGGCTCCCCGGCCGGCCGCCGGCAGTTCCTGCGCGGCACGTACGACGCGCAGAAGGGCACGGTCAGCCCCGTCGGAGGATCGGGCTCCCACCTGATCGCGGCCCTGGCCCACGCCGACTCCCTGATGGTCGTACCGGAGGACGTCACCTCGCTGGAGCCGGGGGCCGAGCTCGAAGTGGTCCTGCTCGGCTGAAGTACGGCCGGTGCGGGTAGCGTGTTGCACCACACAGGCCCTTGCGGGGCCCGGAGCGGGAGCGGCACGAACCTATGACCACGCACAGCAGGCTGACGCACATCGACGAGGCCGGCGCGGCCCGGATGGTGGACGTCTCGGAGAAGGACGTCACGACGCGGACGGCACGGGCCAGCGGCCGCGTGCTCGTCTCCGCGCGGGTGATCGAGCTGCTGCGCGGCGAGGGCGTGCCCAAGGGCGACGCCCTCGCCACCGCGCGGATCGCCGGGATCATGGGCGCGAAGAAGACGCCCGACCTGATCCCGCTCTGCCACCCGCTGGCCGTCTCCGGCGTGAAGGTGGACCTCTCGGTCGCCGACGACGCCGTCGAGATCCTCGCCACCGTCAAGACGACCGACCGTACGGGCGTCGAGATGGAGGCGCTCACGGCCGTCGCCGTCGCCGGGCTCACCGTGATCGACATGGTGAAGGCCGTCGACAAGGGCGCCGTCATCACGGACGTCCGGGTGGAGGAGAAGACCGGCGGCAAGTCCGGCGACTGGACGCGCGCGTGAACGCCCCGCGCGGCGGCGACGCCTTCAGCCACGTGCCCGTACCGGCCGGCGGCAGCGGGCCGGCGGCCCGGTCCGCCGAACCGGATGCGGCGGGCGCGGGGCGCGAGCCCGGGCCCGAGCGCGCCCCGCGCGCCCTCGTGGTCACCGCCTCGAACCGCGCCTCGGCGGGCGTGTACGCCGACCGGGGCGGGCCGTTGCTGGCCGAGGGGCTGGAGAAGATCGGCTTCGCGGTGGACGGCCCGCGGGTCGTCCCCGACGGGGACCCGGTCGAGCAGGCGCTGCGCGAGGGCGTGGCCGCCGGGTACGACGTCATCCTCACCACCGGCGGCACCGGCATCTCGCCCACCGACCGCACCCCGGACGCCACGGCCCGGGTGCTGGACTACGAGGTCCCGGGCATCCCGCAGGCCATCCGTGCCGAAGGCCTGGCCAAGGTGGCGACCGCGGCCCTGTCCCGGGGGCTGGCGGGCGTGGCCGGGCACACGCTGATCGTGAACCTGCCGGGCTCGCCGGGCGGGGTGCGCGACGGCCTGGCCGTCCTGGCCCGCATCCTGCCGCACGCGGTGGACCAGATCCGGGGCGGCGACCACCCCAGACCGGCGGAGCCCTACGGGAGCACGAGCTGAACGGACCCACCTGGCCGGTGGTGCTCACCGACGGCGACGTCACGCTCCGGCCGATAAAACTGCGGGACCAGAGTGCCTGGCGCGAGGTCAACCGGCGCAACCGCGACTGGCTCCGGCCGTGGGAGGCGACGATTCCGCCGCCCGCGCCCTGGGGGCCGGTGATCCACCGGCCGACCTATCGCCAGATGGTCCGGCATCTGCGGGCCGAGGCGAACGCGGGACGGATGCTGCCCTTCGTCATCGAGTACCAGGGGCGCCTCGTCGGCCAGCTGACGGTCGCCGGGATCACCTGGGGCTCGATGTGCGCGGGCCACGTGGGCTACTGGGTGGACCGCGAGGTGGCGGGCCGGGGCGTGATGCCGACGGCGGTCGCGATGGCGGTGGACCACTGCTTCACCCGGGTCGGGCTGCACCGGGTCGAGGTCTGCATCCGCCCGGAGAACGGTCCGAGCCGGCGCGTCGTGGAGAAGCTGGGCTTCCGCGAGGAGGGGCTGCGGCCGCGCTACCTCCACATCGACGGCGCGTGGCGCGACCACCTCGTGTACGCGCTGACGGCGGAGGAGGTCCCGGAGGGGCTGCTGCGCCGCTGGCACCGGGCGCGCGCATAAACGAATACCTGTTCGAATTATCGGGGGCGGAACCGATTCGCCCATAACCTGATCCGAAGAATCACAAAAAAAGTCCGTGATATCAGCCGGTTCGCGCGACACACCGGCCCAATTGGCGGATCCGCCCGGCCGCGCCCCTCTACGGTGTGAGGTGTGAGCAGCAGCGGCCTCATCTACGCAGTCATTGTCGGGGCCTGGGCCGCCTACTTGGTGCCCATGTGGCTCCGGAGGCAGGACGAGCTGAACGAAGCCCGTCCGACGGAACGCTTCTCCACTGCCATTCGGCTGCTTTCGGGCCGGGCGGGAATGGAGCGCCGTTACGCCAAGGGGCTGCGTGAACGCGGCGACCAAGAGGCCGGTCCCGAGTACCGTGCGGACCCGGACGCCGCGACGGAAACGGTGAATTCCGTTGACGCCGACGCCCGGGCCCTTGCCGTGCCCCCGACCAGGGCGGAGCCGAGGTCGGCCATGGCGGAGCGGCACCGGCGCGAGCAGCGCCTCCAGGTGCTCGCGCGCCGCCGGCGCACCACCGCGCTCCTCTTCCTGATCTTCACGCTCGGCGCGATCGTCGCCGCGGTCGGCGGTCTGGGCTACCTCTGGGCGCCCGCCGTGCCGGCCCTGCTGCTGAGCGCGTACATCGTGCACCTGCGCGTCCAGGAGCGGCGCCGCTACGAGTTCACGATGGACCGGCGGCGCGCCGAGGCCGCCGCCCGGCAGCTGCGCGAGAACCGCCCGCGCCGCCGCGAGCCGGAGGCGCCCGCGGGATCCGAACCGGACCCGGCTCCACCGGTCTCCCCGCAGGAGGCCGGACGGCGCGCGCTCGTCGAGCAGACCGACCACGCCGAGTGGGTGGACCAGCAGCGCGAGCGCGAGCGCGGCCCCGTCCGCGGTGACAGCTGGGAGCCGGTCCCGGTCCCGCTGCCGACGTACGTGACGGCCCCGGTCGCCCCGCGCGCCACGGGACCCGCGAACCCGGACGCCTGGAGCGCGACCCGCTCCAGCGCGGCCGAGCCCACGGACCCGCGACTGCGCGCGCAGCCCTCGCCGGCCGCGAAGCCGGAGCCGAAGCCGGCCGCGAAGGCGGACCAGAAGCCGGTCCCGAACGCCCGCGGACGCGGCCAGGGCCGCGGCCGCACGCCGCTGTTCGACCAGTACGAGAGCGACGACCGCCCCCGCGCCGCGAACGAGTGAGCGGACCTGCGCGGACGCTCCCGGTATCGGTTTTGGAGCACCGGCGCGGGGATGCTAATGTTTCACACGTCGCAAGGGCCTGTGGCGCAGTCTGGTAGCGCACCTCGTTCGCATCGAGGGGGTCTGGGGTTCAAATCCCCACAGGTCCACAAACGACAGTTTCCGAGTAGCTCTCGGAAACGTCCCGAGATCCCGCCCGGTCGAAAGACCGGGCGGGATCTCGGCGTTTCCACGGTCATCCGACATGCGGCGCCCAGAAGCGCCCCGAGAACCCGGCCGGTCGGAAGGCCGGGCGGGATCAAGGGGTTTGAGGGCCGGTCACCGGGGGCGGGGGGCGGATCGGGCCTGTTCTGGGGTGGGTTGATCAGCCTGACGCCCGCTCCAGCAGACCGGCCGCCCAGGCGGGCAGCGCGGATGCCGGCGGGCGGGCCGGGCGGGGGTCCGCCGTGATGCCGATGCCGCCCGCCGGATCGCCGTAGGCGAAGCTCGCCGACCACCACAGCCAGGACCGGATGAACAGGTTCGCGCTCCACGCCAGGGCGAGGGCGCCGCGCTGCTCCGGGGTCTCGTACCAGTAGCTGGTGAGCACCACCGCGCGGGAGACCGCCTCGTCCGTGTCGGCCGGGCGGGAATCCGCGGAGAGGCCGGCGGCCAGTACGGACGCGGTGAACCGGTTGTCCGCGAGCAGCCCGCCGGCCTCGCGGACGACCGCGTCCACCAGGTCCGGCGGCAGGGCCAGGGCGTACCGCTCCAGCCGTCCCGGCACCTCGGACAGCGCCGGGTCGGCGGCCGTCTCCGGCCCCGGGACCACGCGCAGGTCGTCCAGCAGCCGGGCGTCCGCGGTCCCGGCGGCCAGCGCGTGTACGCAGGCCAGCGCGCGCAGGGTCTGCCAGCGGCACAGCGTGTCCAGCAGGGCCAACCGGGAGGGGCGGAAGGCCAGCCGCACCGGCCAGTCGGCCGCCCGGACCTCCCGCCCGAGAGCCCGCAGGTCCGCGGGGACCGGGCCGGGGAAGACCAGACTCTGGCCGGGGTCGTGGGACGGCTTCGAGCGGTAGCCCGGCCACTGCCGCGCCCCGGTGGGGTTCTCGCTACTCATTGACCTCGTCCGGGTTCGGGGTTCGCCACTTCGCCGCATCCTTGCCGTCTCGCGGGGTGATGTAGTTCGAGATGTCCTTCTCCTCGACGTGGTAGGCGTGGATCATATGGTCCTGGCGGATGATCACCACGGGGTTGCCGCTCCCGTCCCGCAGGCTGCGGTCGATGATGATCCGGGCCCCCGACACATCGTCCACGTAGTTGGCCGGTGCGCGCAGCTGGCCCTGGAGGTACTTCTCCAGCTTCGCCTCGTCGCCTCCGATGCCCGACAGGTAGTGGTTCGCCTTTCCGCTCTCCGCCTCGTTGAGCTGGTGGTCGACGCCCTGCGCCGTCCGGGTGCTGTCCGAGTACGGGGCGAGCCCGAACGGGTCGCACCACCGGTGCGGGTTCGAGACGTACGCCGTCGGGTTCTGCGCCGCCGCCAGGCCCAGCGGGTCGGGGCTCAGGTAGCGGGCGGTTTCGGGGTCGTACGTGCGGAAGTAGTTGTGGTGCAGACCCGATTCGGGGTCGAAGTACTGCCCGGGGGAGCGCAGCGGGGTGTAGGCGGTGGTCTCCCGGCTCCAGGCCGTGGACCCCCACAGCGTCGACCGGCTGCGCCAGGCCAGGCCGCCCTGTTCGTCGACCAGCTCGGTGGGCGCGCCCACCAGGTCGGTCACGATGGCGTAGAACCGTTCGTCGACCACCTCCTGGCTCGCCGTCAGGATCCGCTCCGTCTGCGCCAGCGGGTGCAGGCCCCGGTGGTCCCAGGTCACGGCGACCTCGTGGGAACCCCCCGCCTGGGTGGTGACCTGCTCGCACAGCACGTTCCCGTCCCAGGTGAAGACCGTGCGCTCGGCCACCTCCAGGCCGTCGGCCGTCATCCGCTCCTTGGCCGTGCGCCGGCCCAGCGCGTCATAGGAGTACCTCCAGCGCGTGCCGTCGGGGGTGGTCACGGCCGTGATGCGGTCCTCGGCGTCCCACTCGTACCGCCAGGTGTCGGGCTTGCGGGAGAGGCGTGCCTTGCGCCGCATCACGACGCGTCCCAGGGCGTCGTACTCGTGGCGGACCCGGCCCGCGGTGATCAGCCGGGTGCCCTCGTAGGTGCGGGGGCCGGCGGCGTCCTGGCCGCTGGGGTGGGAGTCGGGCCAGGACGCGGAGGACTGGTTGCCCGCCTCGTCGTAGGCGTAGCGCTCGGTCCAGTTCTCGGCCCGCACGCCCGTCACCCGGCCGCGCGGGTCGAGCTCGAAGCTGCGCGGGCCGGCCAGCAGGTCGTCGATCGCGGTCAGGGCCCCGTCGGCCCGGTAGGTGTACCCGCGGCGCTGCAGGACGCTGCGGCCGGGGCCCGTCAGCAGCTGGTCCGTCAGCCGGCCCGCCCCGTCCCAGCCGCTGGTCAGGGTGACCACGTCGGCGTAGGTGCGGGTGAGTTCCCGGCCCGCCGCGTCGTGGGTGAAGCCGATCCGCCGCCCCGCGGTCGTCAGCGCGTCCCGGCGGCCCGAATCGTCGTAGGACCAGGCGGCGGTGGCCCCCGTCGGCGTGGTCCGGCCGGTGCGGCGGCCCGCGGCGTCGTAGGTGTGGACGAGCCTGCGGCCGTCGACCGTCTCCTCCAGCAGGCGGCCCGTCCGGTCGCGCAGCCGGGTCAGTACGCAGTCCCCGCGCACCGCGACCGCGAGCTGGTCGAAGACGTCGTACTCGAACGTCGTCACCTCGCCGGCGGCGTCCTTGCGGACGGTCTGGCCCAGCGCGTTGCGTTCGTAGGCGATCGTCCGCCCGAGCCCGTCGGTCCGGCCGACGAGCCGGTCCGCGGCGTCGTAGGCGTAGTCGAGCGAGCGGCCGTCGAAGTCCGTCTCCGTGACCAGCCGTCCCGCCGCGTCGTACACGTACGTCCAGGTCAGGCCCTGGGGGTTGCGTACCCCGGTGAGCCGCAGCCCGGCGTCGTAGGTGTACGTGTGGCGCGAGCCGTCGGCGTCGGTGCGGGCCACGACGACGTCGAAGTGGCCGTACTCGAAGCGCACCGCCGCGCCGCCGGCGTCCGTCCGGGCCAGGCAGTTGCCCTCGCCGTCGTAGGTCCAGGAGCGGTGACCGTGCGGGCCGCTGCGGTGCAGCGGATTGCCCTCCACCGACCACTCGGTGCGCGTGACCGCACCGAGCGGGTCGGTGACCGCCGTCGTACGCCCGAAGGCGTCGCGTTCGTACGTGGTCGTGGCACCGCGGTGGTCGGTGACCGCGACCGGCAGCCCGGCCCGGTCGGTGCGGACCCGGGTCACCGCACCCAGCGGGTCCGTGACCGCGCACAGGTGGCCGCGCCCGTCGTAGGCGAAGCGGGTGAGGGACCCGTCGGGCCGGGTGACGGACGTGCGGTTGCCGCGCTCGTCGAAGGTCTGGCGGGTCACGGAGCCGTCGGCGGCGATCACCTTCACCGGCCGGCCGAGGCCGTCGTACTCCGCCCGCGCCTCCCGGCCGTCCGGGCGGACCACCGAGACGAGCAGGCCCCGGTCGTCGTAGCGGTTGTGCGTGGTGTGGCCGAGCGGGTCGGTGGTCGACGTCTGCCGGCCCCGGGCGTCGTACCCGTGGCGGGTGACCGCGCCGAGCGGGTCGGTCTCGGCGACGAGGCGGCAGCGCTCGTCGAAGAGGTAGCGGCGGGTGTGGCCGTCGGCGGTGGTCATGCGCGTGGCCCGCAGGCCGGTCGCCGCGTCGGCCTCGTCGTAGCCGAAGGTGAGGGCGTAGTGGCCCGCCTCCCCGGCCTCGGCGACACAGCGGTCCCGGTCGTCGTAGGCGTACTCGTACCGGCTGCCGTTGGTGTCGGTCCAGGAGCTGATGCGCGCGCGGTCGTCGTAGGTGAGGCGAAGCGGCAGGCCCGAGGAGTTGGTGATCTCGGTCAGGTGCCCGCCGGTGTAGCCGTACGAGAGGATCCGCGGGCCGCCGTCCAGGTGCAGGGCGGTGATCCGTCCGCCGGCGGTCTCGAAGCGCAGGCGGTAGCCGCCGGAATGGTCGATGCCCAGGGGGGTGCCGTGGGCGTCGTACTCGAAGGTGATCAGGTTGCCGTTGCGGTCCTCCAGCTGCGCGACCGGTGCGATGCCGTTCTCGGAGCCGTCCGCCGGCGGAGTGAAGCGGCGGGTGTGGCCCGTCTCCGGGTCGGTCAGCGTCCAGTCGCCGTCCGGGGTGCGCTCCAGCGGGTGCTGGGGGGCGGACGCGGACAGCGGCGGCACCGGGAGGCCGGGCGCCGGGTGCGGGTAGGCGACGACCAGGCCGTCCTCCGTCAGGAGGACGACGCCCTCGGCGTCGATCTCCAGGTGCTGGTCGACCGTGGACGACCAGGCCGGTCCGAACCAGCGGCCCGCGGTGTAGCCCGATTCCGCGCGGCGCGTGAAGACGAGCGGCAGGGCCCCGGGCAGGACCACGTCCGTCTGCGGCAGGTACATCCGGCCGGTGGCGAGGTCGACGGGGTCGGTGTACTTGCTGGGCTTCTCCAGGTCGGGCCGCTCGCCCGGGTGGGGTCCGTGCTCGCCCAGGCCGGTGCGGCCCGGGCCCTTCTTGACGTCGTCGAGGTGTTCGAGGTCCCTGACGCCCTTGGCGCCCGCGCCGAGTTCGCCCAGGCCCTTGTCGGCCAAGAGCTGGGGGATCAGCTTGCCGACGCCCTCGGAGGGGTCCTTCATGAACTCGTCGAGCATCTGCTTGCCCGCACCCCACGGATCGTTGACGGCGGTGACCAGGCCCGCGGCCGTGGAGTTCAGGCTCGTCAGGTACTCGGCGGGGTGGGTGATGTTGTAGATGTCGTACGGGTTCAGCGCCCGGGCGAAGTCGACCATGTCGGCCGTGCCCTTGATGACGCCGCCCGCGAGGTGCGTCCGGGCGAGGTCCAGGTAGTCCAGGCCGTCGCCGAGCTGCTTGGCGTACGAGGGCTTCGGCGGAGCGGCGTCGCGGGCCGCGCGGACCGCCGCGCCGGCCGTCTGCGCGACGTCGTTGCGCTGCTTGCGCGCGTTGTCGAGTTTGTCCTGGGCGGCCGTGGCCAGGGCCTTGCCGGGGTCCTGGAACTCCCCGGTCGGCTTGGCCGGCAGCGGGTCCTTCTTCGCCTTGACCGCGTCCTCGTAGGCGTCGATCGCCTTGTTGTGCGCGGTGCGGGCGTCGTTGGAGGCCTTCTTGGCCTTCTCGTACTCCTCCAGTGCCTCCTTGGCCTGGCCCTGCGCCCATTCCACGGTGTCCGCGAACCGGTTCATCGCGTCCGCGGCCTTCCCGAAGGACTCCGCCGCCTTGAACCAGCGCGGCGGCTCCTTGGCCACCTTCTCCCGGAAGGTCTCCGCCGTCCTGCCCTTGAGGCCGTCGGGCTCCGCGATGCCCTTGAGGCCCTTGCCGACCAGCGTGAACGAGCGCTCGAAGTCGCTCAGGTGCGAGACCTGCGCCCGGATCTTGGTGACGCTGCCGTAGACCAGCTTCTTCGGGTCGTCGGTCTGCCCGAGCTCCAGCTCGCAGACGTCCGCGCCCAGTTGGTTGGCGGCCGAGCGGCTCTTGTCGCGGATCCAGTCGCCCGCCTCGTCCAGGCCCACCTTGTCGGCGACCCCGGCCAGTTTGTCGCCGGTCCACTCGATCGCGTCGCCGAGGTCCTCTGCGCGGTCCTCGACCCAGTCCTCGACCGGATCCGGTATGAAGTCGCCGAGCCCCATCAGCCGTTGCCCCCCTTGCCGTCGGCCCGGTCCAGCAGGTCCTTGAGCGAGCCGATCTTCCCGGTCGAGGTCACCTTGTCCTTCGTGTCCGACCAGGTCTTCGTGATGTCCTCGGCGCCCTTCTCGAAGGACTCGGCGCTGTAGTCCGGCTTGTAGACGTCGGCCGAGAAGATGTCGCCCCAGCCCTTCTTCGCGATCTCCTCGTCGGTGGCGTGCGGATTGCCGTACGCGGCGTTCACGGCGACCTTGAAGGCGCCCTGGACGTAATGGTCCTCCTCCCAGACGGTGCCGGCCGCGATGCCGAGGGAGTGCGCGAGGGTGCTGGCGTTCTGCACGAGGCTGCGCACGCCCCACTCCCAGCGTTCGCAGAAGTCCTCGAAGTCCTTGGACAGGCCCATGTGGCCCGCCTCCATGCCCGTCATGGCCAGGTCGCCGAAACCCGCCCCCTGGGAGGCTCCGGCGGCGTCCGACGACTCGCGCAGTTCCGCGATCGCCGAGCGCAGGCCGTCCTGCACCGCCTTGACCGCGGCCGGGGAGACTTCGAGGTCCCCGTCGCCCGCCATCAGGCCGCGCCCGCGGGGTCGACGTCCACGGCGTACGCGTCGGGGACGATGCCCGAGACGGGCGGGAAGAACATCGAGCCGTCCTCGTCGGCCACGTTGACGGCCACTCCGGCCGGTCCGTCGACCAGCGGGATCACCGCGTCGGTGAGACGGGCGCCGAGGATCGACAGGTACTCCCACGAACGGTCGGCGTCCGCGCGCGCCACCGCGAACCGGGCCAGGGCCTGCTCGTCGGTGAAGGCGTAGAACCAGCGGATCCCGCCCGTCACGGCCGACATCAGGCCCTCGTGGGATCCGTCGTCGCCGACGGCGAACGGGACGAACAGGGCGGTACGGCGGAACTCGCCCACCAGGCGCGCCGGGTCACCCCCTCCTGCGCGGATCGCAGCGATTTCTGCGGTCAGTTCCACGACCTGAACCCCCTTCGTGAGATCCGATCTCTGAGGAGGACACGTTCCCGGCCCCACGGCCGGTTCCTCGCACTGGCCGGATCTCCCCGCCCGTGTGGGCGGTGAGCGTACTCCGGGGAACGGGTCCCGTCTTCGACGGGCTCGCCGCGTCACGGCCGGAGCCGGACCCGCCGGGGTGCGGCGGGCGGCGCGTCACGGCCGGAGCGGTTTGGCCATGCAGCGGCTGGAGTCGTACGTGCGGTAGTGGCCGAACTTCGCCGTGAGGGTGTAGCCCGAGGAGAAGTAGAGGGCTATCGCCTCCGGCTGCCGGTCCCCCGTCTCCAGGACCATGCGGGTGCGCCCCGCCGCGCGGGCGTCGGCTTCCAGCGCCGCCAGGATGCGGCGGGCCAGGCCCTGGCCGCGGGCCCCGGCGACCACGTACATGCGCTTGAGCTCGGCGTCGCCGTCCGAGTAGCCCTCGTCGTTCCGGTCCTGGCTGCGCCAGCCGCCGCTGGCCACGGGTGCGCCGCAGGCGTCGTACGCGAGCAGGTACAGGCCCTTCGGCGGGGCGAACATCGCCGGGTCGAGCGGTGTGACGTCGCCCTCACCGCCGTAGCGCTCCTGGTACTCCAGCTGGACCTGGTCGTTGAGTTTGAGGGCGTCCGGGTGGTCGTAAGGCACCACGCGGAGCTCTATCCCGTGAGACATCGGAACATCGTACGGAACGCTCCGGTTAGGGTGCGGGGATGCTCACTGTGACCAGCGTGAATGTGAACGGGATCCGCGCCGCGGCCAAGAAGGGGTTCTCCCCGTGGCTGGCCGGGTCGGACGCCGACGTCGTCTGCCTGCAGGAGGTGCGGGCCGAGGAGGGGCAGATTCCGGACGAGGTCCGCAGGCCCGACGGCTGGCACACCGTGTTCGCGCCGGCCGCCGCCAAGGGGCGGGCCGGGGTCGCCCTCTACACGCGGCGCGAGCCCGACGCCGTGCGGGTGGGGTTCGGGAGCGACGAGTTCGACGCGAGCGGGCGCTACATCGAGGCGGACCTCCCGGGCGTCACCGTCGCCAGCCTCTACCTGCCCTCCGGCGAGGCCGGGACCGAGAAGCAGGACGAGAAGTACCGGTTCATGGCGGAGTTCCTGCCCTACCTCGCCGAGCTGAAGGTGCGCGCCGCCGCCGGGGGCCGCGAGGTCGTGGTGTGCGGTGACTGGAACATCTGCCACCACGAGGCCGACCTCAAGAACTGGAAGACCAACCGGAAGAACGCCGGCTTCCTGCCCGAGGAGCGGGAGTGGCTCGGGCAGGTGTACGACACCGCCGGGTACGTGGACGTCGTACGGAGCCTGCACCCGGACACCGAGGGGCCGTACTCCTGGTGGTCCTACCGCGGGCGGGCCTTCGACAACGACGCCGGCTGGCGCATCGACCTCCAGGTCGCGACCCCGGGTCTGGCCGCGAGGGCCGTCAAGGCGTTCGTCGAGCGGGCCGAGACGCACCCGGAGCGCTGGTCCGACCACGCGCCGGTGACCGCGGTCTACGCACTGGGGTCCTGAGCCGAGGCCAGGAGGCGGTCCATCGCCATCGAGAGCTCCGCCTCCACCACGCTCTTCGCCAGGGGGCGCAGGCGCGGCAGGGCGTCCTCGGGCAGGTGCGCGGAGATGAGCTCCGTGAACAGGGCGGCCATGGCGTCCGCGTGCGCGCGGACCCGGCGCCCGGTCTCCAGCACCGCCGCGAGCGGGACGCCCTCGCGGACGAGCGCGGAGGAGACGTCGAGCAGGCGGCGGCTGACGTGCACGATCTCGTCCCCGTCGGTGGCGAGGTAGCCGAGGTCGAGGGAGGCCGCCAGGTTCTCCGGGGTGACCTCGCCCTCGAAGTAGTCGGCGAGGGCCTCGGGGGTCAGCCGTACGGGGGTCTCCTCGGACCAGCCGATGCCGAGCAGTTCGCCGAGCTGGCTGACGTCGCGCCCGCTCTCGAATGCGGCGGTCAGCTCGGCGATGCCGCCCAGGGTGTGGCCGCGCTCCAGCAGGGCGGCGATGGTGCGCAGCCGGGCCAGGTGGTGCTCGTCGTACCAGGCGATCCGGCCCTCGCGGCGCGGTGGCGGGAGCAGCTTGCGCTCGCGGTAGAAGCGCAGGGTGCGGACGGGGATGCCGGCCGCCTCGGCCAGTTCCTCCGTACGGTATTCACGCACTGTCGTTCCCGCTTCCGTGTCTTCCACAGGCGCAGCCTATGGCGTACCGCCGGTAACTTTCCGGGTGCGACCTCTACCCATGAGTACGGAGCTGCTCTAGTCTCCCGATTGTGCCAGTGATTGCTGGCAGTGTTGCGCTGTGGGGCTGCGGAAGGCGGCGGGCATGAGCGGTGGCATGGGTGAGCGCGAGCACGTACGAGTGGCGGTGATCGGTTCCGGGTTCGGGGGACTGGGCGCAGCCGTGCGGCTGCGGCGCGAGGGGATCACGGACTTCGTGGTCCTGGAACGGGCCGGTTCGGTGGGCGGGACCTGGCGGGACAACAGCTATCCCGGGTGCGCCTGCGACGTCCCCTCCCATCTCTATTCGTTCTCCTTCGCGCCCAATCCCGACTGGCCGCGGACCTTCTCGGGGCAGCCGGCCATCCGCGCCTACCTGGAGCACGTCGCCGACACCTTCGGGCTCCGTCCGCACCTGCGGCTGAACTCCGAGGTGCGCATGATGCGCTGGGACGCCGACCGGCTCAGGTGGGAGATCGAGACCTCGGCCGGCGAACTCACCGCCGACGTCGTGGTCTCCGCCACCGGGCCGCTGTCCGACCCGAAGATGCCGGAGATCCCCGGGCTCGCCGACTTCCCCGGCAAGGTCTTCCACTCCGCGCGCTGGGACCACGACTACGACCTGCGCGGCAAGCGGGTCGCCATGATCGGCACCGGCGCCTCGGCCATCCAGATCGTGCCGGCCATCGCCCCCGACGTGGAGCGCCTCACACTGTTCCAGCGGACCCCGCCGTGGGTGATGCCGCGCACCGACCGGGCGATCAGCGGCGCGGAGCGCTGGCTGCACCGGCAGCTGCCGTTCACCCGCGCGGCCCGCCGGGGGCTGCTGTGGGGGATCCGCGAGCTCCAGGTCAGCGCCTTCACCAAGCGGCCCCACCAGCTCGGGCTCGTCGAGGCGCTGGCCAAGGCCAACATGGCGCGCTCGATCAAGGACCCGGAGCTGCTGGCCAAGCTGACGCCCTCGTACCGGATCGGCTGCAAGCGGATCCTGCTCTCCAGCGAGTACTACCCGGCGCTGGCCCGGCCCCACGTGGACCTGGTCGCCTCCGGGCTCCAGGAGATCCGGGGCAACACGCTGGTCGCCGCCGACGGCACGCGGACCGAGGCCGACGCGATCATCTTCGGCACCGGGTTCCACGTCACGGACATGCCGATCGCCGACCGGGTGGTGGGCGCCGAGGGCAGGACCCTCGCCGACCACTGGAAGGACGGGATGCAGTCGCTGCGCGGGGCGACGGCCGCCGGCTTCCCGAACTGGATGACGATCATCGGGCCGAACACCGGACTCGGCAACAGCTCGATGATCCTGATGATCGAGTCGCAGCTGAACTACATGGCGGACTACCTGCGCCAGCTGGACGTGCTCGGCGGACAGGTCGCCCTCGCGGCCCGGCCCTCGGCCGTGAACCGGTGGAACCGCCAGGTCCAGACCCGCATGGAGCGCACCGTGTGGAACACCGGCGGCTGCACCAGCTGGTACCTGGACGCGCAAGGGCGCAACACGACGGTCTGGCCGGGCACGACCGGCGAGTTCCGCAAGGAGACGCGGAGCGTGGACCTGTCCGAGTACGAGGTCATCCGGCTCCGGGAGGACCACCCCGAGCGCATCCCCGCCGGCGCCGGGAACGCGGAGGGAGCCGCGTGAGCCGGACCGGGTACGTCACCTCCGGGAGGTACGCCCCGCCCGCCGCCCGGCGGGAACTCGTCGCGGTCTCCGCCGACGGGGCCCGCCTGCACGTGGAGGAGCACGGGGACGAGGGCGCGCCGGCCGTGGTGCTGGCCCACGGCTGGACCTGCTCCACCGCCTTCTGGGCCGCGCAGATCCGCGAGCTCGCCCGGGACCACCGGGTCATCGCGTACGACCAGCGCGGACACGGGCGCAGCCCCGCCGCCTCCCGGTACGCGGCCGAGGCCCTCGCCGACGACCTCGTGGCCGTCTTCGGGGCCACCCTGGCCCCCGGGGAGAAGGCGGTCGTCGCCGGGCACTCCATGGGCGGCATGACGATCATGGCCGCCGCCGGGCGCCCGGAGTTCGCCGAGCACGCCGCCGCCGCGCTGCTGTGCAGCACCGGCAGCGGCCGGCTGGTCGCGGAGTCGCTGGTGCTGCCCCTGCGCCCCGGGCGCGTACGGACGCGCATCACCGGCGCGGTCCTCGGCGCGCGCGCCCCGCTCGGGCCCGTCACGCCGGTCGCCAAACGGGTGCTGAAGTACGCCACCATGGGCCCCGGGTCCGCGCCCGACAAGGTCGAGGCCTGCGCCCGCATCGTCCACGCCTGCCCCGCCGGCGTCCGGTACGCCTGGTCCGGGGTGCTCGCCGGGCTGGACCTGGACGCGAACCTCGCGACGCTCACCGTGCCCACCGCCGTCATCGGCGGCAAGAACGACCGCCTCACCCCGATCGTGCACGCCCGGGGGCTCGCCGCGGCGCTGCCCCGCTGCGTGGGGCTGACCGAACTGACCGGCATGGGGCACATGACCCCGATCGAGGCCCCCGAGGCGGTCACCGCCGCCATCCGCGAGCTGACCGTCCACCTGGCGAACGTGACCGACGAACTGAAGGAGACGCTGTGAGCGCGAGCAGGAGTCTGGAAGGCCAGGTCGCCGTCGTCACCGGCGCGGCCCGCGGGGTGGGCGAGCTCCTGGCCCGCAAGCTGTCCGCGCGCGGCGCGAAGGTGGCCCTGGTCGGCCTGGAGCCGGAGGTCCTCAAGGAGGTCTCCGAACGGCTGCACGCCGACAGCGACCACTGGCACGCCGACGTCACCGACCACGAGGCGATGGCCCGCGTCGCGCAGGAGGTCAAGCAGCGCTTCGGCAAGGTCGACCTCGTCGTCGCCAACGCGGGGGTCGCCGCCGGCGGTCCGTTCGCCGATTCCGACCCCGAGGCCTGGCGCCGGGTGATCGAGGTCAACCTGATCGGCGGGGCGGTCACCGCCCGCGCCTTCCTCCCCGTACTCACCGAGAGCCGCGGCTACTTCCTCCAGATCGCCTCGCTCGCCGCGATCACGCCGGCGCCGATGATGAGCGCGTACTGCGCCTCCAAGTCCGGCGTCGAGGCCTTCGCGCACTGCCTGCGCGCCGAAGTCGGCCACAAGGGCGTCAAGGTGGGCGTCGGCTACCTCTCCTGGACCGACACCGACATGGTGCGCGGGGCCGACCAGGACGAGGTCATGCGGGAACTGCGCGGAAGGCTGCCGTGGCCGGCGAACCGCACGTACCCGCTGGGTCCGGCGGTGGACCGGATCGTGGCCGGCATCGAGCGGCGCTCACCGCACGTGTACGCGCAGTGGTGGCTGCGCGGGATGCAGGGCGTGCGCGGCTACCTGCCCGGGATCATCGCGACCGTCGGGCAGCGGGAGATGAGGCGCTTCGAGCCCCGGCTGACGAGCGTCTCCCGGGGGCTGGTGGGGGCCGGAGGCGCGGCCGACGAGAAGGAACGGACCCTGGGCACGGAGCGTCATTGATCGAAATGCGAGTTTTGTCCGCTCGTGCAAATCTGGTCGCAGCCCGGTCCCCTACACACCCCACCAGGAGTGAACAGCATGGGCATCAAGGACCAGTTCCAGGACAAGGCGCAAGAGCTCGAGGACAAGGCCAAGGCGAGCCGCCAGGGCGCGAAGGACGAGGCGGCGCCCGCGCACGCTGCGCACGGCGCGGACCAGGCCAAGAAGAAGAAGGCGAAGGTCCACGACGAGCTCGACGACAACTGGGACTTCTGACGCCCGCAGTTCGTCACGGAAGGGGCGCGGCCCGTGCACTGCACAGGCCGCGCCCCTTCCCCGTGACCGCGCGACCCGGGCGGTCAGGGGGCGGGCTCCCCGCGGGCTACGGCCTCGGCGGCAGCTTCGGACGCCTCAGGTCGGGGACGTCCTCGTACCCGGGCGGCACCGCGGCAGGCTCCTGCTCCAGCAGCTCCAGCGCCAGGAACACCGCGTCGTCCAGCTGCGCGTGCCGCCCCTCCGCCCAGTCGAGCGGGGTCCGCAGGATCGCCAGGTCCGGTTCCACGCCGTGGTTCTCCACCGACCAGCCGTACTCCGGGAACCAGGCGGCGTTCATCGGCACCGTGATCACCGTGCCGTCGCCCAGGGTGTGCCGGCCGGTCATGCCGACCACCCCGCCCCAGGTGCGCTGGCCGACCACCGGCCCGAGCCCGAGCAGCTTGAAGGCGGCCGTGATCATGTCACCGTCCGAGGAGGTCGCCTCGTCGGCCAGCGCGACGATCGGGCCGCGGGGCGCGTTGGAGGCGTAACTGACCGGCTGGGCGTTGCGCGTGAGGTCCCAGCCGAGGATCGAGCGGGTCAGCTTCTCCACCACCAGCTCGCTGATGTGCCCGCCCGCGTTGCCGCGCACGTCCACGAGCAGCGCGGGCCGGGACATCTCCATCCGCAGGTCCCGGTTGAACTGCGCCCAGCCCGAGCCGCCCATGTCGGGGATGTGCAGGTAGCCGCACTTGCCGCCGCTGAGCTCGCGGACCACCGCGCGCCGCTTGGACACCCAGTCCTGGTAGCGCAGCGGCCGCTCGTCGATCAGCGGCACGATCGCGACCCGCCGGGCCCGGCCCTCGCCCTCCGCGGGTACGAAGGTCAGCTCGACCGTGGTGCCTCCGGCCGCCGCGAGCAGGGGATAGGGCCCGGCCACCCGGTCCACGGGCCGCCCGTCGACGTGGGTGAGCACGGCGCCCTCCCGGATCCCGGTGCCGGCGAGCGGGGAGCGGGCCTTGGAGTCGGAGGACTCGCCGGGCAGGATCCGGGCCAGCGTCCAGCCCTCCTCGCGGGGCACGAAGTTGGCGCCGAGCAACCCGATCGGCCGGTGGTAGTGCGGCGGCCCCTCGTTGCGGCGCGCGGGGGCGACGTACGCGTGCGAGGTGCCGAGCTCGCCGAGCACCTCGCGCAGCAGGTCCGCGAACTCGTCGGGCGAGGCGACCCGTTCTACCAGGGGGCGGTACTGGCGCAGCACCCCGTCCCAGTCGATGTTGCACATGCCCGGCTCCCAGAAGTACGCGCGGGTCAGCCGCCCGGCTTCCTCGAAGGCCTGGCGCCACTCGGCGGCCGGGTCCACCTCGTGCAGGATGCGCCGCAGGTCCAGGTAGACGGTGGAGTCGCCGTCGCCGGACTCGTTCGAGGGGACCGCGCGCAGGTCGCCGTCGTCGTTGACGACGAGCCGGGTGCCGTCGCCGCTGACCGCGAACCAGTCCAGCCCGGAGGCCAGTTCGCTCTTGCGTGCCTTGGTGATCTCGAAGTGCTCCAGGGTGGGTTTGCCGCTGGTGTCGGTCGGGTTGGCGAAGGTCTCGCCGAGCGCGCCCGAGATCGGCCAGCGCAGCCACACCAGCCCGCCGCCGCTGACCGGGTACAGGGCCGAGTACTTCGACGCCGTCACCGGGAACGGGGTGACGCGGCTCTCCAGCCCCTCCACCTCCACCATGACCGCGCCCTCGCCCTCGGCGGACTCGCCCTCGCCCGGGTCGAGCCCGCCCGCCGCCGGGCGCCCGTCGGGGGTGAACGCGAACGGCGAGGGGGTCGCCGAGGACAGCGGCACCAGGTACGGACGGCAGCCCAGCGGGAAGGACAGGTCGCCGGTGTGCACGTCGTAGACCGGGTCGAAGCCGCGCCACGAGAGGAAGGCCAGGTAGCGGCCGTCGCGGGTGAAGACCGGGTTCTCGTCCTCGAAGCGGCCGTTGGTGACGTCGACGATGGAGCGCGGGCCGGGGCCGGAGATCCGGGCCATCTTGATCTGGCGCAGGGAGCGCCCGATGCCCGGGTGCGACCAGGCCAGCCAGGCCCCGTCGGGCGAGAACGCCAGGTCGGTCACGGGCCCGTTGATGGACCGGATCAGCTCGGTGACCTCCCCGCCGGACTCCTCGGCGCCCGGCCCGGACGGGGAGCCGGCCTCCTCGTCGGACACGTCGATCAGGAGCAGCCGCCCGTCGTTGGAGGCGATCGCGAGCCGCTCCCCGTCCGGATCGGACAGCAGCTCCAGTACGCGGCCCAGCTTCCCCGAGGCCAGCCGGCGCGGCTCGCGGTCCCCGGAGGCCCGGGGCAGGTAGGCGATCTCGATCGCGTCCTCGCCCTCGGCGTCCGTCACGTACGCGACCTGCCCGCTGCTGCCGAGCATCTCGGGCAGCCGCACCCGCACGCCCGGGGTGTCGGCGATCGTCCGGGCGGGCCCGTCGCGGTGGGTGAGCCAGTACAGGCTGCCGCGGATGACGACGGCGCTGGCCCGGCCGGTGGTGTCGACGGAGAGCGAGTCGACGTGGCTGGCGGCCGGGATCTGGTACGGACGGCGGCCCGCGCGGGGACCGCCGAGGCGGACGTCGAGCCGGCGCGGGGAGGCATCGGGGGCGAGCGAGTCCACGAGCCAGAGGTCACCGGCGCACTGGTAGACGACGCGGGAGCCGTCGCTGGAGGCGTGGCGGGCGTAGAACTCCTCGTGGTCGGTGTGGCGGCGCAGGTCGGTGCCGTCGGGCAGGCAGGAGTAGAGGTTGCCGATGCCCTCGTGGTCGGAGAGGAAGGCGATCCGGCCGCCGACGAACATCGGGGCGTCGAGGTGGCCCTCGACGTGCTCCAGCAGCTGCGTGCCGTGCAGCCACAGCCGGCCGGTGGCGCCGCCGCGGTAGCGCTTCCAGGCGGCCGGCTCGTGCGGGGGCTTGCCCGTCAGGAGCAGGGTGCGCCGCTCCCCTCCCGGTTCCTCGTGGACGGCGATGTCCGAGACGGGCCCCCACGGCAGCTTGCCGCCGGGTGAGCCGTCGGTCGGCACGCTGTAGGCCCAGGCGTAATAGGAGAAGGGCTGCCCGTGCGAGGACACGGCGAGGATGTCGCTGCGGCCGTCCTTGTCCGGCGGGGTCCAGCCGCAGACGCGCGTGTCCGTCGCCCCCCAGTAGCTGAGCTGGCGGGCCGGGCCGCCGGCCACCGGGGCGAGGTGGATCTCGGGGTCGAGGCTGCGCCAGGTCGTGAAGGCGATGTGCCGGCCGTCGGGGGAGAAGCGGGGGTGGCCGACCCTGGTCCGGTCGACCGTGATCCGCCAGGCCCGGCCGGGGCTCTCGCCCTCGGGGACCAGCGGAGCGATCCAGAGGTCGTCCTCGGTCGCGAAGCACAGCAGATCGTCGTGGAGGTGCGGGAAGCGGAGGTACGCGCCGTCGTGACTCACCCCACAATGCTTTCCGCGCCGAGGGGGGCTGGCAACTCGTACAGGTGATCCATCCCCGCCGCAGGTGACGCACGCCACTCCCCAAGCGAAACGGAACGGTTTCGTTTCGTTCGGTGCGGGGGTATCGTCATCGGTGTACGAAACAGTTTCGTTCGGATGGGAGGTGCCGGAGATGCCCGAGGAAATCGCGTCGCGGCGCAGCCGGATCACCCCCGAGCGGGAAGCCGAACTCCACGAGGCGGTCCTCGACCTCCTGCGCGAGGTCGGCTACGAGGCGCTGACCATGGACGCGGTCGCCGCCCGCACCAAGTCCAGCAAGGCCACCCTCTACCGCCAGTGGGGGAGCAAGCCGGAGCTGGTCGCCAGAGCCCTGCGCTGCACCAAGCCGGCCTCCCTCCGGGAGATCGACACCGGCACGCTGCGCGGCGACTTCCACCGCATGGTGGAACTCTCCGACAACGCGCAGATGGCGAAGGACACCGCACTGCTGCGGGGTCTCGCGCATGCCGTCCACGCGAGCCCCGAACTGCACCAGGCGCTGCGCAGGCTGCTCATGGAGCCGGAGATCTCCGGACTCGACGAGATCCTGCGGCGCGCCGTGGAACGGGGTGAGATCGCCCCGGACTGTCCCGCGATCCGTTTCGTACCGCACATGCTGATCGGCGCCTTCATCGCCTTGCCGTTGATGGAGGACCGGTCCGTCGACCAGGCGTTCCTCGCCGCCTTCATGGACTCCGTGGTGTTCCCCGCCCTCGGCGTCTGATCGTCCGACACCTCCCGCTGCTCCTGACACGCCGCTCTCGTCGTCGGGCCGGCTCTCCACGCCCTGATCCGTCCCGGATCCACCACGACCTGAACGGGAGAACCGCCTCCGTGGCTACCTTCCTCTACCGACTCGGCAGGGGCGCCTTCCGGCGCCGAGGCCTCGTCGCGCTCCTGTGGGTGGCGCTGCTGTTCGCCGCCGGCTTCGGCGCGGCGACGGCGTCCGCACCCACCTCCGGATCGTTCTCGATACCCGGCACGGAGGCCCAGAAGGCCTTCGACGTGCTGGACAAGAAGTTCCCGGGCATGGCCGCCGACGGCGCCACCGCCCGGATCGTCGTCAAGGCGCCCGCGGGCTCCTCGGTCAACGACGGGAAGAACAAGACCCAGGTCGAGAAGATCGTCTCCGACCTGAAGGAGGGCCCGGGCAAGGCCCAGGTCGCCTCGGTCGCCGACCCGTACCAGGCGCGGGCGGTGAGCCAGGACGGCTCCACCGCGTACGTGAGCGTCAAGTACACCGTCAGCGGCATGGAGCTGAAGGACGAGACGCGCGACGCGCTCAAGGACTCCGGCACCGCGGCCAAGGCCGCCGGGCTCACCGTCGAGATCGGCGGCGACGCCCTGATGACGGCCCCCGAGACGGGCTCCGGCGAGATCGTCGGCATCCTGATCGCGGCGATCGTCCTCGTCATCACCTTCGGTTCGCTGGTCGCGGCCGGGCTGCCGCTGCTGACGGCGATCATCGGCGTGGGCATCGGCGTCTCCTCCATCACCGCGCTCGCCAACGTGCTGGACCTTGGCTCCACCACCTCCACCCTCGCGATGATGATCGGCCTCGCGGTCGGCATCGACTACGCCCTCTTCATCGTCTCCCGCTACCGCGTGGAGCTCGCCGAGGGCCGCGAGCGCGACGAGGCCGCGGGCCGGGCCGCCGGAACCGCCGGCTCCGCCGTCGTCTTCGCCGGTCTCACCGTGGTCATCGCCCTCGTGGGCCTGGCCGTCGTCAACATCCCGATGCTGACGAAGATGGGCTTCGCCGCCGCGGGCACCGTGGTCATCGCCGTCCTCGTCGCCCTGACGCTGGTCCCGGCCATCCTCGGCTTCGCGGGCAAGAAGGTCCTGCCGGCGGGCAAGAAGAGCAGGCTGTTCGGCAAGGGCAAGCCGGCCGGCGCCGAGCCCAAGGCCAACGGCGGCACCCGCTGGGCCCGCTTCGTCCTGCGCCGCCCGATCATGGTCCTGCTCGTCGGCGTGATCGGCCTCGGCGCGATCGCGATCCCGGCGGGCAAGCTGGAGATGGGCCTGCCGGACGACGGCGCCCAGCCGGTCTCCACCACCCAGCGCAAGGCGTACGACCTGCTGTCGGAGGGCTTCGGCCCGGGCTTCAACGGCCCGCTGATGGTGGTCGTCGACGGAGACAAGAAGCTCGCCGACGCGACCGAGGCCCGGATCAAGGGCCTGGAGGGCGTGGCCGCGGTCATGCCGCCGGCCCCGAACGAGGCCGGCGACGCCTCGGTGATCACCGTGATCCCGAAGGACCGGCCGTCCTCGGGGAAGACCGAGGACCTGGTCCACACCATCCGCGACGGCAGCGGCGACGACGTCCTCGTCACCGGCGCCACCGCGATGAACATCGACTTCTCGCAGAAGATGAACGACGCGCTGCTGCCCTACCTGGCACTCGTGGTCGGTCTCGCCTTCCTGCTGCTGATGGTGGTCTTCCGCTCGATCCTGGTCCCGCTCAAGGCGGCCCTCGGCTTCCTGCTCTCGGTGGTGGCCGCCCTCGGCGCCGTCGTCGCGGTCTTCCAGTGGGGCTGGCTCGGCTCGGTCTTCGGGGTGGAGCAGACCGGCCCGATCATGTCGATGATGCCGATCTTCATGGTGGGTGTCGTCTTCGGTCTGGCCATGGACTACGAGGTCTTCCTCGTGACCCGCATGCGCGAGGCGTACGTCCACGGGGAGCGCCCGGGCCAGGCCGTCGTGACCGGCTTCCAGTACAGCGCGCGGGTGGTCGTGGCGGCCGCCGTCATCATGATCGCGGTGTTCTCGGGCTTCATCGGGGCCAGCGAGCAGATGATCAAGATGATCGGCTTCGGTCTCGCCATCGCCGTCCTCTTCGACGCCTTCGTCGTCCGCATGGCGATCGTCCCGGCGGTGCTCGCGCTGCTCGGCCACAAGGCCTGGTGGCTGCCGCGCTGGCTGGACCGGCTGCTGCCGAACGTGGACGTGGAGGGCGAGAGCCTGCGCAAGCACCTCGAAGGCTCCGCCGGTTCCCCGGAGGGCCCGGACAAGGACCGCGAGCTGGTCAACGCCTGACCCGTCAGCCGACCCCCGCAGGACCGGCCCCGCACCTGATGCCAGGTGCGGGGCCGGTGCCGTTCCGGGTGCGGGTCCGTTTCCGTCCGGGGCCGTTAGGCCTGCCGGGTGACGGCGGTGTTCGTACGGCGCAGGAAGCGGCGCAGCGCGGCGATGTCGAACTGGATCACCGCGACGCCCTCGGGGGAGTGGAACTCGACCACCGCCTGGACGCGGCCGCAGGGCCAGATGCGCACGTCGCCGGTGCCGGTCGGCGCCTGGAGGCCCGCTTCGAGGAGGGCCCGCGGAAAGACCCACTCGTTCTCGGTGCCCTCGGGGGAGAGCCCGGAGGGGAAGACGATCCGTACGGCCAGCGGCTCCGCGGGCGCGAAGCGCAGGGCGACGGGGATCTTCCGGCAGAGCGGGTCGTCGCTGATCACGCGGGCGGTGACGCGGTCCTCGACGGCGGTGGCGACGGCGGCCACGGCGACGGCGGTGGCGACGGCGGTGGCTGCGTCCACGGGGGGATTCTCGGCGGTGGCTGACACGACAAGACTCCTCAAATCGGAACATATGAGTCCGTAGTGCCCCCAGCCTCGCACATTCCCACGAATCCGCGCGGAGGTATGTGTGGTGCGGACGCTCTTGCCAATGGTTTGCAATTGGGCACTATTCTTGAACGGTTAAAGATTTGTCAGCTCAAAGACCGCAGGAAGCGGAGCAGCCCCATGCATGTGCCCGACGGCTTCATCGACGCCCCCGTCTCCATCGCCGCAGGTGTCGCCGCCGCGGGCGCGGTGGCCGTGAGCCTGCGCGGCGCCCGCCGAGAGCTCGAGGAGAAGGCGGCTCCGCTCGCCGGGCTCGTCGCCGCGTTCATCTTCGCCGTCCAGATGCTGAACTTCCCCGTGGCCGCCGGCACCAGCGGCCACCTGTTGGGCGGGGCGCTCGCCGCGATCCTCGTCGGCCCCTATACGGGTGTGCTCTGCGTGTCCGTGGTGCTGCTCATGCAAGGCGTCCTGTTCGCCGACGGCGGCCTGACCGCCCTCGGCGTCAACGTCATGAACATGGCCGTCGTGACCGTGGTCGTCGCCTACGCCGTCTTCCGCGGGCTGCTGAAGCTCCTGCCCGGCACCCGCCGCTCGGTCACCGTCGCCGCCTTCGCCGGAGCGCTGCTCTCGGTGCCCGGCGCGGCCGTCATGTTCACCCTCCTGTACGCCCTCGGCGGGACCACCGACGTCCCCCTCGGCAAGGTGTTCACCGCCATGGTCGGCGTGCACGTCCTGATCGGCATCGGCGAGGCCGTGATCACCGCCGCGACCGTGGGCGCCGTACTGGCCGTGCGCCCGGACCTGGTCCACGGGGCACGAGGGTTGGCCGCGCCGCTGAAGCTGCGCGTCGGCGGCGAGCTGGTCGACGCCGCCCCGGCGGCGGCCCCGGCCGCCGTCCCCGCCGCCGCGCGCTCCACGAAGCCGGTGTGGATCACGGGTCTGGTCACCGCCCTCGTCCTCGCCGGTGTCGTCTCCTTCTACGCCTCCGCCAGCCCCGACGGCCTGGAGAAGGTCGCCGCCGACAAGGGCATCGACCAGAACGTGAAGGAGCACGCCAGCGCCGGCTCCCCGCTCGCCGACTACAGCGTCAAGGACGTCGGCGACGCCCGTCTCTCCGGCGGCCTCGCCGGTGTCATCGGCGTCGGCGCGACCGTGGCCGTCGGCACCGGCATCTTCTGGACCGTGCGCCGCCGGCGCGCCGAGGACCTGACGGCCGCCTCCACCGCCACCGCGAACTCGGCGGGCTGAGATGGGCGCGGGCCACGCCCACAAGCTCTACCGGCACGGGCACTCGCCGGTCCACGAGCTGCCGCCGCACTGCAAGCTGGCCGCCGCCTTCGCCTTCGTCGTGGTCGTCGTCTCCACCCCGCGGGAGGCGGTGTGGGCCTTCGGGCTGTACGCCGTCCTCATCGCGGCCGTCGCGGCCGCGGCCCGGATCCCGGCCGGCTTCCTGCTGCGCCGGCTGCTGATCGAGGTCCCGTTCGTGGCCTTCGCCGTGCTCATGCCGTTCGTGGCGCAGGGCGAGCGGGTGGAGGTGCTCGGCATGTCGCTCAGCGTCTCGGGCCTGTGGGGCGCCTGGAACGTCCTGGCCAAGGGCACGCTCGGGGTCGCCGCCTCCGTGCTGCTCGCCTCGACCACCGAGCTGCGGGCGCTGCTGCTCGGGCTCCAGCGCCTCAAGCTGCCGCCGCTCCTGGTGCAGATCGCCACGTTCATGATCCGGTACGGCGACGTGATCACCGACGAACTGCGGCGGATGTCGATCGCCCGTCGCTCGCGCGGCTTCGAGGCCGGCGGGATCCGGCACTGGGGGGTGCTGGCCAAGACCGCCGGGGCCCTGTTCATCCGCTCGTACGAGCGCGGTGAGCGGGTCCACCTCGCGATGGTCAGCCGGGGCTACGCCGGCTCGATGCCGGTGATCGACGAAGTCGTGGCCACGCGCGCCCAGTGGGCGTACGCGGCCGTACTCCCGGCGGCGGCGCTCGCCGTCTGTCTGATGGGATGGACCCTGTGACCCCCTCGCCCTCTTCCACCGCTCCCGCCTCCCTCGACGTCTCCGGCCTCGCGTACGCCTACCCGGACGGGCACCAGGCCCTCTTCGGCGTGGACCTGACCGTCGGACAGGGCGAGCGGGTGGCCCTGCTCGGCCCGAACGGCGCCGGCAAGACCACGCTGGTGCTGCACCTGAACGGCATCCTCGGCGGCGGGGTCGGCACCGTGACGGTGGCCGGGCTGCCGGTCGAGAAGCGCAACTTCGCCGAGATCCGGCGCCGGGTCGGCATCGTCTTCCAGGACCCCGACGACCAGCTGTTCATGCCGACCGTCCGCGAGGACGTGGCCTTCGGCCCGGCGGCCGCCGGGATGCGGGGCGCGGAGCTGGAGACGCGGGTCCACGAGGCGCTGGAGCAGGTCGGCATGGCCGGCTTCGCGGACCGGCCGCCGCACCACCTCTCGTTCGGGCAGCGCCGCCGGGTCGCGGTGGCGACCGTACTGGCGATGCGGCCGGAGATCCTCGTCCTGGACGAGCCCTCCTCGAACCTGGACCCGGCGTCGCGGCGCGAGCTCGCCGACATCCTGCGCTCCCTGGACGTGACGGTGCTGATGGTGACCCACGACCTGCCGTACGCGCTGGAACTGTGCCCGCGCTCGGTGATCCTGAGCGAGGGGGTCATCGCGGCGGACGGGCGCACGCAGGACCTGCTGTGCGACGAGGAGCTGATGCGGGCGCACCGGCTGGAGCTGCCGTTCGGCTTCGACCCGCGTTCGGTGTCGGTGGCCTGACCCCCCGGCGGCCCGGTCCGGTCCCCGGCGGCTCGGCCCGGTCCCCGGCCCCGGCGGCTCGGTACGGCATAAGTCCGACCAGGTGATTGTTGGACCGCTCGTGGACATCCAGGGTGAGGTGGCGGCGGGTTTCGAGGCCGTCCGGGACGCTTTCGTACGCAACTTCGAGATGCTCGGGGACCGGGGCGCGGCCGTGGCCGTGTACCGGGACGGCCGCAAGGTCGTGGACTTGTGGGCGGGCACGAGGGACGTAGAGGGCGGCGAGGGCGGCGAGCCCTGGGCGGCCGGCACCGCGCAGGTGGTGCGCTCGGCGACCAAGGGCGTCGCCGCCGTCGTACCGCTGCTGCTGCACCAGCGCGGGCTGCTGGACCTGGACGCGCCGGTGGGGGCGTACTGGCCGGAGTTCAAGGCGGGCGGCAAGGAGCGGGCGCTGGTACGGGACCTGCTCGCGCACCGGGCCGGCGTGCCGGCCCTGGACACCCCGCTGACGCCGGGTCAGGCGGTCGACGGAGTCTCGGGAGCGCGCGCGGTCGCCGGGCAGCGGGCCTTCTGGGAGCCGGGCACCGATCACGGGTACCACGCGCAGACGTACAGCTGGCTGCTGTCGGAGCTGGTGTTGCAGGTGACCGGGGCCTCGCTGGGACAGTGGCTGGCGCAGGAGGTCACGGGGCCGCGGGGGCTGGAGTTCTGGATCGGCCTGCCGGCCGGGGAGACGGGGCGCGTGGGCCGGGTGGGGCCGGTGGAGCCGCCCTCGGGGATGGCCGGAGGCCTCAAGGCACGACCGCGGAGGAACGTCGCCGAGGCGTGGGCCGATCCGGCCTCACTGACGCGGCGGGCGTTCGCGGCGATCACCCCGCTGCCGGACGAGAACGCCCCGGAGTTCCGCGCGGCCGAACTCCCGGCCTCGGCCGGCATCGGCACGGCGCGGGGCTTGGCGGGCGTGTACGCGGCGCTGCTGGGCGACACGGAGGACGGGGCGGGGCTGTTCGGCGAGCGGACGCGCCGGCTGGCGGGGACGGAGCTCTCCTCGGGGCCGGACCGGGTGCTGGTCGTCAACACGCGGTTCGGGCCGGGGTACATGCTGCACAGCCCGGCGTCGCCGCTGCTGTCGGCGGGGTCGTTCGGGCATCCGGGCCGGGGCGGGTCGCTGGGCTTCGCGGACCCGGAGACGGGGGTGGCGTTCGGGTACGTGACGAACTCCCACGCCAAGTCCGTCACGGCCGACCCCCGGGCGCAGGCGCTGGTGCGGGCCGTTCGCGGCGCGCTCTGACCGGCACCGGGGCCCGCCCCCGGGTGTGCGGGGGCGGGGCCGGTTCCGGCCTTACGAGGCGTTCAGGACGGCGGCCACCAGCGGGCCCGCCGCGTCGCCGCCGTGGCCGCCGGCCTCGACCATGGCCGCCGCGGCCACGTCGCCGCTGTAGCCCGTGAACCAGCTGTCCGGGCTGCCCGCGCCGTCGACCTCCGCCGAGCCGGTCTTGGCGCCCTTGTCGGAGCCGCCCACCGAGCTCATCGCCTGGGCCGCCGTGCCGCTGGTCGCCGTCAGCCTCATCATCCGGACCAGCTGCTGCTGGACCGAGGGCTTCATCTGACGCGCGGCCTGCGCGATCGGCCGCCCGTCGAGCTCCGGCGGGACGAGCAGCGGCTGGTGGAAGACCCCGCTGCGGGCGGTGGCCGTGAACGAGGCGACGTTCAGGGGGTTCATGGTGATCCGGCCCTGGCCGATGTACTCGGCGGCCGCCTCCGCGCCCGTCGCCTCCGGCACCTGGCCGTCCGCCGAGCGGATGCCCGTCTTCCAGTTGTCCAGCCCGAGGCCGAAGACCTCCCGGGCCTCCTTCGCCAGCGCCGCGTCGTCGTCGACGTCGTCGATCTGCTTGATGAAGGCGGTGTTGCAGGACTTGGCGAAGCCGGTCGCGAAGTTCGCGCCCGGCAGTTCGAAGTTGTTCAGGTTGTGGAAGGTGCGGCCGCCCCAGGAGGCCTCCTTGGCGCACTCCGCCGGCTTGTCGGCCGCCGCCTTGCCCCGGTCGATCAGCATCGCCGCCGTCACGACCTTCATGGTCGAACCGGGCGCCCGCCGCCCCTCCATCGCCGCGTTGAATCCGTCCTTGCGGTTGTTGGCGACCGCGAGGACGTGCCCGTTGCCCGTCTGGATGGCGACCACCGAGGACTCCGGGTACTTGGCCACGGCCTTCTCGGCCGCCGCCTGCACCTTGGCGTCCAGGTAGGTCTTCAGCGTGCCCGGCTCCCCCTCCGCCAGCGTCAGCAGCGTCCGCTTCGGCGCGTCCTGGGCGGCCGGCTCGATCCACAGTTCGGCCCCGGCCTTGCCGCCCGTCTTGCCGCCGTACGTCTGGCGCAGTTGGTCGAGGACCGGCCGCAGCGAGGGGTACTTCTCGGCGCTGAGCTCCTCGCCGTTGCGGTCGACGGCCTTGACCGGCGGGGCCGCGGGCGCGCCCGCGCGCAGCTTCTCGTCCTTCTGCAGCTGTGGGTGGATCACCGACGGCTGCCAGTCGACGAGCGGCTTCCCGCTGGTCAGCCCGCGTACGACGGTCAGCTTGGACTCGTACGCGAGGGGCTTGGTGGCGCCCTGGTACGTGACCTCCGCGGCGACGCCGAACGGGATGGTCGTGCCCGTCTGCGCCCCCGGAGTGATCACGGCCTTCGACACGTACGCCTTGGCCCGGTAGTCGGCCACGGCGCTCTGCGCGGCCTGCACGTTGTTCGTCAGTTCCGCCGCCGCCGGCGCGTCTCCGGCCGCCCATGCGGCGAGGAAGGCCTTCGCGGTCTGCGCGGCCTCCTTCTCGGTGACGGGCCCGCTGCCCTTCCCGGCGCGGACGGCGGCCTCGCCGTTCTTGCCGTCGCCGTCGCCACCGTCACCCACCAGCGCGTACACCCCGTACCCGGCTCCGCCCAGCATCGCGAGAAACACCCCGCCGATGATGGCCCCTTTCGCCGCCCCGTTCACGTGCGTCCTCCCCAGATCCCCGTGGTCCCTGAACGTGTTCAAAGAACCTCTGGTGCGGACCTTACTCTGTGCAAATGCAATGCGTACGGTTCGTTACCAGACCGGAACAACGGTCCGTCAGGTGACGGTCACCCTGCTCCCGTCGGGGAGCACGCACACGGTGCCGCCGTAGGGGACGGTCTGGACCGTGCCGCCCTGGTCCGCGCACTCCGCGGACGTGATCGTCGGGTAGGCCGCCGCCTGGGCCGCCGTGGCACCGACGGCGCCCGCGCCGGCCAGGGCCGCCGTGGCGAGGGCGAGGCCGAGCAGTCGTCGCACACGCATGACGCACCACCTCTCCGGTGCCCCCGGCCCGGTCGCCCCCGCTCGGGACGACCGCTCTCCGAAGCCGAGGGCGTCCACTTCCAGCATGGCCACCCGCCCCCGTCCCCGCGAGCGCGGGCGCCCCCGGAGCCGGGCCGTGTCCTGCGATCGGGGCGGATCAGACCCAGGTGTCCAGCCACATGCGGCCGCGCCAGGAGTCCATCGGGAGGGTGTGGCCCGTGTAGATCGGCCAGAAGTAGATGAAGTTCCAGATGATCAGCAGGACCAGTACGCCCGCCGCGATCGCGCCCAGCGCGCGCCTTCGCTCCGTCGAGCCCGCCGGGCCGAGCAGGGCGCCGATCATCATCGCCACCGCCAGGCACAGGTACGGGACGAAGACCACCGCGTAGAAGAAGAAGATGGTCCGCTCCTGGTAGTTGAACCAGGGCAGCAGGCCCGCGCCCAGCGCGCACGCGATCGCGCCCGCCCGCCAGTCGCGGCGGAAGAACCACCGCCACAGCACGTACAGCAGCGCGAAGCAGCCCGCCCACCACAGCAGCGGGGTGCCCAGGGCCAGCACCTCGCGGGCGCACTTGCCCGCCTCCGTCGCCGGGCAGCCGTCCGTCCCCGGGTCGGGGGACTCGTAGAAGTAGGAGACGGGCCGGCCCAGGACCAGCCAGCTCCACGGGTTCGACTGGTAGGTGTGGCCCGAGGTCAGGCCCACGTGGAAGGAGTAGACCTCGGTCTCGTAGTGCCACAGGCTGCGCAGCCACTCCGGCAGGAACGACAGCGAACTGTGCCGGTCGTTCTTGGCGGCCCAGTCGCGGAAGTAACCGCCCTTGCCGTTGTCGGGGGACAGGATCCAGCCGGTCCACGAGGCCAGGTACACCGCGATCGCCACCGGCACCGTCGACAGGAAGCCCGGCAGCGCGTCGCGGCGCAGCATCGCCGCGTACGGGGCGCCGGCCCCCGCGGTGCGGCGCGCGGCCGCGTCCCACAGGACGGTCAGCACGCCGAAGAACGCCAGCACGATCAGGCCGTTCCACTTGGTGCCGAACGCCAGACCCAGGCAGACGCCCGCCAGGATCCGGTACGGGCGCCAGCCCAGGCGCAGGGTCTCGGCGACGGTGACGTCCGGCCGGGTACGGCCCTCGTCGTCCACCGGAAGGGCGTCCGCGAGTCTGGCCCGGGCCTTGTCCCGGTCGATCAGCAGAGCCCCGAAGGCGGCCAGCACGAAGAACATCAGGACCAGGTCGAGGAGGGCCGTGCGGCTCATGACCAGGTGCAGGCCGTCGACCGCGAGCAGCGTGCCCGCCAGGCAGCCCAGGAAGGTGGAGCGGAACAGCCGGCGCCCGATCCGGCACAGCATCAGCACCGACAGGGTGCCGAGCACGGCCGTCATGAACCGCCAGCCGAACGGCGTGAAGCCGAACATCCACTCGCCGAGTCCGATGACCCACTTGCCGACCGGCGGGTGCACGACGTAGCCGGGGTCCAGCGGGAGGGAGACCCCGTCGGGGTTGGCGAGGATCGACTTGTCGATGTCCTTGGGCCAGCTCGCCTCGTAGCCCTGCCGGATGGTCGCCCAGGCGTCCTTGGCGTAGTACGTCTCGTCGAATATCACCGCCTTCGGGCTGCCCAGGTGCACGAAGCGCAGCACCCCGGCCACCAGCGCCACCAGCAGCGGTCCCGCCCACGCCAGCACGCGCTGCCAGCCGGCCGCCGCGGAGGGCGGGATGCCGAGCGCCGTCCACAGCTGCGCGGAGGGCCGGGCGTACGGGGGCACCAGGCGGGCGCGGACGTCCGTACCCGGGGCGGCCGCCCGCCCGGGGCCCGGGCGTCGGGGGTCGGCGGCCGGCGCGTAGCCGAAACTGCGCAGGCGGCGCAGCCAGGTGGACGGCTGGTCTGCGCGTCCCTCCGGAGGGGCGGGCGGGGCCCCCGCGGGGCTGGGCGGCGGCGTCGCGGTACTGGTCACCGGGTCATCGTAGGGAACGCACCCGCGCGAACCCCAGTGCCGGGGACCCCCGGTGCGTGTGCCGGGTGGGACGGATGCGTGTGCCGGGTGGGACGGATGCGTGTGCCGGGTGGGACGGATGGCATGCGCCGGGTGGGACGGATGACATGTGCCGGGCGGGACGGCTGAGAGGATGGACGGGTGACGACTGACCAGCCCACCGGCTCCGAAACCCCCTCCTCGACCTCCTCCTCCGCGGGTACAGCGGGCTCAGCGGGCGTCCTCGTGCTCGCCGGCACCCCGATCGGCGATCTCGCCGACGCGCCGCCGCGGCTCGCGGCCGAGCTGGAGCGGGCCGACGTGGTCGCCGCCGAGGACACCCGGCGGCTGCGCCGGCTGACGCAGGGGCTCGGCGTGCACACCACCGGGCGCGTCGTCTCGTACTTCGAGGGCAACGAATCGGCGCGCACCCCGGAGCTGGTCGAGGCGCTGGAGCAGGGCAGGCGGGTGCTGCTGGTGACCGACGCCGGCATGCCGTCCGTCTCCGACCCCGGCTACCGCCTGGTCGCCGCCGCCGTCGAGAAGGACATCAAGGTCACCGCCGTGCCCGGGCCGTCCGCGGTGCTCACCGCGCTCGCCCTGTCGGGGCTCCCGGTGGACCGCTTCTGCTTCGAGGGGTTCCTGCCGCGCAAGGCGGGCGAGCGCCTCGGGCGCCTGCGCGAGGTCGAGGGCGAGCGCCGCACCCTCGTCTACTTCGAGGCCCCGCACCGGCTCGACGACACCCTGGCCGCGATGGCGGAGGTCTTCGGCGCCGACCGGCGGGCCGCCGTGTGCCGCGAACTGACCAAGACGTACGAGGAGGTCAAGCGCGGCGGGCTCGGCGAGCTGGCGGCCTGGGCCGCCGAGGGCGTGCGCGGCGAGATCACCGTCGTCGTGGAGGGCGCACCGGCGGCCCGGCCCGGCGACGTGGACGCCGAGGAGCTGGTGCGCAGGGTGCGGGTGCGCGAGGAGGCCGGGGAGCGTCGAAAAGAAGCCATCGCGGCGGTCGCGGCCGAGGCCGGAGTACCCAAGCGGGAGGTCTTCGACGCGGTGGTCGCGGCAAAGAATGCGGCTCAAAAGGTGCTGTAAGACGGTAAAGGGCTAACCTGAAAAGCAAAGCTCAGACCGCGCACCGGGCGGTTTGGACATGAGTCGCCCAAAGGCCGCCCAACACTGGACAGGGCCTGATGCGCTCCCGCCCGAAGAGGCGTCCACTGGCAATGGCACCAGTGGAACAAGAGGAGCTGGCATGACTGAGATCGCAGACACCTCGGCACCCGTACCCGCGCCCGCAGGGGCCGTACCCGTCTCCGTACCCAGGCCCGGCGTGCACACCGTGCACGAGGCGTACTCCTTCGCCTGCATGAAGTGCGGTTACGGCTGGGAGCAGGGCTACGAGATCGAGCACCACGTCGACGGCGCGGGCCAGCCCTTCATCATCTACACCGTCCAGGGCGAGCGGGTGCCCTCCCCGCTGTCGACCCCGACCTGCCACAACTGCGACGGGCACGTGGTGCGGATCATGCGCGAAGGCCAGGTGTCCTCGGTGCTCGGCACGATCGACAAGCTCTACCACCACCGCATCTCGCCCGGGATCGCCGGCCCGGTGCCGGCCGGGGCGAACGTCCCGCGGGCCCCGAAGCAGCGCACGCGCCCGCTCCACGGCTCCCCCGGAGCCGCCCCGGCGGACGGGGGCGCCGAGCGCGGGGGCTGGTTCACCCGGCTGATGAGGCGCCTGCGCCGGTCATAAGATCGGCTCCATGAGCACTGCCTCCAAGGACACCCCGCCGCCGCTGCCCGAACCCCTGCGGGTGGCGGTGGCGGACTCCCACACCCACCTGGACATGCAGCGGGGCACCGTCGAGGAGGGCCTCGCCAAGGCCGCCTCCGTCGGGGTGACCACCGTCGTCCAGGTCGGCTGCGACGTGAAGGGGTCCCGCTGGGCGGCCGAGACGGCGGCCGCGTACGACAACGTCCACGCCGCCGTCGCCCTTCACCCGAACGAAGCGCCCCGCATCGTGCTCGGGGACCCCGACGGGTGGTCCCGCCAGGGCGCCCGGGCCGGCGGCGGCGAGGCCGCGCTCGACGAGGCGCTGGCCGAGATCGAAGAGCTCGCGAAGCTGGCGCACGTCAGGGCCGTCGGCGAGACCGGACTCGACTACTTCCGCACCGGTCCCGACGGAATGGCCGCGCAGGAGCGTTCCTTCCGCGCCCACATCGAGATCGCCAAGCGGCAGGGAAAGGCCCTGGTCATCCACGACCGCGACGCCCACGCCGACGTCCTGCGCATCCTGCGCGAGGAGGGCGCGCCCGAGCGGACCGTCTTCCACTGCTACTCCGGGGACGCCGAGATGGCCCGCGAGTGCGCCGCCGCCGGGTACTACATGTCCTTCGCCGGGACGGTGACCTTCAAGAACGCCGCGCCGCTGCGCGAGGCCCTAGCCGTGGCCCCGCTGGAGCTGGTGCTCGTCGAGACGGACGCCCCGTACCTCACCCCGGCGCCGTACCGCGGACGGCCCAACGCCCCGTACCTCGTTCCGCTGACCGTACGGGCGATGGCGGCGGTCCGCGGGATCGACGAGGACGCGATGGCGACCGCCCTGGCGGCGAACACGGCCCG
>NZ_LFML01000056.1 GCF_001044425.1 Streptomyces roseus
GTCCAGCCGGTTCAGGACCCGCAGCGCGTCCAGGTCGACGATGTCGACGGTGGAGGAGGCGACGCAGGCCACGTACGCGAGCCGGCCGGTGGGGTCGGTGGCGCTGGTGGGGTGGGGAAGAGAGCGCATGGAAGCACCTCGTGATGTGTCGTACGAGCCGATGGACGCCGTCTGCTGCCGCCGGCCGGGGCCGGCCGGGGCCGACCAGGGCCGCGCGAGGGCATGCCAGGGCGGGCGGGGGCGGCAGCGGGCCCGCCGCTATACGCGCAGGACCGCCAGCCGTGTGAGGAGTTCGCGGGGTGAGGGCGGATCGGGTCCGCCGGACCGGCCCGGCGCGCGGGCCGCGCCCCCGAGCGGCGCGGCGTCGCGGGAACCGGCCGGTCCGGCGCCCAGGAACAGCAGCGTGAGCCCGCCGAGCACGGCCAGGCACACCGACATCGGGTCCATGCCGGTGCCCGCGGGCGGGGTCTCGGCCGCCGGGCTCCGGTCGCCGGGGGTGCGGACCGCGTGGCCCGGGGGGTGCTCGGCGGTGTGGCCCGGGGGGTGGTCGGCGGTGTGGCCGGCCGCATGCCGGGCCGAGGCAACGGAGGCGACCGCGGTCGCGTCCTCCATGGCGTGGGACCGACTCGGATGGCCCAGGGTGTGCATGGTGACGATGCCCAGGAGCAGCGCAGCGAACAGCAGCAGCCGGGGCCACCGGGCGGCTCGCTGTGCGGTGCGCTGGGCAGGGCGCCTCATGCCGGGAACCCTACCCCGGGTGGGTATGCGATCGTAGGACCGGGTCCGCCGTGTTGAGGATGATGCGCAGTATGGCCAAACGTCCCGAAAAGGGTCTTTCCGCCAGGAACCCGTGGCCGGTCGCCCTCCTCATCGGCTTGGGCGCCGCCGCGTACACCGCCTGGGTGCTCGAAGTCGTGCTCTCCACCGGCCTGAACCCGATCGAGACGTACGTCAGCGAGCTGGCGGCCCAGGACCAGCCGCTCGGCGGGCTGTTCCGGGCCACCGACTTCACCGCGGGCCTGCTCGCCTTCGCGGGCGGTCTGCTGGGCCTCGCCCGGCAGCTGCGGGACGGATCCCGGCGCCCCTGGTCCGTGGCCGGCTGGGCCGGCGTCACCCTGTTCGGCGCGGCCACCGCCGCCGACGCCTGGCTCCCGCTCAGCTGCACGCCCACCGCGGACCCCGTGTGCGCCGCCCGGGAGACCGCCGGCCTGGTCCCGGCCACCCACCAGGCGCACGCCGTCAGCAGCAGCCTCGCCATGACCGGCGCCCTCGTCGGGATCGTCGCCCTCACCATCGCGGCCCGCCGCTACCGCCGGCTCGCCCCGCTCGCCCGCTACGGTCCCGCCCTCGTCGTACTGGAACTGCTGGCCACCGTCTGGACCCTGACCGCCATCGCCCTGTTCACCGCCGGGCGCGGTACCTGGGCGCTCGGCGCCGGGCAGCGGACGCAGGTGCTGCTGGTGGCGTTCTGGCTGGGCCTGCTCGCGTACTCCGTCCACGAGGAGCGGCGCACATGACGACCGGCCGTTTCGTCCGGGTGGACGAGATGCCCCTGCACGTCGTCGTCGAGGGGAGCGGACCGCCCGTGGTGCTGAGCGCCGGGCTCGCGATGGCCTGGTTCGACTGGGATCCCGTCGCCGCGCTGCTCGTCGCGCAGGGCCGTACCGTGATCCGCTTCGACCGCCCCGGGCACGGGCTGAGCGGCCCGGCCACCGCCCCGCCGACCGCCGCCGGGGAGGCCCGCCGGATCGCCGGGCTGCTCGACGCGCTCGGTCTCGGCGCCCGCCCGGTCACCGTCGCCGGGCACTCGATCGCCGGGTTCCACGCCGAGGCCTTCGCCCGGCTGTACTCGGAGCGCACCGCCGCCTTGGTCCTGGTCGACACCAGCATCGAGGAGCACCCCCGTACGGCGTTGCCCGCCGGGGCGCGCACCGGCGCCGCGCGCGTGCTCGGCCGGGCCCTGACCCCCGCGGGGCTGCCCGCGGCGCTGGGTCCGCTCGCGCGGCGCGCGTGCGTACGGGCCTCCCGCACCGCGGGCCCGGACCCGGCCGCGCGGGACCTCGTACGGCGCGTCTACCGCACCGGCCGGGTCTGGCGCGGCGCCCTGCTGGAGAACGCCCGCTACCCCGACACCGCCGCCGAGGTGCTCGCGCTGCGGACCGGGCACCCGCTGGCCGCCCCCACCACCGTCCTCGCGGGGTACGACGGCTCGTCGCGGCGGGGAGCCCTGCGCTGGCTCACGCGCCAGGCGGAGCTGGCCGCCCGGCTCGGCGCCCGCTTCGAGGTGGCCGAGCCCGCGGGGCACCTGGTCATGCTGGACCGACCGGACCTGGTGGCGCGCGCGGTCCTGGACGCGGATCAGCGGCGGGCGTAGACCTTCTCCACGAAGCCGGCCGGTTGCTCCTCGAAGAGGTGCTGGGCCAGGTCGGCCTCGCTGATCATGCCGACCGGCTTCTTGTTCCTGATGACGGGCAGCCGCTTGATCTGGTGGCTCTCCATCTCCTCCAGGACGTCGGTGACGTCCGCGCCCGCGTCGATCCAGCGCGGCGTGCCGCGGGCCATGTCACCGCAGGTGACCTTCGCCGGGTCGTGCCCCATGCCCTACTGCGTACCGGGCCGGTCGCGGTCGCGCCCGTCCCGGGCGTTCCCACGCGGCCGAGCACACGCCCGTACGGGTGAGAGGACGCCTCCCCCCACCGTACGAGCGCGTCCCGTCACCCGCGCGGCGCGGCCCCGCGCTGTTTCAGCATGTCCGCCATGAGGGTGAGCTCCGACTGCTGCGCCTCGACCATGCCCCGGGCCAGCGCCCGCTCGGCGGGGGTCTCGCACTGCTGCGCGCAGCCCTGGGCCATCGCGACCCCGCCCTTGTGGTGGTCGGTCATCAGCTGGAGGTAGAGCACCTCCGCGTCCCGGCCCTCGGCGGCGCCGAGCTGCGCGAGCTCCTCCTTGGTGGCCATGCCGGGCATGAGCGCGCCGGGCTTGGTGGTGGCCCCGCCCATGTCGTGGCCGGCCATGTCGTGCCCGGACATGTCGGATCCGCCCATGTCGTGCCCGGCGTGGCCGTCCGCGGACCCCATCCAGGACATCGGCGGCTCGCCGGCCACCACCTTCGGCAGCCCCCACAGGTCCAGCCAGCCCAGCAGCATGCCCCGCTGGTTGGCCTGGGTGTTGGCGATGTCGTACGCGAGGCCGCGCACCGGCTCGTCCTTGGTGCGGTCCCGCACGATGAACGACATCTCCACCGCCTGCTGGTGGTGCACGGCCATGTCCCGGGCGAAGCCGGCGTCCGGGGAGTGGAGCCCCGGCGCGCGGGCCGGCGTACCGGAGCCGTCGCCGTGCCCGTCCCCGCCGCTCGCCGAGGCGACCGTGGCCGCCACGGCGAACAGCAGCGCCAGCAGGACGGCCGTGCCGGCCGCCCAGTATGTACGGGTCACTTCTCGGCCAGCCCGTTGGTGCAGGCCGCGCCCGGCTCGGGCGTCTGCGGGCCCTGCACGTACTTGGTGAAGAACTGCGCGACCCGGGGGTCGTCCGCCTTGTCCACCGTCAGCTGCTTGCCCCAGGCGCTCAGCATGATCGTGCCGGCCTGCTCCTTGACCGGGCTCATCAGCGTGTACGGGGTCTTGGCCACGGTCGCGGCGAGCGCGTCGACGTCGCCCTTGGCGGCCTTCTCGCCGTACGTCACCCAGACGGCGCCGTGCTCCAGCGAGTGAACGGCGTTGACCTCGGGGATCGCGTTCTTGTAGACGTCACCGTTGCAGTTCATCCAGCGCGGGCTGTGGTCCCCGCCGACCGGCGGGTTCATCGGGTACTTCACCGGGGTCTCGACGTGGTTGCGGCCCAGGGTCTTCGCGTCCCAGGTCTGCTCGCCGTTGACCGGGGCCTTGGCGGCGGCCACCGCGGCGTCCTTCTTCTCCTTCTTGTCGATCATCACCCACGCGCCGAAACCGACGAGCGCGGCGACGACGGCAACGGAGGCGGTGATCGCGAGGGCCTTGTTGCGCCGGTCGCGGGACTGCTCGGCGCGGCGCATCTCGGCTATGCGCGCCTGGCGGGAGTTGTTGTCGTGCGAGGTCCTGCTGGCCATGTGCCCTGAATCCTTCTGCGGAGGGGGGTGGAGGGATGGATCCGGTGGAGCGCGGTACGGCGCCCGGACCCGTCAGGTCCGCAGCACTTGGAGGGCGTGGAGATCGGGGGCGCGGGCGAGCGTCCCGTGCGGCCGGGCGGGCCCGCCGCCGGCGGCGCGCGCGACCGGATCCGGGGCGGAGCCGGGCACGGCCTGGGCGGGCGGCGGGGCGGGCAGCACGCCGGGGGCCACGTGCGAGAAGGGGGAGCAGCCCGGCGGCTCGTCGGGCGCGACGCAGACGGCGCGCGCCCCGGGGTCGGCGGCCGGGGCGGCCAGGGCGGCCAGGGTGGCCGGGGTGGCCGGGGTGGCCGGGGTGGCCGGGGTGGCCGGGGTGGCCGTACCGGCCGCCGCCCCGCTGACCTGCACGGCGTGCGGCTCGCCCGGCCGTACGCACAGGAACAGGGCTCCGAACAGCACCGACAGGGCGACGACGATGACGGCACGCCGACGTACGTGGCGCCCGATCCGCCCGCGTCGTATGTGCTCCCGGCCCCCCATGGGCGCAGATGGTAATGCTCACGGCGGCCCTGAGGTCAGTGCGGGGGTGCCACGAGCTGTCGAGGATGCGTAATGTGGCGGAAACCGCGGCTGGCGATACTTGGCCCGCCCGACTGTGCCCCCACCACTCGGGGCAGTGGTGCACAGGCCGTCTGAACTGCGAGGATGAAGGCATGGACAAGCAGCAGGAATTCGTCCTCCGGACGCTCGAGGAGCGAGACATCCGGTTCGTGCGCCTGTGGTTCACCGACGTACTGGGCTTCCTGAAGTCCGTCGCGGTCGCCCCCGCCGAGCTGGAGCAGGCCTTCGACGAGGGCATCGGCTTCGACGGCTCGGCCATCGAGGGCTTCGCCCGGGTCTACGAGTCCGACATGATCGCCAAGCCGGACCCCAGCACGTTCCAGATACTGCCGTGGCGCGCGGAGGCCCCCGGGACCGCCCGGATGTTCTGCGACATCCTGATGCCGGACGGCTCTCCCTCCTTCGCGGACCCGCGCTTCGTCCTCAAGCGCATCCTGAACAAGACCTCCGACCTGGGCTTCACCTTCTACACCCACCCGGAGATCGAGTTCTTCCTGCTGAAGGACAAGCCGCTGGACGGAACCCGCCCGGTGCCCGCGGACAACTCCGGCTATTTCGACCACACTCCGCAGAACGTCGGCATGGACTTCCGCCGCCAGGCGATCACGATGCTCGAATCGATGGGCATCTCGGTCGAGTTCAGCCACCACGAGGGCGCCCCGGGCCAGCAGGAGATCGACCTCCGCTACGCCGACGCCCTCTCGACGGCCGACAACATCATGACGTTCCGCCTGGTGATGAAGCAGGTGGCGCTGGAGCAGGGCGTCCAGGCCACCTTCATGCCGAAGCCGTTCTCGGAGTATCCCGGCTCGGGCATGCACACCCACCTCTCGCTCTTCGAGGGGGACCGCAACGCCTTCTACGAGTCGGGCGCCGAGTACCAGCTCTCGAAGGTCGGCCGCTCCTTCATCGCGGGCCTGCTGCGCCACGCCGCGGAAACGGCGGCGGTCACGAACCAGTGGGTGAACTCCTACAAGCGCATCTGGGGCGGCTCCTCCCGCACGGCCGGCTCCGGCGGCGAGGCCCCCTCGTACATCTGCTGGGGCCACAACAACCGCTCGGCCCTGATCCGCGTCCCGATGTACAAGCCGGGCAAGACGGGCTCCTCGCGCGTCGAGGTCCGCTCGATCGACTCGGGCGCCAACCCGTACCTGACGTACGCGGTCCTCCTGGCGGCCGGCCTCAAGGGCATCGAGGAGGGCTACGAACTCCCGGCGGGCGCCGACGACGACGTCTGGGCCCTCTCTGACGCCGAACGCCGCGCGATGGGCATCGAACCCCTCCCGCAGAACCTCGGCGAGGCCATCTCCCTGATGGAACGCAGCGAACTGGTGGCGGAAACCCTCGGCGAGCACGTCTTCGACTTCTTCCTGCGCAACAAGAAGCAGGAATGGGAGGAATACCGCTCGGAGGTCACCGCCTTCGAACTCCGCAAGAACCTCCCGGTGCTGTAACCGCAGGTCAGCGCACCTGCCAGAGAAGCCCGACACTCCGGGCCGACGGTCACCGACCGCCGGCCCGGAGCCGTCTCATTCGTCCTGGGCCGTCTGTGGGCCGTCAGGCGCGGAATCGACATCGCCGTAGAGGCCGTCGACTGCCTTTCGGGCCCGTCCGTCGGCCCCCTCCATCAGGTGGGTGTAGACGCGGAGCGTGAACCCGGGGTCGGTATGCCCGAGGTAGGTACTGAGCGCCTTGACGTTCTCCCCGCTGTGCAACAGGACAGACGCGTAAAAGTGCCGCAGTGCGTGCATCCCGTGCTCCCGGGCGGCCTGGTGGCGCTCGCCCGCCCGCGGCTGCGGGATAACGCCGGCCTGGACGAGCGCCACCTTCCAGACCCGGGTGTTGAAGTCGGTCCGGCGCACGGCCCCGCCACCCGACAGTGAGAACAGCAGTCGCTTCGTCACAGGCGGCCCGTCCGGCCGAAGCCAGGGAAGCGTCACGTCGACCGGCGGGAACTCTTCTCGGTGGTCGCGGAACGCCTCAGCCACGCGGCGGGGGAGTGGCACCTTGCGCTCCTTGCCGCGCTTCGGCGGCGCGAAGACCAGATGGCCGTTGACGACCTTGACCTGGTTGACCACGTGCAGCCACTCGCCCTCGAAGTCGTCGGGGTCGTCGGGAAGCCCGAAGATCTCCCCCTGCCGCAGACCGCAGCCCCCGCCGGCATCGGCCATCGCCTGGTACTGCTTCGGCAGCGCGGCCCGTACGGCGAAGAGCCGCTCGCGCGTCCACGGTGTGACCCGCGGCGCCGCGGGAGCCGGCGGCCGGACACTGCGCGCTCGGCACGGATTCCGGGCCAGATATTCGTCGTCCACCGCCGCGGAAAGTACCGACGAGACGCTGGCGAAGATGACCCGGCGGTACGAGGACGCCGGAACCGCGACCTCCAACTTGCTCAGCCAGTCGCGAATGTGCTCCGGCCGGAACGAGTCGAGCGGCCGGGTCCCCATGTAGGGGAAAGCGTGCTTCCGGAGCTGTACTTCAACGGGTACGCGGGTCGTGGGGTCGGTCGTCTGACTGGCGAGCCACTTCTCGCCGTACTCCCGGAACGTGGTCCGGCCGGCGGCGGGGTCAATGTACTGCTGCCGTGACATGTCGACTTCGATGTGGTTCAGCCACTGCTCGGCAAGGCGCTTCTGCTTGTCCGGGAAGCTCTTGGACTTCTCGGTACCGTCGGGGCCGATGTAGCGGGCCCGGTAGCGCAGGCCGCTACCGTAACGCTCGGTTTTGACCCGCTTGGGCTTTCCGTCGGCCCCGTCCTCCGTCTTGAACCAGCGGTCTTGGATGTGTCCAGCCACGTACGGCCTCTCTGGAGATGCGAGGGAGGGCGGGCCCATCGCGGGCCCGCCCTCCTGTGGTCGGTTCTAGGCGGCCTGGCTGAGGTCAGCGGTCATCTGCTGGTCGATCCAGGCCTGTACGGCGTCGGGGTGGTAGCGCACGTGCCTGCCCACACGGAATCCGGGCGGTCCGGTGCGCTTCTTGCGCCACTGATAGACCGTCTCGACGGGCACGTCGAAGAGCTCGGCGAGAGTCTCGGGCTTGAAGAATCGGGGCGGAATGGCGTGCAGGTCGATCCCCTCCGTTCAGGTTGGGTCGGAGACCCCTCCGAGATGCCCGCTACCGCCGCTACTCCGCTACCGCGCAGGTCAGGGGCCTGTTTCGGGTAGCGGATCGGGTAGCGGTAGCGGATCAGTGAGCCGCTCGGCGGGACGGGCTGGCGGCGCGGGTAGCGGGTCTCTCCCGCTACCTCATGTGGCGCTGCTACCGCTGGCGGGCGCACTGACCTGCGGGGTAGCGGCGGTAGCGCTGGTAGCGCTCCTCAGGAGAGGGGAGCCGGGGGCGGGCAGTACCGGGTCCATGCGTCCAGCAGATCGGCGGCGTAGTAGCCCTTCAGTACGGCGCCGCCCATCTTGATGTTGCGAGCGACCACGGGGCGACTGTCGGCGGTGGTGTACTCGCGCAGCATCTGACCGAGCCCGCGGGCGTCCAACGGACGGCCGTTGATGTCGCCCCACGGCGCCTCGTCGAGTGCTCGGAGCTGCTCCAGCACGGCCGAGGTGGGCAGCCGGGGCATGTCGCCGAAGACCTGGTCGCGGAGATCGGTCAACAGGCGGACTCCGAGGCTGGCTTTGTCGTCGCTCTGCGCGGCGGTCACCATCTCGACGCACGCCGAGCGGGCCCGCTCGGGCCAGTTGCCTCCGGCGGCGTCCGCGACGGCGAGCAAGGGCTCCCAGACGTCGGCCGGCCGGTCGGTGACTCCGTCCGGCATGACGGGGAAGGCCCCACCGACGCGCTCGCGTACGGCGTCGGCCCAAGCGGCGAGCCGCTCGCGCAGGGCGTGTCCCTCGGTGGTGTGGAGCCGCGCCCTGAAGGGTTCGGCGTGCTCGTTGCGCGCACGTCGGCGCATCCGGACGATGACGGACCGGGTCAAGATCGTGTCGGGGAGCGAGCCCAGCCCCGCGACGGCAACGGCGCAGTACGAGGGGAAGGGCACAACGGTCTGGTTGCCTCCATCGCCGACGCACCGGTACATGACCCCGCTGCGCCGGTGTCCTGCGTTGATGAAGCCGCGGAGTTCCTCGTTGTCTCCGGCCTTGGGGCCGAAGACGGTGTCGATCTCGTCGAAGAGGACGGTCGGGCGACCGTCCCCCATGGAGACCGCGCGGAAGAGCGCGGCGGCGGAGGCGTTGACGGCCACCATCGGCGTGGGCACCAGGGTCTCGACGATCTCCAGCGCGCGGGACTTGCCGGACCCCGGCTCCGGGGAGAGGAACGCCAGGCGTGGAGTCGCGTCGAAGCAGTCGAGGAGGTGTGCGTGCGCGTCCCAGAGCGTCACGGCGACGTAGGCGGCCTCGCTGGGAAAGACGTTGAAGCGTCGGTGGAAGGCCTCCACCTCGTTCAGCAGGGCGGCGCCGTCGATGGTGCGCTGCTCGGTCATGCGGCGTTCCTCCTGTCGTTCAGGGCGTGCCGCGGGGGCACGGCGGGGTGCGGGTTCGGGCGAAGAGCTGAAGGGACGCCCTGACGGGCGACGACCTTCGGCGCACCACTGCCGACGGCGGCGGGCGCCGGTTCGGCGGAGCTGATGCCGTCTGGGGTACGGGCGGGGCCTTCCCAGCGGGCATGGGGGTGGGGGGCTCATGCCGTCTCCCGGGCGCGGACCGTGCGGGCGGAGCTGTCGAGGGCGCTGCGGATGGTGGCGCGGCACTCGGCGGCGGTGAGTCCGCGCCCCTCCCCTGCCGCTTGGAAGGCCTCCTCTACCTGGTGGCGGGGGAGGTCGCCCCATGCGACGAAGCGCCCCACCTTGAAGGCGCTGCGGTTGAGGGTGTTGTTCGCCTGCTTCGGCGGAGCGGCCCGTACGGCGTCGCATTCCCGCTCCAGTGCTGTGTTCGCGGCGAGGCTGCCGCTGACGGCCGGGAGCCGCAGCGGCAGCACCGGCGCGGTGGGCTTCGGCGGATCGAGCAGGTCGGGGATCCAGGTGGGCAGCTCCGCCATGGGCGCGGGGTCGATGACCTCGTACGTTCCAGCGGGGGTGGTGCTGCCGGGTGCGACGACGTATCCGCCGTGGGCGCGGGTGTCGATGAGCGGGCCGAGCCTGCCGGCCGTGTTCCCGAGCCGGAGTCCGGCCGGGGCGGTGAAGTACAGGTGTTGTCCGCCGCTGGGGGTCCGCACTCGGTAGGTGGCGGGGGCGGCCTGTCCGGCGCGCTCGCAGAGCGCCTTGAAGGTCGCCGCGCCGTCAGGCGCGTCGCTTCTGCTGTTCGCCTTGGGCTGGTCCAGGTCCACCACGACCAGCCCGGCCGGGCCGGTCGCGATGCCGACGTTGTAGGGCTTATGCGTCCAGCACCGGACGATCGCGGCCCGGTCGGTGGTGGCCCGCTGCTCCCACTTCACGTGCCCACCCGAGCAGGGGCCGGTCAGGGGGCACTGCTGCTCGCGGTGGAGGGCGGGGCGCTTGTCTTTGGGGCGGAGGGGGAAGACGGGCCAGCCGTGGGCGGCGGCGGTGAGGGCCGCCGCTAACAGCGAGGGCTGGGGCTCTCGCGGGTTGGGGGTGGGTTGGGTCATGCTGGGTGCCTCCGGGTCTTGAGTGGATCGGGAGATGAGGGCGGCCCCGGACTTTGGCGAGACGGGGGCCGCTCTCGGCGCATCTAGGCGACGTCCAGGGCGAGCTGGGCCGCAGCCGGGCTCGCGGTCACGGTGGTGAGGGTGGCGAGCAGGGCGTGGTAGGCGTGTGCGGCCTGGTGGATGACGACGCCGTTTCCGAGGATCTTGAGCTGGTCGGAGCGGGACAGGCCCAGGTCCGGACTGGTGACCCAGCCGGGGGCGGCGCCCATCATCCATTCGACGAAGGCCGGGGACAGCCGGCGGTTGCCCTTGGTGCCCGCCTCGGTCGGCTCCGGCGCGGGTCGTCCGAGGACGGCTTCCCATCGGTGGATGGCAGGGCCGTAGTCGGTGCCGTTGGTCGCCAGCCACGCGCCGTCGAGGCGGACGGCCTGGCCGGGCAGGTAGTAGTTCCCGGCCCGGTCGCGCTGATTCGGCCCGCCGTGCGGCCCGTCCGACGCCTTCGGCGTGGGCAGCAGGTTGACCACCACCTCGTTCAGCGGGCGGGAGTTGGTGTCCAGGAGGTTGGAGGCGCCGGACTTCCAGTCCCGGGCCGCCGGGGTGGGCAGAAGCGTCACCGCCGTGCGCAGGTTCATCCCGCCCCTGCGCTTGGGGGAGGTGCCGGGGCCGCCGGTGCCGTCGGCGGCGGCCGGAGTGGGCAGCAGGGTCAGGTTTCCCTCGGGGGTAGCAAGAAGACCACTTCGTCCTCCAGCGTGGGCCCGTGCCCGCCGGCCTTGCGTTTGTCCGGGTGCTGCGGTCCCCCGTTCCGTCCGAGCTGTGAGGTGGGGGTCTTCAGCAGCGGGATAGGCGACGGCGAACCAGCGGTCGCGCCGGTGGCAGGCTCCGACCTCGGGATCTCCAGCTCGAAGGCACATCCACCGCGCGTCGTACCCGATCGCGGCCATGTCGGCGGCGACGGTGTCGAGTCCGCGGCTTCGGATGGCGGCGACGTTTTCCAGGAACACGAGGCGGGGTCGAAGGTGGCGAATGGCGTGGGCGATGGTTTTCCACAGTCCCGAGCGGTCACCGGCGATTCCTCCCCGAGGTCCGGCGTTGGAGATGTCCTGGCAGGGAAACCCGGCCGTCAGCGATACCGGGTGCGGCAGCGAAGCGGCCAGCGCCGCCCAGTCCACCTCGGTGAGATCACCCAGGTTGACGGCGCCGGGCATACGGGCGGCGAGGAGCCGGGACGCGGCCGGGTCCTTCTCGCCGACCATGACCGTGGGCAGGCCGGTGACGGATTCCACGGCCAGGTCCAGCGCACCGGACCCGGTGCACAGGCTGATGTTGCCGCCCTCCGGCGGAACGTGGATGGGATGGGTCATGCTGGAGTCCTCCAGTAGGTGCTGGAAGAAGGCGGCCCGGACTTTGGCGAGACGGGGCCGCCTTCGGCCTGTCAGTGACGGGTGTGGTCGGTGGCCAGGCCCGTGAGGCGCTGGGCTTCCTCCGGGGTGATGGCGCGGTAGCGAACGCTCACGCGGCATCCCGGGTGCGGGCAACGGACGGTGCGCTTGCCGACGAGCAGCGCGGCGGCGTCCGCGATGCGCTCGCTCAAGGGCAGGGTGGTGCGGCCCATAGGGCTTCTCCTCAGTGGGGTTACGGTCAGGCGGCGAAGAGGTCGAGAGGCCCGTCCTGCGGTCCGGGCGGGCGCAGCTCGGTGACCGCAGTCCGGCGCGGGGCCGCGGTGTTGGGCCCGTCGTTGTGGAAGCGCCAAGTCCCGACGTCGTACTGGGGCTTGTCCCTGGCGGGAAGGGTGTAGCGGCGGGGCTGGTCGGGGTTGCCCGCGTTCCGGTCCTCGGCGCACACCTTGTGGACGGGCTCGCTCGCGTGGGAGCGGAGCGGGGTGGGCCCGCCGCAGAGCACGCACGGCAGGTCCCGGGTCCGGTCGTAGTGGCTGGCGTCGCCCCAGTTCAGGTACTGGTACGCGGCCACGCCCGGCTACCGGCGGCCGACGCTGCCGGTAGCGCGGCCGAACAGGCCGGTCGCGGTGATGTGCTGCGTGATGTGCGTGGACGCCGAAGCACGACGAGTCCGGCCCAGGAAGAGGGCAGCGCCGCCAGCGGCGATCAGCGCGACGGCGGCCCAGAGGGCTTCGGTCAGGGCGATCAGGCCCGGGGCGGCGTAGGCGAGGCCTACGGATGCGGCGCCGATGCCTCCCCCGACGGTCGGGGCGAGCAGGGCGGTGGTCTTTGCCCACATCGGGATCCGCTGGACCAGAACCGGGGCCGGCTCGGTGGGGGCGGTGGAGGTGTAGGCGAGGGTGCGGGCGCCGCTGGGGAGGGTGACGACCTGGACGCCGGGCGGCATCTCGGCAGGCAGCATCTGCGGCTCGGGAACGGCGGGCGGGTAGAGGACGGCTTCCCCGTACCGGAGGGGTACGGGCGGAGTCTCGTGGGACATGGCAGGGCTCCCTGGGGAAGAGGGCGGGGCCCGTGCCAGGTGGCTCGGGCCCCGCTCGGGTGTGGGTGTCAGAGGTGCCACATGGGGGGTGTCAGACGTGTCAGACACCCGTCTGACACCCCTCGCGCACGCGTATGACCTGTGTTTTGGCGCTGTTCGCTGTCAGGGGTGTCAGACGCGTCTGACGTGTCAGGCCGCCATTCGGTACGGGACGATCCGGTAGCGGCCGATCTCGTTCGTCTCGGCCAGACGGCCGGCCATGACGAACGCGGAGACCTGTCCGGAGACCCAGGAGCGGGACCGGCCGTGACGGTCGCAGTGCTCCATGAAGTCCGATGGACCGACGACCAGCCGCTCCTCCTCCTCGAACTCGTCGAGGAGTTCCTCCATAGCGGCACGTGCTTGTGCAGCGGTGAGCTTCACGCGTGGCGGCTCTACAGTGGGCTGCGCGAACTCGACGACGCTTACGATCTCGGGCAGTTCTGCCTCGGGGTCGGTGAACTCCTCGTCGTCGGTGCCCTCGTCGTACGGCTCGATGTCCTGGACCTCGTACTCGTCCACGAGTGTCTCCGGCTCGGGTGTGGTGCCGGGCAGGGGATAGCGGGTGCGGGCGGTGAACGCCCGGTCGACCGTCCGCGCCGCGACGCCGGCCGTGACCGGATCGATTCCGGCACGCGCTTCTGCGAAGGCGAGCACGACCCACGTCAGGTAGTCGGTGCTGCTGAGGTAGTCGCGCAGCGGGGTCGCCCAGAAGGTCTCGGGGACGCCGTTGGCGACGAGGTACGAGTAACCGGGCTTCTTGTCCTTCCACGTGTGCGGCGACGCGCCCGCGTCGAGGACGTCGTCGTCGAGGGCGAAGCGGGCGTCCTGCTCGGTACGGACGCCGTGACACCAGGAGGAACCGAACGAGGCGCGGGTGTCGGTGGAGACCTGGTTGCCGGATGCACGCTGCATGGAGATCACGAGCGAGACACCGGCGGAGCGTGCTTCCTGGGCGATGCCGGTGAAGACGTCGTCGTCGGTCTCACGGATGGTCTTGGCGGCCTCTTCGAACCAGCCGATCAGGTAGGGCATGCCGGGTGATCCGTCGGCCTGGACCTCGGCGCAGGCAGGTTCCCACTGCTTGTATCCGTACTTGGCCAGCCACGCGGTACGGACGGGGATCGCAGCCTTGATCGCCTCAACCATGGCCCTGGTGGAGGGCATGTCGAGGGCGGCCCAGTCGATCGCCGGCAGCAGGGGGCCGAGCGTCTGATCGGCCTTGGCCGGGTCAGACGCCCACACGATCACGTCGGATCGGGTGAGGACCTCGGCGAGGGCGGTCAGACCGCCCTCGGATTTGCCGGAGCCCGTCATCCCCATGACCAGGAAGTGCGCCGCGTTCCGCGCCGCGGCCGGGTCACCGGGGAAGTAGACGACAGCTTCGGTGCCGTCCTCGTAGATGCCGACGACGACCGGGTCCGCGATGGAACCACCCGGATTGGACGGTCCGGGGCAGGGGACGGTGTTCTTGAGCAGATCCAGCGGCACCACCGTGAGTGTGACGCGCGATGCCGAGTCCGGGCTCTCCATCATGCGGACCGCGGTCTTGGGTACGTCCAGAGCGCCGGCGATCCGCTCCAGGTTCTTGGAGACGTCGGTGCTGGTCAGTTCCCCGCGCGGAAGCTGCAGCTCGAAGGAGGCCTTGTTGGGGCCGACCTCGGAGCGGACCACCTGTGTCTTGGCCAGCCCGACCTTTTCCAGGAACCCGCCATCGGCACTTGCCGTGGGTCCGTCGACGTTGCGGCGGAGGATCTGGCGGATGTTCCACGACAGGGCCAGCGTCGGGGCACCGATGAAGTACAGCTCCCCGAGCGGGCCCGCTGCGGGGCCGGCGATGGATGCGGCGGTGAACCAGGTGGAGGCCGCAGCGACGGTGACGGCGGAGTGCAAGCGACGCTGCTGTGTGGTGTTGCGTCCTGCCCACCAGGTGAGCCCGGTCAGGGCTACCGAGGCGAGGGTGAGCCCGGCGGTGACGCCGGGCTGGCCGGACCAGAAGTAGTGAGCGGGCAGGGAGGCCAGGCCGACGCCGGCGCTGGCCAGCCACGGGGGAAGGTGCGGCTTCGCTCGGTGGAGCAGGTACTCACCGACCCCACCCCCGTCGCCGTGAGCGGCGCGCAGTTGCGCTTCGTACTGCTGATCCTCCGTCGGTGCGGTGGCTCGGGACATGGCCTGACCTCCTTGCCGGTCGGTGGGTTAGGAGCCGAAGTCGAAGCGCCGGCCGCCCTGACGGGGGCGCTTCGACTGGTAGGGGGCGAGTTCGGGGTCGAACTCCCGCTGGAACGCTGCGTACGTGGCGGCCAGGTTCTTTGCGGTGTCCCGGGCGTCCTCGGCGGCCTTCTGGAGCCGCTTGGAGACCCGGCGGGCCCGCATCCGCGATCCGAAGGGACGTCCCTCGGGGTCGGGGACCTCCTTCAGCACCGCGTTCAGCAGCTCGGCGGCGTTGGCCAGCTCGAACGACATCTGCAGGAACAGACCCCGGCCGCTCTCGCAGTAGTTGCGGATGTCGACGTTGGAGAAGAACTCCGGGTCACCGAGCGGGCTGTGTACCCGGCCTCCGCCGCGCTGGCCGCGGCCCTGACCAGCACGGCCGCCCTGCTGGCCACCGGCGCCGCCGTTGTTGTCGTTGATGTGGAAGTGGTACTCCCGCGACTTGCTCCGGTTGGTCGTCCGCGACCGGCTCGCACCACCCTGCCCACCGGCGTTCTGCTGTCCGCCGCCCTGCGGCGTGGTCCGGCGCTGCCCGCCAGTCGGCGGGTTGCCGGGGCGCTGTGCGCCGTTGCCGCTGGTCGGCATCCACGAGTTGGTGGCCATCAGCGCTGCCCCTTCGAGGTGGTGCGGCCAGCGGTCAGCCACAGGGTCTGCATGGTGAGGGTGGTCAGCGACCACAGGCCCATCAGTGCCGCGTTCGCGGGCCCGAACCACAGGGCCAGCGACAGCCAGCCGAGCCCGGCCAGGGCAAGGATCGCGAGGGTAAACCGCCACGCCCACGCGGTGCGACCGGCCGGCCTGGTCTTGGCCAGCCAGACCAGGTGCCCCGGCGGGACGAGACAGGCCGCAGCGGTGATAGCGCCCGTCCAAGGCACGAACAGGTGCAGGATCGTGGCCAGCACGAGCAGCGTCACGGCGATGCCGGTCGGGGCCCAGGCGCGGCGGTGGCGCCACATGAACCGGCCCGTCGCCATGGTGGCGCGGGCGGTGAGGGTGGGCTGTTCGGAGACGACGACGATCACCGGCGGAACCTGACGGCGCCGGCCCCGCTGCCGCGGAATGTGGACGGTGGTGGGAACAGCCGCCTGAGCGGCCTGCGAGCGTGTACGGCGAGACACAGCAGAACTCCTTCGAGGCAGAGGGCAGGGCTTAGGCGACGTGCTGCTCGGTTCGGTCGTGGCACGCAACGCACGCGCCGAGCGAGATCGGGATGACGTACCCGGCATCGCGGCGGCAGGCCGGGCAGATGCGGCGGGCCGTGTTCGCCCGCTCCAGCGCTGCCCAGCGAGCTGCGGTCATCGGCCGGACCGGCAACGCCAGGTCGAGCCGGTAGAGGAAAGCAACCAGCGGCCCTCGCCGACGGCGGGGCCGCTCTACCTGCGCGACCACGTCCTGACCTCCCGGCCGCAGACCGGCGGCGCGGAGCTGTCGGCGCGTGGCCAGACCGTCAGGGGCAAGGCGCCACGGGTAGACGGGCAGCCCGCTCACGATGTGGACTCTTCCTGGGACATCAGCACACCCCAGGCCTTGCGTACGCGCTGCTCGCCCCCGACGAACCCGGCGTCGCGGAAGGCCGTCACGGCCTGTCGATACGAGAGCGGGGGGTCGGCGGAGTAGCGCAGGTGCCGGAGGACGACGACGAGCTGTTCGTCGGAGAGTGCCTCCGCCGGGCGCGGAGTGGGTACCCCTGTGACGGCCGCGACCTCTTCCAGCGTCACGGGCGTGACGGGTGCCCGGACGGTCGTCACCTCGGCCTCCGACTCTGCTGAGCTGACCTGCGTGTCTTCCCCGTCACGGGCGGCCGTGACGGCCTCGCTCTCAGCAGTCTCCGCGGAGGAGCTGCTGCGGGGTTCGGGAGCGGCGGCGAGGGCGGTCGTCACGGGGGCCGTGACGGCGTGACGGTCCGGCGTGACGGGTGCCGTGAACATGTCGGCCAAGGCGGCGTCGGCTCCGTCGGTGACACGCTCGCGCTGCACGTCCAGCAGGCTCGTGCCGAGCGCGGCATCGCCGGTGCCGATCCGGCGCGCGAGCCTCCAAGACGTGCGCTCGGAGCGGGCGCGGATCTTCTCGTCAGGGTGGTTCCCGGCCCGAGCCCGGTGATAGGCCAGCGACCGGATCACGGTGGCGGCCCTGTGCTCGGCCTCGGCGTCTCGCCCGTCGGTGTGGACAACGATCCGCCGAGCGAGGAACGCCATGCCCTCGGCCGCCACGCACATGCCCATCGGCGTGACCGCGTAGATCACAGTGCGGCCCGTACCGTCGGCCGCCATTGCGGCCATAACCGCGGCGGCCGCCGGCAGCAGCCACAGCCCGATCCGGACCACGGCCGGGGAAGCCTGCCCGAGCATCGTCAGCCCGAGCAGGACCAAGGCCAAGACAGCAGTCGCGCCTTCCCCGGCGGCGACCGCGCCCAGCGCGGTTCCGGAGCCGTAGGCGCCCTTGATGTTGGAGAAGGTGCCCACCCCACCGGCTCCACCGGTGGCGAGCATCGGCACGAACGCGGCGCTGAGTACGACCTTCTGCGCTCGGGTCAGAGCCCGGCCGGCGCTCATGCCGCTTCCTTCGGACCCTGCCAGTTGGCCAGGTCCCGGCGGGCGGACAGCACCCGGTTGTGCGCTCGACGGATGCGGCGAGCGTCGAACTCCGAGGCCGGACGGTCCAGCAGCGCAATGAGCGCGTCCAGCAGTTCGACCTCGGCCGAGACGACGGGCATCTCCACTTCGATCGCTGCCAGTTCGGCGTCGGTCGGCTCCAGATCCGACGGCAGGACGGTAACGGGGTTCTGACGTGCAACGATGAACTTCATTGGGTCTTGCTCCTCTCACACAGGAACGGGCCCGAACAGCAGCCCCGGCGTTCCCGCGCCGGGGCTGCACGTCGTTGGTGAAGCCGGAAGGACTCCGGCTCCCTGCGACCCCGCCCGTACGCCGAGGGCGACGGTGGACGGGCGGGGGAGGCAGCCGGCCGCAGCACGTGCGGCGGGTCAGGTGACGCGGAGGGCAAAGCCGCCACACCGGTCCAGCGCGGCAGCGGCCAAGGGTCTTAAGCGGATCACTTCGAACCTCCGGATCTCATGGGCACAGGTCTTGCACTGCAAGGGGGACCACGTCCCCACACGCCGGCCGTTGCTCGCGGTCACCGGGCCACCTCGCCAGTCGAGCCGAAGCTCTGTCCCCTGGCCTTTAGCGGGATTGCAGCGTCCCCGCCCTCGGCAGCGGCCCCGTACCAAGGCAGGCCGCATCCGTGCACACAGCTCAGAGCAGGAATCCATGCAGGTCAGCGCGAAGTACCGCCCATCCCGCATGAGATACATGCTTGAACGTGTATCTCACAGTGGCGGTTCTGGTTGGGGCTGTCAAGCTCCGGGCTCCAGCCGATCCGCCGTGCGATGTGTCATCAGAGTGCCGCCGAAGGGTGGGACGAAGTCACCACGTCACTGGACGACTTGGGACGTCCTGAGTACCGTCCTGGTGGGCGAGCGCGTCCCTAGACGTCCCCCGGGGGAGACATGGCGAACGAGCGGTTAAGGTCCGCGATGCTGACGCAAGGCGTGACGACGGATGCCTTGGCTGAGCGTCTTGGGGTGGACCCGAAGACGGTGGAGCGATGGATCACCAAAGGCCGAGCGCCCTACCGTCGCCATCGTCTTGCCATCTCGGCGTTGCTCCGGGAGGACGAGGGCTACCTCTGGCCTGACGGCCTCCCCGATGGCCAACGCCAGGACGCCGCGGACGCCGAGGTCCTCAAGGTCTATCCGCATCGCTCCTACGTGCCGGCCGACCTCTGGCTGCAGCTCTTCGGGCGCGCGGAGCGCGAGATCGGCGTGCTGGTGCACGCGGGGGTGTTCCTCGCCGAGAATCCCCGTTGGGCCCAGTTGCTCCGACTGAAAGCAGCCAGCGGGGTGCGTGCTCGCATCCTGCTCGGCGACCCTGAAAGCCCGGAGATTCGGCGCCGAGGGGAGGAAGAAGAGATCGGTGAGGGCGTGGCCTACAAGGTTCGAGAGGTCATGAAGCTCTATCGCCCTCTGTACTCAGTTCCTGGCATCGAGTTCCGCCTGCACCGGTCGACATTGCACAACTCGCTCTACCGGTCCGATGACGAGTGGCTGGTGAACACGCAGGTGTACGGGGTGAGCGCCCCACTTACCCCAGTTCTCCACTTGCGTAAGGTGGCCGGCGCCGAGTTGGTCTCCACGTATCAGCAGAGCTTCGACAAGGTCTGGTCCGAAGCCGTTCCCGCCGAGAGGTGACCATGGGCAACCGCACTGACTACTTCAACGACCCCGACGCGCCGAAAGCCAACAGCATCGTGCCCGCCGTGACGGCGTTCGTCGTCAACGATGCCGGAGACGTGCTGATGGAGCGCCGGTCTGACAACGGGCGCTGGGGTATGCCGGGCGGTGTCCAGGAGATCGGTGAGAACATCGCCGGCACGGTGGTCCGCGAGGTCCTGGAAGAAACGGGAATCTTGACGGAAGTCGTCGGCCTGGTCGGCATCTTCACCGACCCGGGACACGTCATCGCGTTCGCGGACGGTGAGGTCCGACAGGAATTCTCCCTCTGCTTCCGTGCTCGCCCCGTCAGCGGGGAGATCAAGGTGAGTTCGGAATCCCTGGAGGTTCGATGGGTCCCCAGGGCGGAGCTCGACACGCTGGACGTATCGCCCACCACGCGCCGACGCTTGGAGGAGGGATTCCGAGGCTCCCCGGTGACGACGATCAGCTGATGAGTGACGGCTGGACACCATGGCTACGCTCGCGGATCCGAGCAACCCGAGCCAGAAGCTCCGGTCGAGCAGCGGATACAGCCCGGAATACGACGTGATCGGGACCGTACCGGTCCAGCACTTCTTTCAGCCGCTCGGCCGGGTCGACAAGTGCACCCACTGGACTGCTGGTCAGGTCGCAGTAGGTGATGGCATCGACGAGGGCTGGCTCTGCGGGCCCGAACTCCGCGAGTGCCTCATCAAGCCCCAGCTCCGCGGCTTCCCACGGGGAGGAGGTGTGGAAGGCCACGACACTGCACAGTCGCGGGTCGGCACCAACCACGTCGCGGAGGTACCGAGCCCCATCGATCATGTGCTGTCCAGTGTCAATGGCGACCTGCGCGTATCCGACATCGTGCGCGATGGCCGCTGCGGCCAGCAGCTCAGCATCCGCCCCCAGAGCCGGGGCCAGCGTCAGCGCTTGCGAGTAGACGCGCTGGGAGTGGGCCCAACGCGTCGGCAAACTTTCGGCGAGCAAGGCCTCTGCGAGGTCGTGAGCCCACTTGGCCAAGTGCATCTGAGTACCTCCGAAGATGTCGCGGTCTAGGACGCCGGACGCACGAACCGCCCGACCCCGTGTTGAGCCTGAACATGCCCTGCAGCCTCCAGCTCGTGCAGGGCGCGACGGACAGTTCCCCGCGCGACTCCGTACGACTCGGCGAGTTCTGCCTCGCTGGGGAGACGAGCGCCTGCGGGCAGTTCGCCCGTCCGGATGCGGTCCAACAGGTCCGTCATGATCTGTTTGTACGGAGCTACCTGTGAGCCGCCAGCTGCCTGCCGACCAACGCCAGCGACGGTGGCTACCGCGCCAGCCTTCTCCAGAGCGCGAAGAGCGCGACGGACCGTCGTGCGTGCCACGCCGAACTCGCTCCCGATTTCAGCCTCGGATGGAAGGCCGTTTGGGTAGGCCCCCTCCGCGATTCTCGCCCGCAAGACTTCCGCGATCGTCAAGAACGTCCCGCGTGGGCTCGGGTTCGACACGCCTCCTCCTCTTTCTTCCGCCTCGTGCGCGGTGGTGCCTGTCGACGTCCGCGCGCTCCAGCTTCGCACGTGGTTGCCTGGCGAAAGAGGGCTGATGCCGGGTCCCCCCACCTCAGCAAGGCGGTTCGCTCCGGTTCACCGCACGCGGGACGGTCCCTGGGGGTCTCCGGTCCCTTTCCGCCCCGCTCCAGCCCGGCCTGGGGGCCGTCCCGCATAGCAGCAGCCCAAACTCAGAGGAAGGCTACGTCGTAGTCGGGATGGTCGGCTCCACACCTGTACGGAGCCACACCGGCGCGGGCGTCGAGACATCAAGCAGACGGCTGTACTACGAACGGTCGCTCCCGGAGCGGCCGTACGGCCTCAGTGTGCGAAGGGCCCGCAAAGTCAGCATCACCCGGACGCTAGTCGTCTACCCTGCGCGGTAACTGGTAGTGCCGGCAGGGGAGCCGGAGCATCTCAGTGGGCAAGTGGAGGCGGGATGATTGCGACAATCGCGCACGGCGTGCCGGAAATGACGCACCGCGATTGTTCTGAGGATGGCGAGGCCGCCGCGGAAGCCACTGAGAACCTAGGCCAACCTGGTCGTATACCTGATATTGGACCACTCCACGATAATCGATCCACTGCTTCGCCGCAGATAGGTTACTTCAATTATGCCGTCAAACTTGCTTCCGCCCTGTCCGATGCCCCAGGCACATAAGCGCCTGATGGACTGCCATGCTCAATGGCATGCATTGCAGGAATCCTATTTTTGCCCGGATAGTTTCAGGCTGGCTCTGAATACCTTCCTGCAAACACATCGAAGCGTGACCAGCCTACTCCTCAAGCACAAGTCGAATCTTCCGAAATTTCAAGATTGGTTTTCGGAATACGACGACCAGGCCGCCAAAACCGATGTGATGCGTTGGGCTAAAAAGTCGCGCAATCGGATCGTTCATGAATCCGACCTCGATCTCAATAGTTCATGCCATGTGACGTGGATCGGAAACTGGCATAATCGGCAGGAAGTTAAAGCCACTTTCCCGCCTCGTATGAGCGTGAGCGAGATTATTGAAGCAATCAAAAATTCGCGCGGCATGCCTCCCTTCGGGACCATCACGATTAGGAGGCGCTGGGTAGACGGAGCACTCAATGCTTGGGAGGTATTGGACGCAGCCGCTGCATGCTACATGCACCTAAACGACTTGCTGCGCGCAGGCCACTTGGCGGCTGGAGTTCCCCGTTGTGATGTCGAAGGAAGCTACGAGGAGTGCGTAGACTCCAGTCTCACCGACGCATCGGGAAAGCTCAACTGCATGCACACTGCGCAGTCTGAACTGGCCAGTCACTTCTCAGTGCCTGATGGAGTGATTTTGGATGGTGTTTCAGAAGAGCTTGAGATCGATGAGGCGAAAATTCAAGCGTCTATCGAGCGATACAAGATTCCAGAATTTCCCGACGGGGACGCCATCGCGCGCGTGCCGGGGATGATGGCTGTTGCACGCAAGGTGATGGAAAGGGATGGCGAACACGGAACATTCGCTTTCTGCTTCAAGGGTGAATCTCTCCTGACCATTCAGGCGATGCGATTTGATAGCCAGAGGGTGAAGATCCTCTCATTTGAGAGGCTGGCCGACCTAGTTGAGTCCACGAGAGCCGATGGCGTCCTAGTTATCGGTGAGATGTGGATGGCACTGCAGACTGACCGCGAAAAGGAGCTCGGCACAGTTCTATTCCCTGCGCGGGACCGGTTGGACCGAATGGAGGTGCTGTCGGTTTTCGCTGTCACTCGCGACGGCCGTCAAGCGGAAACGGTCTGCTTCGTGGAACGGGGGTCAAGTGGAGAAGCTAGATGCGGTGAAATATCGGGAATTGACTCTGGAGGTGTAATGAACACCTTGATTCCTGTTAGGAGAAAGTGGAAGGAAATGGAGAGCCGTGGACTCTGAAGGTTCGGCCGTCTGCCTCGCCAACGGGCCCGAGCCGCGGCTGACCGAATTCCACCCCGTGCGGGCAGCCTTAAATCCACGATTCGTACACCAGTAGGTAGGCAGGCTGCGTAGTGTGCTGGGCCGGGAGGGGGCGGTTGCGCCGCATGGCGGAGTCTATTTAGGCACATTTTTCTCCCAGTACTCGTCCATTCCGTCAAGGTTGGCTCCTCCAAGCTGGTGAGCGGCTTCTACGGCTACGTCACGCAAGCGCTGCGAGACTTCTTTGGGAAGATTCATTGAGCCATTGCAGATTCCAGCGTACAGAATCACGCTGCGACCGATCTCATTTAGAGAGACCAATAGGCCGATTTCGCTGTAGAGTCCGCCAGCCGCGGGTGGGCCATGAGGAATAAAATGTTGCGGGCTGTGGCCAGGGTGAGCTCCGTATCCACTCAACTTTGAGTATCTGTCCTGGTCGGTTGGCACGCTCCAATCTCCCTGCTCCAGACGCAGCCGGACCTGTACAGCGGAGTATTTGCGACGACGAACCCTCTCGTCGGCGCTTCGCCATTCAGTCAGTGTGTCTGGGTCATAGAGAAACAGGGATACCAAGTTCACCCTCTCCGCGATCGAGCGAGATACGGTAAGGGCCTCGTCGTAAAAACCCATGCACATTAGGCGGAGAGCGGCACGGGCAGAATTACATACCCCGCCAGTCAGGTATTCAACTGCGTGATCGCCGCCCTGGCACCCCCAATAGCAGCTGGACGCTCTATCCAAAAGAGAAAGCAAGGTCCCGAGGGTGGTGTGCAACTTGGGTGCTTTTTCGCCCAGGGTGGGTAGCGCCTCGCTTGACTGCGCATCACAGGAATCTTCAAGGCTCCTCATAATTGTATAGAAGCCATCCCCTTCAACATCATCATCCGTATATTGGGACATTGGTCATCCTCCTCGCGCTGCACCTGCTCGGAACGTACACCTCGCCTCGCCCTCACGCGATGACGCTGCACGGTGGCGGGCTGTGGCCCTCCAGAGACAGATGTAGTCGCAGTAGGTAGACTCAAGTCACCTGCAACTCCGTGTAGTTCGGAAGCGGGATCGGTGCTGCCTAGGTAATGCCAGGTGCTGCGAGCGAGGGCGCCAGTAGCCCCTGGTGCCTAGACCGATCTCCGCTTCGAAAGGGGCTACATGGAACTGGCGGGATGGGTGACGGTCGGGACTGCAACGGTTGTCGGGGGGTTCACTGTCGTGGGACACCTCTTCGACCAGGTCCCGGCGCTCTCCCAAAAGTTGATCACTGCGATCCGGTCCGTTCGCGCCGTGCGCGACGAAGTAAGGGCCCTCCGTAAGTGATCATCGCCCCCACCAGTGGGAGTCCTTCCCACTGGTGGGGTCCAGGCTGCCACGGAGCGGCCGCGGTTGGGTGGCTCTGGTCAACACCGTAAACCAGTAGCGTGGCTGAGGCTGGTGGGGCGCAGCGAGACTTACGCGTGCGTGATCAGCCGTCGCGCTCGCCGTCGTGACTGGCTGTCCGTGGTCCGCACCATGCCCCAGCCTTAATCCTGCTCGATGCGGCCCGCGATCACCTGGACGATTGCAAATGACCGGGCCGCCTGACAGGGACTCTTCATCTCTGCGTGTGACGCGTGGTCGGCAATTATGGGGCCGTCCGTGGGCCGTCGAAGGGCGGCCGGAGGTGACTAGCAATGGCCGCTGACGGCCCGCAGATGCTGGTTGGGAAGGCGTTGGCGGAGAGTTGGCCTGGCGGGCTGGGGCGGACATGACTTCCTGCGCAACAAGAAGCAGGAGTGGGAGGAATACCGCTCGGAGGTCACGGCCTTCGAACTCCGCAAGAACCTCCCGGTCCTCTAACCGGGAGCAGGGCCCCTTCGGGGCCGTATGACGCTCCGGTCCGGCGAGTGTGAGCGGCATTGGTAACATTCCGGGGGCTCTGTGCGCCCGATACGTACCGGTGTCGCGACACCGCAGGAACTCTCACAGGTGTCATGTCGGACAAACCCGTCCTCGACGGGGACCGTGTACTGGTGCCGGGCCATGCTCCGCTGGGGGTGCCCAGCCCTGTCCGCCGTCGGCTGCTCCCGAGGGGTGCCCACTCCCTGCCGCTGCCCGGAGCCACTGGCGCGCGGGCGCCGCGAATAGCCGTGCTGGACGGTCTGCGGTTGCTCGCGGCGCTGGCGGTGGTCCTGTTCCACTACCTGGCCGGCTCGGGCACGGTTCCCCTGGCAGCGGACCGCCGTCGAGCTGTTCCCCACGCTCCACAAGGTCGCCGAGTTCGGCTGGCTGGGCGTGGTCTTCTTCTTCATGATCAGCGGCTTCGTCATCTGCATGTCCGCCTGGGGCAAGTCACTCCAGCAGTTCTGGCAGGGCCGGATCCTGCGGCTGTTCCCTCTCTACTGGGCCGCGGTCGTGCTCTCTTCAGCCGCCGCCCGCCTGGGCCCGCACGTTCCGGGTGAGCCGAGGGTGACCGTGGGCCAGATGCTCACCAACCTCACGATGCTCCAGGAGCCGCTCCGCGTGAACAGCGTGGACAACGTCTACTGGACGCTTTGGATCGAGCTCTGCTTCTACTTGATCTTCTCGTTCGTCGTCCTGCGCGGCACCACCCATCGCCGGGTCGCCACCTTCTGCTGGATTTGGGCCCTGGGGTCGGTCCTGGCACCAGCGTCGGGCATCGCGCTTTTGGACCAGCTCCTGGTCCCCAAGTGGGCGCCGTTCTTCATCGCCGGCATGGCCTTCTACCTGGTACGCCGCGCGGGCCGGCTCGAGGGCGAGACCCTGGGCATCCTGGCCCTGTCCTGGCTGCTGGTACAGCACCGCCTGCCCGCGATCATGGAGGGCGAGGGGCACGGCATCAACTGGAAGGTCTGCCTCGCCGCGATCACCGTGATGTACCTGCTGATGGGCTTGATCGCACTCGGCAAACTGGACTGGATCCAGTGGCGCTGGCTGCCCGTCGCGGGCGCGATCACCTACCCGCTCTACCTCGTCCACCATTCCCTGGGCGTCCGGGTGATCTGGCACTGGAACGAGCAGTGGGGCGCGTGGCCCACGCTGCTGGGTCTCATCGCGGGCGTCGTGCTGATCGCCTGGCTCCTCCACCGCCTCGTGGAACGCCCACTCGTCCCTCTGCTGCGCCGGCTGATGAATCCGCTGCACCGTAGTTCGCAGGAGACGTCCGCGTAGAGGAGCGTCTCGCTCTCGCCGCGGGGGCCGGCGTGCTGCGCTGCCCCGGTGGCTACCCCGGCTTGAAACCGGGGCAGCCACCGGGGTGTGGTGTCAGAGCTTCCAGAGCTGGTCGGCGAACTTGGAGTCGCAGTCGATCTGCTTCAGCACGGCGCCGTTGTCGGGGGTCTGCCAGGGGACCCAGAGGCAGCGGTTGCTGTTGACGTTGCGGATCTGGTAGTTCCCGCCGGTGACCGGCTCGACCTTCCAGAGCTGGTCGACGTACTCCGGAGTGCAGTCGTACTGCTTCACGACCGCGTCGTTACCTGCGGTCTGCCACGGAACCCACAGGCAGCGGTTGCTCGTGCCGTTCTTGATCGAGGCAGTGGTGAGGCGGACCTGCTTGACCCAGTTCTGGGCGCCGTCGACGCGAACGTCGGATGCGCCGGCCGTGGTGGATGCGCTGTCGAGGCATCCCTTCTGGGTGGAGCGGCCGGTGATGGCCACGAGCGCGGGCTTGCCGTTCTCGGTGCGCACGGCGGGGCCGCCGGCGTCGCCCTGGCAGATGGTGGCGTCGGTGGGGGTCTTGGCCGTGATCGGGAAGTCGGTGGGGGTGAGGGTCCCGACGGTGAAGCCGGCCGAGTGGAGCTTGGAGGGGACCCACTCGGTCTTGGTGCGTCCGAAGCCGACGGCGGTGAGGGTCTCCCCGGCGGTGGGCGCCGTGGCAGAGAGCGCGACAGGCGTGACGGTGGTGGCCGGCTTGGACAGGCGGGCCATCACGAGGTCACGGTCGGCGTGGGGGACGAGCTCGGTGATCTCGGTGGTGTGACCACCCGAGGTCGCCAGGTCGGTGCGGCCCACGGTGACGGTGGTCTTGTCCTTGGGCGCGCCGGCGGTGACGGTGCTGGTGTCCGCCGGGTTGTCGGCGAAGCAGTGCTTGGCGGTGAGGACCCAGTACGGGTCGACCAACGCGGCGGTGCACGAGCGTGCGCTGTCGCCGATGGTGAGCTTGCCGGTGAAGGCGAGACTCATGTCCCCGGAGGGCGCAGGCGGGTTGACTCCCTCGCCCGTGGCGCGAATTTCAATGAGCGTGGAGCGGACCGAGGCGCTCGTGGCCTCGCCGAAGCTGGTGAAGTCGTTGGCGGGGGCGTCGACCACGGTCTTCGTGCCGTCGGGGGCCGAGATGGTGTTCTTCACCGGGTACGCCGCAGTCCAGATACCGAAGGCGTCGGGGACGGACAGGCTCAGGTAGCCGGCTTGCCCTTGACGTCGAAGCAGTAGTCCTTCTGTCCCGAGCGGGTGTTGACCATCAGGTCCTGGCTGCCGTCACAGGAGGTAAGGACGATGTTGCCGTCACCGCGCTTGAGGACGATGCCCTTCTCGGCCTGGATCTTCGCCGCGTCCGGGTAGCTGAAGTCCTCGACGGCGTAAGCCATGTCGCCACCGGTCGCGGCGTACGCGACGCCGACGGCCGCCGTGGGCACCGCGAGCACCGAGGCCAGGCCCACGAACAGGGCCTTACGTGGAAGGGATATAGCCATTATGGCCCTTTCAAAACATGCCAGAGGACAGGACGTAAAGCCCCGTCAGTTTCATTCAGATTGAATCACATTATGGATCACCCTCTGCCTCCGCCGAGAGTGGTTCATGTCTCACTGGCAAACCCCTTCGTCCGTACAACCATCCAACTGATCAGCGCCATTTCCGGCCGGGGTTGGTCTTCTCGCGAGTGGTGGCCTTCCGGTAGGCGAGGCGCTGCGATCCAAGCGGTGGGTGGCGGTTTGACAGGCACCCCGTGATTGCCGGGTAGTTGACCGTGCATGTACGATCGTCCGGCTCCAACTCGGGGCATATGCTGGAGTGTCAGTGTGGTGAGATGTCGAGTCTCTTTGGCCGAGGTTTCTCTTCGGGCTGCTCGGTCACCAAAAATAATGGGGGGTTGCCGTGAAACGGCAAAGTGCCTCTCGGATGTCTGGTCCGGGAGTATTCAAACGTATTTCGCAGCAAAGGCGTGTGTTGAATACGCTTCTGGCTGCCGGTCTACTGTCGGGGCTTCTTGGTGCGCCCACTGCGTTGGCAGTTGATGCTCCGCTGCCGTCAGTCGATGTGCGGCGGCAGATCGTCGGCTACTGGGAGACCGGCGGTGTAGGGGTCAAGGAGGCTGCCGAGCAGGCTCTTCTGGGCGGCGACGACGCGATCCGTAAATTCCTGGATGAGGCTCCCGCTATCCAGTATGACGACAACCGGGTCGATGCTGCTCGACTGATGTCCGTCAGTGGGCCGGGGGTTCGGGAGGCCACAAAGACTGTCTGGACCAAGTCCCCCGCTGATCTAGAGCAGTTCCTCGCCTACGGCTACGAAGCTCCACTGGACGAAGATCGCAAGGTCGACATAGCTCGAATCGTGGGCATGGGTGGGCCCGGGGTCCGCGATGCTGGAAAGGCTGCTCTACTCGGGACTCCGGACGATCGTGAGCAGTTCCTCGCGTCGGGGCAGTATGAGGCGCGCAAGGATGACAATCGGGTGGATGTGGCCCGGTTGACCAATACGGGTGGCCCGAATGTGAAGGCGGCGGCGAAGGTCGCGCTGAAGGGTTCGCCGGACGACATCGTCGAGTTCCTGGAAATCGGGCAGTTCGTCGCCCGGAACAGGGACCAGGAATATGCCACCATCGCGGAGTTGATGGAGCGGGCGAAGGAAGCCGGTAAGCAGGCGGACGACGCTAAGACGCAGGCCGAGCAGGCGTCGAAGAGTGCGGTGGACGCCGCGGACAAGGCGAAGGAGCTCGCGAGGAAGGCCGCGGCCGAGACACAGTCAGCGAAGAGTGATTCGCAGCGGGCGGCAGTGAAGGCCAAGCAGGCCGCGGATGCCGCTCGTGCGGCGGCTTCGGCGGCGCAGCAGGCCATCGGTTCGGCGAACGCGGCCAATCGTGCCGCGCGTCGTGCAGCCCTGGCCGCGACGCAGACCGCTTCGGCTGCTGCGGCTGCCTCAGACGCGGCGAACAAGGCCTACAACGCCGCGATCGCGGCTGCCGGGAACGCGGGTGACGCGGAGACGGCACGCAAGGCCGCAGCGAACGCGCGGGCCGCGGCCCAGGCCGCGACCGAGTCGGCGAAGGCCGCTGACCAGGCTGGCAAGGCCTCGGCAGCAGCCGGTCAGGCATCGACCGCCGCCAAGGGCGCCTCGGCCGATGCCAAGGAAGCCGCCGACGCGGCGGACGAAGCCAACCGTTACGCGGATGAGGCAGGGGGGCACTCGGACGAGGCCCGCCAAGCCGCGGCCGAGGCCCGCCGTCACGCGAACGCCGCCGACGCGGCGGCAGACCGTTCCGCCGCCTTGGCGCAGCGCGCGGCGAAGGCAGCCTACGAAGCGCGTGACGCGGCCAACAGTGCCGCCACCCATGCCAACAACGCGGCCAACTATGCGGAAGAAGCCGCCCGTCAGGCGGGGGTCGCCGCCCTCTACGCGGCGCAAGCGCAAAAGAGCGCGGACGCGGCGAAGACCGCCGCCGAGGCAGCGGCGGCGGCGGTGAATAAGGCGAAGGAAACCTTCGACCTCGCCCGCGAAGCCGAAGCCGCGGACCTGCAGACCCGCACCGATGCTGCCATCGAGCGTGCCCGGTCGATCAAGGCCGGCAGTGACGCGCAGATCTCCGCCTCGGCATCCGCTCAGGTCCAGGCGCTGGCTCTGAACGAGACCGCGACCGCGCTGGCCCAGGAAGCGGCCCGCCCGGACGTGGACGCCAAGGCGACCGCGGCCAAGGGCCGTCGGCTGGCCATGCAGGCGATGAAACTGCTGGGCTCCTGGCACAAGGAAGCCGCCGCCCGCGCGCTCGCAGGCACGGACCAGGACGTTCTGGACTACCTGCGCACCCGCTGGAAAGAGGCCGCCTACCAGGACGTCCGTCAGCGCGTCGTTCAGTTGAGCAGCCAGAGCCCCTACGCCTCGGTGCGGACTGCTGCTGCCGAGGCCCTGAAGGGCACCCCCGCACAGATCGAGGCCTTCCAGGCCGAGGGCCAGTACACTGCCGGCCTCGATGACATGAAGGTGGATGTCGCCCGTTTCGCCGGCACCGGCGGCCCCAGCGTCAAGGACGCGGCCAAGAAGGCCCTCGCAAACGGCAATCCGAAGGCACTCGCCACCTTCCTCCAGATCACCCAGTACGGCGAACGCGTCACCGACGAGAAGGTCATCGCCGCCACCCTGACCAGCACCGGTGGTCCCGAGGTCAAGGCCGCGGCGAAGATCGCCCTGGCGGGATCCCCCGAGCTACTCCACGAGTTCGTCGCCACGGGGCAGTTCATGGCCCAGCGCAAGGACGACCTCGCCGGCAACCACATCAACCTCGTGGAACGCCTCCTGGCCGAGGGCCGGCAGGTGGCCGAGAAGGCGATGGAGAACCGCTGGCTCGCAGCCGAAGCGGCCGCCCGAGCCAGGGCGGCCAAGGAGGAGGCCGACACCGCCGCGGGCGAGGCCAAGAAGTCAGCCATTACCGCCGGCCAGTACGCGGTCAACGCGCAGGCCTCCGCCGACGCAGCCACCGCATCCGCGACCAACGCGGCCAAGTCCGCCGCCACCGCCCGCACCGCCGCCAACCAGGCCGACCAGGACGCCACCGCAGCAGAGAACAGTGCGGCAGAGGCCGCCTTCTCCGCCGCCTACGCCCGACGGTCCGCCGATGAGGCCAATTCCTCCGCCAAGGCCGCACGCGATTCGGCGCTCGCCGCAGGCAAGAGCAAGGAAGCGGCTGAAGGCGAGGCCAAGGAAGCCTGGAAGGCCGTCCTAGTCCTCAGGGAGAAAGAAGAAGCCGAAGCCCGACGCCAAGCCGAAGAGGAACGCAAGCGGCAGCAGCAAGCCAAGCCCAAGCGGATCTGCGTCCCACACCCCACCCGCGAAACCATGGCTCCGATCATGGCCTGTGTCCGAGACCCGGACAACTCCACGATCCAGATCCCGATCGACCCCACGATCAACGCGATCGTCTGGGAACTCACCGGCGCCAACGACATCAAGGATTGCATTCAGAACCCCACCGGCCTGAACTGCATCATGGCCGCGGCAAGCGCGCTCCCCGTCGGCCGACTCAAACTGCTCACCAAGATCGACGACGGTGTTGACTTCCTGCGGGACGCCCGTAAGGCGCGCCGCAACGTGGCCTGCCTGGTCGCGGCAGTTCCCCACAGCTTCCCGGCCGGCACCAACATCCTCTTGGCCGACGGATCCACTCGACCCATTGAGCGGATTCAGGCAGGCGATCTTCTCGCCGCGGCCGACCCAACGACTGGTGAATCCGGCCCTCGCGCTGTGGCCCGCACCATCCACACCCCGGACGACCGGAACTTCACCGATGTCACGTTGACCGACGGATCGGTTGTAACCTCGACCGACAGCCACCCCTACTGGGTGGAGGATCGTCGACAGTGGGTCGATGCGAGGGACCTCCGAGTCGGCGACTCCCTCCGGACACCCGTTGGTGCTGCAATTCGGGTCGACAAGACGAGCCATTGGACTGGTCTGCAATCCGCTTACGACCTCACGGTCGACGACCTCCACACCTACTACGTGATGGCCGGCAGCACGCCGGTGCTTGTTCACAACACGGACCCGGGTTGCATTACACCGGAAATCCTGGATGAGGCATGGTCGAGCTGGAATACTGCAGCGAACCTTGAACATGTGATCGACCCGGGAAAACATGGCTTCAGCGATATCGTGGCGAAAACTGGTGGGCGTGAGCAAGCGCTGCGCGCCATATTGGACAGCCTGAAGGGCGCCACGGATCTACCCAGTGCAGGAAAATATGAAGTGGATCGAGAAATAGCTGGAGAAATTGTGACAATTAGAGGGGCTGTGGTGAAGGGGGTTCCGAGATTGGGAACGGCTTTCATTCAGGCAAAATTCCCTAAGTGATCCAACGATGCCTCCGAGCGTTAATTCGGTCGTCTCTGTTTGGAGAAGAGGAGTTCCATGGGTGCAATCTTCGGGCCTCGCCCTTTGAGTCGGACTGAAAGGGAAGTTCTGGAAGAGATTCTGGCACTGGAATTTCCAGGTTCCCCTGAGTTGAGGGAGCAGATCTCCTTCGTGGAGGTCGTGGGGAAGTGGGGAGAAAACTCCGCCAGTATCGATCTTCGGGTGCAGGGCGGTGTGGCGCCAGCCCCGTCAGCGTTCTCCGGTATCGTCCCGGTAGAGGCGACGGTGTATGACGGTTACGGGGAGCTCTTCGGGGAAATCTTGGTCTGGGTCGCTAGCGGCTATCTGTCCGGTATTGAATACGCCTGGTATGGAGACAGCCCGCCGACCAGCCTTCCGGCGAAGGGCTCGATCGTCGTCGAACTCGGTACTGGTAAGTAGTGTATTGCCGGAGTGAGTCGTGATGATCGCTGGCGTTGTGAAAGGGGCTGGGGCAGCGGCCCAAGCCGACTAGCCGCTGTCCGTGACGTACCGGCAGGTCACTGTTGGTGAACGCGACGTCAAGCTAAGGGCCGCCACCCCTGTACAGGGGTGGCGGCCTTCTTGACGACCTGACTGAGTAGAACCCGTTCGGCCGCGCCCTGAGTGGCCGCCCGGTCACTTCGGGGGGACCGCCTTGTGCCACGGGGTGCGGGGGGTGGGGGTGGTGGGCAGGGTGGTCGTGATGTGGAGTTGCGCGTCCAGGCCGAGGACCGCCGTCGTCGTCGAGCCCGCCGGTTCCAGGACCCCTGCCGGGGCGCCCGCGTACAGCATCTGCGACTCCGTCCATGCCGGCGGGCCGCCCAGGCCCGTCGTGCCGATCGTGCCCGTGTCCGCGCGGCCCGACAGGAGGCGGCCCGCGACCCCGACCGCGCCGTAGCCCGCCCGGCCGCCGGCCTCCGTGACGCTGGAGACCTGCGGCTTGCCGGAGCCCGCGGTGACCAGGGCCGTACGGACGACCCCCGAGTCGGGGCGCCGGAAGTAGAGCCGGACGCCCGTGCCCTCGGCAGCCGCCGACAGCGGGACCGTGGTGGCCGGCAGGCCCGTCGGGAACGGCCCCTGGAGCGGGGCGCCCGGGGCGGGCTGCGTCCAGGCCAGTACCGACTTGGTGGTGGCGGCGTACACCTGGTGGCGCCCCGCGGCGTCCACCGCCGTCACCGGGTCGCTCTGCAGGTCCTCGCCGCCCAGGCGCTGCCAGGAGCCGAAGACCCCGTCCGGCTGCTGCTCGCGGGCGCGCAGGGTGCGGCGGGAGTCGCGGACGTAGACGGTCAGGCGCCCGTCGGGGGCGACGGCCGCCGCGGGCGCGCTGATCGCGGAGGTGCCCTCGTCGTCGGCGCCCTCGGGGGTGCCGAGGGACTGCCAGGGCCCGAAAGGCCCGTCGGGCGCGGCCTGGACGGCGTACACGATCTCGCGCAGGTAGTCCGCCGGCCCGTGGCCCAGGACCGTGCGGGTGGCGAGGACCGCGACGCGGCCGTCCGGGAGGCGGGCCGTGCTCGCGCCCGGGTCGATGCCGGTGCCGGGGAGGAGGGTCGGGCCGGTCCAGGCACCGGCCGCCGGGCCGTTCGCGCCCGGCCGGGTCCAGAAGGCCATCTGCCCGTCCAGGGCGGCGAAGGCGTAGAGCCGGCCGCCGGTCCCCGGTACCAGCCAGGAGGTGTTGTCGGCGCGGGCGTAGCGCAGCGACTGGGCCCAGTTGCGGCCGGTGGGGCTGCCGGCCACCTTGCGGTCGCCGCAGCCGGAGGGGCTGCCGCAGTAGTTCTGGTGGTCGAGCCAGGCGTACGTCTTGAGGAAGCCGGTCTTCGTCTCGGCCGTCTGCGGGTCCAGCGCGTGGGGCAGGGTGCCGTTGTGGTAGCCGAGGTAGTTCTGCACCGAGAACCGCGGCCGGTCGGTGACCTGGGCGGCGTAAGCGGCGGTGGCGGCCTGGACGAACCGCGCGCCGTACATGTGGTCCTGGTGGTCGGTGTACTTGCCGGTGTCGTGGTAGCGGCCCGGCGTCGGGTCCTGCATGCGTCTCGTCGTCGGCTTGTACAGCGCGAGCAGCCCGGCTATCGACTGGACCACCTGGTCCTTGGTGTACGAGTACTGCTGCTTGACCGGGGTTCCGGAGGTCAACTGGGCGCCGAGCGCGGGTATCTTGCCGTTCCACAGGCCGCGCAGGCTGTCCGGGTTCTCGGCGGTGGGATTGCGGGCCTCGCGTATCTGCAGCCAGACGAGGTTGACCTGCGGACGGGCCATGAGGACGTCGAGCTCGGCCCGCCCGCCGCCCGCGGTGGATATGACGGTGCGCTTCCAGGTGCCGGTGCGGTCGCCGGTGGCCATCTCGGCGTAGGCGGCGCGGATGCCGTTCTGCCGGGCCTCCGCGTAGTGGGCGCGATCGGCGGGCTGCTCCGGGTCCTTGAGGCCGGAGCCGTTGGCCTCGTTGCGGCCGTCGGCTTCGCCGGAGGTCAGGTAGACGGTGGTGAGCGCGAGCCCCGCGGTCAGCGAGCGGCTGAGGTCCGGGTTCATGAAGAACAGGTCGTCGTCGGGGTGGGCGACGACCTGGACGACCGATCCGGACGTGGTGCTCGCGACGACCGCGGCGTCCGGGTTGCGCTCCGGGGTGGCGGTGGCCTCCGCCGACGTCTGCTGGCCGGTCGCGACGGCGAGCACGCCGGTGGCCCCGACGGTGAGGACGGGAAGGAGGGCAGCGAGGAGGAAGCGGCGACGGGCAATCGGCATCGGTTACGCCTTGGGTCGTTCCGGGCGGGAAGAACGGCAGTTCGGTCGGTTCGGCTCAAGCAGCTCAGTCAGAGAGAGGCCAAATCGGGGGACTTGGTTCACCGATGTGCTCGATGACTCCTGCTTTCCGGAAACGACCGGATGTGATTGTGCCGGGTGCGTTTCGGATCGGTGCACGCGCCCGGGATGTGGACGCGCGGTCGCGCGCGGCCCGAGGCCCGGCGCCCGGAGTCCGGAGCCCGAGGCCCGAATCCCGGACGACGCGCTCAGCGCCCCGCGTTGCGCGGACCCACCGGCAGCCACGGCGCCAGGTGCGCGTCCGCGTCGTCCGCCGACGAGGTCACGTACAGCCGCGCGTCGAGCCCCACCACCGCCAGGCTGACCAGGTTCCGGCCGGTCGTCGTGGACGACGGCGCCCCGACGAACATCAGCGGCGAGCGCTCCCACGGCCGCCCGGGCCCCAGGCCCGAGCCCAGCAGTCCGCCCGCCGAGCGGCCGGCCAGCACGTGCCCGCTCGCCGTCACCGAGCCGAAGCCCTGGAGGCCGCCGAGGTCGGTGAGGTGGTTGACCTTCAGCCCGCCCTCGCCCGTCACCAGGGCGGTACGGACGTTGCCCGAGCCCGGCTTGCGGAACCACAGCCGCACCCCGCCCTCGCGCCCCTCCGCGGTGAGCGGGAGGGTGGTGTCCGGCAGCCCGGTGGGGGTGGCCCGCCCCAGCGGGGCGCCCGGCGCCGGCTGCACCCAGCCCACCACCGACTTGGTCGTCGCCGCGAACACCATGCGCCGCCCGGCGCCGTCCGTCGCGGTGACCGGGGTGCCGTGCAGGCCGGAGCCGCCGTACGAGGCCCACGGCCCCCAGCCGCCGTTCGCCGACTGCACCCGGCCGCGCAGCGAGCCCGCGCCGTCGCGGACGTACGCCGCCAGCTGCCCGGAGCCGTCGACCGCGACGGCCGGGGCGCTGATGTCGGAGGTCCAGATCTCGTCGGCGGTCTCGGGCGTGCCGAGCGACTGCCAGTCCCCGAACTCCTGCGCCCCGGGTCCCTTCTGGACGCCGTACACGACCTCGCGCCGGTACTCGGCGGGCCGCGCGCCGAACGACGTACGGGTGCCGAAGACGGCGATCCGCCCGTCCGGAAGGGTGACGGTGGCCACGCCCGGGTCCATGCCGGTGCCGGGCAGCAGCAGCGGACCGCTCCAGGCGCCGATGGGGCCGGAGCGGTGCCAGAGCGCGACCTGGCCGTCGAGCACCTTGAAGGCCCACAGGCCGTGCTCCTTGTCGGAGGTCAGCCAGGAGGTGCCGGTGCCGCGGGCGTAGTTGACGGTGGAGGTCCAGCCGTTGCCGGCGGGGTGGTCGGCGACCTTGAGGTCGCCGCAGCCGGCGTCGCTGCCGCAGTGGTTCTGCTTGTCGAGCCAGGCGTACGTGCCGAGTATGTCCAGCTTCTCCTTGGCCTCGTCGGGGTCCAGGGCGCTGGGCAGGGAGCCGTTGAAGTAGCCGACGTAGTTCTGCACCGCGAAGTGCGGGCGGTCCTTGGCGTCGACGTCCTTCGCGTACGCGGCGAGGGCGGCCTGTACGAAGCGGGCGCCGTAGAAGTGGTCCTGGTGGTCGGTGTACTTCCTGGTGTCGGGGAACCGGCCGGGGGTGGGGTCCTGGGCGCGGACGGTGGTCGGCCCGTACTGCTCCAGGACGCCGACGAGGGTGCGGACGACCTGGTCCTTGGAGTACGAGAAGCGCTGCTTGACGGGTGTGGCGGAGGAGAGCTGGGCGCCGAGCGCCGGGATCTTGCCGTCCCACAGGCCGTGGAGGCTGTCGGGGGCGCTGTCGTAGACGGTGCCGGCTTCGCGCAGTTGCAGCCAGATGAGGTTGACCTCGGGCTTGGCGACGAGGATGTCGACCTCGGCCTGCCCGCCGCCCTTGGTGGGGACGACGGTGCGCTTCCAGGCGCTGGTGCGGTCACCGGTGGCCATCTTGGCGTAGGCGGCGCGGATGCCGTTCTGGCGGGCTTCGGCGTAGGCGGGCTTGTTGGGCGCGGTGGTGCTCTGCCTGCCCTCGGTGGCGTTGATGCCGTCCGCCTCGCCGGCGGTGAGGTAGACGGTGGTGACGGGGTGGCCGGCGGCTATGGAGTACCGCAGGTCGGGGTTCATGAAGTACAGGTCGTCGTCGGGGTGGGCGACGATCTGGAGGACGCGGCCGGGATCGGGTGCGTCGACGGCGCCCGCCGGGGCGGGGCCGCGCCGGTCGCCGCCGAGGCCGCTGATGCCGGCGGTGCCGCCCGTCTTGCCGAGGCCGCCGAGGGCCTCGCCGCCGCGGAGCAGGAGCATGCAGCCCGCAGCGACCGCGGCGGCCGCGGCGATCCCCTTGACCACCCGGGCCCGGGCGCGGGCCCGGGCCTGCCCCGCGGCCTCGGCGGCCCGGGCCCGCCTCGCCGCGCGCCGGCCGGCGGGTGCGGACCCCGCCGCGTCCCGGCGCTCGTCCCGGCGCCGCCCCGCGCCCTCGGCCGCCCGGGCCTGCCCCGCGGCCTCGGCCGCCCGGGCCCGCCTCGCCGCGCGCCGGCCGCCCGGTGCGGCGGCCGGTGCGGCGCCCGGGGCCGGATCGGCAAGGGGGTCTCCGCCCGGTCCTCCCGGCCAGGGGGTGTGACCCTGGGAGGGGGGTCGTTCGGGCATGGAGGTCCTTCGGGTGTCGGGCCGGAGCGGAGGTAAAGCGTCCGTATTTATGCAGATAATCCGATAATCGGGATCATGGTACGTGCCCGGTCGGGCAGGTGAGTCGAACGCCTGCTCCGGCTAGGCTCGCCCCAGGCCCGCACGGGCCGTGGCCGTGGCCGGGGCAATGGCAATGGCAATGGCCGAGGCAATGGCAGCGGCAGCGGCAGCGGCAACAACAGCGACGGCGACGTACGCGGGAGGCGGCGGGATGACAGTCCCGGGACGCAGGAGCAGTACCTTCATGCGGCTGCTGCGCAGCGGCTTCACCGACCCCTCGGCCGCCGCCCGGCTGCTCGACTCCGACGCGCTGGCCTCCGTACGCACCGATCCGGTGCTCCTCGACGCCCTCGGGGCCACCGCCGATCCCGACCTCGCCCTCCTCGGGCTCGTCCGGCTCGCCGAGGCGCAGAGCGAGGACGAACGGCCCGCGCTCCTCGACACCCTCGTCAGCGCCAAGCCGCTGCGCGACCGCCTCCTCGGCGTGCTCGGCGCCTCCGAAGCGCTCGGCGACCACCTCGCCCGCCACCCCCGCGACTGGCACGCGCTCGTCACGTACGAGGCCGCCGACCTGCACCCGGGGCTCGCCGAGTTCGAGCAGGGGCTCGCCCGGGCCCACGACCCCGTCGCCCTGCGCGTCGCCTACCGCCGCTGCCTGCTCTCCATCGCCGCGCGCGACGTCTGCGGCACCATCGACGTCGCCGAGACCGCCGCCGAGCTCGCCGACCTCGCCACCGCCACCCTGCGCGCCGCCCTGCGAATCGCGTCCGCCGCGGCCCCGGAAGACGCCGCCGCCTGCCGGCTCGCCGTCATCGCCATGGGCAAGTGCGGGGGCAACGAGCTCAATTACGTCTCCGACGTCGATGTCATCTTCGTCGCCGAGACCGCCCCCGGCACCGACGAGGGCAAGGGCATCCAGGCCGCCACCCGTCTCGCCTCCCACCTCATGCGGATCTGCTCCGAGACGACCATCGAGGGCACCATCTGGCCCGTCGACGCCAACCTGCGCCCCGAGGGCCGCAACGGCCCGCTGGTGCGCACCCTCGCCTCCCACCTCGCCTACTACCAGCGCTGGGCCAAGACCTGGGAGTTCCAGGCCCTCCTCAAGGCCCGTGCCGTCGCCGGCGACGCGGACCTCGGCGCCCAGTACATCGACGCCATAACGCCGCTGGTCTGGCACGCCGCCGAGCGCGAGAACTTCGTCGCCGACGTCCAGAAGATGCGCCGCCGCGTCGTCGACAACATCCCCGCCGCCCAGGTCGACCGCGAGCTCAAACTCGGCCCCGGCGGCCTGCGCGACGTCGAGTTCGCCGTCCAGCTGCTCCAGCTCGTCCACGGCCGCAGCGACGCCACCCTGCACTCCGGCTCCACCCTCGACGCCCTGCACGCCCTCGCCGCCGGCGGCTACGTCGGCCGCACCGACGCCGCCCAGCTGAACGACGCGTACCGCTTCCTGCGCGCCATGGAGCACCGCATCCAGCTGTACCGGTTGCGCCGCACCCACCTCGTCCCCGAGGACGAGGCCGACCTGCGCCGCCTCGGCCGCTCGCTGGGCCTGCGCACCGAACCCGTCGCGGAGCTCAACAAGGCCTGGCGCCGACACGCCTCCGTCGTCCGGCGCCTGCACGAGAAGCTCTTCTACCGGCCGCTGCTCGACGCCGTCGCCCAGCTCGCCCCCGGCGAGACCCGGCTCTCCCCGCGCGCCGCCGGCCAGCGCCTCGAAGCCCTCGGCTACGCCGACCCGGCCTCGGCCCTGCGCCACCTCGAAGCCCTCGCCTCCGGCGTCACCCGCAAGGCCGCCATCCAGCGCACCCTGCTCCCGGTCATGCTCGGCTGGTTCGCCGACTCCGCCGACCCGGACGCCGGCCTGCTGAACTTCCGCAAGGTCTCCGACGCCCTCGGCAAGACCCCCTGGTACCTGCGGCTCCTGCGCGACGAGGGCGCCGCCGCCGAGAACCTCGCCCGCGTGCTGTCCGCGGGCCGGCTCGCCCCCGACCTGCTGATGCGCGCCCCCGAGGCCGTCGCCCTGCTCGGTGACCCCGGCGGGCTCGCGCCCCGTACGCACGAGGCCCTGGCGCAGGAGGTGCTCGCCGCCGTCGGCCGCGCCGACAGCGCGGAGGCCGGGGTCGTGGCCGCCCGCGGGGTCCGCCGCCGCGAGCTGTTCCGTACGGCCGCCGCCGACATCATCCGCTCCTACGGTACGGAGGACAGCCCGGCCGAAGAGGACACCGGCGCCCTCGTCGACCGGGTCGGCGGCGCCGTCTCCGACCTCACCGCCGCCACCGTCGCCGGAGCGCTGCGCGCAGCCGTCAGCCACCACTGGGGTGAGACGCTGCCCACCCGCTTCGCGATCATCGGCGTGGGACGCTTCGGCGGCCACGAGCTCGGCTACGGATCCGACGCCGACGTCCTGTTCGTCCACGAACCCCGCGGGGGCGTCGACGAACAGGTGGCCGCGAAGGCCGCCCAGACCGTCATCGCCGAAATGCGGCGCCTGCTCCAACTCCCCACCGCCGACCCGCCGCTGCTCATCGACGCCGACCTGCGTCCGGAGGGCCGCTCGGGTCCCCTGGTCCGTACGCTGTCCTCGTACGCCGCGTACTACCGGCGCTGGTCGCTGACCTGGGAGAGCCAGGCACTGCTGCGTGCCGAGCCGGTCGCGGGCGACATCGAGCTCGGGGCGCGCTTCATCGAGCTGATCGACCCGCTGCGCTACCCGATGGAGGGTCTCGGCGAGGACGCCGTACGGGAGATCCGCCGCCTGAAGGCACGCATGGAGTCCGAACGCCTGCCGCGCGGCGCCGACCCCACGCTCCACACCAAGCTGGGCCGCGGCGGCCTGAGCGACGTCGAGTGGACCGTGCAGCTGATCCAGATGCGGCACGCCTGGGCCGAACCGGGCCTGCGCACCACCCGGACCCGCGAGGCCCTGGCCGCCGCGCACGCGGCCGGGCTGATCCCGACCGAGGAGGCGCAGATCCTCGACGAGGCCTGGGTGCTCGCCACCCGGGTCCGCAACGCGGTGATGCTGGTCCGCGGCCGCGCCGGGGACACCTTCCCCTCGGAGGCCCGCGAACTGGGGGCGGTGGGCCGCTACCTGGGCTACGCGGAGGGCACGGCCGGCGAACTGCTGGACGACTACCGCCGCATCACGCGCCGCGCCCGCGCGGTCGTGGACGACCTGTTCTACGGGGCGTAGGCCTGTAGTCGAGCTGTTCCGGCATGAGTGGTCCGCGAATCGTCAGCGGGTCCGCGCGAGGCAAGGTTCGCCCCTGCCAACCGGGACACGCCGATGCCTCGGTATTTCAAGCCTTCTGTCGAGCGGCTCGCGAGTCGTCAGCGGTGCTCAGGCTCAGCGGATCGCCGCTGTTTGGGGCCGCTTTCGAGGGGCGGGGAAAGCGCCTTCCGAAGTGGAACGAATGACCGAAATGCAGCCTGTGACCCGCCTCGTGCCCCGTAAGCCCTTGGGCAAGATCGGGTAGCTGCATTACGTTCGTGAACGTGCACCGGTCGTACCTGACCAGTCCAACCGGCTGCGCATACATGGCAATTCGCACGGGGGAGCGGAGCCAGGCGCGGTTCGGGCCGAAAGTGTCCAAGCCGACGGCTTCACGAACAGGCACCTGATCTCCGCACCCCTTTGTGCATGACACAAAGGGAAGACTACGTGAATCGCAACACCATGCGCATCGGCGGCGTCGCCGTACTTGCGGCGCTGACCCTGGGCCTCGGCGGTACCGTGGCGCAGGCGAGCACCGCCTCGGCTGCCCCGACCTTCACCGCGGCAACGCAGGAACAGCAGCAGTTGGTCCGATCGATGGCCACCGCCCTGCTGAACTCCCCCATCGAGTACAGCGCGGCCGAGCGCGCCGAGCTGGTCGAGATAGCGAACGGGGAGAGCGCCGCGGCCGGCAAGTTCGACGGCATCGTCAAGCTGTTCAAGAAGATCCCCGGCTTCGCCAAGGCCGTCGCCGGCACGTACAGCGAATTCAAGGCCTGGTACGACGGTCTGGCCTGGTACTGGAAGGCTCCTTTGACCGCTGCCGGCCTGGGCGGTGACCTACTCACCATCTGGCAGCTTTTCCACTGATGTGCGCTGAGCTCTGACCCAAAGGGGCGTGCCGCAGCCGTGGTTGCGGCACGCCCCGCAGGCTTGCCCTCCCCCGCGAACCCGAGAGGACACACGACGTGGACACTCCCTCAGTTCCAGCGCGTGCCGAAGATCAGCAGAAGCCCGGATGGGTTCTGACCGCCCTCTTCTTCGGCGTGACATGCGCCGTTCTCCGTCTGGGCGAGGTCTGGTCCTGGTGGGCCCTGCTGTGGGTTCCATTGCTGGTCCTCGCCATCGGCTCCCTGGTGTACGAGTGGCGGCTCATGGCCCGTAGCCGGTGGCGCATGGGTCCCCTGGACTGGGGATTGCTTGTGACCTCCCACCTCGGCCTCGCCGCCGCCCTCGCGGCCGTCTGGCTTGCCGGGCGCTGAATGCCCGGGCTACGCCGCGTGCGCGTCGGCGGGTGGGCAGTCGCGGCAGCGGCCCGGGACGGGGGAGTGGAAGGCGCGGTCGCAGCCGTCGCAGGTGCGGAGCGGGTGGATCTCGCGGTCGGGCGGTACGGGGCGGGGCGGCCCGGGGTCCGGCAGCCGGGGTGGCAGGAGTTCCCGCAGGCGGTGGGCGGTCAGCGCTGCCGGGGAGTGGATGGGTGTCGTGGGGAGCGAGCGGGTCAGGGCGTCGATGACGGCGCTCGCCGTCAGCCCCCGCTCCAGCCAGACGCCTGCGGCGGGCGCCAGCCGTACGGTGTCCCGCTCGGACAGCACGAGCCGGGGGTCGCGCAGCCGCAGTCGGGCGAGCAACTCGCGGGCCTGGAGTTCTGTTTCGGAGACGGCGGCCGGGGCGGGGTCCGGCTCCGCTTCGGGCTCGGGCTCGGGTTCGGGGTCCGGTTCGGGAGTCGGCTTCGGCTCGGTGCCGATGGGCTCGGCGCGCCGTTCGCGCGCCGCTGCCGCCATCGCGGGCGGGTTGTTGTACGAGACCGTGCAGGTCACGATCCGGCCGGTGGGGAGCCGCTCGTGGTAGCGGGCCAGGTAGCCGTGCTCCTCCGGCTCGCGCAGGGTGGCCGCGATGCGGACTTCCCCCTCGGGGAAGCGTTCGGCAAGGGCCTTGATGGTGACCTTCGCGCCCGCCGGGAGGGACTGGATGTGCGTGGCCAGACCGATCGCGCCCATGCTCAACTCGCGGTGCTGGGCGAGGTGGTTGCCGATCTTGACGTAACCGCGGCGGTGGTCCTGATTGATGTGCCGGATGCCCGACGAGACGCGCGAGGGCGCGCTAAACTGCTGATCAGCCATGGGAAGGGGCTCTAGCCTTCTCTTGGTCAGGCCCTCGGCGGGATTGGCGTCCCGAGCGAGGGCCGAATTGCGTTATGGGGTTGTCGGGGGCAAGCGTGCCCGACGGATTGGCATATGCGCCAGCCGGGTTGGGGTGATTCACCCGTCCGAGTGAGAGGGGTGGGGGAGGTGGGGAGAGGTCATTTCCCCCGGTTGTTTGTCTTTAGACGTCGAGCGTCACCGGCTATCGCCCCACCGGACCGTGGAAACCTCGATCCGGTGAAATCGGACTTTCCGATTCCCGTGCCTCGACGTGTGCATCCGTGCTTAGCCTGGGAGGAGTTGCAGGCAGGCGGAGGTGGCAGTGAGCGCAGAGGGCACCGACGAGTCGAGCTGGGCACTCGATCCGGAGGACGAATCCGGGGCGGTCGTCGCGGCGGTGGGACGCCAGTTGAAAATGTGGCGGGAGGCCGCCGGATTCGACCGGTCCGCATTCGCTGAACGGATGGGCTACGGGGCGGACCTGAACCGCAAGATCGAAAGCGGCATCCGAATTCCGCGTCCGGAGTACCTGGACAAGGCGGACGCGGTTCTCGGCGCGGGTGGGAAGATCGCCGCGATGAAGGTGGACGTCGAAAAGGCCCGCTATCCCAAGAAGGTTCGGGATCTGGCCAAGTTGGAGTCCGAGGCGGTGGAGATCGGGTCGTACGACAACGGCGTGGTCCCGGGCTTGCTTCAGACCGAGGAGTACATCCGTGCCCTCTACGCGGTGAGGCGTCCGGCCTACTCGGAGGATCAGATCGAGCGTCTGGTGGCGGCGAGGGTGGCGCGCCACGACATCCTCCGCCGACATCCGGCCCCGTTGCTGACCGTCGTACAGGAGGAGGCTGTTCTCCGACGGCCTGTCGGGGGCAAGATGGTGCTGCGCCGCCAACTGGAGCACCTGCTGGAGGTCGGCCAGTTGCGCAACGTAGAGATCCAGGTGATGCCCACTGCGGTGGAGGAGCACGCCGGTCTCGCGGGATCACTGAAGATCATGCGCCTCAAGGATGGAACGACGGTCGGACACAACGAAGTTCAGCTGGTCAGCCGCTTGATCACCGAGCCCAAAGAGGTCCAGGTCCTGGACATGCGCTATGGCATGATCCGAGCGCAGGCTCTGACGCCTCGCGAATCTCTGACGTTCATCGAGAAGGTACTGGGGGAGACATGAGCATCAAGCAGTCGGCCGAGGGCGTCTCCGCGCTGACGTGGGTCAAGAGCAGCTACAGCACCAACGACGGACCCGACTGCGTCGAAGTGGCTTGGACCAAGAGCAGCTACAGCACCGCTGATGGAGCCGACTGCATCGAGGTCGCCCAGACCCCCGGGACCGTCCTCGTCCGGGACTCCAAGCGGCCCGGCGGCGGCCGGCTGGCCGTCGCCCCCGCCGCCTGGGACGGGTTCGTCACGTACGCGTCCAAGTGAGACCAGTGGGTCCGGCCTTCAAGGCCGTGTACCGCTACCGGCGGCCGGATCCGAAGTGCTGGCAAGTCGTCGTCACGGCCGTCTGCGCCCACGTGCACGACAGTTGGGACGCCGCCCGGGCGGTGGCCCAGGCCGGCTCCGCCGTTTCCACGCACGCCGATCGGTTGGCCGAGGCTTTCGCCACGCGGCTCGGGAACGTCTAGGAGCTCGCGCTCGCCCTCGCCGGGATGGGCGACGAAGCCTATGTACGCACCCTCATCCAGGCCTTGGCGCGGACGGGTGCGAGCACGGACCGGCCCGTACCGGAGCCCCTGACCCCTGCCCAGCGGGGACTGCTGCGGAGAGGGCGGGGTCCGCGCGCGGCACGCTGACCGCCGCCTCAGGCCGGGCCGCCCGCCCCACCCAGCAAGGCGCGCGCGTACGTCAGGAACGCGGCCAGGCCCACGTCGAAGGCCGCCTCCGCGCGGCCGGGGCCGACGGCCTCCAAGGCGTCGGCCAGCAGCGGGGTGTCGGGGGAGGGCTCCCACATCGCCTCGGGGGCGGCCAGGTCAAGGGCCGAGCCCAGGACCAGGTTCTCCAGCGCCGTCAACAGCGGCATCACCCGCTCGCGGGTGAACCCCGCCGCCAGCAGCATGCCGACCGCCCGCTCGTACTGCGCCAGCACCCGCGGGGCCCGCACCGGCGTGGTCATCAGCAGCGGGATCGCCCGCGGGTACGCGGCGAAGGCGGCCCGGTACGAACGCGCCCAGGCCTCCAGGGCCCGGTCCCAGGGCTCCAGGTCCAGCGTCCCGTCCGCGATCCGGTCGCACACGAGCTCCCGCACCAGCTCCACCACCCCCGCCCGGCCGTCCACGTGGTGATACACCGACCCGGTCTGCACGCCGAGCGCCCGCGCGATCTGCGGGACGCTGAACTCGCCGTGCTCCGCCAGCAGTTGCAGGGCGGTCGCGGCGATCCGCTCCCGGTCCAGGAGGGGGGTGCGCGGCCGTGCCATCGGTTTCTCCCGCCGTGTGTCTTCCCGTACGCCAAAACCGGAGGCTACATTGCCGCAAACCTAAAGCCTTTAGGTTTTGGTCTCCCCGGTCTCCCCGAAGGGTGCACTGCCGTATGCCCGAAATGCCGGATCAGCCAGCAGACAGACCCGCCCTGCGCCGCGCCGCGCTCGGCACCGCCGACATCTCCTTCTTCGTGGTCTCCGCCGCCGCCCCCCTCACCGTCATGGCCGGCGTGGCCCCCGTCGCGATCCTCCTCGGCGGGATCGGCGCCCCCGCCGGGTACCTCCTCGCGGGCCTCACCCTCGCCGTTTTCGCCGTCGGGTTCACCACGATGAGCCGCCACGTCCGCAGCGGCGGCGCCTTCTACGCCTACATCACCCGCGGCCTCGGCAAGCGCGTCGGCATCGGCGCCGCCCTGCTCGCCCTCGTCGGCTACAACGGCATGGAGATCGGGGTCTACGGCCTCCTCGGCACCACCACGGCCGACACCGCCCACGCCCTCGGCGGCCTCGACGTCCCCTGGCTGCCCGTCTCCCTCGCCGGCCTCGCCCTCATCTGGTACGGAGGCTTCCGCTCCATCGACTTCGGCGCCAAGCTGCTCGGCGTCCTGCTCGTCGCCGAGACCGGGATACTCGTCCTCCTCGCGGGAGGCGTCCTCCTCCAGGGCGGCGCCCACGGACTGTCCGCCGGCTCCTTCGCCCCCGGCGCGGTGCTCGTCCCCGGCACCGCCGCCGTCCTGGCCTTCGCCTTCGCCGCCTTCACCGGCTTCGAGTCCACCGTCATCTACCGCCGTGAGGCCCGCGACCCCGACCGGACCATCCCGCGCGCCACCTACATCGCCGTCGCCTTCCTCGGCCTCTTCTACGCCTTCATCGTCTGGACCGTCATCCAGGCCTTCGGCGCCGGGGAAGTCCTCGCGGCCGCCGCCGAGGACCCCGGCGGCCTCTTCTTCGCCGCGATCACCACGTACGTGGGCCCCTGGGCGGCCGACCTCATGCACCTCTTCATCGTCACCAGCGTCGTCGCCTCCCTCCTCGCCTTCCACAACGCCATCAACCGCTACGCGCTCGCCCTCGCCGAGGAGGGCGTACTGCCCGCCGCCCTCGGCCGGGTCCACCCGCGCCACCGCTCCCCGTACCTCGCCGGACTCGCCCAGACCGGCCTCGGCGCCGTCATCGTCCTCGCCTTCGCGCTCGCCGGGGCGGATCCCTACCAGCAACTGCTGCTCTGGGTGAACACGCCCGGCATGATCGGGCTCATGGCGCTGATGCTGCTCGCCGCGATCGCCGTACCCGTCCACTTCCGGCGCACCGCGCACACCGAGGGCCCCTGGCGGACCGTGGTCGCGCCGGTCGCCGCCGCCGTGCTGCTGGCCGTCGCGATCTGCCTCGTCGTCTCCAAGGTGGACCTGTTCACCATGGCCTCCACCACCGTGAACACCGTGCTCGTCGCCCTCGTCCCCGCCGTGTTCCTGGCCGGGCTCGGGCTCGCGCAGCGCCTGAAGACCCACCGCCCCGAGACCTACGCCCGATTCGCCGCCGAGCCCGATGCCGGAACCTCCGCGCCGGACACCCAAGGAGAAGCGCTGTGCCCGTTGCCGACACCGTCCTCACCGGAGCCCGCGTCCGCACCCTCGATCCCGCCCGGCCCGAGGCCCGCGCGGTAGCCGTCCTCGGCGGCGAGATCCTCGCCGTGGGCGACGAGGCCGACGTACGCGACTGGCGCGGCCCCGGTACGACGGTGCTCGACCTCGGCGGCGCCACCCTCACCCCCGGCCTGACCGACGCCCACAGCCACCCCATCTGGGGCATCGAGATGGCCGCCGGCACCGACCTCTCGGCCGTCCGCGACCTCGACCGGCTCCGGTCGGCCCTGCGCACCGCGCCCCGCCTCGGAGGCTGGGTCCTCGGCCACGGCCTCGACCACAACGCCTTCGGCGGCCGCCCCGTCGACAAGACCCTGGTCGAGGAGGCCCTGGCCGGCGCCCCCGCCTTCCTGCGCCTGTACGACGGCCACTCCGCCCTCGCCTCCGGCGCGGCCCTGGCCGCCGCGGGCATCACCGGCCCGCGCACCTTCGACCAGCGCTCGGAGATCGTCTGCGGCCCGGACGGCCGCCCGACCGGGCACCTCGTCGAGCACGCCGCGATGGCCCTGGTCGGCGCCCTCGCCCCCAAGCCCTCGGCCGCCGAGCGGCGCGCCCGGCTCACCGCCCTGCTCGGCGAGATGGCCGCCACCGGACTCACCGGGGCCCACGTGATGGACCTCGGCGACGGCGACGTACCGGCCCTGCTCGCGGGCGTCGAGTACGACGGCGACCTGCCGCTGCGGCTGAGGCCGGCGCCCTGGTGCATGCCGGGCGCCACCCCCGAGGACCTGGCGGAGCTGATCGGGCTCCAGGGGCTGCACGGCCGCCACTGGCAGGTCGGCGGCGTCAAGTTCTTCATGGACGGCACCGTCGAGGGCGGCACGGCCTGGCTGGAGCACGCCGACTGCCACGGCCGCGGCACGGACGCCTTCTGGCCCGATCCCGAGGCCTACTCGCAGGCCGTACGGACCCTGGACGCGGCCGGGGTGCGCACCGCGACCCACGCCATCGGCGACGCGGCCGTCCGCCACGTCCTGGACACGGTGGCCTCGCTGGGCGCCCGCGCCCGGATGCGGCACCGGATCGAGCACATCGAGACCGTCCCGGACGACCAGCTGGGACGGTTCGCGCAGCTCGGGGTGATCGCCTCGATGCAGCCGCCGCACACCGCGTACACCCGGGCCGACCACAGCGACGAGTGGTCGAAGCGGCTGGGCCCGGACCGGGCGGCGCGGGCCTGGCGCTGCCGGGACCTGCGCGAGGCGGGAGCCGTGCTGGCTCTGGGCTCGGACTGGCCCATCGCCCACCACGACGCCCGCCGGGTCCTGGCCACCGCCCGCAGCCCGCTCGGCGCGGCCGCCGCCGGGCCCGCCCTGACCGGGCTGATGGCCCTGGAGGGAATGACCTCGCACGCGGCGCTCGCGGCGGGGGAGGAGCGGGTGGCCGGCCGTATCGCGCCCGGCTTCCGGGCGGACCTGACGGCCTTCGCCCTCGACCCGGTGGACGCGGCCCCCGACGAGCTGGCCGGGGCGCCGATCCGGCTCACGATGTCGGGCGGCCGGATCACGCACCGCGAGGAGGCGTAGCGGCGGTCAGGCGTGCAGGAGGCTCTGCGGCAGGTAGGCGGAGGTGACGCCGAGCCGCCAGCCGTGGACCTGGACGGCCAGCGCGGCCAACGCGATGGTGGCGACCGGGAGGAGGGAGCGGGCGGGTGCGTCCTCGGCCGCGCCCTCGCGGAAACCGGCGAGTATCCCGGCCAGGGCCCGCTCGAAGGCGGGCTGGTCGTCGTCCAGCAGGACGCGCAGCAGCCGCTGGTCCGCGGTGAGCACCTCGAAGCCGTCCAGCCGCCGGGCGGCCTCGGCGCGCTCGGCGGCGTCGGGCTTGCGCAGGGTCTCCTGCGGCCAGTCCGGCGGCAGGTGCCCGGCCGCCGGCGTCAGGTAGAGGCACAGCGCGTCCATCTCGGCGAGCTCGGCCGGGTCGGAGTGCGAGTCGAGCGGCGAGTACGGCACGCCGTCGCGCAGCGCCGGGGCGTAGTCGTTGCGCAGCAGCAGCCCGATCGCCCGGTTCCGCTCCCGGACCACCCCGCAGGCCACGCACAGCGCGAACGCGTCCAGCCAGGTGCGGGCCGTAGGCGCCCGGTCGACGGCGTCGCCGCCGAAGGAGAGGTCCGTGCTGCTGAGCTCCTCGTGGAGGAGGGGGAACGGCACCTCGAAGTCGCCGTTCGGGAAGCAGCCGAGGGAGAGCTCCCCCAACGCGCATTCGGCCGCCGTCAGCAGCGCACGGCGGGCGACGGCTCCGGTCAGCTCCGGGTCCGCCAGCGACCGCGCGCCGACGTGGTCGAGGAGGTCCTGACGGGTCTCGTGGAGCCCCTTGAGGGACAGCCCGCCGCCGTACCGCAGCTCGTACCAGTGGTCGTAGGCACGTCCCGGGACGTCTTCCAGGGCCTCGGTCATCCGGTGCTCGCCGACCTCGTGCCGCTCCACGTCCCGCACGCCGCCTCCTTGATCGTTCCTGCTGGCGAGGCGCACGCTAACAACACCCACTGACATCGCGAGCCGCAGGGAGCCGCGCGATCCGCTGCGGCGGGCCCGCCGGGGCGGCTCAGGCCCCGCGGAACCGGTTCAGCAGCGCGGCCGTGGCCGGATGCGCGTCGGTGGCCCGCGGCTCGCGCGGCAGCCGGTGCGGGAGCGCGCCGTACCAGGCGCGCGAGACGGTGTAGCCGAACGCGAGGCAGAGCATGCCGCCCGCGGCGTCCAGCCAGAAGTGGTTGGCGGTGGCCACGATGACCACGAGGGTGGCGACCGGGTAGAGCAGCCCCAGGATCCGGGCCCACGGGGCGGAGGCGACCGCGAAGATCGTCAGCCCGCACCAGAGCGACCACCCTATGTGCATCGAGGGCATGGCCGCGTACTGGTTCGACATGTGCTTGAGGTTGCCGGAGGCCATCGAGCCCCAGGTGTGGTGGACCAGCACGGTGTCCACGAAGTCCTGCCCGTTCATCAGCCGGGGCGGCGCGAGCGGGAAGAAGTAGTAGCCGAGCAGGGCCACGCCCGTGGTCGCGAAGAGGACCATCCGCGTCGCCGCGTAACGACCCGGGTGGAAGCGGTAGATCCACACCAGGACGCCGATGGTGACGACGAAGTGGAGCGTGGCGTAGTAGTAGTTCATGCCGACGACCAGCCACGTCACCGAGTTGACGGCGTGGTTGACCGAGTGCTCGACGGCGATGCCGAGGGTGCGTTCGAGGTCCCACAGCCAGTCGGCATTCGCGAGGGCGTCCGCCTTCTGCTCGGGCACCGCGTTGCGGATGAGCGAGTACGTCCAGTAGCTGACCCCGATGAGCAGGATCTCGAACCAGATGCGTGGCCGGCGCGGAGCGCGCAGCCGGGGCAGGAGAGCGCGCTGATCGCCCGGACGGGCCCCATCGCCGACCACGCGGGATGACGACACTTCCGTCCGGGTTTCCAGTGTCTTCACGCTCGATTCACCCATGGGGAAAGAGTCTGCCAGATGCGCCCCCGCCTCCGATCATCCCTCCGGACGGTCTCCGGCGCAGCCGCTCACCCCTGGGGAGTAGGTGATCCCCTACGTTCCCCTACGTCCCCCTGCGTTCCCCTACGCTCCCCGGCGCTGCTGCGGACCGGAGGCGGTGGATCCGCGGACCACCAGCTCGGGGAGGAAGACGAACTCGCTGTGCGGGGCGGGCGTACCGCCGATCTCCTCCAGGAGCGTACGGACCGCCGCCTGCCCCATGGCCTGCACCGGCTGCCGGATGGTGGTCAGCGGCGGATCGGTGAACGCTATGAGGGGAGAGTCGTCGAAGCCGACGACGGAGACGTCCTGCGGCACCCGCAGGCCCCGCTGCCGGGCAGCCCGGATCGCCCCGAGCGCCATCATGTCGCTCGCGCAGACGACGGCGGTGCAGCCGCGCGCGATGAGCGCGGCCGCCGCGGCCTGCCCGCCCTCCAGGGTGTACAGGGAGTGCTGGACGAGCTCCTCGACCTCGGCCTCGTCCAGACCGAGCCGCTCCTTCATCCCGAGCCGGAAGCCCTCGATCTTGCGCAGTACGGGCACGAACCGCTTGGGTCCGACCGCGAGCCCGATGCGGGTGTGCCCGAGCGCGGTCAGGTGGGTCACGGCGAGCTGCATCGCGGCGCGGTCGTCGGGCGAGACGAAGGGGGCCTGCACCTTGTCGGAGAACCCGTTGATGAGGACGTACGGGACGCCCTGCCCGCGGAGTTGGTCGTAGCGGCCCATGTCGGCGGTGGTGTCGGCGTGCAGCCCGGAGACGAAGATGATCCCGGAGACCCCGCGGTCGACCAGCATCTCGGTCAGCTCGTCCTCGGTGGACCCGCCGGGCGTCTGCGTGGCCAGGACCGGGGTGTACCCCTGCCGGGTCAGCGCCTGGCCGATGACCTGCGCGAGCGCCGGGAAGATGGGGTTGTCCAGCTCGGGGGTTATCAGTCCGACGAGCCCGGCGCTGCGCTGGCGCAGCTTCACCGGGCGCTCGTAGCCGAGCACGTCGAGCGCGGCCAGCACCGATTCACGGGTGCCGGCGGCCACACCGGGCTTGCCGTTGAGCACGCGGCTGACTGTGGCTTCGCTGACCCCCGCCTGGGCTGCGATGTCGGCTAGCCGTGCGGTCACGGGATTGGACTGTACCGGTCCCCGGCTCACAACGCCCACCACGTGCACGAATCCGGCGGCAGCAGCACGGTCCGGCCGTCGGTCTCCACCGGCGCGCTGGACAGGACGGGACGCCCCGGCGCGGGGAGTTCGAGCGGCTCGGAGCGGCTGTTGAGGGTGCAGGCGAACCCGGGCCGGGTGAAGAGGAGCACGCCCTCGGGCGCGGGCAGCCAGGTCAGCGGCCCGGCGTCGGGGGAGCCGAGGCCGGGCAGCGCGCGGCGCAGCTCCAGGGCGGCGCGGTACAGCTCCAGCGTCGAGTGGGGGTCGCCGGTCTGGGCGGCCACGCTGAGCGGGGCCCAGTCGGCGGGCTGCGGGAGCCAGCTGCCGGCCGGCCCGAACCCGTACGGGGGCCGCTCGCCGGACCAGGGCAGCGGGATCCGGCAGCCGTCGCGCAGCCCGTCCTGCCCCGCGGAGCGCAGGAAAGCGGGGTCCTGGCGCAGGCCGTCGGGGAGGTCGGCGACCTCGGGCAGGCCGAGCTCCTCGCCCTGGTAGAGGTACGCCGACCCGGGCAGGGCGAGCATCAGCAGCGCGGCGGCCCGGGCGCGGGCCAGGCCCCGGGCGCCGCCCCCGTACCTGGTCACCTGGCGTACGACGTCGTGGTTGGAGAGCACCCAGGTGGTGGTGGCGCCGACGGAGGCCGTGGCCGCCAGGGACTCGTCGATCACGGTCCGCATCGCCGAGGTGTCCCAGGGGCAGTTCAGGAAGCGGAAGTTGAAGGCCTGGTGCATCTCGTCGGGCCGCACGTACAGGGCGAGCCGCTCGGAGGTCGGGGCCCAGGCCTCGGCGACCCCGATGCGGGGGCCCTCGTAGGAGTCGAGCAGCCGCCGCCAGGAGCGGTGGATCTCGTGCACGCCGTCCTGGTCGAAGAAGGGGAGCGGCTCGGTGCCGATCAAGGTGGCCTGGGCGCCGCGGCCGATGTCGGGCATACCGGGCGCCTTGACCATGCCGTGGGCCACGTCGATGCGGAACCCGTCGACGCCGAGGTCGAGCCAGAAGCGCAGGACGGAGGAGAACTCCTCGGCCACCTCGGGGTGCTCCCAGTTCAGATCCGGCTGCTCGGGGGCGAAGAGGTGCAGGTACCAGGCCCCGTCGGAGGTGCGGGACCAGGCGGGGCCGCCGAAGACGGACTCCCAGTCGTTGGGCGGGAGCTCCCCGCCCGGTCCGCGGCCGGGGCGGAAGTGGTAGCGGTCGCGGGCCCCGGCCGCGGGGTCGGCGAGGGCCTCCCGGAACCAGGGGTGCCGCTCGGAGGTGTGGTTGGGCACCACGTCCACGATGACCCGCAGGCCCAGGGCGTGGGCGGAGCGGACGAGCTCGTCGGCGTCGGACAGGTCCCCGAAGAGGGGGTCGACGGCCCGGTAGTCGGCGACGTCGTAGCCGCCGTCGGCCTGCGGGGAGACGTAGAAGGGGGTGAGCCACACGGCGTCGACTCCGAGCCGGGCCAGGTGGGGCAGGCGGGCGCGCACCCCCTGGAGGTCGCCGATGCCGTCGCCGTCGCTGTCGGCGAAGGACCGGACGTACACCTGGTAGATGACGGCATCGCGCCACCAGCCGCCGCCGCTTGCGGTCTCCTTGCTGGAAGCGCTTGCAAGCCGGGGGGCGGTCAGCTCATGGGTCATATCGGGGTCAACGCGCGTACATGCCCCCTGGTTGCGGGCCTGATGCCCCGAAGGAAGTTCGAACATCCAGCAAGCGGCGGCAACCGTCAGGACACACGGATGTAACGATCGGCCGTGCTTGCAGAAAATTGCCGCAAGCTCTTTCGGTCGGCTTTCAGGCTTGTTACGTTCCCTGCAACTCGGGACCGCGAGGGCGCGGCCGGGATCATCGAAGGAGTTCATATGCGGCGTGGCATAGCGGCCACCGCGCTGGTCGCGACCCTGGCGCTCGCGGCGACGGCTTGCGGCGGTGACGACAAGGGCGGCGACGAGACCAAGGCCGGCGGGGAGCTCTCCGGCACGGTCACGTGGTGGGACACCTCGAACGACGCCGAGAAGGCCAGCTTCCAGAAGATCGCCGAGGCGTTCACCGCGAAGCACCCGAAGGTCACCGTCAAGTACGTCAACGTCCCGTACGGCGACGCGCAGAACAAGGTCAAGAACGCCTTCAGCAGCGGTTCCGAAGCCCCTGACGTGATCCGCGCCGACGTCGGCTGGGTCGCCGACTTCGCCTCGCTCGGCTACCTCGACGAGGTGCCGGCCGAGACGGCCAAGAAGGTCGACGCCGAGTTCCTGCCCCAGGCCGCGGCCAGCGGCAAGTACGAGGGCAAGACCTACGCCGTCCCGCAGGTCATCGACACCCTCGGCCTCTTCTACAACAAGAAGATGCTCGCCGACGCCGGCGTCCAGCCCCCCAAGACCCTGGAGGAGCTGAAGACCGCCTCCGCCGCGATCAAGGCGAAGACCGGCAAGGCCGGCCTCTACCTGCGCGGCGACGACTCGTACTGGTTCCTCCCGCTCATCTACGGTGAGGGCGGCGACCTGGTCGACGCGAAGACCAAGACGGTCACCGTCGACAACCCGGCCGGCGTCAAGGCGTTCAAGACCGCCCGCGACCTGGTCACCTCGGGCGCGGCGATCACCAACGCCACCGACGGCTGGACCAACATGCAGACCGCCTTCAAGTCGGGCGAGGCCGCGATGATGATCAACGGTCCGTGGGCCGTCGCCGACACCTACGCCGGCGACCAGTTCAAGGACAAGGCCAACCTCGGCGTCGCCGCCGTCCCGGCCGGCTCCGCCAAGGCCGGTGCCCCGCAGGGCGGCCACGACCTCGCCGTCTACGCCGGTTCCAAGAACCGCGCCGCCGCGCACGCCTTCGTCGAGTACATGACCTCGCAGGACGTGCAGGTGCAGTCCACCAAGGAGCTCAGCCTGCTCCCCACCCGGACCGCCGCCTACGAGCAGCCGGACGTCAAGTCCAGCGAGATGGTCCAGTTCTTCAAGCCGGCCGTGGACAAGGCCGTCGAGCGCGCCTGGATCCCGGAGAACGGCTCCCTCTTCGAGCCGCTGAAGGTCGAGTACACCAAGGCGATCACCGGGGCGTCGAGCCCGGAGGACGCGGCCAAGGCGGCCGGCGTCGAGTTCCGCAAGATCCTCAAGGGCTGGAAGTAGTAGGAGCGATGGCTGCTGACACCAGCCAGTCGGTGGCGAAGGCCGCGGGCGGCGACGGAGGAGACTCCGTCGCGGCCCGCGGCCGGAGCCGCAGGACTGACAGCGCGAAGCGGGGCGGCCTGGGGCGCGCCCTGGCCACCCACTGGTACGCCTGGGCCATGGTCGCCCCGGTGGTGCTCGTCCTCGGCGTGATCATCGGCTGGCCGCTCGCCCGCGGCGTCTACCTGTCGCTGACCGACGCCAACGAGCGCAACGTCGGCCGTACGATCGGCGCCAACCACATTGAGGCCACGTACACGTTCGTCGGCCTCGACAACTACGCCGACGTCCTGGCCGACCCGGTGTTCCTGCAGCGGCTGGTGTGGACGGTGGTGTGGACCGTCCTGTGCGTGTCGATCACCTTCACGCTCGGACTGGCCCTGGCCAACATGCTCAACCGGGACTTCCGGGGCCGCGCCGCCTACCGGATGGCGCTCATCCTGCCCTGGGCCGTCCCCGGCTTCGTCTCCGTCTTCGCCTGGCGGTTCCTGTTCAACCGCGACAGCGGCATCCTGAACAAGATCCTCGACGGGGGCGGCATTTCCGCGGTCCCGTGGCTCGACGACCCGACGTGGGCCAAGTTCTCGGTCGTCGCCGTCAACGTCTGGCTCGGCGTCCCCTTCATGATGGTCGCCCTGCTCGGCGGGCTGCAGTCGATCCCCGGCGAGCTGTACGAGGCCGCCGAGATGGACGGCGCCACCGCCTGGCAGCGGTTCAGGCACATCACCCTGCCCGGACTGCGGGCGGTGAGCATGACCGTGATCCTGCTCTCCACCATCTGGACCTTCAACATGTTCCCGGTGATCTTCCTGCTGACGCGGGGCGGACCGGGCGACTCCACGGAGATCCTGGTGACCCAGGCCTTCCGGGAGGCGTTCGTGGCCAGCCCCCGCGACTTCGCGGGCTCCGCCACCTGGGGCGTGCTCATCCTCGCCCTGCTCATGATCTTCGCGCTGGTCTACCGGCGCTCGCTGCGCAAGCAGGGAGAGGTGTGGTGACCGTGACGACCCCGCGCACACGCATCAGGGGGCAGCGCTCCCCGCTCGCCTCCGCCGCACTGCACGCCACCCTGATCGTGGCGTCCGTGATCGCCGTCTTCCCGGTGCTGTGGGTCCTGCTGACCTCGATCAAGCCCGCGAAGCACGCCATCTCCACGGACTTCGTCAAGGAACCGACCCTGGAGAACTACCGCTACCTGGTGGAGTCGACCTCCTTCTTCACCTGGTTCGGCAACTCCGTGCTCGTGGCCGGCATCACCACCGTCCTCGGCGTGTTCATCGCCGCCACGACCGGCTACGCCGTCAGCCGGTTCAAGTTCCCCGGCATGAAGCCGCTGATGTGGACCCTGCTCATCACGCAGATGTTCCCGATGGCCATCCTGATCGTCCCGCTCTACAACCTCATGGGCGACCTGGGACTGCTCAACCAGCCGCTCGGGCTGATCATCACGTACCTCACCATCGCCGTGCCGTTCTGCGCCTGGATGATGAAGGGGTTCTTCGACAACATCCCGGTCGAGATCGACGAATCCGGGCGCGTCGACGGGCTCAACCCCTTCGGCACCTTCTGGCGCCTGATCCTGCCGCTGGCCAAGCCCGGCCTCGCCGTCACCGGCTTCTACTCGTTCATCACCGCCTGGGGCGAGGTCGCGTACGCCTCCGCCTTCATGGTCGGCGACGAACACCTCACCCTCGCCGGAGGCCTGCAGACCTTCGTCACGCAGTACACCTCCAACTGGGGTGCGATGAGCGCCGCATCGGTCCTCATCGCCATCCCGGCGGCCATCTTCTTCCTCTTCGCCCAGCGTCACCTCGTCGCCGGGATGACGGCAGGCGCGACCAAGGGCTGACCCCCCTTCCGCGAGCCAGGGCCGACCACCCTGCCTGCCCCCTCCCACCCCCGGCCCGATCTCTCCAAGGACGACATGACCCAGCACCTCGCCGACGCACTGCCTTCGGACAGTGGCCTTCCCACCACCACCGGCACCGCGCCCGGCTGGTGGAGAGAAGCGGTGATCTACCAGGTCTATCCGCGCAGCTTCGCCGACTCCAACGGGGACGGCATGGGGGACCTCGAAGGCATCCGCAGCCGACTGCCGTACCTCAAGGAGCTGGGCGTCGACGCCGTCTGGCTCAGCCCCTTCTACGCCTCCCCGCAGGCCGACGCCGGATACGACGTCGCCGACTACCGGGCCATCGACCCGATGTTCGGGACCCTGCACGACGCCGACGCCGTGATCCGCGAAGCCCACGGGCTGGGCCTGCGCATCATCGTGGACCTCGTCCCCAACCACTGCTCCGACCAGCACGAATGGTTCAAGCAGGCGCTCCGGGAGGGCCCCGGCACCCCGCTGCGCGAGCGCTTCCACTTCCGGCCGGGGCGGGGGGCCGACGGCTCCGAGCCTCCGAACGACTGGGAGTCGATCTTCGGCGGCCCGGCGTGGACGCGGGTCGCGGACGGCGAGTGGTACCTGCACCTCTTCGCCCCCGAGCAGCCCGACTTCAACTGGGAACACCCCGCCGTCCAGGACGAGTTCCGCTCCATCCTGCGCTTCTGGCTCGACCTGGGCGCCGACGGCTTCCGCATCGACGTGGCCCACGGCCTGGTGAAGGCCCCCGGCCTGCCCGACCTCGGCCGCGACGAGCAGCTCAAGCTGCTCGGCAACCAGGTGCTGCCCTTCTTCGACCAGGACGGGGTCCACGAGATCTACCGCTCCTGGCGCAAGGTGCTCGACGAGTACGCCGGCGACCGCATCGGCGTCGCCGAGGCCTGGACCCCGAGCGCGGACCGCACGGCCCTCTACCTGCGCCCCGACGAGCTGCACCAGGCGTTCAACTTCCACTACCTGAGCACCGGGTGGGACGCCGAGGCGCTGCGCGCCGCGATCGACGACTCGCTCGACTCGATGCGCCCGGTCGGGGCGCCGACCACGTGGGTGCTGTCCAACCACGACGTCGTACGCCACCGCACGCGCTTCGGCAGCCTGGAGCGGGCGCGCGCCGCCGCGCTGCTGATGCTGGCGCTGCCGGGGTCGGCGTACGTCTACCAGGGCGAGGAGCTCGGCCTGCCGGAGGTGACCGACCTCCCGGACGAGGTGCGCCAGGACCCCTCCTTCTTCAAGGAGAACGGGCAGGAGGGGCTGCGCGACGGCTGCCGCGTGCCCATGCCGTGGTCGGGTCGCGAGGCCCCGTACGGCTTCGGTGACGGCGGCAGCTGGCTGCCGCAGCCGGCCGAGTGGGCCGGGCTGAGCGTCGAGGCCCAGACGGGCGACCCGCACTCCACCCTGGAGCTGTACCGGGCGGCGCTGCGCATCCGCCGGGCCCACCCCGACCTGGGCGCGGGCGACGCGGTCCAGTGGCTGGAGGCGCCGCAGGGCGTACTGGCGTTCCGGCGCGGGGGCTTCGTCTGCACGGCCAACACCACGGGTGAGCCGGTACGGATGCCCGCGCCGGGGACGGTACTGCTGGCGAGCGGCGAGGTGACGGACCCCGGGGTCCTCGGGGCCGACACGGCGGTGTGGTGGCAGGAGTGACCTCCCCGCTCCGGCTGACGGACATCGCCGCGCAGGCCGAGGTCAGCGAGGCGACGGTCAGCCGTGTGCTCAACGGCAAGGCGGGCGTGGCGGCGAGCACCCGGCACCGGGTGCTCGCCGCCATGGACCTGCTGGGCTACGAGCGCCCGGTGCGCCTGCGCCGCCGCAGCAACGGGCTGGTCGGGCTGCTGATCCCCGAGCTGACCAACCCCATCTTCCCGGCGTTCGCGCAGGTCATCGAGCAGGCGCTGGCGGGCCACGGCTATACGCCGGTGCTGTGCACGCAGACGCCGGGCGGGGCCACGGAGGACGAGCTGGTGGAGCAGCTGGAGGAGCGGGGGGTCACGGGGATCGTCTTCCTGTCGGGCCTGCACGCGGACGCCTCGCTGGACCCCTCCCGCTACCACCGGCTGTCCTCGCGGGGCATCCCCTTCGTCCTGATCAACGGCTTCAACGAGCACGTCAACGCCCCGTTCATCTCGCCGGACGACCGTGCGGCGGCGGACATGGCGGTACGCCACCTCGCGGACCTGGGCCACCGGCGCATCGGCCTGGCGATAGGGCCGACCCGGTACGTCCCGTCGGCCCGCAAGGAGGCCGGTTTCACGGCGGCGCTGCCGTCGGCGGAAGCGGAGGGCCTGATCCAGCGCACGCTGTTCACGGTGGAGGGGGGCCACGCGGCGGGCGGCGCCCTGCTGGACCGCGGCTGCACGGGCATCGTGTGCGGCAGCGACCCGATGGCGCTCGGTGTGATCCGCGCGGCGAGGGAGCGGGGGCTGAGGGTTCCCGAGGACGTCTCGGTGGTCGGCTTCGACGACTCCCCGCTGATCGCCTTCACGGACCCCCCGCTGACGACGGTCCGCCAGCCGGTCCGCGCGATGGCCAATGCGGCGGTGGGCGCGCTCCTGGAGGCGGTGGCAGGCACCCCGGTCCAGCGCACGGAGTACGTCTTCCAGCCGGAACTGGTGGTCAGGGGCTCGACCGCCCAGGTCCCGGACTAGGCCGCGTCTTTCGGATCGGGGTGGATCAGCCGGGGGTGCCAGACGCCCCGGGCCCGCCGTGATCCGAAAGGCACGGCCCAGTGGCGCGAACGCCGCGGGGGCGGCCGACGTCGCCGTCGGTCCGCCCCCGCGGTGCCGTGCGCCGGATCAGGCGCCGATGTGCTGCCCGGTCAGCCACTCCTTGTCGCCGCTCTTCTCGCAGGACGAGTTGTAGACCGGGCCCGCGAACGCCGGGAGGTTGTGCGGGACCGCGGCGAACGTGGAGCAGTTCGACGCGTGGGCCGCGCGGCCACCGGTGAAGTAGTCGACGTCGAGGTCGTCGGCCAGGGCGGCACCGGCTCCGCCGAGCAGGATGCCGGCGGCCAGGACGGACGCGGTGACAGCAGAACGAATGCGCATGACTCCCCTAAGGATCGTCGGAAGGACGCGCTGCTGGTTCCGCGCGTCCGCCGGTCCAACCGTCCGGGAGCGCCGCCGGGAACGGGTGTTCACTCCAATGCCCGCAGCTGTATCGTTTCGACATTTTGCGCCCCCCTCGTGCGCCCCCCTGGTCGTCGGGGCCGGAACGCGCGCGCGGCCGGGCTGCCCGTCCGGCTGGACACGCCCCGGAAACAATTCTGCAATCTCTTGCGCAAACTCTTGCAGGCCTCCTACCCGGCCCCTACGGTCGCTGCAATCCCCACCTCTCCCGCCAGGAGGCCCCCCGCATGCCTGCCAGAGCCGTCAGAGCTGCAACTCTCTTCGCCGCCACCGCCCTCGCCGCGGCCGCCCTCACCGGCCCGGCACCGCAGGCCGCCGCCGCGGCGCCCGGGACCAAGGACGTCACCGCCGTCCTCTTCGAGTGGCGCTTCGACTCCGTCGCCAGGGCCTGCACCGATGCGCTCGGGCCCGCCGGGTACGGGTACGTCCAGGTCTCGCCGCCCCAGGAGCACATCCAGGGCCCCCAGTGGTGGACCTCGTACCAGCCCGTCAGCTACAAGATCGCCGGACGGCTCGGCGACCGCGCCGCGTTCAAGGCCATGATCGACACCTGCCACGCCGCCGGGGTGAAGGTCGTCGCCGACTCCGTCATCAACCACATGGCCGCCGGCGACGGCGTCGGGACCGGCGGGTCCTCGTACACGAAGTACGGTTACCCCGGGCTCTATTCGGGCTCCGACATGGACGACTGCCGGACCACCATTTCCAACTACCAGGACCGCGCCAACGTCCAGAACTGCGAACTCGTACAGCTCGCCGACCTCGACACCGGCGAGGACTACGTGCGGGGGCGGATCGCCGGGTACCTCAACGACCTGCTGTCGCTGGGCGTCGACGGCCTGCGGATCGACGCCGCCAAGCACATGCCCGCCGCCGACCTCGCCAACATCAAGTCCCGGCTGAGCAATCCTTCCGCCTACTGGAAGCAGGAGGCCATCCACGGGGCCGGCGAGGCCGTCTCACCCTCCGAGTACCTCGGCAACGGCGACGTGCAGGAGTTCCGCTACGCCCGCGACCTGAAGCGCGTCTTCCAGAACGAGAACCTCGCCTACCTGAAGAACTTCGGCGAGGCCTGGGGATACATGCCGAGCGCGCAGGCCGCCGTGTTCGTCGACAACCACGACACCGAGCGGGGCGGCGACACCCTCAACTACAAGGACGGCTCCGCCTACACCCTCGCCAGCGTCTTCATGCTGGCCTGGCCGTACGGATCCCCCGACGTGCACTCCGGGTACGAGTGGAGCGACAAGGACGCGGGCCCGCCCAACGGCGGCTCCGTGAAGGCCTGTTACGCCGACGGGTGGAAGTGCCAGCACGCCTGGCGGGAGATCTCCTCCATGGTCGCCTTCCGCAACGCCGCCCGCGGCCAGGCCGTCACCGACTGGTGGGACGACGGAGCCGACCGGATCGCCTTCGGGCGCGGGTCCAAGGCGTACGTCGCCATCAACCACGAGAGCGCGGCCCTCACCCGCACCTTCCAGAGCTCCCTCCCGGCCGGCGACTACTGCGACGTCCAGAGCGGGCGCACCGTCAAGGTGAACACCGCCGGGCAGTTCACCGCCACCCTCGGCGCCGGTACCGCCCTCGCCCTGCATGCGGGCGCCCGTACCTGCGCCTCCGGCGGGACCACGCCCCCGGCCGCGGTCGCGGGCGCCTCGTTCGCCGTCAACGCCACCACCGCCCTCGGACAGGACATCTACGTCACCGGGGACCGCGCGGAGCTCGGCGGCTGGAACACCGCGGGCGCCCTGAAGCTGGACCCGGCGGCGTACCCCGTGTGGAAGCTGGACGTGTCCCTCCCGGCCGGGACCGCGTTCTCGTACAAGTACCTCCGCAAGGACGCCGCCGGGAACGTCACCTGGGAGAGCGGAGCCAATCGCACCGCGACCGTCCCGGCGAGCGGCCAGACCGTGCTGAACGACACCTGGCGCAACTGAACCCGACCGGACCCGACCGGACCCGACCGGACCCCACGCCACCCCGCACCCCCCAGACCAGGGCCGCCCGGCGTTCCACCCCGCCACCAGCCGGGCGGCCCTCGTCCCGCGCCCCGTACCCGAGGAGAACCGCCTTGATACGCCCCGCCGCAGGAGCGATCGCCGCCGCCCTGGCCGTGACGCTCCTGCCCGCCCTCCCGGCCGCGGCCGCCGCGCCGCCCGCCCCGCCCTCGGACGCGAAACTGGCCGCCGAGCCCGCCCGGCACGACCTGACCCGGGACCAGTTCTACTTCGTCCTCCCGGACCGCTTCGCGAACGGCGATCCGCGCAACGACACCGGCGGCCTGACCGGCAGCCGGCTGGAGACCGGGCTGGACCCGACGGACAAGGGCTTCTACCAGGGCGGCGACCTCAAGGGGCTGACCGACCGGCTCGACTACATCAAGGGGCTCGGCACCACCGCCATCTGGATGGCGCCGATCTTCAAGAACCAGCCGGTGCAGGGGAAGGGGGCCGGGGAGGTCTCCGCCGGCTACCACGGCTACTGGATCACCGACTTCACGCAGGTCGACCCGCACTTCGGCACCAACGCCGACCTGGAGCGGCTGATCGACAAGGCGCACGCGAAGGGGATGAAGGTCTTCTTCGACGTCATCACCAACCACACCGCCGACGTCGTCGACTACCGCGAGCAGTCCTACTCCTACCTCTCCAAGGGGGCCTTCCCCTATCTGACGAAGGACGGGGTGCCGTTCGAGGACTCCGACTACGCGGACGGGAAGCGCACGTTCCCGCGCGTCGACACCGGGTCTTTCCCGCGGACCCCCTTCGTGCCCGACGCGAAGAAGAACCTGAAGGCTCCCGCCTGGCTCAACGACCCGACGATGTACCACAACCGGGGCGATTCCACCTTCGCCGGGGAATCCTCCGACCAGGGCGACTTCTTCGGCCTCGACGACCTGTGGACCGAGCGTCCCGAGGTCGTCAGCGGGATGGAGAAGATCTACGAGAAGTGGGTCAAGGACTTCTCGATCGACGGCTTCCGCATCGACACGGTCAAGCACGTCAACACCGGGTTCTGGACCCAGTGGGCCACCGCCCTCGACAAGTACGCCGCCCAGCGCGGCCGGAAGAACTTCTTCATGTTCGGCGAGGTCTACTCCGCCGACACCGCGGTCACCTCCCCATACGTGACGCAGGGCCGCCTCGACGCCACCCTCGACTTCCCGCTCCAGGACGCGATCCGCGCGTACGCCTCCCAGGGCGCGGGCGCCCCGCGGCTGGGCTCCGTACTGGCCGACGACTACCGGTACACCACGGACAAGGCGAACGCGTACGAGCAGGTCACCTTCCTCGGCAACCACGACATGGGCCGCTTCGGGACCTTCCTGAAGCAGGACCGGCCGGGGGCGGGGGAGCAGGAACTGCTGGACCGCTACCGGCTCGCCAACGAGCTGATGTTCTTCTCCCGGGGCAACCCGGTGATCTACTCCGGTGACGAGCAGGGCTTCACGGGCGCCGGCGGTGACAAGGACGCGCGGCAGCCGCTGTTCGCCACGAAGATCGCCGACTACCTGGACGACGACCAGCTCGGAACGGTGCGCACGCATGCGAGCGACGCTTACGATCCGGGACACCCGCTCTACCAGCAGATCAGTGCTCTCTCGAAGCTGACCAAGGAACACCCGGCGCTACGGGACGGCGTCCAGAGCGAACGTCTCGCCGACGGGTCCGTCTACGCCTTCGCCCGCACCGACACCCGGTCCCGCACCGAGTACCTCGTCGCCGCCAACAATGCCGCCGAAGCCCGCACCGTCGAACTCGACGCCCCGGCCGGCGCCCAGTACCGCACCCTCTACGGCGGCACCGCGCTGCTGCGCGCCTCCTCGGCCGGCAAGCTCACCGTCACCGTCCCCGCCCTCGGCTCGGTGGTCCTCCAGGGCGCCGCTCCCCTCGCCGCCCCCGCCGCCAAGCCCGCCCTCACCCTCAAGGCCCCGGCCGCCGGAGCGGCCGGGACCGTCGAGCTCTCCGCCGAGGTCACCGGCGGCGGCCTGAACCGGGTCGTCTTCGCCGCCCAGACCGGCACCGGCACGTGGCAGGTCCTCGGCTCCGCCGACCACGCCCCGTACAAGGTCACCCAGCACATCGACGCCACGACGCCGGCCGGCCCCGCCCTGCGCTACAAGGCGGTCGTGGTGGACGCCTCCGGCCGCACCGCGAGCGCCCTCGCCGAGTCCGTCTCCGGCCTGACCCCGCCCTCGCCGGTCCCCACCGCCACCCAGCGCGACTACGCGGTCGTCCACTACCGCCGCGCCGACGGCGACTACACGAACTGGCGCCTGTACGCCTGGGGCGACCTGGCCGACGGCGAGGCCACCCCCTGGCCGGCCGGCCACGACTTCACCGGCCGCGACGCGTACGGGGCCTTCGCCTACGTCCGCCTCAAGCCCGGCGCCTCCTCCGTCGGTTACCTCGTCATCGACAAGGACGGCAACAAGGACGTCACCGCCGACCGCACCCTCGACGTGACCAAGAGCGGCGAGGTCTGGCTGGAGCAGGGCAAGGTGGCGGCCACCACCGACCGCCCCGCCTACCCGCCCCAGGACCAGGCCAAGGCCGTCCTGCACTACCAGCGCCCCGACGGCGCCTACGACGGCTGGGGCCTGCACGTGTGGACCGGGGCCGCGAACCCCACCGACTGGTCCAAGCCGCTGATGCCCGCCCGCACCGACTCCTACGGCGCCGTGTACGAGGTCCCGCTCGCGGCCGGGGCGACCAGCCTCGGCTACATCCTCCACAAGGGCGACGAGAAGGACCTCCCCACCGACCAGTCCCTCGACCTGAAGGCCACCGGCCACGAGGTCTGGATGCTGGGAGGCCGGGCCCCCTACCTCCTCCCGCAGCCCGCCGGCTCCTCCGCCGCCCTCGACCTCACCAAGTCCGAGGCCGTCTGGATCGACCGCGACACCGTCGCCTGGAACGCCCCCGCCGCGGCCGCCTCCACCGAGCTCCTCGCCTCCCGCGAGGGCACCGTCACCGCCGCCGACGGCGTGCTGCACGCGGACGGCGCACAGTGGCTGCGCCTGGCCAGGGCCGAGCTCACCGCCGCCCAGAAGCAGAAGTTCCCGCACCTCGCGACGTACGCCGCCTTCACCGTGGACCCGCGCGACCGGGGCCGCGTACGCGAGGCCCTGCGCGGCCAGCTCGTCGCGAGCGCCCGCACCGCGAACGGCGCCGTCCTCGCCGCGACCGGCGTCCAGCTCGCCGGCGTCCTCGACGACCTGTACGCGAACAACGCCCCCCTCGGCCCCGTCTTCAAGGACGGCCGCCCCACCCTCTCCGTCTGGGCGCCCACGGCACGGCAGGTGGCCCTCGAACTCGACGGCCGCACCGTCCCCATGCGCCGCGACGACGCCACCGGCGTCTGGTCGGTGCGCGGCGAGCGCGGCTGGAGCGGCAAGCCCTACCGCTACGCCGTCACCGTCTGGGCCCCGAGCACCGGCCGGATGGTCCACAACCGCGTCACCGACCCGTACTCCACCGCCCTGACCACCGACTCCACCTACAGCCTGGCCGTCGACCTGGCCGATCCGAAGCTGGCCCCGCCCGGCTGGCGCGGCCTGCGCAAGCCCGCGCCCGTCCCCTTCACCTCCGCGCAGATCCAGGAGCTCCACATCCGCGACTTCTCGGTCGCGGACCCCACGAGCACCCATCCCGGCCAGTACCTGGCCTTCACCGACACCGCCTCGGCGGGCATGCGGCACCTGCGCGAGCTGGCCGCCTCCGGCACCTCGTACGTCCACCTCCTGCCCGCCTTCGACATCGGCACGATCCCGGAGAAGGCCTCCGACCGCACCGAACCCGCCTGCGACCTGTCGGTGTACGCGCCGGACTCGCCCGAGCAGCAGGCCTGCGTGGCCGCCGCGGCCGCGAAGGACGCCTACAACTGGGGCTACGACCCGCTGCACTACACCGTGCCGGAGGGCTCGTACGCGAGCGATCCCAACGGCACGGCCCGCACCGTCGAGTTCCGCAGGATGGTCCAGTCGCTGAACGGGGCCGGGCTGCGGACCGTCATGGACGTGGTCTACAACCACACCGTGGCCGCCGGCCAGTCGGACAAGTCGGTCCTGGACCGCATCGTGCCGGGCTACTACCAGCGGCTGCTGGCGGACGGCTCCGTGGCCACCTCCACCTGCTGTGCCAACACCGCGCCCGAGAACGCCATGATGGGCCGGCTCGTCGTGGACTCGATCGTCACCTGGGCCAAGGAGTACAAGGTCGACGGCTTCCGCTTCGACCTGATGGGCCACCACCCCAAGGCGAACATCCTCGCCGTGCGCCAGGCCCTCGACGCGCTGACCGTCGCCAAGGACGGCGTCGACGGCAAGAAGATCATCCTGTACGGGGAGGGCTGGAACTTCGGGGAGGTCGCCGACGACGCCCGCTTCGTCCAGGCCACCCAGAAGAACATGGCCGGCACCGGCATCGCCACCTTCTCGGACCGCTCGCGCGACGCGGTGCGCGGCGGCGGCCCCTTCGACGAGGACCCGCGCGTCCAGGGCTTCGCCTCGGGCCTGTTCACCGCCCCGAACGCCTCGCCCGCCAACGGCACCGCGGACCAGCAGCGGGCCCGCCTGCTGCACGCCCAGGACCTGATCAAGGTCGGGCTGTCCGGCAACCTCGCCTCGTACGCCTTCACCGACAGCGCGGGCAAGCCCACCAAGGGCTCCGAGGTGGACTACAACGGCTCCCCGGCCGGGTACGCGGCGGCCCCCGGTGACGCCCTCGCCTACGCCGACGCCCACGACAACGAGACCCTGGCCGACGCCCTGGCGTACAAGCTGGCGCCGGGCACCTCGGCCCCGGACCGGGCCCGCATGCAGGTCCTGGCGATGGCCGTCGGCACCCTCTCGCAGGGCCCGTCCCTGTCCCAGGCCGGTACGGACCTGCTCCGCTCGAAGTCCCTGGACCGCAACTCCTACGACAGCGGCGACTGGTTCAACGCCATCCACTGGGACTGCCGCCAGGGCAACGGCTTCGGGCGCGGCCTGCCGCCGGCCGCCGACAACGGCTCCAAGTGGGTCTACGCGAAGCCGCTGCTGGCCGCCGGCAAGGCGCCGGGCTGCGCCGAGATCACGGGGGCCTCGGCCGCCTACCGCGACCTGCTGCGCATCCGTACGACCGAACCCGCCTTCGCCCTCACCACGCCCGCGGCGGTCCAGGCCGCGCTGGCCTTCCCGCTCTCCGGCAAGGACGAGACCCCCGGGGTGATCACCATGACCCTCGGCGACCTGGTGGTGGTGTTCAACGCCACCCCCGCCGCCCAGTCCCAGCGCGTCCCGGCCCTCGCGGGCACCGCGTACACCCTGCACCCGGCCCAGGCGGCCGGGTCCGACGCCGCGGTCAGGCAGGCCGCGTACGACGTGCGGACGGGAGAGTTCACGACCCCGCCCCGAACGGTCGCCGTCTTCAAGCGGCCCTGACACAGCGGAGGAGGGGGCGGTGGGGACCACGGTCCGCACCGCCCCCTCGGCCTGTCCGGCGCCGCCGGAGACCGCCTCCCGCACTCGGAGGAGGCGGGGTCGCCGCCCTCCTACGGCGAGACGGCGCTCCAGCAGGATCACCCCGTACACCCGGCCGTCCTTTCCCTGCTTCGAGGGGAATTCGCCGACCACCCGGTAGCCGCAGCCGCGGTAGTACGAGAGCAGCCTCGGGTTGGTGGAGACGCAGTCCAGGCGGGCGCGATCGCGGCCGGTGCCCGCGATCCGGCTCTCGGCGTGCTCCAGGAGCAGGCGCCCCGTCCCGGGCGACGCCGTCTCGCGGTCCACCATCAGCCGGTGCACGTAGCCGGCGACCGGCGGCTGGACGCCCCAGGCCTCCTCGTCGGACCACCACAGCTCGTACGCCCCGATGATCAGCCCGTCGGCGTCCCCGGCGAGCCACACCTCGCCCTCGCGCATCTTCGCCAGGAAGTGCGCGGCGTCCTTGTCCCCGGGCTTCCACTGGTCGATCCCGTGCTTGCGCATCCACCGGGCGGCCTGGTCGTGCAGGGCCACCAGGGTGGCGGCGTCCTTCTCCACGGCACGCCGGAACAGGATCCCGTCATTAATGATCACGGGCGCATTATCACGCGGATGATCACCGGGGGGCGGGAACGCCGGCCCCCGCGGCCGGCGGGACGAGCCCGACGAGCCGCCCGACCAGCTCCCCGAACGGCCCGTCGGCTGGCTCGTCGGCGAGGATCCGGCCGAGGATGGCGGCCATCTCCGCGTCGTACGCGGCCGATACGGCGGCCAGCGCGGCGAAGTCGTGCACGAGCTGCAGCTCCAGCTCGGCCCGCGGGATCTTCCGCCCCTCCAGCCAGATCAGCGCGGTGGACTCCGCCAGCGACACCCAGGACCGCACCACGAGTTCCAGGCGGGCGGGCGGGTCCTCGATGCCGATGTGCGTCACGATCTGCTCGTACGCGGCCTGCCGGACCTCGTCGATCATCGCGTTGGTCCGGTTGCTCCCGACGGCCGGGCCGCCGCGCATCAGCGCCGAGAAACCGGGCCCGTGGTCGTCGACGAACGCGAAGAACCGGCCCATGACGCGCAGCAGCCGCGCCCCGAGGGGACCCTCCTTCGGCTCCACGAAGCGCTGCGCGAGCTCGTCGGCGGCCCGCCGCAGAGCGGCCTCGTACAGGCTCAACTTGCCAGGGAAGTAGTGGTAGACGAGCGGCCGCGATATCCCCGCGGCCGCCGCGATCTCGTCGATCGACACGTCGTCGGGCGACCTGAGGCTGAACAGCTCCAGGGCCACCCCGATCAGCTGCTGCCGCCGCTCCTCGACACCCATCCTGCGCCGCGTCCCGGTAGTCATGCGCAACACCCTACTGGGCCCGCGGCAGCGCTCAGAGGTCGAGGACCAGGTGGTCGGTGCGGGCGCGGGACACGCACAGGAGCATCGAGTCCTCGCGCTCCTGGTCCGTGAGGAGGGTGTCGCGGTGGTCCACCTCGCCCGCGAGGACGCGGTGTTGGCAGGTGCCGCAGAAGCCCTGGGCGCAGGAGTACGGGGTGTCGGGGAGCTCCCTGCGGACCGCGGTCAGGGTGGATTCGTCCCTCCCGACCTCGATCGTGCGGCCCGAGCGGTGGAGTTCGACGGTGAAGGGGTGCGAGGCGCCGGTCGTGGGGGCGGTGGCCGTGAAGCGCTCCAGGTGGACCGGCGCGTGGGGGGCGGCCGCCGCTTCGACCGCCTCCATCAGGGGTTCCGGGCCGCAGCAGTAGACCAGGGTGCCGGGGGCCGCCCCGGTGAGCGGGGTGAGATCGGGCAGGCCGGCCTCGTCCTGCGCGGTGACGGTGACCCGGGGCCCGTACGCCTCCAGTTCGGCGAGGAACGGCATCGAGGAGCGCGAGCGGCCGCCGTACAGGAGGGTCCACTCCGCACCCGCCGCCTCCGCCGCCCGCAGCATCGGCAGGACGGGCGTGATGCCGATCCCGCCCGCGACGAACGCGTACGAGGGGGAGGGCACGAGGGGGAAGCGGTTGCGGGGCGGGCGCACGGGCAGCTCCGCGCCCTCCACCAGCTGGGCGTGCGCCTCGCGGGAGCCGCCGCGGCCGTCCTCGACCAGCCGGATCGCGATCGTGTAGCGGCCGGCGTCCGCCGGGTCGCCGCAGAGGCTGTACTGGCGGATCAGGCCGGAGGGCAGCTGTACGTCCACATGGGCGCCCGGGGTCCACGGCGGGAGCTCCGGGGAGGCCAGGGTCAGCAGCAGCACCCCCTGCGCGGGTTCGGCGCGGGACACGATCAGCGCGGGCAGCCAGCGGCGCGGGGAGTGGCCCGAGACCGGGGTCTCCAGCGCCGGGAGGGGCCACAGCGGGGAGCGGGCGATGCGCCCCTTCAGGGCGCGCCGGGTCAGCAGCGCCACGCCCGCCACCGCCGCCAGCTTCAGGGCGCGGCTCATGCGGCGGCACCGCCGTTCGCGCCGGGGGAGGAGGCCAGGTAGGCCACTGCCTGGGCCGTGGAGCCCTCCTGGGAGGGGTGGTACGTACGGGAGAGGTACGTCGGGATCGACTTGAGCATCGCGCCCGCCGAGGGCAGCGTCCCCTGCCGGCCCGCTCGGAAGAACTGGCCGAGCGAGGCCTTGGCGGCGGGCAGCTCCGGGTCGTTCTCCATGAAGAAGCGGGTGCCCCGCTGCCAGAGGAAGACGAGCGCCGTGAACGCCGTGGCCCAGGTCCTGGCCCGCCGGTGGTAGCCGCCGTCCACGTGCATGAAGAGGTCGAAGGCCACCGAGCGGTGCTCCACCTCCTCCGCGCCGTGCCAGCGCAGCAGGTCCAGCATCACGGGGTCCGCGCCCCGGCGGTCCAGTTCGTCCGCGTTGAGCACCCAGTCCCCGAGGAACGCCGTGTAGTGCTCGATCGCCGCGATCAGCGCGACCCGCTCCATGAGCCACCAGTGGCGGGCCTTGCCCGGCGGCAGGGTCCGGTCGCCGAGCAGCTTCTCGAAGAGCCAGTCCACCTGCGCCGTGTAGGGCGTCGGGTCCAGGCCCAGCCGCTTCAGGTGGGGGAGCACGTCGTCGTGGGCGGCGGCGTGCATGGCCTCCTGGCCGATGAACCCGACGACGTCCGCACGCAGTCGTTCGTCCTTGATGTACGGGAGCACCTGCTTGTAGACGTGCACGAACCAGCGCTCGCCCGCGGGCAGCAGCAGGTGCAGCACGTTGATGGTGTGCGTGGCGAACGGGTCGCCGGGCAGCCAGTGGAGCGGGGTGTCCTCCCAGCCGAAGGACACGTTCCGCGCCTTGAGCTCGATGTGCTCCGACGCCACGGGGGCGGGGGCGGGCGGCGTATTAGACATGGCGTCAATGTACTGAGGGGTAGGGGCGAGGAAAACCCCTCTGCGCCCCTCAAGTTCGAAGGCCCCCGGTGCGTGGCGCACGCCCGGGGGCCTTCCTGCTCACCTGCCCGCCGCGGCTACCGCTCCGCGTGCCCGCTCGCGAGCGGCCACTCGCGGTTGAGGGCGCCCAGCGGGATCTTGCGCTCGAAGAGCGGCGTGCCGAACAGGGAGAGCTGGAGGTGCAGGTTCCCGCTCAGGTCGAAGCCGCCGTACAGGGCCCAGGAGCCGCTGAGGGAGGTCTTGCCGTCGCTGGAGGCGCTCGCCTTGGCGTCGGCCTCGCCGCGCAGGTACGGGGCGAAGTCCGCGCTGACGCCGACGGCCCCGTACAGGCCGACGGAGGCCTCGGCGCCGAGTGCGCCCTTGACCTTGCCGGCGGCGGTGACGCCCGCCGTGACCGGGGTGCTCTTGACGTCGGACCGGCTGACCGGCGTCCAGCCCTTGCCCAGGGTGTAGCTGCCGCCGACCTTGAAGTCGCCCTTGACGTCCTGCTGGACGTCGAGGGTCACGCGGCCGTCGGCCTCCACCTGCACGTAGCAGGTCAAGTCCAGGTTGACGACGACCGGCACCGGGCCGACCTGGATGACCGGGGCGCTGTGCAGCTTGGCGAACGGGATCCGCTTGGGGGCTCCGGTGCTGGCGGCGGCGCGGCCCCGGAGCTTCCACTGCGAGGACCAGTCGCCGCTCATGCCGAGGAAGGCGCCGCGCGGGCCGGAGCCGGCGCCCGGGGTGCCGTCGTACGAGAACTCCACCTGCGGGGCGAGCTGGACGAACCCGGAGACCGAGGCGCCGGCCGAGGCGGGGGCGTCCGGGGCGGTGTCGACGGCGGCGTTCACGTCGAGCCGCAGGTTGCCGAGCGGCAGCTTGGCGCCCTCGGGTCCGAACTTCACGCCCCCGCTCTTGGCCCAGGAGAACGTGACGCCCTTCAGCAGGGGTTCGACGGTGACCGACGACGGGTCGACGGGGACCTTGCCCTCCGCCTTGTCCTCGCCCAGGACGGAGGCCAGCGTCGTGGCGGCGGTCTTGACCTCGGTGCCGCGGTCGGTCTTCCCGACGACCTCGGTGACCTTGGCCAGCAGGCCGTTGGGGGCGCCGGGCGCCGGCGCGCTGGCGATGACGTCGCCCACGGCGACGGGCTTGTCGGCCGTCGGGGAGGGCGAGGCGGACGGGGAGGCGGAGGAGGACTTCGTGGGCTTGGGTGCGGGCCCCTGCGGGGCCTTGACTATGACGGCCCGTCCGCTCGCCTGGTCGTACGAGGCGACCTTCAGCGAGGACTGCTCCGTCCTCCCCTTCGCGCCGGCGCGCGCCACGGCCGCCGGTGTCGGCGTGCCCTCGGGGGCCGCGGCCACGTCGAGCTGCTGCGACGTGCCGTCGCCGGCGGGTGCGAGGGGGGCGGGGGCGGCCGCGGCCGCGGCGTCGGTGTGCGTCGTGGAGGCGCAGCCGGTGGCGGTGAGCGCGAGGGTGGTCAGGCCGGGGAGCAGGAGCCGTCGGGCGAGCATGCGCACGTGGGGGAACCTTCGGTACATGAGGGGGTGTTCGCTGGTTACCGAGTGGTAACCGGAACCCGATCATGTCATGTGCGCTGTGCGGCCGTCATGTCCGGATCCCGCCAACTCCCCGACCGGTCTTGATGGTTGAGGCCCCTGACGGTTGAAGATTCACCCACGTCGGCCGCGCTCTACCGGAGCACCCCCGCCTTCGTGCCGTCCGTCAGCTTGCCCGCCAGCTCCACCTGGGCGCCCTCCGGCGCCTTCACCGCCAGCCGGTTGCCGTTCGCCGAACCGTTCACCCCGCCGCCCGACACCGACAGCGACGCGAACTGCGCACTTCCCGCCGCCAGTACGTACCACTGGCCCGCCTTCGACTTCCACAGCACGCCGGCCAGCACCCGAGGCTCCCGCGCCCCGCACGCCGGCGAACCCTCCGCCTTCGCCGCCTGTGCCGCCAGCGGGGCGCCCGGGGCCAGGAACTGCGCCTGCACCCGGTCCTCCGTACCCGCCCAGGTCTCGGCCCGGGTGCACAGCCAGGTCGCCGTGCCGTCGCCTTCGGGCAGGGGCTGCTTCGCGTACGTCCACGCGTTGACGCTGCGGACGCCGTGCGAGCGGACCGACGGCAGCAGGCACGCGATCCGCGACCAGTCGCCGAGCTCCGCCCCCTCCGTCACGTCGCGCTCCGCGCCCGGCGCGCCCGAGGTCAGGCGGGCCGCCGTCACCTCGCCGAGGTCGGTGACCAGCCGGGTGGCGCCGCCGCCGGTCAGGGACAGGGCGTTCCAGGCGGTGCAGTTGCCCGCCGGGGCCGGACTCGCCACCGGCGGGGTGACCCCGTCCCGGCCCGGCTTCAGGGCGGCCGTGGCCTCACCGGGCTTGAGCAGGTCCCGCAGTCCCACGCCGGTGACCCACGGAGCGGTCAGGTAGCGGACGTTGCCGTCGACCCGGCTCAGGACCAGCGCGGTCGCGGACTCCGCCGAGGCGGCGTCGGTCCGGGCGAAATCGAGGGCGGCGACCGAGGTCCCGGAGCGGGGCTCGGCGTACCGGACCACGCGCAGGCCGTCGTACATCAGGACCACGACCGCCTGGTCCACGGTGCCCGCGAACAGCAGCTGCGGGGGGCCCATCGGAGGTCCGGGCGGGGTGCCCGGGGTGGCCGACGCGACCACGGTCCGGCCCGGCCGGGCCCACACGGCCAGCGCCCGGCGCAGCAGTTCGGCGTCGTCGGTGCGGTCGCCGCGGGCGGGCCAGGTGGAGAAGCCCGTACGGGAGGACGTGCGCCAGGCGGTGGGCGCGACCCGCACCACCTTGCCCGGGTCCAGGGCCTGCTCCGCCGCCGCGTTGAGCGCGTACGGCGGGGCGGCGGCCCCGTCCGCGCCCCAGCCGCCGCCGGGCAGCGCGAGCAGCGCCCCGCACACGGCGAGGGCGGCCGCACCGGCCAGGGCGGCCCGCGCGAACCGGCGCCGGCGCAGCAGGTCGGTGGGGCGCGCCTGGAGCACGCACGGATCGAACTCCGGCGAGGCGAACAGGGCGTCGTTGGCCGGATCCCCCGATTCGGCGACCGCGGCGGCGGGGTTCGCGACCCCGGCCTCCGCCAGCACCCGCAGCACCTCCGGCTCCGGCAGCCGCTCCAGCGCCCGCAGGACGCAGGCCGCCCGGCCGGGGCCGTCGAGGGTGGCCAGCCACTGGTCCAGGGCCAGCTCCTCGGCCCCGCCGGAGCGCGGGAACAGCCGCAGTCCCCACACCTGGGGCAGCAGCGGGGGCAGTTGGGCCCGCCGCGGCAGCGCCTTGAACGTGAGCGGGATCCCGGCTTCCAGGGCGCCGCGCAGCACCCTCAGCCGCACGTACGCGTACCCGGAGTCGCCGCCCGCGCTCCCGCGCTGGCCCGGGACCCCGCCCTGTACGGCGGCCGCCTCCGCAGCGGCCCCGCGCCGCCCGCGCGGGAGCGCCCGCTGGACCAGCGAATGGGCGGTCAGCACCCGGCGGTTGCGGCCGAGGGCGGGTGGCAGCACCAGGTAGGCGAGCCGCACCAGCCGCGGGTAGTGCTCGACGATGGCGGCCTCGGCCAGCTCGACGTCGGGAGGCGGCACGGGAGACGGGGGGCGGGTGGCGGTGTCCGGCGCAGTCACGTTCAGCAGAACGAGCGAATCGTCGGATGGTCACCCGTCCCCGGCTCGCACGTTCGGGTCAAAGGCCGCGGGGCCGAACGGGGACCGTTTGGCCCCGCAGGCGGCCCGGGCGCCGCCCGTTCGGCCGTCCGGGGCGGCCCGGGGGCGGCCGGGGGCCCTCGGGGCGGAGCCGCCGGGGGAGGCGGGGGAGTCAGGCCGTCAGGCGGGTGCGGAGCGCCTCGACGGCCTCGTCGGGGACGCCGAGACCCTCGCGCACGTACTTCTCCATCGAGCCGTAGCGCGTGCTCACCTCGTCGAGCGCCGCCCGCAGGTACTCGGGGAAGACCCCGATCAGGCCCAGGGCGATGTCCGGGTTGCCGCCGGCGACGGTGAAGCCCTCGATCATCGGGGCGAACGCCTGCTTGACCGCCGGATTGACGGAGAGGTACTCCTCCATCAGGGTTTCGTCGTCCGCGCCGAGCAGCGACAGGAGGACGGTCGCGCCCCAGCCCGTACGGTCCTTGCCGGCCGTGCAGTGGAACAGCAGCGGGCCCGCCTGCGGGTCGGCGAGCTCGGTGAGCAGGGTCCGGTACGCCGTCTGCGCGGAAGCCGTGGACACGAAGGACCGGTAGGTGTCCGCGAACAGCGCCTGCACCTTGCCGCCGCCCAGGTGCTCTTCCGCCATCGCCGGGTCGGACAGCAGGTCCTTGAGCTGCGTGGCGGCCGGGATCTTCCCGGCGTTCAGCTTGTCCGCCAGGACGTCCTCGACCAGGAGGCGCACGCCCTCGGGTATGCGGTCCGGGTGGGCGGCGCGCTCGGCGTCGGTGCGGAAGTCGATGACCGTGCGCAGGCCCAGCGCGGCCACGACCGGGTCGGCGGCCACGTCGAGCCGGTCGAGCTGGCCGGAGCGCAGGACCAGGCCGGGGCGGACGGTGCGGCCGCCGGAGAGGGGGGTGCCGCCGAGATCGCGGAGGTTGGCGATGGTGGTGGAGGGGGTGGTCGTGGTCATCGTGGCGGCTCCAGCGGTGTGGGTGCGGCGGTGGGCATGGGTGGGGCCAGTGGCGCGATGGCTATGCGTTCATCCGATTTTCGGGTGTTTCGTCCCGGATAGGTAATCGAAGGCGAAGGACAGCCCCACCCCGATTCCCAGCGCCGCCAGGTGCCCGGCGTCCGTGAAGGTCCGCTCCCGCTTGAGCACCGGCCGTACGGCGAGCGCCAGCAGCCCGGCCCGGGCGGCCGTACGGACCGCACCGCGCGGCAGCGCGGAGGTCAGCGCGCCGAGCACCGCGTTGAAGCCGTAGCTGGCGCCCACGTCCAGGGCACGCCGGGTCGGGGCGTCGGCCCGGCCGCGCAGGGCGCCGAACACCAGGAGCGTCGCCGCGGCGTGCCCGAAGAGGAACACCCCGACCGTCCACCAGGCCCCGTACGCGTACTCCGCGTACCCGAGGACCGCCAGCAGCAGCAGGGCGTACTGCAGCGGCATCGGCTCCTCGACGACGAAGGCGCTGCTCAGCAGGGTCTCCCAGCGGCCGGCCGCGAGATTGTCGACATTCGTCGAGCAGCCCCGCAGCACGCGCTCGCGCTCCGCCGGCCCCCGTCGCTCCAGGGCGTACGCGCCGAGCTGGACCCCGCCCGCATACACCACGCCGAGGACCGGGGGCGGCCACAGCAGTGATTTCATCCGATCATGATCGGATACGACCCTCGGACTGGCGGAGCCGGGGCCCGTGCGAGCATGTTTCAGCCATGCCAGGAACCCCCGCGCCGCTGCGCGTCACACGGGCCGCGATGTTCGCGGCGGTGTGTACGGCATTGGGCGCGATGGGGCATTCGTACATGTCCGGCATGGATGTTCCCCTGATAGGCCTTATGGGTGCTTTCGGGGTGACCGGCGGGCTCGCATGGCTCGGCGCCGGGCGCCGCCGCGGGCCGGCCGGGATCGGCGCGGCACTCCTCGCCGTCCAGGGGGTTCTGCACCTGGTCTTCTCGGGCAGCCAGGCGGGGAGTGCGGGCCACCGGCTCCCGATGTCCGTGCCCATGCCCATGCACCACCCCGTGCCGGGAGGCATGGACGGCGGGCATTCCCTGCACGGCATGGCGGACGCGCACGGCCTCGCGGACATGAGCGGGATGGCCGGCATGGACGAGATGGCCGGCATGGGCGGCATGGCCGGTGCGGACGGCATGAGCGGCATGGCCGGGCACGGCGGACTCGGCATGATCGCCGCCCACGTGCTCGCCGGTCTGTTCTGCGCCGCCTGGCTGGCCTGGGGCGAGGCCGCCGTGTTCCGGCTGGCCCCGGTCCTCGGCGCCGCGGCGCTGCTCGCGGCCCGGCCGCTGGCCCGCGCGTTCGCGCTGCTCCGGGCCCGGGTGGCCCCCGTACCGGCGCCGGCCGCGCCCCGGCCGCCGTACGAACCCCCGCGCAGGCTGCGCGGAGCGGTACCCGCCCACGCCCTGGTGCGCCGCGGACCGCCCCGGGGGCCGTACCCCCGCGCCACGGCCCCCGGCCGTACCGCCCTCGCCGTCTGAACGATCGCCGAGGGGGCGAGACCTGGGGCCGGTTCACCCATGTCTTCGCCATTGCGCCAACACCTAGGACCCACATGTCCCTTGACGAGGTTCGGGACGTCCGCACCCCGGACGCCGCAGCGACCCCCGACACACCCGATACCCCCGACGCCCCCGGCACTCCCGCCGCATCCCCGAAACCCGGAGCCTGGGCCGCCCTGCGGCCGCTGCTCCTGCGCGTCCACTTCTACGCCGGGATCCTGATCGCCCCCCTCCTCTTCCTCGCCGCCGCGACCGGTCTGCTGTACGCCGGCTCCTGGCAGGCCGAGAAGATCGTCTACTCCGGCGAACTGACCGTCGCCCGGGTCGGCGAGAGCACCGTGCCGCTCAGCGCCCAGCTCACGGCCGCCCGGGCCACCGTCCCGGAGGGCAAGGTCGTAGGCGTGTGGCCCGCACCCGATTCCGAGTCGACCACCCGCGTGATCATGGAGGCTCCGGGGCTGGAGGAGGGACAGACCCGTACCGTGTTCGTGGACCCGTACACGGCCCACGTCAACGGGGTGCTGACCACCGAAGGCGACGCGCTGCCGCTGCGCGCCTGGCTCAGCGAGTTCCACTCCAGCCTCCACCTCGGCGAGTTCGGCCGGAACTACAGCGAGCTCGCCGCGAGCTGGCTGTGGGTCGTCGCACTCGGCGGGCTCGCGCTGTGGATAGGCCGCCGCCGCTCCCGCAAGGCCCTGCTCGTCCTGCCCGACCGCGCCGCCACCGGCCGCCGCAAGACCCTGTCCTGGCACGGGGCCGTGGGCCTGTGGGCCGTCGCAGGACTCGTCGGGCTCTCCGCCACCGGCCTGACCTGGTCGAAGTACGCGGGTGAGAACATCGGGCAGCTCCAGGACGGGCTCGGCGGCGCCACCCCCTCGGTGTCCGCGGCCCTCACCCCCGGTTCGGACGCCGGTTCCGACGCGCACGCCGGCCACACCGGGCACCCCATGCCCGACGGCATGGAGATGCCCGCGGCCCCGCCCGCCGCGGACATCGGCATCGACAGGGCGGTGGCCGCCGCCCGGGCCGCCGGGGTCACCCACGAACTCCGCGTCACCCTGCCCGCCAAGGGCAAGGGCTACGTGATCAAGGAGCAGGACAAGCAGTTGCCGGTCCACCTGGACGCGGTCGCCGTCGATCCCGCCGACGGCCGGATCATCGACGAACTGCGCTTCGCCGACTACCCCTTGCTCGCCAAGCTGACGCGGTTCGGCATCGACCTGCACATGGGCAAGACCTTCGGGCTCGCCAACCAGATCGCGCTCGGCGCGCTCGCCCTCGCCGTGATGTTCCTGGTGTTCTGGGGCTACCGGATGTGGTGGCTGCGCCGGCCCACCAAGGACCGTGCCCTCTCGGTCGGCCGCGCGCAGCCGCGCGGGGCCTGGCGCAAGGTACCCGCGGCGGTGCTGCTCCCGCTGGCCGCCGCGACCGCGGTGGTCGGGTGGTTCGTACCGCTGCTCGGCATCAGCCTGCTCGCGTTCCTCGCGGTGGACGTGGTGCTGGGAGCGGTCGCGGCGCGCCGCGCGGCCTAGCCCGGCGGGGGGTGGGCCCGTACTCCGCGCAGGGGTACGGGCCCAGCCACTGGTGCGTCCGGGACGCTCAGGGCGCGTACTTGTAGCCCACGCGGCGTACGGTCCGGATCGCGCCGCGGTGGGTGGCGCCCAACTTGCGGCGCAGGCGGGCGATGTGGACGTCGACGGTCCGGCCGTCGCCCACGTGGCCGTAGCCCCAGACGGTGGTCACCAGCTGGTCCCGGCTGTGCACCCGGTGCGGGTGCGCCACCAGGTGGGCCAGCAGCTCGAATTCGAGGTAGGTCAAGTCGAGTACCCGGCCGTCGACCTCGGCCGTGCGCCGGGCGGCGTCGATACGGACGAGTTCGTCCCCGGTGGCGGCTGCCGCCGGCGCGGACTGTGGCGCGGACGGGGCGACCGACTGCGCGGCGGGCTGCGGTACGGACTGCGGGGCGAAGACGACCGGCGGCCGCGGATCGTCCGCCCCGGCCGGTACGAGGACCAGGTAGCCGACCATCGGCGGCTGGCCCGGCAGCGTGGGCAGGGCGTGCTGCGGCGCCGGGATCCAGGTCGCTCCCGGCGGCAGGAGGTCGACCACGCGGGCGGCCTCGTCGCGGTCCACGGCGCGCAGCCGGTGGCGAGGACCGGCCGGATGGGCGAGGGGCACGGTCGCAGCGGTCGCGGTCGCGGTGGAGGCGGCAGGGATCAGGGAACGGGTGTGAGACATGAGTGGTCAGCTCTTTCACGCGAAGTGGCCGGCAGGAGAGGACGTGCGTACGTCATCGCGTACCGCGCGGACCGAAGGCCTCGGGGAAGCTCTGGTGGCGGATCCCGAAAGGCTTTAGAGGGCCGGCGCGTTCTCCGTGCGGCAACACACCCGGTCGAAGTCGTGATCCTGACGGGAGGGCCAGAACGGCTCGAGGTCGCTGCGACCGTTCGAGGTGTACGAGTGGCTGGCCATGGGCGTCATTGAAGCAGACGGGACGGCCCCAGAGCACGTCTTGTCTCAACTGGTGGATCGGAATCTCAAATTCCGCTACCAGGCCTCCCGCGGACCTGCGGCGACGCCCGCCGGGCCACAGGGGCTCGGCGGGCGTCGTACCGCGGAGGAGGGGCGTCGTACCGCGGAAGAGGGGGGCAGGAGCGGGGCCGGTCTCAGACCAGGCCCTCCTTCTTCAGGCTCGTGCAGCAGGTGTCCACGATGAGGCGGGTCACCACGTACGGGTCCACGTTCGCGTTCGGGCGGCGGTCCTCGATGTAGCCCTTGCCGTCCTTCTCCACCTGCCACGGGATGCGGACCGAGGCGCCGCGGTCCGAGACGCCGTAGCTGAACTCGTTCCACGGGGCGGTCTCGTGCAGACCCGTCAGGCGCTCGTCGATGCCGGCGCCGTAGTTCTTCACGTGGTCCAGCGGCTTCGAGCCCTCGCCCAGCGCCTCGCAGGCCGTGATGATGGCGCGGTAGTCCTCGCGCATCGCCTTCGTGGAGAAGTTGGTGTGCGCGCCCGCGCCGTTCCAGTCGCCCTTCACCGGCTTCGGGTTCAGCGTCGCCGAGACGTTGAAGTCCTCGGCGGTGCGGTACAGCAGCCAGCGCGCGATCCACAGCTGGTCCGAGACCTCCAGCGGGCCGACCGGGCCGACCTGGAACTCCCACTGGCCGGGCATGACCTCGGCGTTGATGCCGGAGATGGCCAGACCCGCCGCGAGGCAGTGGTCCAGGTGCTTCTCGACGATCTCGCGGCCGAAGATCTCGTCGGCGCCGACGCCACAGTAGTAGCCGCCTTGCGCGGCCGGGAAGCCGCCCACCGGGAAGCCGAGCGGCCGGATGCCGTCGAAGAAGGTGTACTCCTGCTCGATGCCGAAGATCGGCTCCTGGTCGCCGAACCGCTCCGCGACCGGACGCAGCAGCGCGCGGGTGTTCGACTCGTGCGGGGTCATGTCGATGTTCATGACCTCGCACAGCACGAGGACGTTGTCCCCGCCGCGGATGGGGTCCGGGCAGGAGAACACCGGCTGGAGCACGCGGTCGGAGGCGTGGCCCTCGGCCTGGTTGGTGCTCGATCCGTCGAAGCCCCAGATCGGCAGAGCCTCGCCGTCGGCCAGGATCTTCGTCTTGGAGCGCAGCTTCGCCGTCGGCTCGGTGCCGTCGATCCAGATGTACTCAGCCTTGTAGCTCACGGGCCCCATCCTTCGGTGCGTCGCTCCGGCACAGACTCTGCGGGTGCTGCGTTGGTCGTGCGTTCGTCGTGCCGCGTTCGTCGTGTCGCGTTCGTCGTACTGCGGTGCGTTGCGGTGTGACCGCAGCGTGCCCGTTCGCGATTTCTCTTCCGTTGCCCGTGTGTGAACCCCGTGTTACCGAGGTTTACGCCGCAGGTCGAGCGGGTTGTGCGGGTTGACGGCAGCACACCCGTCCGAGTGGGGCACACTGTGCGGGTGAGCATTTCGTACGATTTGAACTCGGCCGACGACCCCGCGGATTCCCCCCGCCCGCCGACCCGCCCCCGGGTCGGCCTGCTGGGCACCGGCCCCTGGGCCCACCGCACCCATGCCCCCGCCCTCGCCGCGCACGCCGGCTCCGAGTTCGCCGGAGTGTGGGGCCGCCGCCCCGAGGCCGCGGCCGAGCTGGCGGACGCGTACGGGGTGAAGGTGTACGAAGACGCCGACGAGCTGTTCGCCGACTGTGACGTCGTGGCCTTCGCCCTGCCGCCGGACGTGCAGGCCCCGATGGCCGTGCGCGCGGCCGCCGTGGGCTGCCACCTGCTGCTCGACAAGCCCGTCGCCACGACCGCCGAGGACGCCCACGCCGTCGCCCACGCCGCCGCCCGGCACGGCGTGGCCTCCGTCGTCTTCCTCACCCTCCGCTTCGCGGAGCCGGCCGCCGGCTGGGTCGCCGAGCAGGCCGCCCGCAGCGGGTGGTTCACGGCGAGCGCCCACTGGCTCGGCGCCGTCTTCCCGCCCGACGGGGCGCCCAGCGCGTACGCCGCGTCGCCCTGGCGCAAGGCCAAGGGCGGGCTGTGGGACGTCGGCCCGCACGCCCTGTCCGTCCTGATCCCGGTCCTGGGCGACGTCACGTCCGTCTCCGCCACCCGCGGCCCCTCCGACGTGGTCCAGCTGGCGCTGCGGCACGCCTCGGGTGCCGCGAGCACGGCCGTGCTCAGCCTGGGCGCGCCGACGGCTGCGGCCGGCGTGGGCCTTGAGCTGCGCGGGGCCGAGGGCGTCTTCTCGCTGCCCGACTGGACCGACGTACCGGGTGCGTACGGGCGCGCCCTCGACGCCCTGCTGACCGCCGCCCGCACCGGTGTGGCGGACCCCAGGGACGCGCGGTTCGCGGCCCGCCTGACGGAGATCCTGGCGGAGGCCGAGTCCCAGCTGCCGCAGTGACGCCGCCCTGCCGCCCTGCCGCCCCGCGGGCCGCGCGCCCCGGGTCGCGGCGGGGCTACTTGATGACGGCGTTGGCCACGATGATGGCGAGGCCGATGGGGGCGTCCGCCAAACCCGTGAGCAGGGCCGAACCGAGCCGGTAGCCGACGCGCAGCGCCACGAAGGAGCCCCACGCGAACAGCAGCGCGGTGTTCAGGCCGAGCCCGACGGCGGTCACCGCGTGGGAGTCCCAGTGGGCGAGCCCGGAGGCGAGCAGGAGCAGGACGGTGGGAAGAGTGGCCACCAGCATCGGCCACTCGTTCCACAGCGCCCGTGAGAGCACCCGCCACCGGTGGGCGGCCGAACCGGACTGATGGCTGGTCATGTGGTGCGAGTAGCCGTGCGCGAGCGCGGCCGCGCCGGCGGTGACCAGGACCCAGCTCGCGTCGTAGAACGGAGTGGACTTCCCGCCCGCCTGGTCCAGCGCGGCCAGCAGGCCGGACGCGAGCACGGTCCCGTAGACCCCGCCGAACATCCAGTCGGCGCCCCGGCGCGGTGGGGGCAGGTGGGGCCGGGGGAGCCGTTCCCGCTCCTGCGGGCCGTGTTCGTCGGGCCGGGCCTGCTCGTCGGTCATCGCCGTCCTTTGATGCGGTCCTTAGTGTGGTGTATCCCCCTTTGTCACGTTTCACAGCTTATGGGTGGGCGGGTGAGGCCGAGATGAGGAACGGGCGCGGGCCCCCGGGTGAGGGCCGGCGGGACAGGGCGCTGCGGCACAGGACCCCCGGGTCAGGGCCGCCGGGACAGGGCCTCGCGGACCGCTTCCTCCGAGCGGCCGACCACCGCCGTACCGTCCTGCGCCGTGATGATCGGGCGCTGGATGAGCCCGGGGTGGGCCGCCAGGTGCGCGATCCAGCGGTCCCGGGCCCCGTCCGTCTCCTCGCGCGGCAGCTCCCGTACGCCCGTCTCCTTAGCGAGCGGGTCCGAGGTGCGCGTGATGTCCCACGGCTCCAGGCCGAGCCGGCCCAGGACCTCGCGGATCTCGGCCTCGGACGGTACGTCCTCCAGGTAGCGGCGCACCGTGTACTCGGCGCCCTCCGCGTCCAGCAGGGTCAGGGCGCCGCGGCACTTCGAGCAGGCGGGATTGATCCAGATCTCCATGCTCACCAGCCTAGGCGGCGCGTCTGGGTCGGAGCCTGTCTGGCCAGGGGCTTTTGTCAGTGGTCCCCGGTAAAATCGAGGGAGAACGACAGGAAGCCAACTACCGTTTGGGAGGCTGTAGATGGCCACTGCCATGACCTTCGAGCCCGTCAAGAAGAAGCCGCTGCCGGCAGGCCTGCCCCGCGAGTGGTACGAGAGCCACAACCGCCGTCTGAAGGCGATGCGGCTGGCGATATCCCTGCTCGACTCGGGGACGTACGACGCCCGCCGCGCCACCAACCGGAAGATCCGCACCATGGCCGTCCGCACCGGCGTCCACCGCCCGTCGAACGTCACGTGCAAGCTGGTCCGCGCCTTCATCGTCAGCAACGGAGCCTGAGCCCTGCCCGACGGCGTCCGGCCGGCCGGCTCCACGGCCTGCCGGACGCCGAACGGAACCCCTGACGGACTTCCCGGACGCGTGACGGACACCTGCCCGGACGCCGGACGCCGGGCCTCCCCGCGGGCCGGGCCGTCAGGACTCCGGGAGGGACAGCACCAGCAGGGCCACGTCGTCGCCGGGGCCGCCCGCGGTGAACTTCAGCAGGTCCTGCCACACCGCCTCGACCAGCCCCGCCGGGTCCCGCTCCAGGGCCGGGAGCCGGGCCGCCAGGGGATAGAACTCGCCCGCCGCGTCCCGGGCCTCCGTCACCCCGTCCGTGTGCGCGACCAGCCGGTCGCCCGGCAGCAGCCGTACGTCGGCCACCACCGCGAGGTCCGGCCCGGCGAGCCCCAGCCCGAGCGGCGGCCCCGGCACCACGGCCAGCTCGGACACCGCGGACCCCCGCAGCAGCAGCGCCGGCGGATGCCCGCACGAGAGGATCCGTACGAGGTCCAGCCCCGGCGGGAACTCCAGCAGCAGCGCCGTCGCGAACAGCTCCGGCTGCTCGGAGGCCCCCTCCTCCGAGCTCGCGTTGTCCGCGAGCAGCCTGCGGTCCAGCCGGGCGGCCACCGCGGCGAGCTCCGGATCGTCCAGCACCCCCTCGCGGAAGGCACCGAGCAGCGCGGCCACCGTGCCGACCGCCGCCAGCCCGTGCCCCTGCACGTCCCCGACCAGCGCCCGTACCCCGTACGGTCCGGCCCGCACGTCGTACAGGTCGCCGCCGACCAGGGTGCCGCGCTGGGCGGCCCGGTACAGCCCGGCGCAGCGCACCGGACCCACCTGCTCCGGTACGGGCGGCAGCACCGCGAGCTGCGCCGCCTCCGCGACCGTCCGTACGCTGACCAGCTGCGCGTCCCGGCGCCGCCGCACCCAGGCGATCACCACGCTCAGCAGCGCGACCACGGCCACCGTGGCCAGGTCGGCGCCCTGGGCGTGCCCGACCCCGAGCGAGGACACGCCGAGCAGGACGAGCACGATCCCGGCGAAGACGGCGGTCCCGGCCGCTCCGTACGCGAAGGCCGCGACCGGGGGCAGGCCGGCCAGGAAGTAGCCCAGCTCGATGTCGCCCGGGGTGGTGGCCTGCGCGAGCACCAGCACCACGAGGGCCACGGCGGGTGCGAGCCGCGCCCAGCGCGGCGGCGGCTTCCCGTGCAGCCAGCCAGGCTCCTCCCGTCGGCGTCTCACCCCTCCACCCTGGTACGGGGGCGCGGGGCGCGCACGCCGGACCGGCCCCGCCGGGTGGCCCCGCGGGGCCCGGGCGCCGAGAGTGGTGCCGTGACGAATGCGGATGCGGGCACCGGCGCCGGCGCGGACCCGGGCGCCGACGCCGACGCCGGCGCGGGGGCGAGGGCGGGCGGCGGCGCCGGTGCGGGCACGGCCGGGCGGAGCGCGGAGATCGGGTCCCGGCTGAACTGGCTGCGGGCCGGGGTCCTCGGCGCGAACGACGGGATCATCTCCACCGCGGGCCTGGTGGTGGGCGTGGCCGGGGCCACCACCGCGCGGGCCTCGATCCTCGCGGCCGGGGTGGCCGGACTGCTGGCGGGGGCCTTGTCGATGGCGGCGGGGGAGTACGTCTCGGTGAGCTCCCAGCGGGACTCGGAACAGGCCGCCCTGGAGACGGAGCGGCAGGAGCTGGCGCAGGACCCGGAGGCGGAGCTGGCGGAACTGACCGCGCTGCTGGAGGCCAGAGGGCTGAAGCGGGAACTCGCCCGGCAGGCGGCCGTGCAGCTGACGGAGCGCGACGCGCTGAGGGCCCACGCGCGGGTGGAGCTCGGGATCGACCCCGACGAACTGGTGAACCCCTGGCACGCGGCGTTCGCGAGCCTGATCGCGTTCACGGTGGGGGCGCTGCTGCCGCTGCTGGCGATCACGCTGCCGGAGCCGCCGGAGCGGGTGCCGGTGACGGTGGTGGCGGTACTGGCGGCGCTGACGCTGTGCGGGGTGATCAGCGCCCGCCTGGGCGGAGCCCCGGCGCCCCGGGCGGTCCTGCGCAACGTCACGGGCGGCGCCCTGGCGATGGCCGTCACCTATGCGGCGGGCACCCTGCTGGGCGGGTCCTGACCGCCGGGGCGCCATGATGGGGGCATGCGCATCGCGATCACCGGCTCCAGCGGGCTCATCGGACAGGCACTCCTACGGTCCCTCCGGGCCGACGGGCACGAGGTGGTGCGCTTCGTACGGCGCACGCCCTCCGTGCCCGAAGAGGCCGAGTGGGATCCGCGGCGCGGGTACGTGGACCCCACCGGTCTCGCCGGCTGCGGGGCCGTCGTCCACCTCGCCGGGGCCGGGGTGGGCGACCACCGCTGGACCGACGCGTACAAGAAGGAGATCCGCGACAGCCGGGTCGCGGGAACCGACGCCATCGCCCGGGCCATCGCCGCGCTCGACGCGCCGCCCGCCGTCCTCGTCAGCGGCAGCGCCATCGGCTACTACGGGGACACCGGCGACCGGGCCGTCGACGAAGACGCCCCCGCCGGGCAGGGCTTCCTGCCCGAGGTCTGCGTCGAGTGGGAGGCGGCCGCCGCCCCCGCCCGGGCGGCCGGGGTACGCACGGTCTTCGCCCGGACCGGACTGGTCGTCGCCGCCGGGGGCGGAGCCTGGGGCAGGCTGTTCCCGATCTTCAAGGCCGGGCTCGGCGGCCGGCTCGGCGACGGCCGCCAGTACTGGTCGTTCATCTCCCTGCGCGACGAGATCGCCGCCCTGCGGCACGCCATCGACACCCCCGGCCTGTCCGGCCCCCTCAACCTCACCGCCCCCGAACCGGTGACCAACCAAGAGGTCACCGCCGCGATGGGCCGCGTCCTGAACCGGCCCACGCTGTTCCCCGTACCGGCTCCGGCCCTGCGCCTCGCGCTCGGGGAGTTCGCCGGGGACGTGCTCGGCAGCCAGCGGGTGCGCCCGGCCCGGCTGTTGGAGTCCGGCTTCACCTTCCGGGACCCGGACATCGACCAGTCGATCCGCGCCGCACTGGCCGAATAGCCGGCGGTCCCGCGCCCATGCGACCGTCTGTGACCCGGGTGCGACCGGTGTGCGACCGGACCCGGCCGTAATACCCCACCGAACTCGGGTTCCCCTGGAGCCGGTTGGGGGAAGGAGGATTCCCACACAGCCGCGTCGACCTCGGGGAGGGGCACGTGCTCACCAGCTCGCACCGCACCGCACAGCACGCGGACGTCGTCATCGTAGGAGCCGGGGTCTCAGGACTCGCGGCGGCGCACCACCTGATCGCCGCAGGGGTCACGGTCACGGTCCTGGAGGCGGCCGACGATCCCGGCGGCCGGATGGCCACCGAGCACGTCGACGGATTCCGGCTGGACCGGATCGGACAGTTGCTCAACACCTCGTACACGGAACTCGACCGGACCCCCGGCCTGGCCGGCCTGGTCCTGCGCCCCTTCGCGCCCGGGGTGCTCATCCACACCGACGGCCGACAGCTGCGCGCCGGGGCCCTGACCCCGGCCCGCGCACTGGCCAGCGGATCCTTCGACCAGGCCCGCCTCAGCGCCTACCTCGGCCGGCTCGCCGCCCTGCCGGTGGACCGTGTACTGGCACGCCCGGAGCGCACCGCGCTCGCCGCCCTGCGCTCCCGGGCCCTCGGCGCGACCCTGCGCCCCCTGCTCACCGCACTGCTGCGCGATCCGGAGCTCACCACCTCCAGCCGGGTCGCCGACCTGGCCCTGCGCACCTTCGCCCGCGGCCGGCTCGCCGTGCCCGAGGGCGGGGCCGCCACCCTGCCCGAACTCCTCGCCGCCGCCCTGCCGCCCGGCACGGTGCGCACCGGGGTCCGGGTCCGGTCGGTGGCGACCAAGCTGGTCACCACCGAGGAGCACGGCGACTTCAGCTGCCGCTCCGCCGTGCTGGCCACGGGCGCCCGGGCCGCCGCCGAACTGCTGCCGGGGCTGCGGGTGCCCGCCTTCCACGAGGTCACCGTCATCCACCACGCCACCGCCGCCCCGCTCCCGTGGGACGGCTCCCTCCTGCTCGACGGGGATCCGCGCTGGCCCGTCGCCCACACCGCCGTGATGAGCGCGGTCGACCCGACGCGGGCCCCGGCCGGCCGGAGCCTGGTCACCACCACCGTGCTGGGCCCGCCGCCACCCGCCCGTACGGTCGCCTCGCGCCTGGCCAGGCTGTACGGCACCGGCACCCGCGACTGGGAGCTGCTGGCCGTCCACCACGCCCCGGAGGCCGTCCCGGCGATGCCGCCGCCGTACGACCTGCGCCGCCCGGTCCGGGTCCTGGCCGGGCTGTACGTGTGCGGCGACCACCGCGACTCCAACACCGTCCAGGGCGCCCTGCACTCGGCCCGCCGCGCCGCCACCGCCGTCCTGCGCGACTTCGGCATCCGGCTCCCGGCGAGCGCGGAGCCCGCGGTCCGGGCGGTGGCCTGAGAACCACCATCCGCCCGTGAGCCCAGGGCCCGGTTCCCCCGCGGAACCGGGCCCGCCCGCGCGGCCTCAGGACAGTGCCGCCACCCGGTCCCGGTACGTCCGCACCGCCGAGGCGTCCCGGTACGGCTCCAGCCGCCGCTCGAAGTCCCGTACGTACTCCACCGCGCGCACCGACCGCATCTCCATCGCCTGCTGCGCCGCCTCCGCGCCCAGCGCGCACGCCTGGTCCAGCTCGCCCAACCCCAGCCGCGCCGTCGCCAGCACCACCCGGCAGAACAGCCGCGAGCGCGCGAACCCGGGCGCCCGCAGCTGGAGCGCGCGCTCCGCGTGCTGTGCCGAGGCCCGGTACTGCTGGAGGTCCCGGTGGCAGTGCCCGAACTCGTCCGCGAGCTGCCCCTCGTCGAAGAGGCGGGCCCAGTGCGGTACGTCGTCCCCCGGCCGGGCCGCGCCCAGCGCCCGCTCGGCCCGCACCAGCGAGGCCGTCGCCGCCCGGACCTCGCCGAGCACCGCGTGCCCGCGCGCCTCCGCCGAGTGCAGGAGCGCCTGCACCACCGGCGGCGGCCCCGAGCCGACGCCCTGCTGCGCGACGCGGGCCAGCTGCACCGCCTCCCGGCCGTGGCCGAGGTAGACCGCCTGCCGGCTCATGGTCACCAGCACGTACGAGCCGTAGGGCCGGTCCCCGGCGGCCTGCGCCAGCCGCAGCGCCTGCACGAAGTAGCGCTGGGCGAGCCCGTGCGCGGCGATGTCGTACGAGGTCCAGCCCGCGAGCCGGGTCAGATCGGCCGCGGCCGCGAAGAGCCGGCGCCCGGTGGTCTCCCCGTACGTGCCGCGCAGCATCGGCTCGGCCTCGTGCTCCAGGTAGCGCACCAGGGCCTGGCGGGCGTGGCCGCCGCCGTAGGTGTGGTCCAGGGTCCGGAACAGCTCGCTCACCGAGCGCAGCGCCGCGATGTCCCCGCTGGTCACCCGCTGGCCGGGCCCCCGGTCGATCTGCCGCTGCCGGGGCACCGAGCCGCGCCCCTGGACCGGGACGCGGGGCGCCGTCGCGGTTGCCGACGATGCCGCCGCCGCTGCTGCGGTTGCCGGGTCCGCGCCGCGGCCCACGCGCTCGTCGGCGCGCCCGATGAGCCAGTCCCGGCTGGGCACGACCAGCCCGGCCGGGGTGAACGCGATCTTCCGCAGCTCGGCGTGGGAGCCGGAGTCCTTGCGCCAGAGCCCGCTGGCGATGTCCACGGCCTCCTCCGGAGTGGCCGCGAATTCCAGGCCGGCGTAGACGGGGGCGCAGGCGTCCAGCCCCAGGTCCTGCGCGGAGAGCCGCCGGCCCAGGCGCCGGGTGAAGACCTCGGCGATCAGGGCCGGGGTGGTCCCGCGCGGCTGCTGTCCGCGCAGCCACCGGGTCACGGAGGTCTTGTCGTACCGCAGATCGAGACCGTGCTCCAGGCCGAGCTGGTCGACGCGGCGGGCGAGACCGGCGTTGGAGAACCCGGCTTCCGCGATCAGCGCCGCGAGCTGCCGGTTGGGGACGCGCTGGGCAGGTCGTTCCGTCATCGGCTCCACGGTTTCCTGACGTGACGGACCGGGGTCCCGGCCCTGTGAACGGCGTGAATGTAGCGGCGAACTCCGCTCAGGCCGCCCCCTCTGTCCCACATTCATCCGATCGTGTGCAGAACAGGACGCGGGGTGGACAGTCGCTCGTGGCCAGAAAGGGCTACCGACAGGTATTCCGTGGGGGACCGCGTGGAGGCAGCCGGTTCTACGACGATGACCGGCTGCGGGATGCCGCGAAGGAGTGCAACCCGCCGGCCTGCTGCGGCGGCGCGACGGCCGGCTGCCGAACCACCCGTGAACGGAACGGTCCGGGCGTGGCCGAGGCGCCCGGACCGTCGCCCAGCCGAAGCGGGCCGGCTTCGAAGCCGCCTGCGCCCACCGCGACCACCTGCGCAGCACCTCGCGCATGATCGGCGCGAGGGACCCGGAGAACTCCGCATGCAGCGCGGATTCGGCAGGGCGCTTTACGGGCCGACCCCCTCCGTCCGCGTACGCTGCGCGACATGAACCGCAGGCCCACCCGGGCGGAACCCGCCGCCGACGACACCGTGCCCGCACCGCTGCCCGCGCCCGAGCTGACCGAGGCCGAGTGCCGGCGCTGCGGCACGTACGGGGAGACCACCGGGCGCCGGCTCTTCGCGGCCGCGGCCGATCTGACCCGGCTCGCGGGCTGGACCTCGTACGACAT
>NZ_LFML01000057.1 GCF_001044425.1 Streptomyces roseus
CGCGCCCGGCCCCCACGTCGCACCCGCTCCGCACGCCGCGCCCGGCCCCCACGCTGCGCCCGCCGCCGACGTCACCGCCGCCGACGAGGCCACTGCCGCCACCCCCGCACCCGACTCCTGCCGCTTCGCCGTCCTCGGGCCCATCCGCGCCTGGCGCGGCGGCGAGGCGCTGCCCTCCGGGACCCCCCAGCAGCGCGCCCTGCTCGCCGCGCTCCTGCTGCGCGGCGGCCGTACCGCGACCGCGCCCGAGCTGATCGACGCCATCTGGGGCGAGGACCCGCCGCAGCAGGCCCTCGCCACGATCCGTACGTACGCCTCCCGCCTGCGCAAGGTCCTCGCGCCCGGCATGCTCGTCACCGAGTCCGGCGGCTACGCCATCCACACCCCCGCCGACGCCCTCGACCTCGGCGTCGCCCGCGGCCTCGCCGCCGACGCCGAGCAGGCCCGCGGGGTCGGCAACCGCATCCTCGCCCGTACGCTGCTCGACCGCGCCCTGGACCTGTGGGACGGGGAGCCGCTCGCCGGGGTCCCCGGCCCGCACGCCGACACCGAGCGCACGCGCCTGCAGGAATGGCGCCTCCAGCTGCTGGAGACCCGCCTCGACCTCGACCTGGAGGTCGGCCACCACGCCGAGGCCGTCTCCGAGCTGACCGCCCTCACCGCCGCCCACCCGCTGCGGGAGCGGCTGCGCGAGCTCCTCATGCTCGCCCTGTACCGCAGCGGCCGGCAGGCCGAGGCCCTCGCCGTGTACGCCGACACCCGCCGGCTGCTCGCCGACGAACTCGGCGTGGACCCCCGACCCGAACTCGCCGCGCTCCAGCAGCGCATCCTGCGCGCGGACGCCGAACTCGCCCGCGCCGAAGACCCGGCCCCCGCCGCCGCGCCCGCACTCGTAAGGCCCGCACAGTTGCCCGCCACCGTCGCCGACTTCACCGGCCGCGCCACCTTCGTCACGGAGCTCGGCGAAATCCTCTCCGGCGTCGGGGGCCAGGTCATGGCCGTCTCCGCGCTCGCCGGCATCGGCGGCGTCGGCAAGACCACCCTCGCCGTGCACGTCGCGCACGCCGCCCGACCGCACTTCCCCGACGGCCAGCTCTACGTGGACCTCCAGGGCACCGAGCCGCGCCCCGCCGAACCCGTCGCCGTCCTCGGCTCCTTCCTGCGCGCCCTCGGCACCCCCGACACGGCCATCCCGGACAGCGCCGCCGAGCGGGCCGCGCTCTACCGCTCCATCCTCGACGGGCGCCGCATCCTGGTCCTTCTCGACAACGCCCGCGACGCCGCCCAGGTCCGCCCGCTGCTGCCGGGCACCGCGGGCTGCGCCGCGCTCGTCACCAGCCGGGTCCGGATGGCGGGCCTCGCCGGGGCCCATCTCGTCGACCTCGACGTGATGAGCCCCGAGGAGGCCCTCCAGCTGTTCACCCTGATCGTGGGCGCGGAGCGCGTCGGCGCCGAACGCCAGGCCGCCCTCGACGTGGTCGGGGCCTGCGGGTTCCTGCCGCTCGCCATCCGCATCGCCGCCTCCCGGCTCGCCGCCCGCCGCACCTGGACGGTGTCCGTCCTCGCCGCCAAGCTCGCCGACGAACGCCGCCGCCTCGACGAGCTCCAGGCCGGCGACCTCGCCGTCAAGGCCACCTTCGAGCTCGGCTACGGACAGCTGGAGCCCGAGCAGCAGCGCGCCTTCCGGCTCCTCGGCCTCGCCGACGGGCCCGACATCTCCCTCTCCGCCGCGGCCGCCGTACTCGACCTGCCCGAGTACGACACCGAAGACCTCCTCGAAGCCCTGGTGGACTGCTCCCTCCTCGAATCGGCCGCGCCCGGCCGCTACCGCTTCCACGACCTCGTACGGCTCTACGCGCGTGCGTGCGCCGAGCGCGACGAGCAGCCGCCGAGCAGCCGCGACGCCGCCCTGGACCGGCTCCTGGACTTCTACCTCGCCACCGCCTCCGCGGTGTACGCGGTGGAGCGGCCCGGCGACCGGCTGCCCGCCCACCTGTCCGCGACCCACTACCCCGGCCTGCGCTTCGCCGAGTCGCGCGCCGCCCTGGACTGGCTGTACGCCGAGGCGGACCCGCTGCTGGCGTGCGTGCGGCAGGCCTCCGTACGCCGGGCCGGGCGGGCGGACGTACTGCGCCGGGCCGTCGACCTGCTGTGGGCCGCGAAGGACCTCGCCGAGTCGGGGGCCAACTCCAAGCAGTACGAGTCCGCGGCCGTGGCCCTGCGCGACGCCGCGCACGCCGCGAAGGACCCGCACGCGGAGGGCCGCGCCCGGACCACCCTGACCAACGTCCACCTGGTCGCCGGCCGCTTCGGCGAGGCCGACGAGGAGGCCCGCCAGGCGATGGACCTCGCCCGCGAGGCCGGCGACCCGCTGCCCAGCTGCTGGGCGCCCAACGACCGCGGGATCATCGCCCTCTACCAGGGACGGCACGCCGACGGCGAGCGGTACCTGCTGGAGGCCATCGAGAACTTCCGCGCCGACGGCAACCACATCGGCGAGGCCAGCGCCCTGTGCAACCTCTCCCGGATCCACGTCGAGCTGGGCCGGCTGACCAGCGCCATCGAGCTGGCCCAGCAGGGCATCGCCATATACGACCGGATGGGCCTGACCCTGCGCCTGGCCAACGGCCGCTACGCGCTGGGCATCGCCCTCACCGAGGCCGGACGGCTCGGCGAGGCGCAGGCGCAGCTGACCGAGGCGCTCTCGCTGTTCCACGACAACCGGCAGCCGCTGTGGGAGGGCGTGACGCACTTCCGGCTCGCCGTGGCCCATCTGGCGGCCCACCGGCCCACGCTGGCCGCCGCGCACGCCGAGCAGGCGATCGCGCTGCGCGGGATCGGCGGGGAGTGGCGGCGGGCGACCGTGCTGACCGTGCTGGGCAAGGCGCTGCGCAGGCTGGGGCAGCGGGACCGGGCGCGGGTGTGCTGGCGGGACGCGGAGGTCGTGTTCAAGCAGCTGAAGTCGACGGAACTGGCCGAAGTCCAGGCGCTGCTGGCATCGGAGATCGCGGCCTGAGCCGAGTGTGCCGGCGGCGCCGTCCGAGCGGTCCGGGCCGTCCGAACCGCGGCGATCGGCGGCCGGCCGGGGGTCTGTCGGCGGTCGCCCGGCGCCCGGTCGGCCGCTGATCGCCCGATGAACGAGGCATTCATCGTTCGTTTATCGCCGCCCGGCACGATAGGGACATCGACTCACCGCGTCGGGGGGCGCGGGAGTCGGCTGGAGGACCGCCCGTTCGGCGGTCCGCGGGGGAATCGCCGAACGGGCCCGACCCATCCATCAGGAGAACCGATGACGACGAACGAGAACATCCTGCCGAACGACGGCGACATGAAGCCGATGGACAACCACGCGTCCGGCATCGAGATCAAGCCGCTCGCCGACGGCCTGGCACCGGGCGTCGACATCACACCGATGGACAACCACGCCTCCGGCATCGAGATCAAGCCGGTGGACACGAAGCCGGCTGCGGCCGAGGACATCGTGGCGATGGACAACCACGCCTCGGGACCGCGGCCGTAAGACGTCCCACGGGGGATCACGGGGGACGGGGGGACGGCCCTACGGGGGATACGCGGGGCCGGGATCGACGGGGGGGCCACGGCGGGGTTCGGGGGAACCCGCCGTGGTCGACGGGGGAGCACGAGCCGGCGGGGTCACGGGGGAACCACCGGTGAGCAGGGCAACGGGGGAGCACACAAGGACGGCGGCCGCGGTGGCCCGGAGGGGGAGCCACCGCGGCCGTCGTCGCATGCCCGCGTCCGGAGGCCGCCCGTGAGGCGGGGTCCGGCACGGTCCTCCCCCTCACTAGGCTGGACCCGTGTTCACCTCACAGGGACCCACCGTCCGCGAGCTCGCCGTGCAGGCCCTCTCGTCCGTCGAGCGGGGGTACGACCTGCTCTCCCCCAAGTTCGACCAGACCCCGTTCCGCACCCCCGACCGCATGCTCGACGCCGTCGAGGAGACGCTCGCCCAGCGGGAGGGCTCCTTCGAAGCCGGGCTCGACGTGTGCTGCGGGACCGGCGCCGGGCTCGGGATGCTGCGGCGGCTGTGCCGGGGCCGGGTGACCGGGGTGGACCTGAGCGCGGGCATGCTGGCGCAGGCCGCGCGGGCGCACCCCGAAGAGCGCGTCGACCTCGTACGGGCCGACGCGCGGGCGCTGCCGGCCAAGCTGGCGGACTCGTACGACCTCGCCGTCAGCTTCGGGGCCTTCGGCCACTTCCTCCCGGCCGAGCGGCCCGCCCTCTTCGCCGGGGTCCACGCCGCCCTGCGCCCGGGCGGCCTCTTCGCGTTCCCGATCGGCGCACCGATCCCGCCGGCCTCGCCCGTGTGGTGGGCGGTGGCGGGCTTCGACGCGGCGATGCGGGTGCGCAACGCCGTCTGGCGGCCGCCGTTCGTCATGTACTACCGGACGTTCCCGCTGGGCGACGTCCGCGCCGACCTGCTGGCCGCCGGGTTCGCCGTGGAGACGGCCCCCCTGGACCATTTCGGCCGCCGCGGCGACGGAACCCCGCGCTGGCGCCTGCTCCTGGCCCGCAAGCCCGGCCCGGGAGTGCCGCGCCGACCGCCGGTACGCCAGCACGAGCCCGCGTAGGCTGACCCCGCATCCGACCGGGACCCACCGTGACCGGCTCAAGGTGGCGGTCCCGTTCCCCGCGGACATCGACCTGGGCACGCTCACTCCCTGACCAGGCGGGAGCGGAGTTCGCGTTTGAGGACCTTTCCGCTCGCGTTGCGCGGGAGTTCGGTGACGAACTCGACCTCGCGCGGGACCTTGTAGTTGGCCATCTCCCGGCGGGACCAGGCGATCAGGTCGTCGGCGGTGAGGGTGGAGCGGGGGCGGCGGACCGCGTACGCCTTGCCGACCTCGCCCAGGCGCGGGTCGGGGACGCCGACCACGGCCACGTCGGCTATGTCCGGGTGCAGGCCGAGGAGTTGCTCGATCTCGGCCGGGTAGGCGTTGAACCCGCCGACGATGAACATGTCCTTGATCCGGTCGGTGATGCGCAGGTTGCCCCCGGCGTCGAGGATCCCGATGTCGCCGGTGCGCAGCCAGCCGTCGGCGGTGAGGGCTCCGGCGGTCTCGGCGGGGTCCTCGAAGTAGCCCTGCATGACGTGGTGGCCGCGCACCCACACCTCGCCCGCGGTGCCGGCGGGCTGGGCCCTGCCCTGCCGGTCGGCGACGACCTTCACCTCCGTGTCGGGGATGGGCCGCCCGGAGGTGGAGGCGATGACCTCGGCGGGGTCCCCGCGGCGGCACATGGTGACGATGCCGCTGGCCTCGGAGAGCCCGTACGCGGTGAGGACGGTGGAGATGCGCAGTTCGCCGCGGAGCCGTTCGACGAGCCGGAGCGGGACGACGGTGGCGCCGGTGACGACGAGCCGCAGCGCCGACAGGTCGTGCTGGTCGCGCTGGGGGTGGTCGAGGAGGGCCTGGTGGAGGGTGGGCGGTCCCGGGAGCACGGAGATCCGCTCGGCGGCGATGTTGGCGAGGACGGTGTCCACGTCGAAGACGGGCTGCGGGACCATCGTGGCGCCGCGCATCAGGCACGCGATGATGCCGGCCTTGTAGCCGAAGGTGTGGAAGAAGGGGTTCACGATCAGGTAGCGGTCGCCCTCGCGCAGCCCGGCGAGCTCGCTCCAGACGTCGTAGCAGCGCAGCGACTGGGCGTGGGTGATGACGGCGCCCTTGGGGCTGCCCGTGGTGCCGGAGGTGAAGATGATGTCCGAGGGGGCCTCGGGGCGGATCGACTCGGCCCGCTCGCGGACCGTCTCGGCGCGGATCCCCTCCCCGCCGGCCAGGAAGTCCTTCCAGGTGCGGAAGGACTCCGGGGCGTCCTCGGCGAGCACGACGACCTGTTCGAGGTGCGGCAGCCCGGGCAGCGGTCCGCCGCCCTCCCCTTCGGCAGCGGCCCGGCGCAGGGAGGCGACGTACGAGGTGCCGAGGAAGGTGCCGGTGACGAAGAGGAGCCTGGCCCGGCTGCGCCGCAGGACGTACGCGGCCTCCGCGCCCTTGAAACGGGTGTTGAGGGGGACCAGGACGGCGCCCGCCGAGACCGCGCCGAGCGCGGAGACGATCCACTCCAGGGTGTTGGGCGCCCAGACGGCGACGCGGTCCCCGGGCTCGATCCCGGCGGCGATGGCGGCGGCGGCGGACCGCTCCACGCGCTCGCCGAGCTGCGCGTAGCCGATGCGGACGCGCCCGTCGACGACGGCCTCGCGGTCGGCGTACTCCACGGCCGCCGAGCGCACCAGTCCCGCGATGGAGCGCCAGCGCAGGTCCCCCCGCGCGTCTTCGGTCATCGCACACCCCTCCCAGTAGCTGACTATCCGTCAGATTAGCTGTAGCCTTCGCGGCTGTCAGTACTGGTGCAGCCCCGGAGGTGGCGATGGCGGCAACACTCAAGGACGCTACGGCGATAGTCGGGATCGGCCAGACCGCCTTTGCCAAACGGCTCCCCGAGTCGGAGAAGGAACTGGCGTGCCGTGCCATCCTCGCCGCCCTCGCGGACGCCGGAATAGCGCCCTCCGAAATCGACGCCTTCTCCTCCTACACGATGGAGGAGACCGACGAGGTCGAGGTGGCCAAGGCCATCGGCGCCGGGGACGTCACCTTCTTCTCCAAGATCGGCTACGGCGGCGGCGGCTCCTGCGCCACCGTCGGCCACCTCGCGGCCGCCGTCGCCACCGGGCAGGCGAGCGTGGGCGTCGCCTGGCGCTCGCGCAAACGCGGCTCCGGCCCGCGCCCCTGGAAGAACACCGCCGTCCAACTGCCCACCCCCGGCCAGTGGACCCGACCCTTCGGCCTGCTGCGCCCCGCCGACGAGATCGGCATGCTGGCCCGTCGCTACATGCACGAATACGGGGCCACCCGCGACCACCTCTTCAACGTCGCGATGGCCTGCCGCAACCGCGCCAACGAGAACCCGGCCGCGATGATGTACGAGCGCCCACTGACCCGCGAGATGTACATGACCTCGCGCATGATCAGCGACCCGCTCTGCCTCTTCGACAACTGCCTGGAGACGGACGGGGCGCTGGCCTGCGTGATCGTGAGCGCCGAGCGCGCCCGCGACTGCCGCCGGAAGCCCGTGTACGTCCACTCCGTCGCCCAGGGCCTGCCCGCCCAGCACCACGGCATGGTCAACTACTGGAACGACGACCCGCTCTCCGGGCCCGCCTGGACCGCCGCCCGGCACCTGTGGAAGCAGGCCGACTTCGGTCCCCAGGACGTGGACGTGGCCCAGATCTACGACGCGTTCACCCCGCTCATCCCGCTGTCCCTGGAGGGCTACGGCTTCTGCGGGCGCGGCGAGGGCGCCGCGTTCACCGAGGGCGGGGCCCTGGAGATGGGTGGGCGGCTCCCGATCAACACCGGCGGCGGCGGACTGTCCGAGGCCTACGTGCACGGCTTCAACCTGATCAACGAGGGCGTCAAGCAGCTCCGGGGCGTCTCCACCGCCCAGGTGCCGGACGCCGCGACCTGCCTGGTGACGGCGGGCGAGGGTGTCCCGACGTCCGCGATCCTGCTGAGGAGCTGACCGATGACCACACCCTCACCCGCCGCGGACGAACTGCTGGTGCCCGTCCCCGACGAGGACGGCGCCCCCTTCTGGGAGTACGCCGCCCGGGGCGAACTCCGCGTCCAGGCCTGCGCCTCCTGCGGCCGGCTCCGCTTCCCGCCGCGCCCCTGCTGCCCGCACTGCCAGTCGTTCGACTCCGAATGGCGCCCGATGAGCGGCCGGGGCCGGATCTGGTCGTACGTACGGCCGCATCCGCCGCTGCTGCCCGCGTACGCCGCGCAGGCCCCGTACAACGTGATCCTCGTGGAGCTCGCCGACGCCCCGCACATCCGCCTCGCCGGGAACCTGGTCACCTCGGCCGACGCCCCGCTGGACTCGGTGGACCCGGCGCGCCTGCGCATCGGCGCCCGGGTGCAGGTGGTGTTCACGCGGACCGGCGGGGTGACGGTGCCGCGCTGGGTGCCGGAGAAGTCGTGACGGGGGTGCGGGTCGAGCAGGACAAGGCGACCGGGGTCGCGGTCGTCACCCTGGACCGCGAAGCCAGGCACAACGCGATCGACCTGCCTACGGCCGCGGAACTGGCAGCGGTGTGGCGCGAGTTCCGGTTCGCGGACGACGTGCGGGCGGTCGTGCTGACCGGCGCCGGGCGGGCGGCCTTCTGTACGGGCGTCGACCGCGGGGTGGAGGTGCCCCAGCCGTCCTCCCCGTACTCGGTGGACGACCCGCTGGTGGCCATCGGCCCGAAGGCGAACGACCTGTGGAAGCCGGTGATCGCCGCCGTCAACGGCATGGCCTGCGGCGGGGCGTTCTACCTGCTGGGCGAGGCGGAGTTCATCGTCTCCTCCGCGACGGCGACGTACTTCGACCCGCACACGACGTACGGGATGGTCAGCGCGTACGAGGCCGTCTACATGGCGCAGCGGATGCCCTTCGGGGAAGCCGCCCGGATGTCCCTGATGGGGACGGCGGAACGGCTCTCCGCGCGACGGGCGTACGAGATCGGCCTGGTCTCGGAGCTGGCCGAGCCCGAGGAGCTGCTCGCGGCGGCGCTGCGCTCGGCGAGGACCCTGGCCGCCTGTCCGACGGAGGCCGTACAGGGCACGGTACGGGCCCTGTGGTCGGCGAAGCAGGCGGCGCTGCAGCAGGCGCTGGCGCACGCTCCGGCGCTGATCTCGCTGGGGAACCTGGCGCCGGAGCGGCAGGCGGACCTGTTCACGGCACGCCGGGCGGCACCGGCGCCGAGGATCCGCTAGCTGTTGCCTCGGATCGCCTCGCCGGCCGGATGAAGATGGCGGCGAGGCGGCGTATGCGTCGACGCTGCGGCGGCCCCAAGGGTGAGCAGCGGGGCTGAAGACGATCATCCGCTTCGCAGAACTCTGCTGCCCCGCCGCCCAATTGCCGACTGGTTACTGCTGTTGCTGTTGTTGCTGCTGCTGTTGTTGCTGCTGCTGCTGTTGTTGTTGCTGCTGTTGTTGTTGTTGCTGCTGCTGCTGCTGTTGCTGCTGTTGCTGTTGTTGCTGTTGCTGTTGCTGTTGCTGTTGCTGTTGCTGCTGTTGCTGCTGTTGCTGTTGCTGCTGTTGCTGCTGTTGCTGCTGTTGCTGCGGGTTCTGCTGCTGCTGTTGCTGTTGCTGTTGCTGTTGCTGTTGCTGTTGCTGTTGCTGCTGCTGCTGCTGCTGCTGCTGCTGCTGCTGCTGCGGGTTCTGCTGTTGCTGCTGTTGTTGCTGCTGCTGTTGCTGGGTTACCTGATTGATGATTTGGATCAGGATCGGTTGCGCGATGCCGAGGCGCTTACCGGTGGCTTCGGTCGCTGCTCTGGCCTCCGCCTTCACCACCTGCGGCGGCGCGCCTCTCTTGATCGCCGCTTGTGCTGCAGCCGTTCCTGCCTGGAGCGCAGCGGCCGTCTTTGCCGCGGCCGCTGCCGGGCCGACGCAGACCACAGAGCCTACGGAGAAGGGACCCTGGCCCGTAACGGTGACCGGTCCGATGCGACCGGCAGAAGTGGAGCGCACAGACTTTCCGCCGGGCGAGACGGTGAACGTCTTGCCCGCAGCGAAATTCTCTCCCGTCAGCGCGGTTCCGCTCACTCGACACTTAGGGGTGGCAGCGGCGGAAGCCGAGGAGACGGCGGCTCCCGTCATTCCGCCTCCCAGCGCGACCACCACGGCGACGCTCAATACGGCCTTGCCTTTCACGGATTTCTCCTCTCGACACTGCGCCATCACACAACCGGTCAGGTGGGACAGCAGTTGAGGCTCCATCAGGCAGTCGACGCTCGACACACTCCCCCGGCGATCAGGGCACTCCGCCCGTCAGCTGGGGAGCGGCTGTTGGTGTTGCGCGGCGAGTTGACGGGGTCTTCGAAAGCGGGATCTTCCAGTGTGCCCGGAACGCCGTGCTTCCGCGGCGATGGCACCTTCTTCTGTGTCTGTTGACAGGAGGCGGTGTGGCGCTGCGTTGCCGTCCAGCTCGCCCTCAACGGTCTGATAGCGACGCATCCGCCGATTACCGCCACGACCGGCAAAGCCCCAGGGCTACACCATCTCAAGCCGGCTGGAGGGCAGTACATGCCTCTCTTCCACCATGCCCGCCATCCCGTTGGATCGCATCCCGAGTGCGAGGGTGCGGGGGATGCCGGTCGCCCTGTGCACCGCTTTGGCCGGACCGGGATCCACCGGGCCGGTCGGCCCGGCCGGCGAGGCTTCCTCAGCTGATGGTGCCCACGGTGCAGGTGCCGACGTCGGCCGCCTTCTCCTTCTGGCTCATGTCGGCGGTGACCGTGCGGGTCTCGCGGGCCTTGAGCGAGACCCGCACGGTGGTCCGGTCCACGACGCCGTTCGCGCCCTGGAAGACGACCGGGACGTCGACGAGGCGCGCGGTGTCGACGACGGAGGTCACCGTGAGGACGGCTTGCGGCCTGCCGGGACCGGCGCAGGTGACGACCGAGGCGCGTGCGGGTGCACCGGCGCTCTTGGTGGGCGAAGGGGTCGACTTCCCGCTGCCGCCGCTGCCGCCGGTGCTGCCGCTACTGCTGCTGTTGCTGTTGTAGCCGCTGCGCTTCTTGGAGCTGGAGCAACCGCCACCGCTGCCGCTTCCGCTGCTCTTCGAGCCGTGCCCGTGCCCGCTCGAAGAGAATCCGGTGAGCGCGAACACGACGGCGACCAGCACCGCGGTGAACCTGATCCGACGTCCAGCCGCCATGGCCCGATCCCCTCCCCTGGACAACGGCGGGCCACGCTACCACCGCTCGCCCCGGCACCCCGGAGGCCCGGGGTCCCGGGATCAGTACTCGCCGTCGAGTGCGGAGGGAGAGGCGGCGCGGAAGCAGGCGGACACGACGCTGAAGAGGATCAGCGAGCCCCCGGTGGCCGATTTCTTCTCGCCCGTGATGTGCACGGCGAACTGCTCGGCCTTGTTCTCGGCGTAGATCTCGGGGTCCTGTGCCTGGCTGTTGGCCTTGCCGTCCTTGGTGATCTTCCAGCCGTTCGCACCGAGCGCCTTGCGCAGGTTCTGCATACCCTCCTCGACCTGCGCGTCGGAGATCTCGTACACCGACCACGGGTGGTCGGTGGAGAACAGGTCGTCCCCGTACTCCCGGCAGCGCGTGACGCTCGGCCCGGGCTGGGTCACCTTGCCCTTGACCCCGGTCATCTCCAGCAGCCGGCTGGAGATCTCCTTCGTCTTCGCGCGCGCAGGATCCGGATCCATCCTGACGGGCTCGTAACTCAGTTCTTTCACGTTGGAACACCCCACAGACAACAGGGAAAGCGAACCGGCAAGAAGGACGGCGAGCGCCGTGGCCCGCAAGCGTATGGAGTTCGTGCGATCAGCCGTTGGCTTCCACATGTCAGTCAAGGACCACCTTGTCGTAACGACCGGCCACCACTCTCGCCTGGTTCTCAAGACTGAAGGAATCCTTTCTCCAGTAGTCGGTGTGGCTGTCCGCGTCGTTGTCCATGATATGGGCACCGAAATCCTCATCCGATGGCACGTTCTGCCCCCAGACCGAGCCGAACGGCAATATTTCCTTCCAGAACGGCGTACCTCCGCCGAGTCCCGCGACCTTGCCGCCCGCCGGCACCTGGTCCTTGGTGAAGGACGCGGCTTCCGACCACACGTGCCCCTCTTCGACGTCCAGGTCCTTGGCGTGGCCGACCAGCATGCCGGGGCTGCCCGCCACCAGGATGTCGTCCGTCCGCAGGTCGCCCGCGTTGGAGGCCGCGCCGATGACGGTGCTGCCGTAGCTGTGCCCGATGAGCGTGGTGTGGCTTGCGCCGTCGCCGCCCTGGATGTGCTCCAGGCCCGCCATGAAGTGGTTCAGGTCGGGCGCCGCATCATGGGCGTAGCCCTTGGTCATCGCCTCGGGAACGATGCTCTGCGGCGCGTCGTATCCGATCCACGTAATGGTGGACACGTTCTGGCCGGGCACCTGGGCGTGAGTTTTCTTCCACAGCTCACCCATGTGACCGATGTAGTCTTCGCTCTTCTCGATGGCCGTGAAAGTACCGGGGACGAACACGGCCGTGTGGTCGGCCGTTTCCGGGTTGCCGTTCGCCACGATGGCCCGTCCTCCGCCCTTGGTGTCGAAACCGAGGAGATAGGCCTCCGGCAGGCCTTCCTTGCCCGTCGCGTCGAAACGGGCCTGGATGGCGTTCATGCCGTCGAGGTTCCTCTTCAGGAATTCCTTGTCCTTGGCGTACTTGTCGTTCCACTCGCGCCACTCGTCGGTCTCTTCGCGCGTCCAGGCGCGGCCGTGCTGGACGTAGTGGTACCTGGGCTGGGGTTCCTTGGGGATCCCGTCGTACCTGATCTGGAACTCGGCCGTCTTCTCGGCCAGTACGGTGCGGTTCGCCTCGTCCCGGACCACGGAGGGCAGCCCGTCCAGCGCGCCCACCTCCGCCGCGTTCAGGGAGAGGTACGCCGACTGCTCGTCCGGGGACAGCCCCTTCCACCAGTCCGCGTTCGCCTTCGGGTCGTCGCCCTTGGGCGGGGGCTTGATGTGCTCCAGGTAGTCCTTGGCCCCGGCGCGGACGTCCGCGGTGTCGCCCTGGACGTCGGCCCAGTCCTTGTCGGAGACGACCAGGTCGTCGTCAGCCTTGAGCTTGCGCAGCTTGGGCGCCCACATCGCGTCGGCTTCGGTGGCCTCGGCGACCGCCTGCGCGATGCGGTTGGCGATCGCCACCGCCTTGCCGAAGTTCGGGTTGGGGTGGATGTTCGCCGCCTGCCGCTCCAGGGCGGCGGACAGGTCGTTGGCGTCCCGCGTCGGGTCGATGACGGTGCCGGCGGGCTTGCCCTTGGCGCTGCCGGTGACCGTGCCGCCCTCGGGCAGCTTCCCGTCCTTCTCCTCACCGCCGGGGGGATAGGTCACCGAGCCGTCCGCGCCCACGGTCAGCTTCTGGTGCGCCGCGTCCTCCAGGGCATCGTCCAGCTTCTTCTTCGCGTCCGTCATCGCCGCTGCGAACGCCTTGAGGGAGGTGGCCGCCAGACCGCATTCCACTTGCACGTAGTGGAAGTTCTTCGCCAGGTCCCGAAGCGATCCCAGCGCGGCCTCCACGGCCACGCCGTGCAGACCTTCCCGCAGGCGGGCCGATATCTGCCCCTCGGTGTCCCCGTAGGCGTGGTCGGCCATGTCGCTGGCCGCCTTGTAGCCGTCGGCCGCCTCGGTGAACTCGGACGGCTTGAGGGCCTTGAGTGCTGCGTAGTCCATGGGTCAGGCTCACCGGCCCCCGTCGCCGCCGGTGGCGGGGGTGTCCTTGTACTGCGCGTCGATCTGGTCGAAGCCGCCCCGGATGGCCTCGTCGTTCTCGTACTGGCCCTGGCCCGCCTTCTCCAGGGGCCCCCGGAGGGCGGCGCACTTGCCCGCCAGGTTCTCCAGGTACGTCTTCCAGGACTGGTACAGCTCGGCTTGGGCCGTCGCGCTCTCCACGCCGGTCGGGGCAGCGCCCTTCTGGCCCGTCTCCAACGCGCTCACGCCGGTCTTGACGCTCGTGGACAGACCGCCGAGGTCTTTGCTCGCCCGGCTCCAGACCGCCTGGTCGGACTTCAGGTCGCCGCTGCCCCCGCCGCCGCCACCGGCGGCGGGTGCGGCGCTCGCGAGGCGCATGTCCGCCCCCGCCGCCGCCTGCTGTTTGAGCCCCGCCCACTCCGTGTCGAAGGTCACCACGCCTGATCGTCCCCCGTCTTCGTTTTGTTCGGACCGAGGAATCATCCTATGAACACATTCGCAAAGCACGGATCCGATCCAACCCGGCTCGGGCGCCTCAGACTTCGCCCCCTGCGCCCTCCGCCGTCACCGCGGGTCGGTGTCCTTGAAGCACCGGGAGTACACGCTGAAGTTGATCAGGTTTTCGCCCCCGTCGGAGGCGTCCATCCAGCTGGCCTCAAGCTGGGTGTGGGTCGTCTCGTGGACGGCGAAGACCTCGGGCGTCTTCGCCTTGGTGTGGGGGTTCGGGCCGTTCTTCACGACCTTCCAGCCGTTCGCCGGCAGCTGCTCCGCGAGACGGCGCATGCCCGTGCCGAGCGTGTCGTGGTCCACGCCGTAGACGGACCAGACGTACCGGACGGATCGCAGGCCCTTCTCCTTCTCCCCGCCCGTGCCGCAGGGGTGGGTCACCGGTCCTCCCTCCGTCACCTTGCCCTTGACCTGGGTCAGATCCCGGGCCTTGCCCGACAGGTCACCGACTTCCTTCTCCACCTCCTGGTGGCTGCGGGGCCGGGGGTCGTACGCGCGCCGGGGTCCGTCGTCCGCGGACGAGCATCCTGCGGTGAGGGTCAGGGCGCCCAGAAGCGCCATCGCTGTGATGGTGACGTTGCGCCCGCTTCGTGCGGCCACTCGTGGGCCTCCCCTTCGAGGTCGACTCTGCCGTGCCGGCCGGGGACGACGGCCGCCCCGCTGCGCGGGTTGAGGAAGGCCGGCCGTTCTCCTCGTCCGGGCAAACGGCGGCGGCCCCGTCCCACGTGCGGGGGCGGGGCCGACCAGCCGGTGCGGCGGGTGGTGCGGTGGTGCGGTGGTGCGGGTGGATCAGGCCTCGACGACGCCCGAGGCGGCGATCTCGATCTTGCCGCGGGTGGCGCCCGAGGGGGTGCCGAGCTTCTCGATGGCGTCGACGATCTCGGAGCCCTCGACGACCTCGCCGAAGACGACGTGCTTGCCGTCCAGCCACGGGGTGACGACGGTGGTGATGAAGAACTGCGAGCCGTTGGTGTTGCGGCCGGCGTTCGCCATCGACAGCAGGTACGGGCGGTCGTGCTTCAGCGTGAAGTTCTCGTCGGCGAACTTCTCGCCGTAGATGCTCTTGCCGCCGGTGCCGTTCTGGTTGGTGAAGTCGCCACCCTGGAGCATGAACTGCGGGATGACGCGGTGGAACGGCGAGCCCGCGTAGCCGAAGCCGTGCTGGCCGGTGGCCAGCTCGCGGAAGTTCTTCGCGGTCTGCGGCACGACGTCGTCGAAGAGGTTGAAGACGATGCGGCCGGCGGGCTTGCCGTCGATGTTGATGTCGAAGTAAACGTTGCTCATGGGGTCCATCCTGTCACTCCCGGTGCCGCACGCGACCCGGAGGGGCCCGAAAACCCTCACCCAGCCGTACGCGTGCCCGTGCCCTTGGCCGCGTCCAGGGCGTAGACGCAGCGGTCCTTGCTGCATGCGTAGACCACCCCCGCCTCGGCCACCGGGGCTCCCGTGATCTCCCCGCCGGTGGCCAGCTTCCAGCGCAGCTGGCCGCCCGCCGCGTCCAGGGTGTACAGGCAGTGGTCGGCCGAGCCGAAGTGCACCCGGCCGTCCGCGACCGCCGGCGGGCCGGTGATCTCGCCGCCCGCCGCGAAGCGCCACTTCGGGGTGCCGGTGACCGCGTCGAGCGTGTACAGCGCGCTGCCCGCGCCCAGGTGGACGTTGCCGTTCGCGACCATCACCGGGTCCGAGGAGGGCCGCGGCTCGGTGGCGATGCGCCAGCGGTCCTTGCCGGTGGCCGCGTCGAGGGCGTACACGGTGCCCAGGTAGTCGGCGAGGTAGACCCCGCCGCCCGTGACCGCCGCGCCCGGCGCGAACGCCGGGGCCGCCAGGAAGACCGCCGGGGCCTCGAAGTGCCAGCGGACCCGGCCCGAGGCCCGGTCGACGGACAGGACGCGGGTGCCGGCGGCGACGTAGACGTTGCCGTCCGGGGCCGGGGTGACCCGTACGGGGACGTTGCCGCAGGAGGCCGCGTCGCCGACCGGGTACGACCAGGACTCGCGGCCGCTGCGCGCGTCGAGGGCGCGCAGCCGCGCGTCCTGCCACACGTACACCGTGCCGTCGTGGAGGACGGGGGCCGCCTCCGGGGTCTCGAAGTCGCTCTGGGCGCCGGTCAGCTCCCACAGCTTCTGCCCGTTGGAGGCCTCCCAGCCCTGTACGCCGCCGCCGCGCGTGGCGGTGACCACGGTGCCCCGGTCGGCGCGCAGGGCGTACACCCAGGCGTCGGTGTTCAGCCGCCAGCGCTCGGAGCCGTCGCCGGCGTCGAGCGCGTAGAGGGAGGGGCCGTCGGAGGCGTGGATGCGGCCGTCCGCGACGGCCATGGACCAGGCGACGTCGCGGGTCTTGAACTGGCGGCGGCCGCTGGCCACGTCCAGGGCGTGCACCTCGAAGGAGGTCACGTACAGCAGGTCTCCGGCGACGGTCGGGGTGCCCCAGACCTCGTTCGACATGCGGAAGCGCCAGGGGCGCCAGCGGCCGCTGTCGGGCCCCGCGGCGGGCGAGGGGACCCCGGCCGGAGCGGAGGCGGAGGCCGGTGCGTGGGAGGCCGCCACGCCGCC
>NZ_LFML01000058.1:0-3130 GCF_001044425.1 Streptomyces roseus
TCCAGCGCCCGGTGGCCTCCTCGTACAGCCAGACGGACTCGCCGTCGATGACCAGGCCCGCCCGCAGCCCCCGGACGGCCCGCCGGAAGTCCTCCGCGCCGGAGCGGCCCGAGGCCAGGTCCGCGGCGGCCCGCCGGTAGCGCTCCAGGGCCTCGGCGGCGCCCGCGAGCAGCGCCGCCGGGTCCTCGGCGCGCGCCGACGGGCGGCCGCCCGCCGGGGCGGGCTCGGGTACGGGCACCAGCAGCCGCCCGTCCACCCAGGCGGACCAGCCGTTGGCGCACAGGATCTCCCCCCACTCCCCGCGCCGGGCCAGCAGTCGTACGGGCAGGAAGGGGTCCAGGGCGGTGGTGGGCCGGGATACGTCGGGCTCCTCCCAGGCGGGCAGCCCCTCCCGGGGGACCACATGGGTGGGGTGGAAGTCGGCGGGCCCGGCCGTGGCGGTCATCGGCGGCTACTTCCGCATGATCGCGGGCTCGTGGCGGCGCAGCAGCCGCAGGACCAGCACCCCGAACAGGACGGACAGGGCGACGAGCATCCCCATGTCCAGCAGCCACACCCCGGCGCTGTGCGCGAAGAGCGGGTCGTCGGTCAGCTTCCCGGGCACGATCGCGCCGAGGTCGATGGTGCCCGCCATGGCACCGAGCGCCCACCGGGAGGGCACCAGCCAGGCCAGCTGGCCGATCACCGGTACTCCGTCGAGCTGGAGCAGGGCCCCGCAGAACACCACCTGGACGATGGCGAGGAGGACCAGCAGCGGCATGGTGACCTCCTCCTTGCGGACCAGGGCGGAGACCAGCAGGCCCAGCATCATCGCGGTGAAGGACAGCAGGGCGACGGCAAGGGTGATTTCGACGAGGGGCGGCATGAAGACGCCCTTGCCGCCCGGAGCGTTGGTGTCGACCCCGTACAGGCCGACGAGCGTCAGCACCACGGCCTGGGCGACGGTGACGGCGCCGAGCACCAGCACCTTCGACATCAGGTAGGCGGATCTGGACAGGCCCACGGCCCGTTCCCGCTGGTAGATGACGCGCTCCTTGACCAGCTCGCGCACCGCGTTGGCGGCGCCGGTCAGCACGCCGCCCACGCACAGGATGAGCAGGGCGTTGATCGCGGTCTCCGCGGTGAGGGCGCTGCCGGCGAGGGCCCGGGCCATGGCGCCCATGACGAACGGCAGCGCGATCATGATCGCGAGGAACGTGCGGTCGGCGCTGAGCGCTGCCGCGTAGCGGCGCATCAGCGTGGACAGCTGGGAGCCCCAGCTCTGGGCCTTGGGCGGCGGGGCGGCGAAGTCCGCCGTCCCGGAGCGGTCCTCCTCCTGCCGGGGCTGGCGCGCGGCGTTGCGTACGTACGTGCGGTGCTGCGGGGAGGCGAGGTACTCCCCCGCCCAGTCCCGGTCCCGGTCGTTCTCGAAGGCTTCGAAGGCTTCCGGCCACTGGTCGAAGCCGAAGAAGGCGAGCGTCTTGGCGGGCGGCCCGAAGTACGCGACGCGCCCGCCCGGGGCGAGGACCAGCAGCCGGTCGCAGACGTCGAGGCTGAGCACGCTGTGGGTGACGACGATGACGGTACGGCCGTCGTCGGCGAGGCCGCGCAGCATGTGCATGACGGAGCGGTCCATGCCGGGGTCGAGCCCGGAGGTGGGTTCGTCCAGGAAGAGGAGGGACGGCTTCGTGAGCAGCTCCAGGGCGACGGAGACCCGTTTGCGCTGGCCGCCGGAGAGGCTGTGGATGGGCTGGTCGGCGCGCTGTCCGAGGCCGAGTTCGCCGATCACCTCGTCGACGCGGGCCTGGCGCTCGCCCGCGGCGGTGTCCTGGGGGAAGCGCAGTTCGGCGGCGTAGGTGAGGGCCCGGCGGACGGTGAGCTGGGCGTGCAGGATGTCGTCCTGGGGGACGAGGCCGATGCGGCTGCGCAGCTCGGCGTAGTCGCGGTAGAGGTCGCGGCCGTCGTAGAGGACGGTGCCGTGGTCGGCGGGGCGCAGTCCGGTGAGGGCCCCGAGGAGGGTGGACTTGCCGGCTCCGCTGGGGCCGACGACGGCGAGCAGGCATTTGGCGCCGACGGGGAAGGAAACGTGGTCGAGGAGGGTCTTGCGGCCGTGGTCGACGGCGACGGCGAGCTCCTGGACGTCGAGGGAGACCTCGCCGGTGTCCACGTACTCCTGGAGCTGGTCGCCGACGAGGCAGAGGGCGGTGTGGCCGATGCCGATGACGTCGCCCTCGGTGACGGGGGCGCGGTCGGTACGGGTGCCGTTGAGGAAGGTGCCGTTGTGGCTGCCGAGGTCGGCGATCTCGTACGTGCCGTCGGCGAGGGCGCGCAGTTCGGCGTGGTGGCGGGAGACGACGAGGTCGTCGATGACGAGGTCGTTGGCAGCGGCCCGGCCGATGCTCACGGCGGTCCGGTCGGGCAGCGGGCGCACGGTGGTGGGCCGGCGGAAGGTGCCGGTGAGGGCCGGGTGGGACACCGCCGACGGCCGGGCCTCGGCGGGCTCGGGCTCCGGGGCCGGGGCGGGGGTGGCCGGGGCGGAGGGCGCCGGGGCGGCCGGGGCCGGACCCAGCAGAAGGGCGCGCGGGCCGTCGGCGACGCTGCCGAAGCGCAGCTCACTGCCCGGGCCGACGTTCCACTCGTGGACGCGGTGGCCGTCGGCCCAGGTGCCGTTGGTGCTGTCCTCGTCCTCCACGATCCAGTGGTCGCCGTCGGGGCGCAGGAGGGCGTGGTGCCAGGAGACGCGGGCGTCGTCGAGGCACACCTCGCAAAGGGGGTCGCGGCCGACGTGGTAGGTCTTGTCCGGGACCATCGCGGTGGTACCGGCGTCGGTCTCCAGGACGAGCTCGGGCGCGGTCGGCACACCGGGGCGCTGGGCCATGGGCAAATTTTCCCACGATCCGTCCGGCTCGGCAGCGATCTGCATCACCGCAGGTCAGAGGCCTCTTATGGGTAATGACAACGGTCCCCGTTGCAGCCTTTGCCCATTGCGTCACGGTGCGCTTCACTTCACGCGTCGGAACCGAACACACGGGGGACGCCATGAGTGGGCACGACCACGCACACGACGACCACGGCCACGCCGCGGTCCGCGATCACGACGATCACGGCGGCCACGGCGGCCACGGCGGCCACGGCGGGCACAGCCACGGGG
>NZ_LFML01000058.1:3484-17071 GCF_001044425.1 Streptomyces roseus
GCCCAGTCGCTGGCCCTGATCTCCGACGCCGCCCACATGCTCACCGACGCCGTCTCGATCGTGCTCGCACTGATCGCGATGCGGCTCGCGGCCCGGCCGGCGCGCGGCGGGTTCACGTACGGGCTCAAGCGGGCGGAGATACTCTCCGCCCAGGCGAACGGGCTCACCCTGCTCCTGCTCGCGGTCTGGCTGGCGTACGAGGCGGTCCGGCGGCTGGTCGACCCGCCTCCCGTGGCGGGCGGGCTGGTCCTCGTGACAGCGCTCGCGGGCATCGTCGTGAACGTGGCCGCCGCCTGGTGCATCTCCAGGGCGAACCGCTCCTCGCTCGCCGTCGAGGGCGCCTACCAGCACATCCTGAACGACCTGTTCGCCTTCATCGGCACCGCCGTCGCCGGTCTGATCGTCCTCACCACGGGCTTCGTCCAGGCCGACGCGATCGCCACGCTGGTGGTCGTGGTGCTGATGGTCAAGGCGGGCTACGGGCTGGTCCGCGAGTCCGGCCGGATCTTCCTGGAGGCCGCCCCGGCGCACATGGACCCGGACGCGGTCGGCGACCGGCTGGTGGGGCACCCGCCGGTCACCGAGGTCCACGACCTGCACATCTGGACCATCACCTCCGGGCAAGCGGCGCTCTCCGCGCACGTCCTGGTCGAGCCGGCCGGCGACTGCCACGCCGTCCGCCGTGATCTGGAGCGGCTGCTGGAGAAGGAGTACGGGGTCACGCACACCACCTTGCAGGTGGACCACGTCCCGGACGCCCTGCTCACGGTCGGGCGCCGGGGACAGGATCCGGCCGACCCGCACTGCGCCGACGCGCACGGTCCGGTGCACCGGCAGGGCCCGCACGATCACTGAGCGGCCCCCGTGCGGGGCATGTATGGACGTATGACGCAAAAACGCAGCGCCGGACTGCTCCTGTTCCGCCCGGCCGAAGGGCCCGCGGGCTCGCCCGACGAGGGCATCGAGGTGCTCCTCGGCCATATGGGCGGCCCGTTCTGGGAGCACAAGGACGAGGGGTCCTGGGCCATCCCCAAGGGCGAGTACGAGGAGGACGAGGCCCCGATCGCCGCGGCCCGCCGGGAGTTCACGGAGGAAATCGGCCTGCCGCCGCCGGAGGGCCCGTACCTCCCGCTGGGAGAGCTGCGGATCCCCACCGGCAAGCTGGTGACGATCTGGGCCGTACGGGCGGACCTGGATCCGGCGCTCATGGTGCCCGGGACCTTCACCATGGAGTGGCCCCCGCACTCGGGCCGGACGCAGGAGTTCCCCGAGCTGGACCGGGTGGCCTGGTTCACTCCCCCCGTGGCCGAAACCAAGCTGATTCCCTCCCAAATCCCCTTCCTGGAGAGGCTGTTGGCACTGCCGAGGGGTTGACCCGACCTTGACTTGCCAACAAAGGCCACCTGCCTGGACATTGCACATATGACGAACGTCGTGCTGGTGGGAACCCTGGACACCAAGGGTGTCGAGTACGGCTGGCTGCGCGAGAGGCTGCTGCGCGCCGGCGTCGAAGTGATCATGGTCGACACAGGAATCATGGGCGATCCCCGGGTGCCCGCGGACATACCACGCGAAGCGGTCGCCCGGGCCGCGGGAACGGAACTGTCGGAACTGCGAGCGGCCGCGGACCGGGGCGCGGCCGTGACGGCGATGGCCAGGGGCGCGGAGGCGACGCTGTTACGCCTGCACGCCGAGGGCCGGCTGCACGCGGTGCTCGCCATAGGCGGCAGTGGCGGCACCTCCATCGCCACCCGGGCGATGCGCGCACTGCCCCTGGGCGTGCCGAAGCTGATGGTCTCGTCGATGGCGTCCGGGGACGTGGCCCCGTACGTCGGATCGTCGGACATCACGATGATGTACAGCGTCGTGGACATCGCGGGGATCAACAGCATCTCTGCGCCGGTCATGGCGAACGCGGTCGAGGCGGCGGCGGGAATGGCGAAGGCGTTCCAACGGGCCTCGCGGGAACTGCGCCGCCCGGCCCGCCTCGGCGCCGGCTCCCGCCCGCTGATCGCGGCGAGCATGGCGGGCGTCACCACGCTCGGCGTGGACGCCGCCCGGGAGAGGCTGACCGAACTCGGCTACGAGGTGCTCGTCTTCCACGTCAGCGGCGCCGGCGGCCGCACCCTGGAGACCCTGGCCGGCCAGGGCATCTTCGCCGGCGTCCTGGACCTCACCCTCAGCGAGCTCGCCGACGACCTGTGCGGCGGCATCCTCACCGCGGGCCCCGACCGGCTCAGCGCCGCCGGGCGGGCCGGCATCCCGCAGGTGGTGAGCCTGGGGGCGCTGGACATGGTGAAGTTCGGCCCGCTGGAAACCCTGCCCGACCGGGCCCGATACCGCCGGGTCCACGTCCACAACCCGTCGATCACGGTGGTCCGTACGACCCCCGCCGAGTGCGCCGAGCTCGGCCGCCGGGTCGCCGCCAAACTCCGCGTCGCCACCGGCCCCACCGCCGTCTGCGTCCCGCTCCGCGGACTGTCCACGCTCGGCGCCCCGGGCGGCACCTACCACGACCCGGACGCGGACCGGGCCCTGTTCTCGGCACTGCGCGAGGGGCTGCGGGGCAGTTCCGCCCGGCTCTACGACTACGACACCCACATCAACGACCCGGGCTTCGGGAGGGCGGCGGCCGACCGGCTGCACACCATGATCGGCGCGGCGGCGGCCGCGGCGTGACCCCCTGAGAACCCGTGTACAGCCCCCGTAAATCCTCCCCGACCACCTTGTGAAATGCTCCGCGCGGCGGGGAACCGGCCGTGGCGGAAAACGTGTCCCTGGGGGCGGACCGCTCGACGCGAGCGGCCCGCCCGGGCCCGAGGCCGCGGCCGGCGGGGACACGGGCACGAGGACGGGAACGGGACGGGGACGGGGGCATGACGATGAAGAACGCGTGGACGGTGCCCGGCTATGCGCAGGTCCGCGAGCTCGGCTCGGGCGGCAGCGGCCGCGTGGTCCTCGCCGTCCACGAGGCGACGGGCACGCCGGTCGCGGTGAAGTACCTCAGCGACCGGCTGCGCGAGGACCCCGCCTTCGTCGCGGAGTTCCGGGCCGAGGCACGCCTCCTCGGCGGGCTGGACACCCCGTACGTGGTCCGGTTGTACGAGTACGTCGAGCACACGGCGGGTCCCGGCGGCGCCGCCATCGTGATGGAACTGGTCGACGGGATCTCCCTGCGCGCCCTGCTGAAGCAGGCCGGGCAGGCCGAACCCGAGGCCGCGCTGGTGCTGCTGAAGGGCTCGCTGCTGGGCCTCGCGGCCGCCCACCGGGCGGGCGTGGTCCACCGCGACTACAAGCCGGAGAACGTGCTGGTCTCCGCCGACGGCTCCTCGAAGCTGGTGGACTTCGGGATCGCGGCGCGCCGCGGTACGACGCCCGGGGTGGCCGGGACCCCGGCCTACATGGCCCCCGAGCAGTGGCAGGGCCGGCCCGCCTCGCCCGCGGCCGACGTGTACGCGGCGACGGCCACGTTCTTCGAGTGCCTGACCGGCCGCAAGCCCTTCGCCGGGGAGAACTTCGCGGAGCTCGCGGTCCAGCACGTCGAGGCGCCGGTCCCGGAGACCGAGGCCCCCGAGCCGGTCCGCCCGCTGATCCGGCGGGGTCTGGCCAAGGCCCCGGAGCAGCGGCCGGAGAACGCCGAGGCGTTCGTGGCGGAGCTGGAGGACGTGGCGCTCGGCGCGTACGGGCCCGACTGGGAGGAGCGCGGGCAGCGCAAGCTGGCGGCGCTCGCCGCGCTGCTGCCGCTGCTGTTCCCCTCCGCGGGCGCCCCTGCCGCGGGGACCACGGCGGTGGCGACGACCACGATCACGCCGCCCTCGCGCTGGGCTCCGGGCCGGCGCGGGCTCGTCGCGGGCGGCGTGGCCCTGGTCCTCGGCGTGCTGACGGCGCTCACCTACAGCGCGGCGGGCGGGGAGGCCGGCGGTGCCGCCGCGTTGAACGCGTTCGCGACGTCGAGCGCGAGCCCCGGCGGTACGGGCCCTTCGCCGGTGCCGGGTCCGAGCGCCTCGGCGAGCCCCTCCTCGTCCGCCTCGCCTTCCCCTTCCGCCTCCCTGTCCCCGTCGGCCTCGCCCTCGTCCACCCCGAGCCCGGTCTACTCGCCGACGGTGACGCCCACGGTCACCGCGCCGACCACCCCACCGCCCACCACGACCCCGCCCTCGCCGAAGCCGACGGTGGTCGTCGGCGCGGTGTCCGTCACCATCCGCCAGACCGGAGTCTCCGTCGGCCAGGCGACCGTGAGCGTCGACGCGAAGGGCACCGCCCCGGTGACGGTGGTGCTCGAATGGTTCACCGGCGACGTGGAGGGCCGGCTGGGCAAGGCCGACGGGGCCGCGGACACCCTCACGTACCGGCCGGGCGCCGCGGCGCCGCTCGTCCAGACCCACACCTTCTCGGGCTCGGGCTGCTACTGGGGCGTGCGCGCCACCACCAGGCCCGCCGCCGGCAACGGCCCCTCGACCAGCCAGGTCTTCATCAGGCGGTGCACGATCTCATGAGCGACAGCAGCAGCGACGACGACTACAGCGCCACCGTCCTCGGCAGCCAGTGGTTCAGCGGGCCCGAGCAGACGGCTCACCCGACGGCGCGACAGACCCTGGTCCAGCCGCAGGACGCCGTCCCCGACCGGGTCGAGGGCTCGGTCCTGCGGTTCGGGCCCGGGGTGACGGCCGCCGCGCCGGCCCCCTTCCCGGTGGTCGCGGAACCGGTGGTGCGCCGCCGGCGCGGGGAGTGGCGCCGGTACACCCTGGCCGCCGTGATCCTGCTCGCGGTGCTCGCGTACCTGGCCTGGCAGCGGTACGGCCCGGCGATCGAGGTGCGGGGGGTGACGGTCGCGGCCGGCGGCCCCCAGGGTCCCGGCTGCGATTCCACCGCCGACGTGGTGGCCGTCGTACGGACCAACGGGCGGGCGGGAACCCTCACGTACCGGTGGATCCGCTCCGACGGGACGCAGTCGGAGCAGCTCACCGAGCGGGTGCCGCGCGGGCGGAAGGAGGCCCGGCTGCACCTGCTGTGGACCTTCCAGGGCCGGGGCACGTACGCGGCGCAGGCCAAGCTCCAGCTGATCGCGCCCGGTCAGCGCACCGCGGCGACGCAGTTCACCTACCGCTGCCCCGGCACCCCCTGAGGCACGGCCCCGAGGTCTCCACAGGGCGGCGCCCTCCCCACCGCCGGGGCGACCGCCCGGCGGTGGTTGCGCGGAGGCCCGCAGCCGCTCGGGGAAGCGGCTGCGGGCCATCCGCCGGCCTGTCCGTGGCAGGCCGGTCAGAAGCGGGCGTGGGCGGTGATGTCCGCCTCGAACTCGCCCGTCATCGCAGGGGTCACGGTCGGCCTGCACTGCGCGATCGCCGCCAGGTAGTCCCGCGTGGAGGCGCCGAGCTGCGCCGCAGCCGCTCCGCGCGCGCCCACCGCCTCCAGATCCCGCTCGAAGGAGACCTGCGCCGCGATCCGCGCCGCGTGCTCGATGTCGGCCGGGGTGAAGAGCTCGCTCGCCGCCACCAGTGCCGCCACGTCCACGTCGGCGCGGCCCGCCGTGTGGCGGGCCCAGATCGCGGCCCGCGCCCCGGCGTCCGGGGTGCCGATCGGGATCAGGTAGTCGAAGCGCCCGGGCCGCAGGAACGCCGGGTCCAGGGAGCGGATGGAGTTGGTGGCGCACACCAGGAGCCGCTCGTCGCCCTCCCGGAACCCGGGAATCAGCTTCAGCAGCTCGTTGGTGACCCCGTGGATCCCGCCCGGCTGCGCGGGCTCGGTGCGTACGGGCGCGATCTCCTCGACCTCGTCGATGAAGACGAGTACCCGCTCCAGCTCGGCGATGCGGGCGAACGCGTCGCGCAGCGCGGCGGCGAGGTTGCCCTCGTCCGCGAGGCGGGAGGGCAGCAGTTCCACGAACGGCCAGCCGAGCCGGGAGGCGATCGCCCGGGCGAAGGTGGTCTTGCCCGTGCCGGGCGGGCCGAAGAGGGTGATGGCGCGCGGCGGCCGCACCCCGTGCGCGGCGGCCCGCTCGGGTTCGGCGAGCGGGAGGACCACGCGCCGCTCTATGAGGTCCTTCTCGTGCTCCATGCCGGCGACCTTGGTCCACAGGTCGTTGGGGAGGAACCGGCCCCCGAGGTCGTCGAGCAGGCCGGCCGCCGGTCCGTGCAGCGGTTCGGTCTTCTCGAAGTAGGCGACGGCGGGCTGACGCGTGTACCCGGCGTTGAGCAGGCCCTCGCCGAGCAGGTCCTCCTCGGGCAGCACGTAGGCGATCCGCCCGACCCGTGCCGCGATCAGCCGCCGCTCCAGCTCGACGAGCAGGGCGCTGGCCAGGCCCCGGCCGCGCCAGCCCGCGGCGATCGCGATCCGCATCACCCAGGCGCGCTCGCCGGTGACGCAGGCGAGGGCCGCTCCGATGGGGACGCCCTGGTGGACGGCGACCACGCAGGGCTGCCGGTCGGTGAGGGCGCTGATGCACTCGGCGAGCGAGAAGACCGACTCCTGGCCGAGTTCTGCCGTGGTGTCGATGAGGTGGACTACGGCCGCGAGATCGCTCTCGCGGTAGTCGTGGATGAGCCAGTTCACCGGGTACCGCCCCTCGTTCGTGCTCCTGCGGCGAGGCTAGGGGCGGGCGGGCCCGGCGATCACGTTCCGCGGTGCACAACAGGCGGTCCGGAAACCGTCCGTGTCGTCCATAGACTGGCGGCCTCACCCGAACAGCCGATCGAGGATCCGCCCGCCTTCATGACTTCCGACATATCCCGCATACCGACCGTCCGGCGCCGGCCCGTCGTGGGGCCGGCTCCGGTCCTCCCGACCGGCCGGCAGCGGTACCTCGTGTGGCTGGTTCCGGTCCTGTGGACCGTCGCCCTCGGCCTGTGGGGGCTATCGCGGCAGGACAGCGTGTGGCGGGACGAGGCGGCGACCTGGCAGGTGGCCGGCCGGTCGGCGGGCGAGATCGTGGAGATGCTCGGCAACGTCGACGCCGTGCACGGCCTGTACTACCTGCTGATGCACGGGCTCTTCGAACTCTTCGGGGCGAGTACGACCACGCTGCGGCTCCCGTCGGTCCTGGCCATGGCGGCCGCCGCGGCGTGCGTGGCCCTGATCGGGCGGCGGCTGGCCGGGTTCTGGGCGGGGCTGGGCGGTGGTCTGGCTCTCGGACTGCTGCCGGCCGTGCAGTTCTACCTCCAGGAGGGCCGCCCGTACGCGCTGGTCGCGGCCGGTGCCGGGCTCTCCGCGCTGCTGCTGGTGTCGCTGCTGTCCGCGCCGTCCGAGCCGGGGAGGCGGGCCTGGCCGCGGTGGACGGCGTACGCGGTCACGGTGCTCGTGTGCGCGCTGCTGAACTGGCTCTCGCTGCTGGTCCTGCCCGCGCACGCGGCCACGCTGTGGTGGGTACGGGCCGGGCGCGGGGTGTGGCTGCGCTGGGCGGCGTCCGGGGCCTGCGCGGTCCTGGGGGCGCTGCCGCTGGTGCTGTTCAGCCGCGGCCAGTCCGACCAGGTGTCCTGGATCCCGCCGCTGACCTGGCACATGATGATCGGCCCGGCCATCCTGCTGGCCGTGGGCGGGCTCGGGGCGCTGCTCGACCGGCCCCGGGCGGGCCGGCTCTCGGCGGCCGCGGTGGGAATGCCGCTGCTGGCGGTGCCGCAGCTGGGGCTGATCGGGATCTCGCTGGTTCAGCCGCTGTTCCTGGACCGGTACGTGCTGTTCAGCATGGCCGGGCTGGCCCTGCTGATCGGCGCGGGGCTGGGCGCGGCCGTACGGGCGGCCCGGCCCCGGTTCCCGCGGGCTGCGGACGCGCTCGTACCGGGCGTGGTCGGGATCGCCGTACTGGCGCTGCTCCCGGGGGAGCTGGCCAAGCGGGCCCCGGCCAGCCGGGTCGACGACGTACTGGCGGTGGCCGGGGAGGTGGCCCGGCTGGGGCGGCCCGGGGACGCCGTGCTCTTCGTACCGGCAGCCCGCCGGGACACGGCGCTGGTCTCCCCGGGGGCGTTCGCGGGGCTGTCGGACGTGGCCCTGGAGCGGAGCCCGGTGGCCTCGGCCACCCTCAAGGGCGAGGAGGCGGATCCCGCGCGGATCCGGAAGGCGCTGCTCGGGCAGCGGCGGGTGCTTCTGGTGACGGACGCTGCGGGGGTGGCGAAGCCTTCGGGGGCCGCCCGGGACGCGGCGAAAGCAGCGGTCCTGAAGGAACGGTTCACGGCGGTCGAGGACCGCGAGGTCCGGGGCCGGCGCGTGACGGTGTACGAACGCCGGTAGCGGGGACCCTGCGGGGCGGGCCCTGTGCGGCGCGGGGCTCGAGCGGCGCGTACCTCGTGCGGCGCCCGCCTCATGTGGCGGGGGCACCGGCGGTGTGGGAGTCCAGCCAGGACAGCGAGGCACGGGCCAGGTCCGGCCAGCCGTGGTCGACGATCAGCGAGTGGCCGCGGTCCTCGAAGCACTGGTACTCGGTGGTCGCGTGCGAGTGGCGGTACTGCTTGTAGGTCGAGCGGGTCAGCAGGTCCGGAACGGTGTGGTCGAGCCGGCCGGACAGCAGGAGCAGCGGACCGCGCGTCTCGTTCCCGGTGTCGACCCTGGCCGGGGAGTGCGGGGTGAAATTGCCGAGGGCCAGCTGGAAGAGGGGCCGGGCGGTGCTCGGGATGGTCCATTCGTCGTACAGCTCCTCGGCCTCCTCCTCGGAGACGGCGTTGGCGAAGCTGTAGCGGAACTGCTCGCGGTTGAGCGAGACCGACCGGCGGGTGTTGCCCGGGTTGTGAAGGACGGCGAACGTCGACTTGGCCTGGGCGGGGGCGATGGCCTTGACGCCCTTGATCTGACCGGGGCAGATGGCGACGGCGGCCTCGGCGAGGCCCTGGCCGAGCAGGTGCTGGGCGATGAACCCGCCGACCGAGTGCCCCACGAGAACGGGTCGGACGGGCAGCTCGCGGATGACCTTGGCGTGGGCGTCGGAGATCTCGACGAGTCCGACCCCGTCCTGGTCGTCGGGGCGGCGGCGGGCCTCGGCGACGGTGTCGGGGACCCCGGGCCACTCCGGCAGGACGGGCTCGTACCCGGCTTCGCGGAAGGCGTCGGCCCACCCCTCCCAGCTGGTCGAGTGCAGCCAGAGGCCGTGGATGAAGACCACGGGCGTGCGGTGCTGTGCGGTCATGCGGGGACACCTCGTGTAACCCCCTGCCGCCCCTGCCAGTCTCGCCCGCCCGGGGCGCGGCCGCCTGCGGAGCCCTGATTCACAGGACATTCATATGGAATAGCGTGCTCCGGACATAGCTTCGACGGGGAGGCTCGGGGCATGATCCAGCGCATGCTTCCCCGACCGGCCCACAGCGCCCGCACCCGGCGGACGTCCCGGATCCTGCTGGCACTGGCCGCGATGGCCGCGCTGGTGAGCGTGGACCTGCCCGACGCGGCGGCCGTGCCGCCCCTGGGGGTCACCGCCGAGGCCGGGTCCGACGCGACGTCGAAGCGGGTCGGCGCCCTCTTCGCGGGCTCCCTCGACGGCGGGCACTTCTGCACCGCGGCCGTGGTGCACAGCGACGACCGCGACGTGATCGCGACCGCCGCGCACTGCCTGGACACCCCGGACACCACGGTCTTCGCGCCCGGCTACCGGGACGGCAAGGCCCCGTACGGGGTGTGGAAGCTGACCGGGGTCTCCCTCGCCCCGGGCTGGACGGACGGGAGGGACCCGGACGAGGACGTCGCCTTCGCGACGGTCGCCCCGGCGGACGGCGGCAGCGCGCGCATCGAGGACGCGGTGGGCGGCTTCCCGGTGGCCACCGAGCAGCCGGACGACGTGACGGTCACGGTCCTCGGCTACCCGAGCACCGAGGAAACGCCACTGCGCTGCGCCAACACCACGAGCCTGTTCTCCGAGACGCAGCGCCGGATCGACTGCCCGGACCTCAGCGGCGGCACGAGCGGCAGCCCCTGGCTGGCGAACGGCGCCCTGGCCGGGGTCCTGGGCGGCTACGAGGGCGGCGGCTCGGTCCCGGAGGTCTCCTACAGCGCGGTCATGGACGACCAGGCCCTGGAGCTCTACCGCGAGGCGGCGGTCTCCGCCGGCTGACCCTCCCCGCGCCCGTCGTCCCGACCGGCCGTGTCCGTGTGGGCGCGGGTCCGCTCCTGTTCGGTGCGCGGGTCCGGTTCCGTGCGCGGGGCGCCCGGGCCCTCGGCCGTCAGGGCGTTCTCCCCCGCCGGGCCCGCCGTCGGGGCGAACCAGGTCGGGTCCTCGGTGCGGGCGCGCAGGATGCGGTCCACCGCGAAGGGTTCCAGCTCGGGCAGGGCGTCCACCTCGAACCAGGCCACCTCCAGCGACTCGCTGTCGTTGACACGGGCCTCGCCGCCGGTGGCGCGGCAGCGGAAGGTGATGTCCTGGAACTGGCAGACGTCGCCGTTCGGGTAGGTCATCGGTTCGAGCATCTGGACGAGCACCACCCGCTCCGGGACGCAGTGCACCGCCGTCTCCTCGTACACCTCGCGCACCGCCGTCTGCGCGGGCTGCTCCCCCGGCTCCGCGATCCCGCCCACCACGGCCCACCGGCCGGTGTCGGAGCGGCGGCCGAGGAGCACCCGCCCCTCGTCGTCGAAGACGATGGCGGTCACCCCGGGCAGCAGGAGCAGCTGGTTGCCTGCGGAGGCGCGGATCTGGCGGATGAACTCGGGTGTGGTCATCCCCCGACCCTACGAGGCCGCGGGCGGTGACCGGGGGTCGGCGATCCGCCGGCCCGGGTCAGGCGGCCGTGCGGCGGGACCGGACGCGGCGGGCGAGGGTCCAGCCGAGGCCGCCCGCGGCGACCAGGAGCAGCACGTACTCCGGCAGCGGGCCGAACCGGGTGGCCGGCGTCTGCGTGGAGCGCAGCGGGATCTCGGCGACCAGCGCGTCCGCCGTGAACATCTTCGTCTCCTGGACGATCCGCCCGTCGGGGCGGATCACGGCGCTGACACCGCTGGTGACGGGCACGAGGACGGTGCGGCTGTGCTCGACGGCCCGCACCCGGTCCATCGCGAGCTGCTGGTACGTCATCTGCGAGCGGCCGAACGTGGCGTTGTTGCTCGGCACGGCGATCACCTGCGCGCCGTCCTGGACGGTGGAGCGCACGGCGTCGTCGAAGGCGGCTTCGAAGCAGGTCACCATCCCGACCCCGCTGCCCGCCATGGCGAACACGCCCGGCTCCTTGCCGGGGCCGAAGTCGCGCTGCACCCGGTCCACGTCCGCGCTGAAGAGCCGGACGAAGGACCGCATCGGGATGCGCTCGCCGAAGGGCTGGATCTTGCGCTTGTCGTACGTGTCGACGGGTCCCTTGACCGGGTCCCACAAGATCATCGTGTTGCGCAGCGGCCCGGTTTCCGGGGCCAGTACGGAGCCGATCGCGACGGGGACCCCGATGGCCTTGACCGCGTTGTCGATGACCTCGTACGCGTCGGGCTGGGTGTACGGGTCGATGTCGGAGGAGTTCTCCGGCCAGACCACGAAGTCGGGCTCGGGGACCCGGCCGGCCTTCACGTCCGCGGCGAGCTGGAGGGTGCGGTTGGCGTGGTTGTCGAGGACCGCGCGGCGCTGGGCGTTGAAGTCGAACCCGGCGCGCGGAACGTTGCCCTGGACGACGGCGGCCACCGCCGTCCCCTCCTCGGCGGCGTCGGAGACCAGTGGCCGGGACGCGAGGGCTCCGGCGAGCGGGGCGAGCGCGGCGGTCGCGGCGAGCAGCGCGGCGGTGGCCCGCCGGGTGTCGGCGCCCGCGCGCACCGCCTCGTAGAGCCCGAATCCGCACAGCGCGACGGCGAAGGAGAGGAGCGGGGTACCACCGAGGGCGGCGAGCGGCAGGAACACCCCGTCGGCCTGGCCGAAGGCCAGCTTGCCCCAGGGGAAACCGCCGAACGGGGCCCGGGCGCGCAGCGCCTCGCCCGCGACCCAGACGGCCGCGCCCCACAGGGGCCAGGCGGGGAGCCGGCTGACGAGGGCGATCCCGAGACAGGTGAGGCCGATCAGGAGGGCTTCGACGGTGGCGAGGGCCAGCCACGGGACGGGGCCGACGCCCTCGCTGGTCCAGATGAGCAGCGGGAGCAGGAAACCCAGGCCGTGCAGGAAGCCGAGGCCGAAGCCGGCGCGGGCGCGGCGGCCCCGGAGGCAGGCGCCGAGCAGGGCGAGGGCGAAAGGCGCCAGCCACCACAGCGGACGCGGCGGGAAGCTGAGGTAGAGCAGCGCGCCGGAGCCGACGGCGAGGACCGCGCGCAGCGGCCACCCCTTCCAGGCGGCGGACGCGGCCGGGCCTGCGGGTTCCGCTTGTCCGGCGACGCCGGCTCCGGGCTCTGCGGTGATGCTGCTGCTCATCTGCCGGAGTGTACGTGCCCGGCCGCGGGCAGCGGGAGACCCTCAGCGGGCGAGGGCACGCAGGTGGGCACGGATGACGCGGACCGCGTTCTCGGCGTCGTCGACGGTGACGGTGAACGCTTTGCCGTCCCCGAGCCGCAGCTCCACCCCCTCGCCGCGCCGGACGATGACGGCGGTTCCCCTTTCGGGCCGCCAGCGGTAGCCCCAGCCGCCCCACTGCTGGGGCGTGATGCGGGGCACGAACTCGGCGGAGGTCACCTCCGTGAGCCGGATCGTGCGCCGCGGCAGCCCGATGTGGCCGCAGCGGACCTCCATCGCCTCGGCGTCGACGGTCACGGCGACGTGCACGAAGGCGAGGGTTCCGTAGAGGATCAGCAGTCCGACGGCGAGGCAGCCGATCACGGACATGAGCAGCGGGACGATGCCGGAGGCCCAGCTCGAGTCCACGGCGAGCTGGACTCCGAGCGCCAGGCAGGCCGCGCCGGCCGCCGCGAGCAGCCATTGGGCGCGGTTGGAGGCCCGTCCGGTCCACAACGGACCCCGGGGGTGAACCGTCATGTGTAGCAGCGTACTCACGTTCCGCAGGTGCGCCACTGCCTCTCGCAGCGCGTCGCCACGCTCCGGCAGCCCGCACCTGCCGGCCCTTGACCCCAACCAAACTTGAGGTTCTACGGTCACGGACATGACACACGACACGACGCAGGACACGGCACATGGCACGGCACACGACACGGCACATGGCACGACGCATCACGAGACATACCCGTCCGCCCCCGGAGCCGTCCCGGAGCGCTACCGCACGGCGGTGGTGGCGCACGTCATGGTGTCCGACGCACCCGCCGCACTCTCCTTCTACCGCCGGGCCTTCGGCGCCGTCGAGGACTTCCGCCTCGACCACCCCGGCGGCGGGGTGCTGCACGCCGAGATCCGGATCGCCGGGGCGGTCCTGATGCTCGGCGACGTCTCCGAGGGCCCTTTCACGGCGCCGACCGCGCTCGGCGGCACCTCGACGGCCTTGCACGTGTTCGTACCGGACGTGGACGCGCTCGTCCGTACCGCGGTGGCGGAGGGCGCGGAGCTCCTCCAGGCGCCGGCGGACCAGTTCCACGGCGACCGCACCGCCATCCTCCGCGACCCCTTCGGCCACCTCTGGGTCTTCCTGACCCACCTGAAGGACGTCTCCTTGTCCGACCTCCGACCGACGGGCTCCTAGACGAGTAAGTCCGAAGTCCTTGGGCGCATGAAGCGAGGGTCTCGTTGGTTTGTGTGTGACGACAAACCTGGAGACCCTCGCG
>NZ_LFML01000059.1 GCF_001044425.1 Streptomyces roseus
CATCGATCCTCACGTACAGTGCAGTCGCGAGGGTCTCCAGGTTTGTCGTCACAAACGAACCAACGAGACCCTCGCTTCATGCGCCCAAGGACTTCGGACTTACTCGTCTAGGCGTGCGCCCGCAGCAGGGAACGCATCGTCCGCATCGCGACCGACAGGTTCGCCAGGTCGAAGTCGTCCGAGCCCCGGATCTCGTCCAGGGTCGTCCGCGCCCGGCTGATGATCGCCGCGTTCTTGTCCTCCCAGGCCTTGAAGCGGTCCTCGGGAGTCGAGTCGCCGTTGCCCACCGCCAGGACGTCGGCGGTCAGCGCCGCGTGCGCCGCGAACAGGTCCTCGCGGATGGAGGCGCGGGCCATCGACTGCCAGCGGTCGGACCGCGGCAGCTCGATGATCCGGTCCATCAGCTGGGTGATCTGCAGGCGGTCGGCGAGGTCGTAGTACACCTCGGCGACGTCCAGCGGGTCGACGCCGGTGCGGTCCGCGATCGCCACGATGTCGAGCGTCGGGAAGGCGGAGGAGAACCCGGCGACCTTGGCCGCCAGCTCCTCCGGAACGCCCTCGCCGATCAGCTCGTCCATGATCGACTGGTACCACTCCAGGTCCGCGCCGCGCACCAGCTTGGGCAGCTCGGCCCAGACCTCGGCGACCCGGTCGGAGAACAGCTCGATCGTCTCGGTGATCTGGAGCGGCTGCGGGCGGTTGTTGAGCAGCCAGCGGGTGCCGCGCTCGACCAGGCGGCGCGAGTGCAGCCGCACCCGGGTCTGGACGTCGGCCGCGACCTTGTTGTCGAGCGCCTCGACCTCGTCCCACACCCCGGCCAGGCCGAAGATCTCGCGGGCCGCGAGCTGCGCCCGCACGATCTCCTCCGTGGAGGCTCCGGACTCCTCGCGCAGACGGTGCAGGAACGTCGAACCACCGGTGTTGACGGTGTCGTTGACCAGCAGCGTCGTGATGATCTCGCGGCGCAGCGCGTGCGCGTCGATCTGCTCCGGGAACTTCGCGCGCAGGGCGCCCGGGAAGTACGCGTGCAGCAGGCGGCGCAGGTACGGGTCGTCCGGCAGCTCGGTGGCGATGAGCTCGTCCGCCACCGTGATCTTGGTGTAGGCGAAGAGCACGGCGAGCTCCGGCTGGGTCAGCCCCTTGCCGGCGCTCAGCAGCTCGCGGATCTGCCGGTCGGTGGGCAGGAACTCGATTCCCCGGTCCAGCCGGCCGGCGGCCTCCAGGCGGCGCATGAAGCGCTGCTGCGCGTGGAGCAGGCTGGGGGCCTGGGCGGTGCCGTTGGCGAGGGCCGTGTTCTGCGCGTAGTTGTTGCGCAGCACCAGGTGGCCGACCTCGTCGGTCATCTCCGCCAGCAGCTTGTTGCGCTGCTTGACGGTCATGTCCCCGTCCGCCACGACCGCGTTCAGCAGGATCTTGATGTTCACCTCGTGGTCGGAGGTGTCCACGCCCGCGCTGTTGTCGATGGCGTCGGTGTTGACCTTGCCGCCCTCGCCGCCGGAGCCGATCCGGGCGAACTCGATGCGGCCGAGCTGGGTCAGGCCCAGGTTGCCGCCCTCGCCGATGACCTTGGCCCGGACGTCCCCGCCGTTGACGCGGATGGCGTCGTTGGCCTTGTCGCCGACGTCGGTGTGCGTCTCGGTCGACGCCTTGACGTACGTGCCGATGCCGCCGTTCCACAGCAGGTCCACGGGGGCCTGGAGGATGGTCTGCATCAGGTCGGCGGGGGTCATCTTCGTGACGCCCGCCTCGATGCCGAGGGCCGCGCGCATCTGCGCGTTGACCGGGATGGCCTTCGCGCTGCGCGGGTGCACGCCGCCGCCCGCGGAGAGCAGCTCCGTGTTGTAGTCGGCCCACGAGGAGCGCGGCAGGTCGAACAGGCGCCGGCGCTCGGCGTACGAGGTCGCCGCGTCCGGGGTCGGGTCGATGAAGATGTGCCGGTGGTCGAACGCGGCGACCAGTCGGATGTGCTCGGAGAGCAGCATGCCGTTGCCGAACACGTCGCCGGACATGTCGCCGACGCCGACGACCGTGAAGTCCTCGGTCTGGGTGTCGTGGCCCAGCTCGCGGAAGTGCCGCTTGACGGACTCCCAGGCGCCGCGGGCGGTGATGCCCATGCCCTTGTGGTCGTAGCCGGCCGAGCCGCCCGAGGCGAACGCGTCGCCCAGCCAGAAGCCGTACGCCTCTGCGACGCCGTTGGCGATGTCGGAGAAGGTCGCGGTGCCCTTGTCGGCGGCGACGACGAGGTAGGTGTCGTCCTCGTCGTGGCGGACCACGCCGGTCGGCGGCACGACCTCGCCGCCGACCATGTTGTCGGTGATGTCGAGCAGCGCCGAGATGAAGATCTTGTACGAGGCGATGCCCTCGGCGAGCCAGGCGTCGCGGTCCACCGCCGGGTCCGGCAGGTTCTTGGCGACGAAGCCGCCCTTGGCGCCGACCGGCACGATGACGGTGTTCTTGACCATCTGCGCCTTGACCAGGCCGAGGATCTCCGTACGGAAGTCCTCACGGCGGTCGGACCAGCGCAGGCCGCCTCGGGCGACCTTGCCGAAGCGCAGGTGGACGCCCTCGACGCGCGGGGAGTACACCCAGATCTCGTACGCCGGGCGCGGCGCCGGAAGCTCCGGGATGGCCTGCGGGTCGAACTTCATCGACACGTAGGAGTGCTGCTCGCCCGCGTCGTTGAGCTGGAAGAAGTTCGTGCGCAGGGTCGCCTTGATGAGGGTGAGGAAGGACCGCAGGATCCGGTCCTCGTCGAGCGAGGCGACCTGGTCCAGGGCCCCGTCCAGCTCCTCCAGCATGGCGTCGATGAGCTCGGTGCCGGCGGACTGGCGGCCGGGCGACATCCGGGCCTCGAAGAGCGAGACCAGCAGCCGGGTGGTGTGGACGTTGTTGCGGAGGGTGTCCTCCATGTAGTCCTGGCTGAAGTTCACGCCGGCCTGGCGCAGGTACTTCGCGTACGCGCGCAGCACCACGGCCTGGCGCCAGGTGAGCCCGGCGGACAGCACCAGGGTGTTGAAGTTGTCGTTCTCGGCGTCGCCCTGCCAGACCGCGGCGAAGGCCTCCTGGAAGCGCTCGCGGGCGTCGTCGCCGAGGTAGCCGAGCGTGGCGTCGCCGTTGCCGGCGGGCAGCGGCATCCGCAGGCCGAAGTCGTAGATCCACGCGTTGCTGCGGTCGCTGCAGCGCAGCTCGTACGGGCGCTCGTCGGTGACCTCGACGCCCAGGCGCTGGAGCACGGGCAGGACCGCGGACAGCGAGACCTGCTCACCCGTGCGGTAGATCTTGAACCGGCGCTCGCCGGGGCCCGCGCCGACCGGCTCGTACAGCGAGAGCGCGAACTCGCGGTCACTGGCGGAGAGCCGCTCCAGGTGGCACAGGTCGGCCACGGCGGCGCGCGGCTTGTGGTCGGCCTTGTAGCCCTCGGGGAAGGCGTTGCCGTACTTGCGCAGCAGCTCGGCGGCGCGCTCCTCGCCCACCTCGGAGACCAGGGCCTCGGCGAAGCCGTCGGCCCAGGAGCGGGCGGCCTCGACCAGGCGGGCCTCGATGCGCTCGACGTCGGCGTCGGTCAGGACCGGCAGGTCCTTGCCCTGCGGGACGCGGATGACGAAGTGGATGCGGGCCAGGATCGACTCGGTGTTCCACGCGGTGAAGTCGACGCTGCTGCCGTCGAGCTCTTCCTGGAGGATCGAGATCAGGCGCAGCCGCACGCCGGTGGTGTAGCGGTCGCGCGGCAGGTAGACGAGCGCCGAGTAGTAGCGCCCGTACTCGTCCTGGCGCAGGTACAGCCGCAGCCGGCGGCGCTCCTGGAGGTACAGGACGGAGGTGGCGATCTCGCGGAGCTTGTCGACCGGGGTCTGGAACAGCTCGTCGCGCGGGTAGGTCTCCAGGATCTGGAGCAGGTCGCGGCCGTCGTGGCTGTTCGGCGAGAAGCCGGCGCCGTCGAGGACCTCGGCGACCTTGCGGCGGATCACCGGGACGCGGCGCACCGACTCGGTGTACGCGGCGGAGGAGAACAGGCCGAGGAAGCGGCGCTCGCCGACGACGTTGCCCTCGGCGTCGAACTTCTTGACGCCGACGTAGTCGAGGTAGGAGGGGCGGTGCACGGTGGCGCGGCTGTTGGCCTTGGTCAGCACCAGCAGGCGGTGCTCGCGGGCCTTGGCGCGGGCGTCGTCCGGCAGCCGGTTGAAGGACGGCGAGACGGGGTGGGCGTCCTCCTGGCCACTGTGGTGCGGGTCGGAGCGCAGGATGCCGAGGCCGGTGCCGGGCACGGCGGACAGGGCGTCGCCGTCGACGAGGTTGTACTCGCGGTAGCCGAGGAAGGTGAAGTGGTCGTCGGCGAGCCAGCGCAGCAGCTCGCGGGCCTCTTCGAGCTCGTACTCGCGCAGGTCGGGGGCGGTCGGCTCGTCCGTGAGGTCGTCGGCGATGCGCAGCGCGGCGTCGCGCATCTTCTCCCAGTCCTCGACGGACTCGCGGACGTCGGACAGGACACGGCGCAGGTCGTCGGTGATCTGCTTGAGGTCGGCGCGGTCGGTCTCGCGGTCGGTCTCGACGTGGATCCAGGACTCGACGAGGGAGTCGTGGGGACGCGCGGTCTTGGGGCCGTGCGCGTCGCAGTCGGGACCGAGGATCTCGATCAGCTTGCCGGTGACGTCACGGCGGACGACGACCTGGGGGTGGATCACGACGTGGATGCCACGGTTCTGGCGGGACAGCTCGTTGGTGACGGAGTCCACGAGGAACGGCATGTCGTCGGTCACGACCTCGACGACGGAGTGGCTGGAGGTCCACCCGTTCTCCTCGACCGTCGGGGTGTGCACGCGCACGTTCGCGGTGCCCTGCGGCCGGGTCTCGGCGAGCCGGTAGTGGGAGAGTGCGGCCCCGAACACGTCGACCGGGTCGCGGTCCAGGAGGTCCTCCGGGGCGGTGTGCAGGTAGTAGCGCTGGAGGTAGGCGAGAGTGGTGTCCCGGTCGGGACGCTCCCCCTGCTCGGACCCAGTCGGAAGTAGCCCCCCGGCCGGGCTGTGCTCAGCTACCCGGGCCGCCCGCGCGAGCAGCTCGGCCTTTGCTTCGTCCAGCTTGGTCTGCATGTCCTCTGGCTCCTGTCGCGCGCCATTGCGTGACGTAGGTGAAGGAAGGAATGGCGTGGCGCCGTGATGCGGGGTGACCGCTGGGGATCGGCGCTGCGCCGTGGAGAGAGCCGCCCGGGAAGGAACTGGCCATGATCGGCTGGGGCTCCCGGGGGCAGGGATCAGCGAAGGCCCGGGCACGGTCGTGCGCCGGGCGCAGGCCGGAGGCTGCGGGGCCTCCGATGACTATCGCGCTGATCACGGGTACCAGGCTATCTCGACGGACCCCCTGTCCGTCACGCGCTGGATCTGTACAAAAGGAGGTCTCGAACTTTGACGTTGTGCGCAGTGACGCGGGCATATTCAGGGCGTACTTATTCGGCCAGTCGGCGAGCAGCGGATACGGCCTCTGCCAGGGTGTCGACGACCTCGACCCCTGCCGATTCCAGACTGCGCCGGCTGTGCGAACCGCCCGTGTAGAGGACGGCCTTCGCACCGATGTGCCGGGCCGCCAGGGCGTCGTCGACCGCGTCCCCCACCAGGACCGTACGGGTGGCGCTCACGCCCGTCTGCTCCAGGGCCGCCATATGGCGTACGAGATGTCCCGCCTTGCCGGTGTGCGAGGGGCCGATCCGACCGTCGACGCGCAGGAAGTGGCGGTCGATGCCGTGGGACCGCACGAGGGGTACGAGCTTCTCGTGGGGCGCGAGGGAGAGCAAGGACTGCGTGCGCCCGTCCGCCTGCCAGTCGCGCAGGAGCTCGCGGGCTCCCTCGGTGAGCCCGGCGCTGTCGGCCGCGGCCCAGTAGTGGCGGTGGAAGGTCGCGTCCATGACCTCCCACTCCGCCTCGGTGGGCAGCCGGCCCATGAGCCGCTCGTAGAACTTCGGCACCGGTACGACGTACAGCTCGCGGTAGCGCTCCAGCGTGATCGGCGCGAAGCCGAACTCGGCGAAGGAGGCGTTGGTGGCGGCGATGACGGCGTCGATGTCGTGCAGGAGGGTGCCGTTCCAGTCCCAGACTATGTGGACGGAAGTGACCGCGGTGACGGCTGGGGTGGGCGGAGTGCTCACTTCAGCAGCCCCTGGATCTCCTGCACGCCGAACCACAGCAGTTCGTGGTCCTCGGCGCCGTCCACGGTGAACCGCGCGTCGTCGTCGCCGGCGTCGGCGGCCTCCAGGGCAGCGGCGGCGGCCGTGACGTCCCCCAGGGCGTCGTCGGCGTCCACGTGCACGGCGGCGGCCACGGAGAGCCGTACGGCCCCCGCCAGGGTCACCTGGCCCAAGGTGGCCTCGTCGACCCCGGGAACCGCGGCGGCGGCCTTGTCGTCCACGTCGACGGCGACGACGACGCGCTTGCGCGGGGCCCCGGCGTCCTCGGCGAGCAGGCGCAGGGACGCGGCGGCGGCCCGCCCGAGGGCCGCGTACTCCAGCTCCTCGATGTCGTCCGAGACGTACCACTCGCGCAGCCCGGGGGTGACGGCGTACGCCGTCAGCGGGGCGGGGCCCAGCTCACCCGCCTTGTGCGCCTCGGCGAGCCCGGGGAGGGTCAGGGGGACGTACACGCGCATGGCCGGCTGCTTTCGGTAGTCGGAAAACGCCCCCAGGATACGACTTGGCGCCACTGCGCCGGGTGACGGCCGCGGTCCCCCATCGGAGCGCTGCCCGCCGCCCGCATTCCGTCCACGGGACGCCCCCGCTCGGCGCGGGAGCGGCCGGGGCCCACGCGGCCCCCCACTCGGATAGGTGAAGGGGCGGCCGCCGCACCCGCCCCGGACGCGCGGTTGCGGACGGTATCCGCGGGCCGTAGAAGTCCCCTACCTAGTTACCGCCCGGTACCGTTCCGGGCCCGGACTTCTCGGGGACGACCGCCATGACCAGGACCAGGAACACCGCCCGGCCCCCCGGCCGCCACGACCAGCGCCGCCCCCACGGCCCCCGCACCCCGCGGGGCCCGCACGACTGGTTCGCCGAGCGGCTGCTGGCGGTGGTCAGCGGCCAGCGGCCGGTCCACTCGCTGCTGGGCCACACCGTCGGCCCGGCCTACGACCAACTGGTCACCCTGGCCCCCGCGGGGCCCCTGCGCGACCGTCTGCGCCCGGTCCTGCGCCAGTGCGGCCGCTTCCACCCCGGCCCTGGCGTCATCGAGGCCTTCGCCCGCATCACGACGGGCGAGCGCGTCTCGGCGATGGCGTTCCGCCTGGAACAGGGCCCGGACCTCCGCTGGCGCTGCGCGGCCATCGAAATGGCCCCCCTGACGTGACGTTGAAGCCGTGGCCGACGACACCCCGTCTCGGCGGCCTGCCGGCCGGCCGGGGCACCACGGCGCCGGGGCCGGACACCGTGCGGTGTCCGGCCCCGGCGGGGGTGCCCGTACGGGCAGGGGTCACTTCTTGCGGCGGCGGCCGCCCGCGGCCTTCTGCGCCTTGCGGCGCTCGGCGCGCGTCATGCCGTCGCCCGCCTCGTCGGCGTCGAACTCGCCCTCGATGACGCCGCCCTCCCCGTCCACGCTCGGGGCGGAGAAGTGCAGCCGGTCCGGACGCTGCGGGGCGTCCAGGCCCTTGGCCCGGATCTCCGGACGCGCGCCCACCGGCTCCTTGGTCAGCGAAGGCGCCGCGTCCTGCACCGGAACCTCCTCGACCTGCTGCTCGACCTGGACCTCCAGGTTGAACAGGTAGCCGACGGACTCCTCCTTGATGCCCTCCATCATGGCGTTGAACATGTCGAAGCCCTCGCGCTGGTACTCGACCAGCGGGTCCTTCTGGGCCATCGCCCGCAGGCCGATGCCCTCCTGCAGGTAGTCCATCTCGTACAGGTGCTCGCGCCACTTGCGGTCCAGGACCGACAGGACCACGCGCCGCTCCAGCTCGCGCATGATGTCGGAGCCGAGCGCCTTCTCGCGCGCCTCGTACTGCTCGTGGATGTCGTCCTTGACGGACTCCGCGATGAACTCGGCGGTGATGCCCGCGCGGTCGCCCGCCGCGTCCTCCAGCTCGGCGACCGTGACCTTGATCGGGTAGAGCTGCTTGAAGGCGCCCCACAGCCGGTCCAGGTCCCACTCCTCGGCGAAGCCCTCGACCGTCTCGGCCGCGATGTACGCGTCGATCGTGTCGTCCATGAAGAAGCGCACCTGCTCGTGCAGGTCCTCGCCCTCCAGGACGCGGCGGCGCTCGCCGTAGATGACCTCGCGCTGGCTGTTGAGGACCTCGTCGTACTTCAGGACGTTCTTGCGCGTCTCGAAGTTCTGGGTCTCGACCTGCGACTGGGCGGACGCGATCGCGCGCGTCACCATCTTGTTCTCGATCGGCACGTCGTCCGGCACGTTCGCCATCGACATGACGCGCTCCACCATCTGCGCCTTGAACAGGCGCATCAGGTCATCGCCCAGCGACAGGTAGAACCGGGACTCGCCCGGGTCGCCCTGACGGCCGGAACGGCCGCGCAGCTGGTTGTCGATACGGCGCGACTCGTGGCGCTCGGTGCCCAGCACGTACAGCCCGCCGAGCGACTTGACCTCTTCGAACTCGGCCTTCACGGCCGCCTCGGCGCGCTCCAGCGCGGCGGGCAGCGCGTGCGCCCACTGCTCGATGTGCTCTTCCGGGTCCAGGCCCTGCTGGCGCAGCTCGGCCTCGGCGAGGTCGTCCGGGTTGCCGCCGAGCTTGATGTCGGTACCGCGGCCGGCCATGTTCGTGGCGACCGTGACGGCGCCGCGGCGGCCGGCCTGGGCGACGATCGAGGCCTCGCGCTCGTGCTGCTTCGCGTTGAGCACCTCGTGCGGGATGCCCCGCTTGGAGAGCTGCTGCGAGAGGTACTCGGACTTCTCGACCGAGGTGGTGCCGACGAGGATCGGCTGGCCCTTCTCGTGCTTCTCCGCGATGTCGTCGACGACGGCGGCGAACTTCGCGACCTCGGTCCGGTAGATCAGGTCCGGCTGGTCCTTGCGGACCATGTCGCGGTTGGTCGGGATCGGGACGACGCCGAGCTTGTAGATCTGGTGGAACTCGGCGGCCTCGGTCATGGCCGTACCGGTCATGCCCGACAGCTTGGAGTAGAGGCGGAAGAAGTTCTGGAGGGTGATCGTGGCGAGGGTCTGGTTCTCGTCCTTGATGTCCACCCCTTCCTTCGCCTCGATCGCCTGGTGCATGCCCTCGTTGTAGCGGCGGCCGGCGAGGATACGGCCGGTGTGCTCGTCGACGATCATGACCTCGCCGTCGATGACGACGTAGTCCTTGTCCTTCTTGAACAGTTCCTTCGCCTTGATGGCGTTGTTCAGGTAGCCGACGAGCGGGGTGTTCACCGACTCGTAGAGGTTCTCGATGCCGAGCCAGTCCTCGACCTTGGCGACGCCGGCCTCGTGGATGGCGACGGTGCGCTTCTTCTCGTCGACCTCGTAGTCGCCGGTCTCCTCGATGCCCTTGAGGGGCTCGCCGGGCTCGCCCTTCTTCAGGCGGGTGACCAGCTTCGCGAAGTCGGCGTACCACTTGGTGGCCTGGTCGGCCGGGCCGGAGATGATCAGCGGGGTGCGGGCCTCGTCGACGAGGATCGAGTCGACCTCGTCGACCACGGCGAAGTTGTGGCCGCGCTGGACGAGCTCGTCCTTGGACCACGCCATGTTGTCGCGCAGGTAGTCGAAGCCGAACTCGTTGTTCGTGCCGTACGTGATGTCGCAGCCGTACTGCTCCCGGCGCTGGGCCGGGGACATGTTCGCCAGGATGCAGCCGACCTCGAGACCGAGGAACTTGTGCACCCGGCCCATCATCTCGGAGTCGCGCTCGGCCAGGTAGTCGTTCACCGTGATCAGGTGGACGCCCTTGCCGGACAGCGCGTTCAGGTACGCGGGGAGCGTGCCGACGAGGGTCTTGCCCTCACCGGTCTTCATCTCGGCCACGTAGCCGAGGTGCAGCGCGGCACCGCCCATGATCTGGACGTCGTAGTGCCGCTGGCCGAGGACGCGCTTGGCGGCCTCGCGGACGGTCGCGAACGCCTCGGGCAGCAGGTCGTCCAGGCTCTCGCCGTCCTGGTAGCGCTGCTTGTACTCGTCCGTGAGCGCCCGCAACTCGGCGTCGGAGAGGTTGACGAAGTCCTCTTCGATGGAGTTGACCTGGTCCGCGATGCGGTGCAGTTTGCGCAGGATCTTGCCTTCGCCTGCACGCATGAGCTTGTTGAAGACGGACACCGAGGTTTGTCTCCTTGCCGGTCGGGCCTGGGCACTGGTTCGTACACGGGCACGGAGGGTGGGCCCCACCGCAACGGCCATCGTAAGCGAGGACGCGGCCGCGCCGGGAGGCCCGCCGTATCCCGCGGGGCACGGGTGCCCTGAAGGAGAACGTACGAGGTACCCGGAAGGTGCCGGGGTCCTCGACACGTCTTGCCCGAAAACTGCTCGCCCGACCCGCCCCGGCCCCGCAGAATCCGTACATGGAGCCCACGACACTGAACACGGCCCGACTGCATTTGCGCCCCTTCGTCCCGGCCGACGAGGAGGAGGTGTACACCGCCGTGCAGGATCCGGAGATCCAGCGCTGGACCATGGTCCCCTCCCCCTACTCGCGCGAGCACGCCCGCGGCTTCGTCCTGGAGACCGTCCCGGCCGGCTGGCGCGAGGACACGGCGTACAGCTTCGCGGTGCGCCTCGGGGAGGACGGCCCGCTGGTGGCGGCCGTCGGCGTGCACGGGCGCGGGCAGGGCTCGTACGAGATCGGGTACTGGGCCGCGAAGGAGCACCGGGGCCACGGCTACATGGCCGAGGCCGTCGCCGCCGTCTCCCGCTGGGCCTTCACCGAGGTGGGCGCCGTACGGCTGGAATGGCGCGCCGAGGTCGGCAACACGGGCTCCCGGGCCGTCGCGGAGAAGGCCGGCTTCCGTTTCGAGGGCGTCCTGCGGGCCGCGGTGCTGCGCGGCGGCACCGCACGCGACTCCTGGATCGGCGCCCTGCTCCCCGCGGACCTGGGCCTGTCCCCTTCACTGCCGTACCTGCCCGCTGTCAGTGGCCGCCTCTAGGCTGCGGGCATGACGCTCGCAGCCTCCGTGTCCCTGTCCGCCGACGACGCGCGCCGGATCGCCCTGCGCGCGCAGGGCTTCCTCGGGGCGCCGGATCGCCGGAGCGGCGTGCGGGGGGTGCTGCGGCACCTGGGCGCCGTCCAGCTGGACACCATCTCCGTACTGGCCCGCTCGCACGAGCTGATCCCGTACGCGCGCCTCGGCGCGGTGGGCCGGCCCGCGGTGGAGGCGGCGTACTGGTCGGGCGGCCACGCCTTCGAGTACTGGTCGCACGCGGCCTGCATCCTGCCCATCGAGGAGTGGCCCCACTTCGCGTTCCGGCGCCGCGCCCGCCGGGCCCGCGGCCACCGCTGGCACGTCCTGCGCGACAAGGAGCTCTCGACGCGGGCGGTCCTGGACCGCCTCAAGGCCGACGGCCCGCTGACCTCCACCGAGCTGGGCGGCGCCAAGAACGGCGGCGAGTGGTTCGAATGGTCCGAGACCAAGATCGCGGTGGAGTGGCTGCTGGACATCGGCGAGGTGGTCTGCGCCGAGCGCCGCGGCTGGAAGCGGGTCTACGACCTGCCCGAGCGGGCCGTCCCGGACGCGCTGCTCCACGACGACCTGGACGACCGCGAATGCCTGCGCCGCTTGGTGGCGCTGGCCGGTCAGAGCCTGGGCGTGGGCACCCGCGCCGACATCGCGGACTACCACCGCCTCAAGGGCGAGCAGGTCGACGCCGTGATCGCCGATTCGGGGCTGGTCCCCGTCGAGGTCGAGGGCTGGTCCAAGCCGGCCTGGGCCGACCCCGCCGCGCTGGCGACGCCGCCGCGCGGCCGCCACCGCACCACCCTGCTCTCCCCGTTCGACTCCCTGGTCTGGGACCGGCCGCGCACGGAGCGGATCTTCGGCTTCACGCACCGGCTGGAGGCGTACGTCCCCAAGCCCAAGCGGATACACGGGTACTTCGCGATGCCGCTGCTGGCGGGCGGGCGGCTGCAGGGCCGGGTCGACCCGGCCCGCGAGGGCCGCACGCTGGTGGCCCGCCAGCTGTCCCTGACCACCCCCGGGGCGGCCCGCCCCATGGCAGAGGCGCTGCGCGAGGCAGCCGGATGGGTCGGCTGCGACTCGGTGCGCGTCGAGCGCGCGGGCTCGGCCGAGGAGGCGGCCGCGGTCACGGCGGAGCTGGCGAACCTCTGAGTCCGCCGCTCCCGTATCTCGCTGGATCCCGTATCTCAGCGGATCCCGTATCTCAGCGGACCTGACCCGGCGGATCACCGGCTCAGCGGATCTCCAGGATCTTCTCCCGCATCGCGTAGACCACGGCCTCCATCCTGGAGTGCAGCTGGAGCTTCTCCAGGATGTTGCGGACGTGGTTCTTCACGGTGTTCTCGGAGATGAACAACTCCTTCGCGATGTCGCGGTTGTTCATCCCGGTCGCCACCAGCTTGAGCACTTCCAGCTCGCGGTCCGTCAGCCGCGGCGCCGGCACCAGCCGCCGCTCGTCCGTCCGCTGGATCATCGACTTGAACTCGGTCAGGAGCTTCGAGGCCATCGACGGACTGATCTGCGACTGCCCGTCGGCCACCGCGCGGATCGCCGTCGCCACCTCGTCCGTCGAGATCTCCTTCAGCAGGTACCCGGTGGCCCCTGCCTTGATCGCGTCGTAGAGGTCGGCCTCCTCGTCGCTGATCGTCAACATGATGATCTTCGCGGAGGGGGCCACCTCCTTGATCGAGGTGCACGCCTCGATCCCGCCGCGCCGGGGCATCCGCACGTCCATGAGCACGATGTCCGGCAGCAGGTCCGCGCCTTGTCCACCGCCTCCGCGCCGTCCCCCGCCTCACCGACGACCTGGATGTCCTCCTCCTGCGCGAGGACGATCTCCAGCCCGCGCCGGAACAGGGCGTGGTCGTCGACGACGAGCACCCGGATCGGCTCGCCGCCGCCATCACCGCGCACCGGCCCGAAGCTGTCCGCCATCGTTCCTCCCCCTGCATGTACCGAGCTGCCGGGTCAACCGCACGGGAACCCGGGCCGGTTGACTGCCCGCCATGATTCCATGCCCGCGCCACCCGGAGGGGAGCCCGCGACGGCCACCTGGCGCATACGAGTCATACAGGGGCCCCCGGGGACGCCGCGGCATCCCCGGGGGCTTTCACCGAAAATCGGGACGCGGCGTCAGCCGCCGAGCGCTCCACCCGCGCCGGCACCGGGCTCGGCCGAGCTGGAGGCCTCGTCGGCATTGAGGTGGATCACGCCGTAGTCGTAGCCGTGGCGCCGGTAGACGACGCTCGGCATCTTGGTGTCGGAGTCGACGAACAGGTAGAAGTCGTGGCCGACCAGTTCCATTTCGTACAGCGCCTGGTCGAGCGGCATGGGCGCCGCCGAGTGCGTCTTCTCGCGGACGATGAGCGGGCCTTCGCCCTGGACCTCCAGCGGTCCGATCCGGGTGGTCGGGATCGCGTCTCCCGGCTCCTCCGTGACCGGCTCGCCGCTGCCGTTGAGCCGGGCCACGCCGGGAACGACGTCGGCGACCTCGGCCGCCGAGAGACGGCCGTTGCCACGCCGGGTGTAGCGCTTGTCGTGCTGCTTGCGCAGCTGCGCTTCCAGCTTCTCCTGTGCCAGGTCGAGCGCCGCGTACGGGTCGGTCGCGGCCGCTTCGGCACGGACCACGGGGCCCCGCGAACGCAGGGTGATCTCCACGCGGTCGGAACGGTCGGCCTGGCGCGGGTTGTGCTCCTTGGACACCTCGACGTCCAAGCTGATCACCTTGGCGTCGAGCTTCTGGATCCGCTCGGGATTCAGCTTCTCGGCCACGTGCTTGCGGAACCGCTCGGGCACCTCGGTCTTGCGGCCCTTGACGACGATGTCCACGCAGAACTCCGTTCCCGGATAGCTCCACCCCAGCGGGCGAAGCGTCTCCCTTTCGCACCAGGCCCCGGTGAACACCGGAGCCACGGACTTGGCGACTGTCACCTCCCGATCCGGTGCGTGTGGCCAGGACTCGCCAGTTCCTTACAACCGAACATATCCCTCCATGCCGGTTGTCGGCACCCGCTACCGGAACGTACCTCCGTTCAGGTGGCTGTTATCTCTTACTACCTGCAACGATGCGCCTTCCCCATCAGTTCCAAATCTATTCACAAGAGCGTTGCTCTGTACGGGTTGTCGCCCCATTTCGTACGAAGGATCCCGCCGGAGCGGCGACCACCGCAGCCCCCGCCACCGGTCCGATCGACCCCGCCCGCAGCGCCCGCGCCGCCTCCGCGAGGGTCGCCCCGGTGGTGATCAGGTCGTCCACCAGCACGACCCGCGCGCCGCCCTCCGCGAAACCCGCCGCTCCCCCGTGACGGAGCCCCAGCGCACCCGCCAGGTTCTCCCGCCGCTCGCGGGCCCCCAGGCCCGCCTGATCGGCCACGGGCCGGACCTGGCGCAGGACGCACGCCACCCGCGCGCGGACACCGGCCCGCCGCAACCGCCCCGCGGCCGCCAGGGCGATCCTGCGCGCCGGATCGTGCCCGCGCGCCCGCACCTGCCGCGGCGCCGAGGGCACGGGCACGAGGAGCAGCTCCTCCCCCGCCGCGAGGCCGTCCGCTGCGAGGCCGGCCGCCCCCGCCCCGGCGGCCCTGCCCACGGCCGCCGCCAGGGCGGCCCCGAGCGGCCCGGCCAGCGGCAGCGCACCGCGCTCCTTGTGCTCCAGTACGACCTCCCGTACGACCCCCTCGTACGCGGCGGCCGCATACACCGCGGGCAGCCCCGCGGGCCGCGGAGAGGGGTTCACACGGCCCGGCGCGGCCCCGCTCAGCGCCTGCGCGCAACCCGCGCACAACACCACCCGGGCCGTCCCGCAGCCGCCGCAGGCGGCCGGCAGGACGAGCCCGGCGAGCTCCTGCCACCACCCCCGCATCCGCCCACTGTGCCGGGCCGCCCGCCGGCCCGCCACCCCTGTGGACAACGCGGAACGACGAGCGCCGTCGGGCTCGCAACGGGCGGCGACGAGCGAGGTCAGGTCAGGTCAGCCCGGGTAGACCGGAGCCCGGCCGCCCGGCGCCACCGTGCGCCACTGCGCCCCGGGCGGCAGCCACACGATCCCGTCGTCGTCGGAGTGCGCGACCACCGGCTTCTTCTCGTCCTCCGTCGCCGCGACCGCGTCCAGCCCCGTCGCCCCCGGCAGGCTCGCCGCGACCATCGACCCGTCGGCCAGCATGTACCGGGCCTGTACGACCCCGCCGTTCTCCCGGCCCACCACCAGCAGCCGGCCGCGCGGCGCCCAGCTGAGCGCCGTCACGCTCGCCATCTGCGGGGCCGCCGGACGCAGCTCGCGCACCGACACCGGGGCCGCGTCCCCCTTGCCCTCGGGCCGCTCGATCCGCCCGATGTACAACTTCTTGCTGTTGCCCGACTGCACCAGCAGCGCGATCCGCACCCCGTCCGGCGACGCCTTCAGCGCGGTGATCCGCCCGCCGCCGAGACCGGCCACATCGATCTTCTGCGGGGCCCCGGTGCCGCCCGGCACCCGGTACAGCGCCGGATTCTGCGGATCCTGGTCCGCGACCCATACGTCGCCCGCCGCGTCCCAGCTCGGCGCGCCCAGCCCGTTCGGCTTGGCGCCCTTGCTGCTCAGCACCGGCGCCGGCATGGGCCCGGCCGTCGTCAGGTTCACCAGGTACAGCCCCTGCCCGTCCTCGGACACCACCGCGGCCCGCTTCTCGTCGTACGAGACGGCCGCCGAGCCGACCTTGGCCCCGGGGTTCCCGGCGCTCGGCGACAGCGGCCCCGGCACCTGTTCGGGGCGGTACTGCTGGTCCTCGCTGGCGACGTCGAGCTTCATCCGGACGAACCGGCTCTCGCTGTCGATGTAGTACTGGTACTCCGGGGAGCCGGGGCGGTGGGCGATCGTCGCCGCGGTCGCGTCGGTCACCGAGCACAGCGAGGAGCGGTCCGAGCGCAGCAGGTCCACCCGCGACATCCGGGAGGACGTCAGGTCCTGCACGGTGTACATGAGTTGCGCGGCCATCCTCTCGCACTGCGGCTGCGCGACGTTGTCGACCTTGTCGTTGAGCGGCACCTTCAGCACGTTCTGTCCGTCGAACGCGAGGGACTTGGTGCCCTCGCGCAGTCCGGTGCCGGTCGGGAAGCTCGAAGTCACCACGGGACCAAGCCACTTGGAAGGACCGGCCAGCAGCGACTGCACGGTCTGCGTGGTCGGGTCCATCCGCGAGTCGGGATCGCTGCGCTGGCGCACGTACACGGGATCGGCGACGAGGCCGCCGCCCGCGAAGTAGTACTTGTTGACCGGCATGTAGATGCGCTGGAAGTCCGACTCGCTGAGCACGAGGCCGCTCGGCGGCGTCGCGATCCGCCACTGCTTGTTCTCCTGGACCAGCTGGAGGTACTCCTCGTAGCGCTCGCCCGCCGGCTCCGGCTGGTACGCGCTGCGCTCGTCCACGGTCGCCAGCTTCTTGCCCGTCATCTTCCAGCGGGGGCCCGGGGCGTCCTTCTCGTTGCCCACGGAGAACCGGTCGATGCCCGCGGAGAGCACCGTGACGGCGGAACCGGGCTTCCAGTTCTTGGCGGCCTCCTCCGTGAGGTACTTGCGCGCCGTCTGGAGCTGCGGGTCGTCGCTGGTCATGGCCTCCAGGAAGCCGTCGACGATGTCGGCGGGACCGGCCTTGTCGGCCGGCGGCACCCCGAACACACGGACCTGTGAGTCCACGCCCTGCGACGCCTTGACCTCACGGATCTCGCCGTGGTCGGGCATGGAGGCGCAGCCCGCCAGCAGCAGCCCGGCCGCCCCGAAGGCGTACGCCCGCACCGCCCGCCACCGGCGGCGGCCGTCCCTGCGCACCCGTACGGGCTCAGCGTCCACCTGCGCCATCCTCCTGTGCTGCTGCTGACTGCTCGGCGGCGGAGCGCTCGGCCGCCGCCTGGTCCGTCCCCTGGTCGGGGTCGGCCGGGCGGGCCACCACGCGCGCCCCGCTGCCCGGCAGGGCCGTCGGGTCCGCGGGCACCGGCATCGCGCCGGCCATCGCCGACCTCGCCGGTATCGGCGACCGGTCGCCCCTGCCCGGCCCCTCCGAGGCCTTCCGGGACGCCTTCGAGCCCGCCGCCTCGGCCGCGATCCTGGCCCGGTTGGACCGGGAGTCCTCCGGCTCCAGCGGGATCGGCGACCCGCGCAGCGGCTCGTCGGCGGTCCGCGGCAGGGTCAGCCGGAACTGCGAACCGCCGCCCGGCTCGCCCCAGGCCTGGAGCCAGCCGCCGTGCAGCCGGGCGTCCTCGACGGCGATGGACAGGCCCAAGCCCGTACCGCCCGTCGTCCGCGCCCGGGCCGGGTCCGCCCGCCAGAAGCGGTTGAAGACGCGGGTGGCCTCGCCGGGCTTGAGCCCGACCCCGTAGTCCCGTACGGCCACGGCCACGGCCCCGCCCGCCGAGGCGAGGCGGACCACCACGTCACGGCCCTCGCCGTGCTCCACCGCGTTGACGACGAGGTTGCGCAGCACCCGCTCCACGCGCCGGGAGTCGGCCTCGGCTATGACGGGCTGGGTGTCGCCCAGCACCCGGATCCGGGTGCCCTTGTGCTCGGCGAGCGGCTCCGCGCCGTCGATGACCCGCCGTACGACGTCCCGCAGGTCGATCGGCTCCGCCTCCAGGGCCGCGGCCCCCGCGTCGAACCGGCTGATCTCCAGCAGGTCCGCGAGCAGCGACTCGAAGCGGTCGAGCTGGCCGGCGAGGAGTTCGGCGGAGCGGGCGGTGACCGGGTCGAAGTCGACCCGGGCGTCGTGGATGACGTCGGCGGCCATCCGTACGGTCGTCAGCGGGGTGCGCAGCTCGTGCGAGACGTCGGAGACGAACCGGCGCTGCATCCGCGACAGGTCCTCCAGCTGCTGGATCTTGAGCTGGAGGTTCTGTGCCATCTTGTTGAAGGCCTCGCCCAGACGGGCGATGTCGTCCTCGCCGGTGACCTTCATCCGCTCCTGGAGCCGCCCGGCCGAGAGCCGCTCGGCGATCCCGGCGGCCATCCGCACGGGCGTCACGACCTGCCGTACGACGAGCCAGGCGATCGCGCCGAGCAGCACGACCACGAAGACACCCGCGGTGGCGATGGTGACCTTGATCAGGTTGAGGGACTCCTCCTCCTGCGTGAGCGGGAAGAGGTAGTACAGGTCGTACGGGTCCCCGTTGATGTCGGTGAGCCGCTTGCCCACGACCAGCGCGGGCTCGGGCGCCTTGTCCCCGGACCCGGCGGTGTACCGGATCTGCGAGAACGTCTTGAAGGTCCCGGTCGCGTGGTTGACGTCGCGGCGCAGCGCCGCGGGGACGCTCGCGGTCGGGTCGACGTTCCCGGAGGCGCGGGCGCCCTTGACGCCCGAGACGAACGGCCCGCCCGGCGCTCCGCCCGCGTCGGGGCCGGCGCCGAGGGCGACCACCTCGAAGGCGGTCTGGCCGCCACTGGCGAGCTGCTTGACCAGCGAGTTCATCCAGGTACTGGCGTCCCGGCCGACCTTGTTGTCGGTCGCGTCGGGGCCGTCCACCGCGGAAGGCGTGTTGGCCTTCTCCTGCGCCACGGCGAACCCGCCCGCGGCCTGGCTCTGCGCGGCCTCCTCCTTGGCGTCGAGGAGCCCCTTGCTGACCTGGGCGATCACCACGAAGCCGAGCGCGAGGACCACGGCCAGCGACATCAGCAGCGTCGCGGCCACCACCCGCAGCTGGATGTTGCGCCGCCACAGCCGGACAGCCGGAAGCAGCGGTCGTCGTACGAGGCGTACGAACAACCGCAGCACCGGGCCGCCCGGCGCCCCGTCGGCCATCTGACGGAGCTGCCGGCCTCCCCTCAGGACTCCTCGGCGGGAGCCGCTGCGGGGCTTGCCGGGCGGCACGTCAGCTCGGTCCGGCCTTGTAGCCGACACCGCGCACCGTCACGACGATCTCGGGGCGCTCCGGGTCCTTCTCGACCTTGGAGCGCAGCCGCTGCACATGCACGTTGACCAGGCGGGTGTCCGCCGCGTGCCGGTAGCCCCAGACCTGCTCCAGCAGCACCTCGCGGGTGAACACCTGCCAGGGCTTGCGCGCGAGGGCGACCAGCAGGTCGAACTCGAGCGGGGTCAGGGCGATCGAGGCGCCGTCGCGCTTGACCGAGTGCCCGGCCACGTCGATGACCAGGTCACCGATGGCCAGCTGCTCGGGCGCGGGCTCCTCCGACCGGCGCAGGCGCGCCCGGATACGGGCCACCAGCTCCTTCGGCTTGAACGGCTTGACGATGTAGTCGTCGGCCCCGGACTCCAGGCCCACGACCACGTCCACCGTGTCGCTCTTCGCGGTGAGCATCACGATCGGCACGCCTGATTCGGCCCGGATCAGCCTGCAGACCTCTATGCCGTCCCGTCCGGGCAGCATGAGGTCGAGCAGTACGAGATCCGGCTTCGCCTCGCGGAAGGCAGCCAGTGCCTTGTCGCCGTCCGCTACGAACGACGGCTCAAAACCTTCTCCACGCAGCACAATGCCGAGCATCTCGGCCAGCGCGGTGTCGTCGTCGACGACAAGGACTCGTCCCTTCATGCTTGACATCATCCCATTAGCCAATCGTTACCTGGCGGTGAGCTGTCCCACAGCCAAAAGGGCTGGAATTCGCCCCTCGGACCTGCGTGGAGATCAGGACGACCAGTCTGCCCCGGATCCGGGCGACAATTGAAGGCGCGGGCTGCCGGGGATCCGGGGGGACGGCCGGTCCGCCCCACGTTCCCACGTGGCACGATGACACTCCCCAGCGCCCCCGCCCCGCAGGTGTACGTGAAGGAGCGACGATGAACGACTCTCCGGGCTGGGCCGTGCCCGGACCCTCCCCGTCCGACGGCGATCGGCCGGGCGCACCCGACGGCCGGGACGGCGGCGAGGGCGCGCAGCCGCCCGCTCAGCAGCCGCCCGCCGGCGGGCCGAAGTGGTCCGCCGAGCAGCCGCCCCCCGGCGAGTGGTCGAGCCCCGGCACACCCCAGGCACCGCAAGCGCCGCAGACCCCGCAGCCGCCGCACCAGCAGCCGCAGCCGGGGGCGGGCTGGGGATCGTACGGCGGCCCCCAAGGCGGCCAGGGCCCCTCCGGCCCGTACGGATCCCCCGGTGGCCCCGGCCAGTGGGGCAAGCCCCCGGCCGCCAAGCCGGGCGTGATCCCGCTGCGCCCCCTGGACCTCGGCGAGATCCTCGACGGCGCCGTCGCCACCATGCGCAGCCACTGGCGCTCGGTCCTGCCGATCACCCTCGTCGTGGCCACGGTCGTGCAGGTCGTCACCGTCCTCGTGCAGAAGTACGCGCTCTCCGACCTCCCCGTCACCTCCGACGCGGAGCCGAGCGTGCGCGAGCTCGTCGACACCCTCGGCGGCAGCATGCTCGCCCTCGTCGCGAACGGGTTCATCCAGCTCATCGGCACCATCGTGGCCACCGCCATGCTCACGATGATCTTCAGCCGCGCCGTGCTCGGCCAGAGCTCCGCCATCGGCACCGCCTGGCGCGAGGCCCGCCCCCAGCTGCTCCGCCTGCTCGGGCTGACCCTCCTGCTGGGCGTCGGCGGCATCCTCCTCGTCGGCGTCCTGATCGCCCCCGGCATCGCCCTGGGCAACATCGCGGTCGGCCTCCTCGGCGGCTTCGCCGCCCTCCCGCTCCTGCTCTGGCTCGGGATCAAGTTCAGCCTGGCCTCGCCCGCGCTGATGCTGGAGAAGAGCAGCGTCCCCACCTCGCTGCGCCGCTCCTCACGCCTCGTCCAGGGCTCCTGGTGGCGCATCTTCGGCATCACCGCCCTGACCGGCCTCATCACCACCTTCGTCTCGGCCATCATCGTCTGGCCGCTGTCCATCGCCGGCCTCGCGATCGGCCTCGCCGACGCCGGACCGACCGCCCTGGAGAACGGCACCGCCGCGAGCAGCTGGGCCGCCCTCATCCTCTCGGCGGTCGGCGCCGTCATCGCCCAGACCATCACCATGCCGATCCAGTCGGGCGTCACCGTCCTCCTCTACGTCGACCAGCGCATCCGCCGCGAGGCCCTCGACCTGGAGCTCGCCCGGGCGGCGGGCCTGGAGAACTACGGCACGGACCCGGCCGCACCGGCGACCGGGGGCTGACACGACGATGATGAGTACGGGGGGTCTCATCACGCGCTCCGCGGCGCTCCGGCCGGCCGCGGAGCAACCACCGGTGACGACACCGCGCGAGCCCGCCCGCGAGGCGGCGGAACGCGAACTGTCGAAGCCGCTGTACCACCAGGACGACCCGGGGCTGCTCCAGCGCGCCCTGGACCGGTTCTGGGACTGGGTCGGCACCCTCTTCGACCACGCCTCGGGCGCCACCCCCGGCGGAGCCCTGGGGCTGGCCGCCATCGCCGTCCTCGTCGCCCTGGCCGTCGCCGCCCTGTGGTGGCGGCTGGGC